>CACYNE010000041.1 GCA_902775605.1 uncultured Prevotellaceae bacterium
CGAAGGCAGAAAAAACCTTCGACGGACAGAGCACTTACATACTCCCCATCGAAGGTCAATATATCTTTATGGCCGACATTTGGCGGCCGCGTCATCCCATCGACGCCCGTTATGTGTGGCTGCCCATCGAGTTCGAGGACGGCAAGCCCGTCATCCACTGGCGCGATGAGTGGCAGCTGAAGTGATTATCTCGTTTCGAGCCACTTGCCCAGCGTGCCCAGCATCTCGTTGCGGTACTTGAACCAAGGGCCGAAACCATAGCCGTGACCACCGTTAGGATAAGCCAGCAGCGTGCATTCGTTGCCGGCTTTTCTCATAGCAATATAATACTCAAGACCATTGGTGAGTGGCGGCACGAGGTTGTCGTCGCCCGACAAGATGATAAAAGCAGGGGGCGTCTCCTGGCTGCGCACGGCGTTCATCGTTGAGAATTCGCGCACCAGTGAGGCGTCCTTTTGTCCTTCCTCGCCTAGGAAATTGCGGCACGACCACTTGTGCGATACGTTCTCGTCCATCGAGATGACGGGATAGAACAGAATGCTGAAGTTTGGACGCACCTCAGCAGGCGAGTGAGTCGAGATGACCGATGCCAGGTGGCCGCCAGCCGAGAATCCCATGATGCCCACCTTCTGCGGGTTGATGCCCCACACCTGGGCCGAGTCGCGCACGATGCGGAAACCCTGCTCCACGTCACCCATCGGTTTGGTGCGGTCGCCGTCGGGCAGTCGATAGTTCACCACGAAATAGGCGATGCCCTGCTGGTTCAGCCATTCGTGCGCCATGGTGCCCTCGTGGGTGTTAGAAAGAACGGAGTAACCACCGCCCGGAATGCCCACAATGGCCTTTCCGTTAGGTGTCTGCGGCAGGAAACACACCATCTGTGCCTTGCCGTCGGGTGTGAGGTTTAGGGTGAATTCTCTGGCCGTCTGGGCCTTTGCTCCACTCGCGAGCAGCAATAAGGCTGCAGTCACAAAATGAAATACATGTCTCATAGGTAATTTTTTGTATTTATTTATAGTTTTTGAGATATCGGGTGCAAATTTAATAAAATAATTTGGTTATTCCCACATTTTATACTAATTTTGCAGCGCGATTCTGGAAAGAGTCGCCCGTAAAGGTGCACTTAGCTGTGCTTAATTGGGAATGTGAGTGAGAATCTCCGACTGTCCCGCAGCAGTGAACTCCGTTATGGCTCCTAAGCAGTAAAGCCATTGTCCGCTTGGGCGAGAAGGCGTTTGGGAGTGGAGGAAAGTCTGAAGACCAGCCTTTTATCGGTAAATGCCGAGCGACCCTCGATGTAAGGGCGTGAGGCGCAATAATCATCTTCGTGGAATATACAGAAATAGACTGCATAAGTCTCTCTTTGTGTGTTGGTGCGCTGTCTGCGCATACGTGTATTATTATATAAGTTTAGGGACGGCCTGTCGTGAGACAGGCTCTTCCCCTTTTTCAAGTATCTATTTTTTTAAAACGTAATGCTTATGATTTATTTATTCATTGTAACCCTCGAGTTCCTGCTTACCTTCATTGGCGTAGCCATGTTCATCAGGTACTATAACCACAAGGCATAGTTTTTTCTTTATCAAAATCAGCAAATAATCATCCGCTTAAGAAAATTCATCTTTTTTTTACCAAGACGAAGATGAGACCCAAACCAAAGGGCTTGGGTCTCATCTTTGTTTATTTTCGGCTTTTATTCGAAACTATAGAAGAACGAGGGGAAGCCATCGACGGTGGCGACCTTGGTCTCTACCTGACCAGTGATGAGATCAACGGTAGAGAAGCCATTGTACTCGTCATTGGCAGAGCCATATACCATTTTGTTGCCATGACGCCCCATGGCGATGCCGTGACCGTTGGAGAGGGGCAGACCCTCAATGACCTTTGCCGACTTGTTGTAGAGGTCGATGATGACGGGCACACCAAGGCGTGCAATGTAGGTGTTGGGATTGTCGGGGTCGAGGGCGTAGGCAAATCCGTAGGCATAGAGTTTTCCGTTGCCTACGTAGTGGCACTTAGCGAGTATGTTCATGTAATCGCAGCGCAGGCCTTCGACCTTAGTCTTTGTGAAGTTGATGCAGTACGACTCGTCGAACTCCGTCTGTCCCTTCTTGATGCGCGCTATGCCTGCGTCGAGGCCAGGGATATAGCCGAACGAGCCGGTGCAATTGATGTAGAGGTCGCCCTTCTCGTCCTTAAATATGGACTGATTATCAACAGGGCGTGTGGGACCGCTTGTGTTTATGGTCGTTTTATCCCATCACCACGTCGAGCACCATCATCAGCACGAAGCCGATGGCGAAACCAATGGTGCTGAGGTTGGAGTGCTGACCACTGGAGGCCTCGGGAATGAGTTCCTCGACCACCACATAGAACATGGCGCCTGCGGCAAAGGCCAGCATATAGGGGAGGACGGGCGTCAGCAGCGAGGCCAACAGGAGGACGGCCAGGGCACCTACAGGCTCCACGGCGCCACTCAGCGAGCCAATCACGAATGACTTCCACTTAGAGTTGCCCGCCGCCCGCATGGGCATGGAGATGATGGCCCCCTCGGGCACGTTCTGGATGGCGATGCCCAGCGCAACAGCCACGGCACTGGCCAGTGAGATGTTTGACATGCCACTCTCGGCACCGGCGAAGACCACGCCCACAGCCATGCCTTCCGGCAGGTTGTGGATGGTGACGGCGAGGGCCAGCATGGCTGTCTTTGAGAGGTGCGAACGCATGCCCTCGGGCTTGTCGGTGCCTATGTGGAGGTGGGGCGTCACTTCGTCAATCATCAGCAGGAAACCCATGCCCAGCAGGAATCCGATGGCGGCAGGAAGCACAGACCATCGTCCGCTGTCGGCCACCATATCCATCGACGGGATGAGCAGCGACCATACCGATGCTGCCACCATCACGCCCGACGCAAAGCCAAGCAACGTTTTTTGCATTCGCGGAGACATCTCGTCGCGCATGAAAAACACGAAGGCAGAGCCAAGCATGGTGCCCAGCAGGGGAATCAGCAGTCCAATGATAAGTGTCGTCATATTCCTTCTTTTTAGGGTTTCCGACGGCAAAGATACAACAAAAAATTGAAAAGAAACAATTTCTCGCAAAATGAACAAAAAATATGTATTTGTGCGCAACGCTTTGCGGTGTGTTTTTAGGGTGATTAACTTTTTTTGTTGCGTATAAAGTGTATCTTTGCACCATCTAATCCAACACAGAAAAGGTTAAATATCATAGCATTTTTCATAAATGACCACTTGTCTGGGAAGACCGGTGGTCATTTATTTATGTTATAATTATTGTTCGTTTTGCGCATTTTTCTTGTTGAAAATTCGGCAGTTTACGATTTTCTTTGTAACTTTGCACCCAGAAAAATCAATCAAAAAAACAAGCGTAATGAAGAAGATTTATTTTCTGATGGTGACGATGCTCTGCATGACGTTCACCGCAAAGGCCGGAGGCCTGATGACCAACACCAATTATCACATTGCTTTTGACCGTATGATGGCTCGCGGAGCCTCGTTTGATATCGATGCTGCCTTCAGCAACCCAGCTGGTTTGGCTTGGGGCTATGAAGGCTTGCAGTTCTCACTCAACTTCCAGAAACCTTGGCAGAACCGCGACATTGAGTTGTCTGCTCAGAATTATCTGGCTGTGCCTGCGATGAAATATGCAGGCGTGAATATCGACCAGAAGTTTCCTGGCAAGGCTTCGGCACCTATTGTTCCTGCTCTGTTTGCTGCCTATAAGCAGGACAATTGGGCTGTGTCAGGTATGATTGGTATTGTGGGTAGCGGTGGTTTTGTGAAGTATGACGATGGTATCCCCATGTTTAATATGCTGGTGATGGCCAAACTGCTGGATGCAACGAAGGCACTGCCAGCAGCTGTTGGTGGTCCGATGACTCCCGAAAAATATAATATTGATTCGAAGATGGAGGGCAAGCAATATATCTATGGCGGTCAGCTGAATTTCACCTATCAGTTCACGGATAATATCGCTGCTGCCGTGGGTGTGCGTGCTAACTATTATGACGGCTATAACCGTGGACATGTGACGGCAACAACACTTCCCGCTCTCGGTAGCCAGCAGCTGATAGACTTGCAGCTCGACTGCCTGCAGAAAGGCTGGGGCTTCACACCTATTGTCAGTTTCGACTACCATGAAGGTCCTCTGACCGTTGCTCTTCGTTATGAGTTCCGCACTAAGATCAACACAGAGAACGACACTAAGCAACTGGATGCTACCATCAAGAACACCGACCCCGCCACGGCCGCTCAGGTGCCCTATATCACAGGAAAGACTGCACTGGTACAGTTTGGCGATAAGGTGGCTCCCTATGAGGATGGTGCCAAGACTCGTTATGACATGCCCGCTCTGCTGTCGATGGCAGTGGGCTATGAGATTACTCCGCAGCTGCGTGCCACACTGGAGTATCACAACTTCGACGACAAGCACGCCAAGATGGCTGGTGATCGTCAGAAGAACCTGACCCACGGCACCGACGAGTATCTGTTGGGACTGGAATACGACATCAACGACAAGTTTACTGTGTCGTGTGGCGGACAGCGCACCGACTACGGTCTTGACGATGACTATCAGAGCAACACCTCGTTTGCTTGCGACAGCTGGTCAGTGGGTCTGGGCGGTGCCTGGAACATCACGGAGAAGGTTCGCCTGAATGCCGGTTATTTCTGCACCATCTACAGCGACTATACCAAGGAGCAGACCAACTATCAGGGTACGCCCTGGTCGGCCAATGAGGTGTATTCTCGTACCAACCACGTTATCGGTATCGGCGTAGATTATAAGTTCTGATCCATAGGCTACTACGGAGAATTCGCAACCCGTTGCGCAACATTTTGTATGCTTGTTGCGTTATTATATCAGAAAACGATGTAATTTTGCGGGAAATTAGAAACCTATGAAGCGAATTTCTCAGCGCGACATTGCCCGTCAACTGGGTGTTAATGTCAGCACCGTATCAAGAGCCCTAAGGGGATTGGAGGGCGTGAGCCCCCAACTGAAGGAGCAGATTGAGAAGTTGGCGAGGGAGGGTGGCTACAGGCCCAATCCCTTTGCCGTCAGTCTGCGCTACGACACCACACATACCATCGGCATCGTGGTGCCCGACGTGGCATTCAACCAATATGCTCATATCGTGAAGCACATCGAGGCAGAGGCGCGCAGTGCCGGCTATATGTGCATCATTACCGATTCCAACGATATTTATGAGAACGAAGTGAACTGTGTGGAACTGTTGGTGAACATGCATGTGGAGGGTGTTGTCATCTGTCCGTCGCAGGACACGCAGGACTTCACCCATCTGTTGCGCCTGCGTCAGTATCACATCCCTGTGGTGATCTTCGACCGCGTGCCCGATCTGGATATCTCGTCGGTGATGATTAATGATGTGGCTTCGGCACGCCATGCCACAAACAACCTGATTGAGGGTGGTGCCAAGCGCATCGCATTCCTGGGTGGCACCAACCAACTGAAGCAGACGATAGACCGCAAGCACGGCTATCTGGAGGCCTTGCGCGAGCATAATATGCCCATTCGCACGGAACTGGTGAAATGTCATCACATCAGTTATAACTCGGGATTGACCGACACGCTGGACTTACTTCGCCTGCCAGAGCCACCCGACGCCATCGTTGCCACACACGGCCTGCTGGCCATCTCTGTTCTTCAGGCCGTGGCCAGTCAAGGACTGCGCATCCCGGAAGACGTGGCTGTGATAGGCTATATGACCGACTGGGTGTCGGAGATGTCGCACCCGCGCGTGTCGTTCATCAAACAGAACCTCCGCGAGATTGGCATCAAGGCTTTCCGTTTGTTGCAAGACCAGATGAACGGCGACGAGAGTGTGCAGCACATCATCGTGAAGGCCAACCTGGAACTGAGAGACAGTACAAAGAATATAAACCAATGATTGAAAACTAATAATATGAAACGTATTTCCCTTTTCCTGATGCTCTCGGCAGCAACAGTCTGCCAGGCTCAGACAGATTCTGTAAAGGCAGGAAGAATTGCTGGTGGCATCACGGCAGATCAGGCGTGGGCCCTTCACGAAGTGGTGGTGACAGGCACACGCAACCCCGTTGACGTGCGTCACCTGCCAATGACTGTGACCGTCATCGACCGCGAGACCCTGACCAAGGAACACCAGACGAACATCCTTCCCACGGCAATGCAGCAGGTGCCTGGCCTCTTTGTAACCAGTCGTGGCATGATGGGCTATGGTGCTTCAACGGGTGCGGCAGGTGGTATCAACCTGCGCGGCATCTCGGGCGGTGCTGGTCAGATGCTGGTACTCATCGATGGTCATCCGCAGTATCAGGGCATCTTCGGCCATCCCCTCAGCGACAGCTATCAGACACTGATGGCAGATCGCGTGGAGGTACTGCGTGGCCCTACCTCTGTGATATACGGCTCTAACGCCATGGGCGGTGTCATCAACATCGTCACCCGTCCCCTGTTCTTTGAGCATGGCAGTTATACCCATGCCAGCCTGGGTGCTGGTAGTTATGGCACCGTGCAGGCCGAAGCCTCGAACGAAGCTGCCTTGGGACGTTTTACCACCACCGTTGCTGGTCAGTATAACCGTTCAGACAACCATCGTCCCAACATGGGCTTTGAGCAGTATGGTGGCATGCTGAAGGTGAGTTATGACATTGATACCAGATGGAAGGCCTCGGTGGGCGGCAACGTCACCCACTGGAATGCGTCTAACCCAGGCTCCGAGAGTCAGTTGAAACTGGAGAACGACCAATATATCACACGTGGCGAGGTGTCGGCGACGTTGTCAAACCGATACAGTCGCACAAATGGTGCGCTGAGCGTCTATTCTAACTTCGGTCGCCATAAGATTAACGATGGTTATAATGCCGTGGGCGGCAAACCCCAGACCGACCTGTTCCGCTCGAAGGATGCCGTGTCGGGCGTCTCTCTCTATCAGTCGGCTCAGTTGTTCACTGGCAACCGTACCACCGTTGGCTTTGACTATCAGCACATCTACGGACGCGCCTATTATACCAATCGCGAGACGGGCGAGGTGGTTACCACTCCGCAGCGCCTGATGCAGAGCTCACACTCGCATGCCGACGAGTTTGCAGGCTATGTGGACTTCCGTCAGGACCTCCTCTCTTGGCTCACCGTCGATGCTGGTCTGCGTTATGACCACCATTCTGTGGCTGGCAGCGAGTGGGTGCCCCAGGCAGGTGTTGTGGTGCGTCCCACCGCAACGGGCGAGATCAAGGCAATGGCCAGCAAGGGCTTCCGTCATGCCACACCCAAGGAGATGTATCTCTATAAGTCGGCCAACGATGAGTTGGAGCCTGAGCGCCTGTGGAACTACGAACTGTCGTGGCGTCAGCGCATGGACGACGGTTTTGTCTATGGCTTGAATGCTTATTATATCAAGGGCGACAACATGATTCAGACGGTTACCGTGGGTGGCACACCCAAGAACATCAATACGGGCGAGATAGAGAACTGGGGCGTGGAGGCCGAGGCGAAATATCCCTTGGTGCAATACGTCAATCTGGCATGGAACGTTTCTTATCTCCACATGAAGAACAAGGTGATTGCTGCTCCCGAGGGTGCAACCTATCTGGGCATCGACTTCCACAAGGACAAGTGGTCGGCCACGCTGGGCTTGCAGGCCATCAAGAACCTCTACACTGAGGTGGGCGACAACGAGACCAAGGAGAACTTTACGCTGCTGAATGCCTCAGTAAACTATGCCGTTACGAAGAACGTCGGACTGTGGGCACGTGGCGAGAACCTCTTGGCAAAGAAGTATGAGATCAATGCTGGTTATCCCATGCCGCGTGCAACGTTTATGGGTGGCGTGAGCGTGGACTTTTGATAAAGGTAAATTGTAAAAAATAGCATAAAACGTAAAACTATGGAAGCAAATGTTAGATTGTATGCATTGAACTATGACGAGGTGAAGACCTATATGTGGACTGCGGTGTTCGTCGTTTGCAACCTGGTGCTCCCTCAGTTGTTTCACCTTATTCCGCAGGGCGGCATCATCTTCTCGCCCCTGTCGCTGGTCATCCTTGCCGGCGCTTATAAGTTTGGCTGGAAGACGGGACTCTTGGCAGCCCTGTTGTCACCACTGGTGAACCATTCGCTGACGGGTATGCCCGCTTGGGAAGTATTGCCCGTGATGACCCTGAAACTCGCCGTGCTGGCTGTGGTGGCTGGTTTGGTGGCTCAGCAATTCAAGGCCGTTAGTCTGTTGCTCCTGATTGGCGTGGTAATGGCCAGCAAGGCTTTTGGCTGCATGGGCGAGTTGGCCCTCACAGGCGGCATCGATGCCACCGTGGCCGACTTCATCGTCGGATGGCCTGGTCTGCTCCTTCAGGTGCTGGGTACCTGGCTCATTCTCAAATACATTCGCTGACTGAACGACCGCTACCACAAAATAGTTGGTGAAAGATTTGGCAGTCTGACCTATTTTGAGTAATTTTGCATCATCATTTAAAATGGGTTACTATGCAAATCAATAGCCATCTCTCCCGAATGGTGCACGATGTGGCCGCAAAATATGGCGACCGCGAGGCACTGATATACAAGAACTTCGGGGGACAACAGTGGAAATCGTGTACGTGGAATCAGTTCTCGGGCGTCGTCAAGCAATTGTCTGACGCCCTGCTTGCGTTGGGTGTAGGTGTTCAGGAAAATGTCGGCATCTTCTCGCAAAATTCGGTGCAATATCTCTTCACCGACTTCGGTGCGTGGGGCATTCGTGCCGTCACCATTCCCTTCTATGCCACCAGCAGTGAGCAGCAGATACAGTTCATGATCAACGATGCTCAGATTCGCTTCCTTTTCGTGGGCGAGCAGGAGCAGTTTGAGAAGGCACGTCGCGTGTTCCCCACGTGTCGTTCGCTGGAGCGTATCATCGTGTTCGACCCCGCTGTGAAATTGCCCGAGGGCGATGCCACGGTGATGTCGTTCACCGACCTACTGAAGATGGGTGAGGGTCTCTCCCGTCAAGAGGAGGTGGCCAAGCGACAGAAGGCAGCCACGATGGATGATGTGGCCAATATCCTTTATACCAGTGGCACCACAGGCGACTCCAAAGGTGTTATCCTCAGCATGGGTCAGTTCCATGCCGCCATGGAGGCAAACCACAAGGATGTGCCCGTTGACGAGAATGACCGTGTGATGAACTTCCTACCTTTTACGCATATCTTCGAGCGTGGATGGGCGTTGCTGTGCATCAGCGTGGGTGCCCGTCTCATCGTGAACACCTATCCGCAGGAGGTGCAGAAGTCTATGCGCGAGCAGCATCCCACGTGTATGAGTAGTGTGCCTCGTTTCTGGGAGAAGGTATATCAGGGTGTACAGGAGAAGATTGAGACCAGCGGCGCTGTACAGAGAAAACTCTTCCGCCACGCTTTTGAGGTGGGTCGCAAGCATAACATCGACTATCTGGCTGCTGGCAAACAGCCGCCCTTGACGTTGCATCTGGAGTATGAGTTGCTGAACAAGACCGTCTTCTCATTGGTTCGCAAGGAGCTGGGCCTGGAGAATGCGCATTTCTTCCCCACGGCAGGTGCCACCGTTTCTGCCCATGTGGAGGAGTTCGTCCATGCCATCGGCATCAACATGGTGGTGGGCTATGGCTTGACCGAGAGTTTAGCCACTGTATCATGCGACCACTTAGGCAAGCCTTTCCAACTGGGCTCTGTAGGTCATCCCATCCAAGGCATCGACATTAAGATTAGTAATGAGGGCGAGATTCTTCTGAAGGGTCCCACCATCACCCGTGGCTATTATAACCGTGATGATATCACCCGCCAGTCGTTCACTGAGGACGGCTATTTCCGCACGGGCGACTCAGGCTATATGAAGGACGGCGAGCTGTTCCTGAAGGAGCGCATCAAGGACCTCTTCAAGACCTCGAACGGCAAGTATATCGCACCGCAGATGATTGAGTCGAAGTTGCTGGTTGACAAGTATATCGACCAGCTCGCCATCATCGCCGACCAGCGTAAGTTCGTCTCGGCTCTCATCGTGCCGGAATATAGGTTGCTGGAGGAATATGCACGCACGCATGATATCGCATTCAACAGTCGTGAGGACCTTTGCAACGACAAGCGCATCATCCGCATGCTGACTGAGCGCATCGACACCCTGCAGCAGCAGTTGGCTCACTACGAGCAGGTGAAGCGTTTCACCTTGTTGCCTCAAGCCTTCTCTATGGAGCGTGGCGAGTTGACCAACACGCTGAAGATCAAGCGTCGTGTGCTCAACGAAAACTACAAGGAACAAATCGATGCAATGTATGCCGAGTAGTTCCTTATTTCTCATTTAGAATAATATGATAACGCAAGATCAATTAAAAGACGTTTTAGACAGAGCAGAAAAGCTGTTTCATTATCTGAAGATAGATCAGAAACAGATAGAGTGGGAGGAAGAAGACCTCCGCACACAGGCTCCCGACTTCTGGGAAGACCCCAAGCGCGCCGAGGAACAGATGAAGAAAG
Organism: uncultured Prevotellaceae bacterium; assembly: GCA_902775605.1. Lineage (GTDB taxonomy): Bacteria > Bacteroidota > Bacteroidia > Bacteroidales > Bacteroidaceae > Prevotella. The sequence goes on from CACYNE010000041.1 coordinate 10,503, forward strand.
TGAAGGCCATCAAGAAATGGATTGATGGCTATAATGACGTGCGTACCAAGGCCGATGAACTGCAACTGGCCTTTGATTTCTATAAAGACGAGATGGTGACCGAGGAAGAGGTGGACGAGAACTACCAGAAGGCCATCGACGCCATCGAGGAACTGGAGCTGATGAACATGCTGCGCCAGAAGGAGGACCCTATGGACTGTGTACTGAAGATCAACTCTGGTGCTGGCGGTACCGAGGCTCAGGACTGGGCATCGATGCTGATGCGTATGTATATGCGCTGGGCCGAGGCTCACGGCTATAAGGTGACCATTGCCAACCTGCTCGACGGCGATGAGGCTGGCATCAAGAGTGTCACCATGCAGATTGAGGGCGGCGAATATGCCTACGGCTTCCTGAAGAGTGAGAACGGTGTGCACCGCTTGGTGCGTGTGTCGCCCTTCAATGCCCAGGGTAAGCGTATGACCTCGTTTGCCTCAGTGTTCGTATCTCCTCTGGTCGATGACACCATCGAGGTGTATGTCGATCCCGCCAAACTCTCGTGGGACACCTTCCGTTCCAGTGGTGCCGGTGGTCAGAACGTCAACAAGGTGGAGTCGGGTGTGCGCCTGCGCTATTGGTACACCGACCCCGATACTGGCGAGGAAGAGGAAATCCTCATCGAGAATACCGAGACGCGCGACCAGCCCAAGAACAAGGAGCGCGCCATGGCCTTGCTCCGCTCGCAACTCTACGACCGCGCCATGAAGAAACGCCTGGAGGCGCAGGCCAAGATTGAGGCTGGCAAGAAGAAGATTGAGTGGGGCTCTCAGATTCGCTCGTATGTCTTCGACGACAAGCGTGTGAAGGACCATCGCACCAACTTCGAGACCCGCGATGTGGAAAGCGTGATGAACGGTAAGCTCGATGGCTTTATTAAAGCCTATCTGATGGAGTTCCCCGTTTCTGATGAAGACTGATAACTAACCCTAAAAATAAAATTATTATGTCAAACAAGAAAGTGAATCAAAAACGTGAGGCTTTTGCCAAGAAGCAGGAGCAGGATGGACGTAAGGTCGTGAACTGGATCTTTGGCGTCTTCGTCGTATTGGCCATTGCTTTCTGTGCTTACAGCATCTTTAAATATGCTTAAGTCATGAGTGGCATGGAAATTGAACGCAAATTCTTGGTGCGCGGCGACGACTATAAGCGTCGCGCACACAAGAGTTTCCGAATCAAGCAAGGGTATATCTGTAGTGAGAAAGGACGCACGGTGCGTGTGCGCACGCGTGATGATCAGGCATTCCTCACCATCAAGGGACCTTCGCACGATGGCGGCCTGGGGCGTTATGAGTTTGAGAAAGAAATCTCGATGGATGAGGCTGAAGAACTCTTCAAGCTCTGCGCTGGTGGCTTCATCGACAAGACGCGCTTCCTGGTGCCCAGTGGCAAGCACACCTTCGAGGTGGACGAGTTTTATGGCGACAACGAAGGACTGGTGATGGCCGAGGTGGAGTTGTCTGCTCCTGATGAGCCTTACGAGAAGTTGGACTTTATCGACAAGGAGGTGACCGGCGATCGCCGCTACTATAACTCACACCTCCTGAAGAATCCCTATAAGTTGTGGAAGGACGAGGCTTAACCTCTCTTCCACATTTTTTTTGCACCCAGTCCCACGCCTATTGCCAGCGTGCAGCCCACCGCGTCGGCAATAAAGTCCATGAACTCGCCCGAGCGGGTCTCTGTGCAGGTGCCCTGTACAATCTCGATGATACCGCCCATCACAACGGGTGCCAGCCACGCCCACCAGAACAGCTTCTTCTTGTCGATGGTGGCATGATGACGCAGATACTCCAGCCAGATGACGGAGCAAGTTCCGCCATACATCACGAAGTGCGTCCATTTGTCCAGGAAGTTGATGCTGGGCAGCTCAAGTTCTTCTGGAGGCATAAACCAGATGGACAGGTACCAGACGAGTGCGATGCAGAGGATAGACAACGGGTATCTCTTGATGATTGACAGCATAATGAATTGAAATAATGTGTAAGTGGGGTGCAAAATTACAAATAATTTCGTAATTTTGCAACGGAATAAACTAAAAAGCACAATTTCATGAAGGAAGCAGAGGCGGTCGGTCGCCATCGCATAGAGGAACTGGATTATCTCAAGTGTCTGTTGATTGTCCTGATGATTAGTTTTCATCTGGTCTATATTGGCGAGTCATATCCTTATGCCAAGCAGGTGGTCTATACGTTCCACATGCCGGTGTTCCTGGTGCTGTCGGGCTATCTGATGAACGTAGGGAAAACCGCCGGCAAGTATCTGCACACCCTGCTGTTCTACTTCATCCCCTATGTCGTGATGGAGAGTGGCTATACCGTGATGGCCTCGATGCTACCCATCCGCGAGCATATCGATAACCTGACGGTGGGCGTGTTCTTCGAGAAACTGCTGCTTCATCCCCTTGGTCCTTATTGGTATCTCCATACGCTGGTCATCTGTGGCTTGGCCTATTTCGGTGTGTTCCGCCTGTGGACCTCCTTCTCGTCCATATCGCGAATGATACTCCTCGGACTCGTCTATACCTTGCTGGCTCTTGGCTGCGATGTCATCTCGCTCACCATGGCGTTCTATTTCCTCGCCGGTGTGGTCATTCGTCACAGCGGTCTGTCCATCCTTCAGGTGTTCCGTCCCTCATGGCTGGCCTTGGTGGCCTTTGTGCTGTTGGCCCTGTTCCCCTCCAATCTGCAGGCGTCAGCCCCAGGTGGCATCCTGATGTGCTATCTCTTTGTCAGCTTTGCCCTGGCATCCTATCCCCTGGTGGGCTTCGTGTATCGTCGTCCGTTGTTGTTCGTGGGTCGCAACACACTCTCGCTTCTGCTCTTCTCGCCCATCTTCACCATCCTCTGCAAGCCGTTGGTGTCAGTGCTGTCGTTCGATCCCACAGGCATCATCTTCTTGGTCGTGTCGCTGATCATCTGTATTTCAGGCAGTCTGCTCATCACGTTCCTCATGGATCTGACCCGCGTGTCGCCGTTCTTCTTCGGACGCCGTCGGGCACTTGTGGCATATTAAAAGAGGCGTGCAGATAAATAAATTGTTGTTTTTGATGCTGTTTTCGTAATTATTTGCTAATTTTGCAGGCGAAAAATTGCAAAGTTGAAATGAATCAGACGGAGAGAGCAAACTTTGGAACGAAATTAGGAATTATCTTGGCTACGGCAGGCTCTGCCGTAGGATTGGGTAATGTGTGGCGCTTCCCCTATATGACAGGACAGAATGGCGGTGCCGCTTTTATCCTTGTTTATATAGCATGCGTATTGATTCTAGGCCTCCCCTGCATGCTCAATGAGTTTATCATCGGACGCCGTGCGCAGTCGAACACCGCACGCGCCTATGCCCGACTGGCCAATGGCACGCCCTGGCGCCTCATCGGACTCTTCGGTGTGTTTACTGGTTTCATGATTACAGGCTATTACGTCGTGGTGTCGGGCTGGTGCCTGCAGTATATCTATGCCTCGGCAGCAGGCCACCTGACGGGCGATGCCGACTATGTGAAGACCTATTTCGACACCTTCTCTTCGCATCCGTGGAAACCTATTGTGTGGATGTTGGTCTTCATGCTGATGTGTCATTTCATCATCTCGCGTGGTGTGGAGAAAGGCATTGAAAAGGGGTCAAAGATGATGATGCCCCTGCTCTTCATCCTGCTCGTTGTCATTGCCGTGGCGTCGTGCTTGTTGCCCGGTGCCGGCAAAGGCATCTCGTTCCTGTTTAATCCCGATTTCTCCAAGGTCGATAGTAACGTGTTGCTGGGCGGTCTTGGTCAGGCCTTCTATTCACTGAGTGTGGGCATGGGTTGTCTGTGCACCTACGCCAGTTACTTCAAGAAAGATACCCACCTCACCAAGTCGGCTGTCCAGATTGTCAGCATCGACTCCCTCATCGCCATCCTGGCGGGCCTGATGATATTCCCGGCCTTCTTTGCCATCTATCCCAACGCCCCCGAGTTGATGAGCAACCCCGATTTGGCCAGTCAGTATTGCGGTCCTGGACTGGTGTTTATCACCCTTCCCAGCGTGTTCCAGCAAGCCTTTGGTGGCGTGCCCTTCCTGGGCGAGGTGGTGGCCCTGCTGTTCTATGCCCTGCTGTCGCTGGCCGCACTGACATCGTTGATGTCGCTTCACGAGGTGAGCACCGCCTTCTTCTATGAGGAACTGAAAATATCGCGTCGCTGGGGAGCAACCCTTGTTACGATTCTTTGTGCCGTGATAGGCGTTTTCTGTTCATTGTCGTTTGGCGATGGTCGCGAATGGCTGATGATTGGCGACAAGTCGCTGTTCAACTGGTTCGACTATCTCACGGGTCAGATTTTCCTGCCCACGGGCGGACTGCTCACCTGTCTGTTCCTGGGATGGTATGTGCCCAAGCATATTGTGAAGGATGAGTTTACCAATGGTGGCACCTTGCGCGGTCGTTTCTTCGGCTTCTATCTGTTCAGCGTGCGCTTCATCTGTCCCATCTGCATCCTGCTCATCTTCCTCCATCAGTTTGGTGTGATATGACCTTTTTCCAGAAGCTGTATTATCTGAATCATCATGACCGGCGCGGACTGCTGATGTTACTGACAGTAGTAGCAGTGGTCGGCGTGCTGTTTTTGCTGGTGCCCAGCGACGTCACCGCCGATTCTGTAAACCCCGGAAACCCCGGAAAGCCTGAACAGCCTGAACAGTCTGAACAGTCTGCACAACCCGCTTCGCCAGCCCCTCAGTATTATGCCCAGAAAGAGCGTCCCGTTGAGCGCTTCGCCTTCGATCCCAACACGGCAGACAGCACCCAGCTGCTCCGTCTGGGACTGCAGTCGTGGATGGTCCGCAACATCTATAAGTATCGGGCTGCGGGCGGCGTCTATCGCACCAAGGCCGACTTTGCCCGCTTATACGGCCTCACCGCCAAGCAGTACCGCGAGTTGGAGCCCTATATCCATATCTCTGCCGACTATCAACTGGCCTCCACGCTGGTGAGCAAGGAGCCAACCCATGAGCGCGACACCCTGCGCCATTATCAGGAAAAGCTGGCCCAGGGTCAGACGATAGACCTGAACGCCGCCGACACCACGCTCTATAAGAAGGTGCCAGGCATAGGCAGTTATTATGCCAGGAAGATTAATGAATACAGAAATAAACTGGGAGGCTTTGCGAGCATCGACCAACTGGACGAGATTGCCGACTTCCCGCAGGGGGCGAAAGCCTATTTCTCTCTGAATGAGACGAGTCCTGCGAAGATGCGCATCAATCAGTTGTCGCTCAACGAGCTCCGCCGCCATCCCTATATCAGTTATGCTCAGGCACGCGCTATCGTCGATTATCGTCGGCTCTATGGTGCCATCCATTCGCTTCAGGAACTCAGCCTGTTGCCCGAATTCTCTGCCGGAGCCATTGCCCGTTTGGAACCTTATATCAATTACAATTAAATATGAACAACTCACTGAAGGGATATACCCTGGGAGCATTGGCTGCTGCCAGCTATGGTACGAATCCTCTGTTTGCACTGCCGCTGTTGTCGGCAGGTATCGATGCTTATAGCGTCCTGTTTCTGCGTTATCTGTTTGCCATCCCCATGCTGGCCGTGATGCTGGTGGCTCGTGGTCGTGGCTTTGGCCTGAGAAAGAATCAGGTGGTGCCGCTCATCATCATGGGACTGCTCATGGCCCTGTCGTCGCTGACGCTCTATGTGTCGTATGCCTATATCGGCGCCGCCATTGCCTCGACGCTGCTGTTTATCTATCCCATCCTGGTGACCATCATCATGGCAGTTGGTTTCCACGAGCGCACCTCGTGGCTCACCATCATCTGCATCATCCTAGCCTCCACTGGCATCGGCCTGCTGTATCGTGGCGATGGGGGAGAGGTGCTCTCGGCCATGGGCTTGCTCTTGGTCTTCCTGTCGGCCCTGTCGTATGCCATCTATCTGGTGGCCGTCAACGGCAAGACGATGCGCGAGATTCCCACCCTCAAGCTCACCTTCTATGTCATCGTGTTTGGCCTGTTCCTCTTTGCCTTCAACTTCGACCCCAGTTGCATCCACACGCTCAACGATAACTGGATACTGTGGCCCTCTGCCATCGGTATGGCCTTGTTCCCCACTGCTTTCTCATTGATATGCACCAGTGCAGCCATCCAGAAAATTGGCAGTACGCCGGTGGCCATCCTGGGAGCCGTCGAGCCTGTGACGGCGGTAGCCATTGCCGTACTGCTGTTCAACGAGACGATGACCGTCCGCCTGGCCATTGGCATGGCCCTCGTTATCTTCGCCGTGACCCTGATTATCTCGGGCGGCAAACTGACACAGCCCCTGCTGCGCGTCAGGAAAATGTTCCCTAAAATCAGGAAAACTGTTAAAGAGATATAATTCTTGGCAAAAACTTGGTACTTTGTATTGCAAGGTACTTTAAAAATACTTATCTTTGCACCCAGAAAACTAATTCTGAGGTGCTTATGAACATAGAAAATGCAAAGTCACAAATGAGGAAAGGCATGCTGGAGTACTGCGTTTTGCTGCTCCTGAAGCATCGCCCTTCCTATGCCAGTGACATTATCCAGCAATTGAAGAATGCGGAGCTGCTCGTGGTGGAGGGAACGCTCTATCCGCTGCTCACCCGCTTGAAGAACGACGGCCTGCTGCAATACGAGTGGCAGGAATCCACGCAGGGGCCTCCCCGCAAGTATTATGCCCTTAGTCCTCAAGGCGAAGAGTTTCTCGAAGGACTCGATGCCGCGTGGACAGAACTCTCAAATACTATTAACTATCTGAAAACCATCACTCCCAAACTATTAGAAGCAAAATGAAAAAGAATATTACTATCAATATGTGTGGCCGCCTCTTCCAGATTGACGAGGATGCCTACGAACTGTTACAGCAGTATATCGAGTCGCTCCGCCAGTCGTTTGGCAAGCAGGAGGACGGCGAGGAAATCGTCAACGACATCGAGGCACGCGTGGCCGAGTTGTTCGATGAGTTGTGTGCGCAGGGCCTTGTTGCCATCACCATTGACCATGTGAAGGACATCATCACCCGCATTGGCAAGCCCGAGGAACTGACTGGCGACGACGATGAGAAGCAGGCAGACAACAACGAGAAGACCAACCAGGAGAAGCAGGACAAGGACAGGGAGGATCGCGACCGTGAGGCAGAACAGAACTTCTTTGAAAATGTGCGCGCGAGGACAGCAGGCAAGAGTCTTTATCGCAATCCCTTTGACAAGATGGTGGCAGGTGTGCTCTCGGGCTTTGCCGCCTATACGGGAACCGATGCCACCTGGTGGCGAATAGGCTATGCCCTATTGTTCGTGGCCTCCAACTTCATCGTGTTTCCCGTTCTCAAGTTGGTTCATCTGAATGGTTTCTTCTTCCATTTCAATGTAACCTTTATCCTTCTCTATATCATCCTGGCCATTGTATTGCCTGTGGCAAAGACACCCAAGGAGGTACTTGAGATGCAAGGAAAGGATGTGACGCCCCAGAGTTTGGCTGATGTAGTGGTCGAGAAAAAAGCCCCCAAGATGACCAGTCCTACGCATAACTTCTTTTCTGTGGTGCTCCAGATTCTCACGGGCTTGTTCCTGGCCTTTGCCACCATTGTAGGATTGGTGCTGCTGGTGTGTTTCGTGCTCATCGCAGGCAGTCTCATTGTGGTGTTTACTGTTGGCAATGGTGCCAATCACTACAATCTGCCGTTCGAGATTGATTACCTGAACCTGCCCGAAGCTTATATAGGTCACCCTTGGGTCGTGGGCATCTTCATAGTCAGCGTGCTGTTGGCATTCTTCATTCCCATCTATGCCATTATCCACATGCTCATTTCCAAGGCAGGAAAGGCGCAGTCGATGGGGGGGTGGCAGCGCATCATCTGGACTGTGGTCTGGGTTGTGTCGATGTTCAGCGTGTTCCCAAGCCTAATCTATTTGCAAGAACTGCGCTCTGAGTATCGTCAGAACGATGAGTTCCTGTCACATCGTTCTTCTGAACCAGATATGTCTGACATTGACGAGGACTTCTATGAAGGCACAGGCTTCCAATTGAAGGGCCATAGGAATATCGGCTATCGCGACAATCCTTATACATCGGCTGGCGAATACTATAATGGCGATGAGAGCGTGCGCTATATGGATGTGTATGCATGGACAAATGAAAAACGCCTTCATTATCGCGCCGAGCGTCAGGAGATTGTCAAGCCCGGCTACTATCGCCTGGAGTGTGCAGCCCGTGCTAATGGTGAAGGCGTGCTGATTTATATGGATAATCCCGTGAACCATAATTCTACGTTTTATCATAGTGTGCCTGCATTAGGAAATGAAGGTGGCGATTTGGGTAAAGGATGGTCAAAGATAACGATCGACAGTGTTCTTGTTAATTCAAGCAGCCGTCGCGTAGATTACTGTAAGGTTAGCTATGGTGTTACCACTTTTATGAATAAAATGCCAGACAGGTGTCGCGCCACATGGCTCTCCGCCACCGACTTCAAACTGACTCGTATTGGCGACCTGCCAGAACATGGTGCTCAATGAGAGACTGAAATAAGTTTTGTTCCCAAGGTGGGACTGAAATGTTCCCACCTTGGGACTCAAATGTTCCCACCTTGGGACTCAAACAGTCCCAGGCTGGGAATACTCCTTGCCCCTTGCTCCTAAAGTTAAGCTTGCGAAACTTTTAAAAAAAAACAATGCATTTTGTCGAAGACTTAACATAAAATTTTCAGAAAGTCCCTGTTTAAAGGCGTTTCCAGCGATTTCAGGGCCTTCAAGAGTTAACATAGGACTTAACATAGAGTTAACATAGACTTAACACAGACCTAACATGTTAAGTCTATGTTAACTCTATGTTAACTCTTATGTTAGGTGTTAAACACCAAAATTCAAACATAAACACCTGAAAATAAAGCAATTACAACTTTTCAATGTTAAGTCTTGCCCCAAAACCAAGAATTTCTTAAAAAAATCTATTATACTAGAGCTTTAATCTATCTAATCGTGAAACAATAAGGTTTTCATACGCTTGCTTCTGCTCTTCGCTGAGGAAAGATTCTTGTATGAGCTGTCGCCATTTAGGGAGCGCCTTATGAAGGCCTGTAATGAGACGCTGTACCACATTTTCCTCCAGTCCCATTGTCTTTGCAGCGTTCAGAAAGTCACTCATACAGAGTCTTGTCTTCTTTCCCGAAAGGGTAAGCGCCAGTTCCTCCTTGTCTTTGGGATTAGCTATGGCAACATTAAGGAGGTCATAGGCTGGCGTCAGTTGATAACCCTCTGTCGGTCGGTAGAGCGAGAAGTTCTTCAGGTGCATGTCGTTATTGCCAGTGACAAAACAAAATAGAAGCAGCTGCATGTAGTTCGTGAGGTCGAGCTTTGGAGTGTTGCTATACAGCGAAATGGTCTTGGCAATCTGTTCATGCGACCCTTTGTATTTATATTCCGTGGGATGCAGCGTGAGTTGACATATATCTTCCATGTCTATTTTCTCACCATTCTTGGTACGATCAATACGCCTTGTGATATACCCCAGTTTTCCGTCAGCCAGACGGATAAGGCTATGAGGAACAACATTTATCTTTGCTGCTTCTGCAAGGTGCATCGTCAAGTCTTCGTTTTCGGGCAGCTGTTCGTAATTTTCTGTCTGAGGCTTGAATATGTAGTCGCCCCATAGGCCCACGATGGTCAGGCGGCTACAACCGTCGTGCTTACTGAGGTTCAACGACAGCTTAGGTTGTACGCCAGTCAGAGAGGTCTGGGCACGAATCACCTGTTCGGCTAATTGATCGAGCTCTTCATGCTTATACTCCAGCAAGGGCACGTCCTTTGTCCCGAAGAACTTCCGTACACATCCTGGATGGAAGTCTTTCTGCCCCTCTTCCAATTCTTTGTAACAATACAGACATTTACACATGATTGCCTCCTTCCTGATTCATCGATACCACACTGACAGAACCTATACATTCCTTGCAGCACAACAGTAATAGCGACATGCGGTCAAGAATGCTGATGTCAGTATTGCGAAGTGCCACATCAAGCAGCCATCCCTCTGGTATCAGGCCGTCAAAGAACGGAAACAACACAGGACTTACGAACGCCTCCGTCTGTAATGGGAGTGTCAGACTTACAGGCTTCGCATCTTCACGTGCAAGATACGTTTTGTCATAACAGAATCGGTATTCACCTCCATCTTCTGTCAGGATGCCTGCAAGGAGCTCCTTTCGATAAACCTCAGCTTGTCTCATTGCCGTTTGGTTGCTGTTAGTTCGTAGTTAAACAAGTCAAGTAACTGGTTGACCTTGTCCATCCTCAACGTTGGCTTTCCTTGTTCCAGGTTTCGCACGAAACAAAGGCCGACACCAGATTTCATGGCCAGGTCTTCCTGCGTAAGACCATATTCCTTGCGTAAAGCCTTTACCACTGCTGATAACTTTGTCTTTTCCATACAGATTATATTATTTCGCATGCAAAATTACAATAATATTTCAAAATTACATTGTTTCTAATATAAAATGTATGATATTTAACACTTTTATATTGTTTCAACTATAGTTTCAACGCCTATAGAGTGTTTTTATAAGCCTAAAGGCTCAATGCTACGCGATGTTGTTTCAGTACAATTTCCCTTTAGGAAAACAATTCTCTAATTACTGCGAGCACTCGTGGGTCTTTGACCTCCGCTCGGCATCCCGAAGGGTGACGCTTGCTAAAGAAGGGACGCAAGAATGTCTAAAAAATCTATTTAAAAATCTAAGGGCCTACGGCCCAAAATCGATTCTTCCTGCTGCGGGACAATATATTATTTTTGAAAGATTTTCTCTAAGATTTTTTTAAGATTTTGAGCGAAGCGACCCGAAAGATGTGCCGCTGGCGGCACGCGCCCATTCCATCCCCTTTATCCAAAGGATTTTCGCGCTGTTTAAGTGTAAAATTGATAATTTTTCGCGATAAATTTTTAGCGAAAAAATGCCCAAAATATTTGTTAGTTTTAGGAATTCTTTGTATCAGTTTGCAACTGATAATATTTAATCACTTTCTATAGAAAAGAGATGGAAACAAACAATATGTTATCACTTCTTGATAATCTTACGCTAGAGTCAGAAGATGATGTAGCCCTAAAGTTGGCAGCGGATTTTAGACAAAGGCGGATAGAGAAAAATCTGACGCGTGAAGAAATGGCACAGATGGCAGGAGTCGCTGTGAGCAATCTTGTCAGGTTCGAGCAGAAAGGACTTATCTCGCTAAAGAATCTGATAGCACTCGCTATGGCCTTGGGCTATAAGACAGAAATCAAAAATATCTTTGAAACCCCCAAATACACTACTATTGAGGAACTCACGCAGATACGCAAGAACGCTAACAAGAAAAAGGCTTATAAAAAATCATGAAAGTAATAGACCGTCTGATCGTAAAGCAAGTGACATACTTACATGGCCTCATATTCCTTTCGGGGCTCTGAAAGCCTCGCACGCCATATTGGAGTCCCCCTTACAGGGGGACGGAAATATGGAAGGTGGGCAGAGGCTTCAGGGGGAGGGCAGAGGCAATAGGGTATGGGTCGGTCTTCGACCTCCGATCGGCATCTTTCAAAAAATTCATTTATATTTATTTGTTTCAGAGAAATATCGTATCTTTGCAGCTGTAATCACAAAACAACGAGAAGATGGAAGCAACGATACGGAAGACGCAGTTTGCAACGCTGGCCGTCGCCACCGCTCCAAGGCCTACGTCACCCGCCGCTGGCATCTCCTCGCCATCATCAACAAAAAATCTTCCTTTTTACTTTTTTAAGCGCCTGTAGTTTTTGACTTTTCCCGTTCTTCGTCGTATTATATATAGAACAACAAAGATGATACATATAGAGCACGATATCATATCACGCTGCCAACAAGGCGACAAAGACGCATTCCGATGGGTGGTGAAAACCTATCAGCAGATGGTCTTTTCTCTGACGCTGAAGATGATGTGCGACGAGGAAGAGGCAAAGGATATGGTGCAAGAGACCTTTATCCGAGTGTGGCAAAGCATCAGGAACTATGATGTGCAGCAGACCTTCTCGACGTGGGTATATACCATTGCCTCGCGTCTGTGTCTTAACAGGTTGAAGCGCCTCCGGCGTATCACCGCCCTGCCAGATGACAAACAGGTCCTGCATCGCTTCGCCTCTGATGGCGACGGCCTGCTGGCCTTAGAGAACAAAGAGTGGGTTTCCATCGTCAGGACACTGGCTGAAGGACTTAGCACAAAGCAACGCTTGGTATTTACCCTCTGCCAATTGGAGGGACTGCCTTCAAATGAGGTGGAACAGATAACAGGACTGGATGCCAAGCAAGTGAAGAGCAATCTGTATGTGGCTCGACAAACCATTCGTAAACGATTAACGGATTTAGGATATGAATAAGACAGACGATATATTAGAGAAACTGAAGACCGCACGTCAGCCTGCCATCGAAGATCCTGATGTGCTGACCGACCTGATTATGGATAGTCTGCCTGAGCAAGTGGCTTCTCAGGAGGTACCAGCCAAGAAGTCGCATGCCATCCTGATGGCACTCCGCATCATCTCGTCGGTGGCTGCCGCCTATCTGCTGGGCCTATTCTTCATTGTCAATGATGAGACACCCGTAACGCCTGTCACCATTCATCAATCCGCAAACACACCCTCGCTCTGCGAAGGTAGCACACCCGGGGAAATATATACGTGCTACATGGAGCGGAAGAAGGGACAACAGACCACCTATAGTTTAATCAAAAAGAAGATTTATGAAAGCCAACATTAATATCATAGCAGCCATGATGCTGTTTGTCATCCTGGCATCGTGCAGTAATAAGGACGATCGCATGCTCACCGTGATTCATGAAGACGGCACTTGCAGTCGTGAATACACCTTCCATTCCACACAACAATGGCTGGGCATCCAGCCTGAGGAAGACTATGACAGCATTGTGGACAAGACATGGGAACGAAGTTGGTCGGTTCTTGGAGCAGACTCCGTGCGTTATCCGGTTCCACTGAAGGAGTCTCAGTTGGACAGTATGCAGGCACAAGACCTCAGTAAACCATTAGGTAATATGCTGATGGCTCATGTGAAGAAAGAGTATCAAAGCGTGGAGGAAATGAGTGCGCAACTCTATAGGCCAGAGCGATCTCACCTGCAAGAAGTGGAAAATGTCAAGGCCAGCAGCATGCTGGAGAAACACTTCAAGTGGTTCTATACGGACTATACCTTCAGTGAGACGTTCGTTTACGATGGCCCAGCTCTGTTCCCCATTCCTCTTGATCGCTTTCTGAGTGCCGACACGGCTTCGTTCTGGTTTACTGGACAGCCCGACCTGACATACAATTGTAGTGGTGCCGAGCAGAAGGAGATGCTGGATGAGATCGAAAAGAAGGTTGGGCAATGGACCAACGCCAACTGGTTCTACGAGATATGCAATGTGATTATCTCCAATTACGATAAGATACAGAATCCGCCCGTCAGCAAGGAGCGGTTCAGCATTGTCCGCGATTCCTTGGTCATGCTGCCCTGCGTGCTGAATGCCAATGAGGGTGAAGGATTGGGTGACAATCTCACCAGTCTGATTGGCAACGTCTTCCAGAGTGATGCCTATCAGCAGTTCCTTCAGACGTATGAAGGTGGATTTAAGCAGTACGAGCAACTTCTTTCTTTTGGCACCAACTATGATCTCCAGATGCCAGGCACGGTTATTGATGCCGGCATGGGCCAGTATGATGGCGACGTGATTCACTATCGGCTGGGGGGAGAAAGGATGATTCCTGGCGACTATACCATCACGGCAACATCACGTGTCACTAATGTCTGGGCCTTTGTCGTCACTATTCTCGTGGTTCTTTTGGCTGTCGGCAGTCTTTTCTATCGAAGGGCTATGAGATGCTTGGGGAATAAATAAGAAATAAGGTGGTCGATAATCTCGATCACCTTTTTGAAAAAAAGGGGTCGGAGAATGTGATCATCATCTCCGACCCCTTGATTGTCCTTGTACTGATTGTCGAGTTATTTCACCTTCGTCATCTGGAACGTGGCGGTGTAGGTGGTGCCGTCCTCGCGCATACGCAGGGCCGTCCACTTCATCACGCCGTCCTTGATGCTCTCAATCTCCCACCACTCGCGCAGCTCCTTGCTGTCTTGGGTCTGCTTCCAGCGGGTGCAGAGCAGGGTGCCGTCGACGAAGTACTCGGCCAGCGCGTCGTTGTTGTTCACCCACTGATCGCCTGACTTATTATAATATACATAGGTGCCGTTGGCCTTGTACTCCCAGCGGTGCATTTCGCCGTCGGTGTGCTCGTCCTCCGCGCTGGTCACCTTGCCCTCCCATGTGCCGATGATGTCCTGTCCATAGTCGTTGTTGATGCGGATATAGCGTTCATTGTCATATTCCTCACTAATCATCTCTTTGCCATCTAAATAGGCTTTCCAATCAGATTTCAGCGTCATGTCCTTGTCTGTAATGGTGTAAATCTCTGTCACCGTGACATGTTTGATATGCTCATTCTCGTATGCGGTAAGCGTCACCTTGTTGCCATCGATGACGACGTCGGCAGATGCATGGTTGTTCCAGGAGTCGCTATTGATATCGGAAAGACTACCGTATGCCTTCGTTGCCGACAAGAAAGTGATGACGGCTTTGTAGTTGGTAGGACATTTCTGGCCTTCCAGTTCATCCACCATCCACTTACCAATAATCTTCTCGGAGATATTATTGGTCTTGTCAGAATTGTCATCGTCTGATGAACATGCCGTAAACACACCTGCGCCGCAAAGGAGGGTGGCGGCGAGCACCCAATTCATAATCAGTTTCATAATAATTGATTT
>CACYNE010000042.1 GCA_902775605.1 uncultured Prevotellaceae bacterium
TGCAATACACAAAATTTGTAACTCATTTATTTACCGATATTTAGCATTATTTGTGATTTCGTGAAATTACTATGGAAAAAGCTCATAATCTGGAGGTCCTTGGTTCAAGCCCAAGCTGGTCCACAATATATATAAAGCACTTACGAGTTTCTCGCAAGTGCTTTTTTACTACAAGGTCCTACCTACCCTGCTTTTTACTGTTGAATTAAGACAGCCAAATGCCATAGTTACATGGACGCATTGTCATTCAGTGATAGTGACCTATTATTTTATCAAGAATTCTGCGTGATGAAGAGTTAAGGGAGATTCTCGAGGAACTGCTGGGGCGTGATGCCCGCGTACTTCTTGAATACCGGATAGAAATACTTCTCACTGTTGAAGCCACACTGCGCGGCGATGTAATCGGTGCGATATTCCGGATGCTCACGCATCAACGACTTGGCACGCTCGATGCGCAGCTGCTGCATCCAGTCCGCATACGACTCATAGCCCGCGGAAGAGAACCAGTCGCGCAACTGCTGCTGAGAGAGCCCCCATCTCGTCGCACACCGTGGTGATGTGCAACCCACTCTGCAGATAGTGATTCGTGTTCAGCCACTTGTCCACGACGCAATCCATACGCTGGCGATCGTCGTCGCTGATAGGAGAGCAGCCCTGGTCAAAGTCCGTGCCACTGCGCCGCGCGTTATGCTGGGCAGCAATCGCCTTGAAGACATCCTTGCTGATGACATAGTCGCGGAAGCTGATGACCAAATAGCCGATGCCCGTGAGGATAACGATGCCGAAGAGGAACATGACAGGTCCCGAGACGATGATGGCCAGCGGCACAAAGAGCGCCATCACCGCCATGATCCAGATGCTCACCCGCATCCACTGCAGCTTGCCCGCCGTGTCGCGGTCGTAATAGTTGTCCAGCGAGTGGTGCATGCGCCGCAGTTCCCTCAACTGGTGATACATATAGAAGCACTGACTGGCGAAGTAGAGAACGGCACCGATATTCTCTACCATGCGTAGCGTGTCGCAGAAGAACGGCTCGCCGTCGCCTATCGACGCGAGCACAATCAGCACCGTGGTCACTGCCCATGCCGCGCCGCCCGTCATCCACTCCATGCGGCTCAGCCGCCCCTGTCGTTGCAGCACCAACACGCTCAGACTCATCAACCAAGCAGAAGGCATAAACATCAGCAGGTTCAGTTGCAGGGGTTGTGAATAGCCCAGGGTGCGTAGCTTTAGCGTGTATTGCAACAGGAAGTGCAGCATCAGCAGTGCCGTGCTGGCCACCATGAGCCATCGAGCGCGGTTCACCTCACGCTCCATCCCTCCTCTGCGCAGCATCAGGAAGGCCAGCAGTAGCGTGCATGCCGCCAAGAAACAGACAGTCTGCAAACTGGAAGTTGCGTATTATGTCAATAGATACATGATGCATATCGTTGGCAAAGGTACGAATAAGCGAGAGAAAAACCAAATTTATTTGGCTTTTTCCGAGCGAGAGTACTTTAGAGCGCAGCTCAAAGGTACGAATAAAAGAGAAAAACCAAATTATATTTGAGTTTTACCCGCAGAAGGTGAAGAAACAGGAGGTTGCAGGGTAACCCCTGCAAAAAACATGATATAATGGGGGAAAGAGAGAAAAATATTTCATCAAAGAATGTAATTTGAAAATAGGATACAGAAAAAGAAAAGCATTTTGATGGTACTTTATATTGATAGTCTATATATGTAGAAATAAATTGTAATTCTTAAAATAATTGACATTTTTCTTGGAGATGTCAAAAATATATCGTAACTTTGCCAGCGATTAAATAAATCCTACACAAATAATAAATTTCAACCGAAATGAAAGCTAATAACCTTTGCAAGGGAATCATGCATTCCAAGGTTGCCATGAGTCTGATCGTGGCATTGGTTTCTGCAACTACGGTTAGCGCTCAAAGCACCGCTAAGGCTAAGGTGGCAGACAGTACAAAAGTAAAATCCGTCAAGACCGTCGTTGTTGACGTGAAGAAAAAGAAGGATGTGAAGAATGCCCAACGTACTAACAGCAAGTGGATACTCAACAATAAGAAGAAGAGCAACACCACTACTGGCACTGGCACTCCCACTGACTTCCAGGATGGTGATGATCTGTGGCTGAGAATCCGCGACGGACATAAGTTCCAGCAGAGACCTACCGAGAGTGGTATCTACCTGCACCAGGGTAAGAAGATTGCCATACAATAATACATTATATATAAAAACAAACCGAGTTAGTTTGGTGAGTGGCCCTCAGGGGCTCGCTGACCAAACTAACTTTTTTTAGGGCCTTATGCTCTTGGAAAAGATAGGGTGCGCATAGAGAGGCCTACGAGAGACCTATGATAGGCCTATGAGCAAGCATAGAGCAAGCCATGAACAAGACACACGGAAAGCTGCTAAACACTCGGAAAAACAATTAAAACGAAATTTTTTTTGTTTTTCTCTCGTTTTTTTGTAACTTTGCATCAAGTGAATCGTCATACTAAATAGAGAGGATGAAAAAGATCAGTTTTCGCACCGACGTGTTGCCGCTGAAGAATGAGCTCTTCCGCCTGGCACTTCGCATCACTCTCAACCGCGAGGATGCCGAAGATGTGGTGCAGGAAACAATGATCAGAGTCTGGAACCGGCGAGACCAGTGGGAGCAGATAGAATCGATAGAAGCCTTCTGTACCACCATCTGCCGAAACTTGGCACTGGACAAGACCAAACGAGCCAGCAACCAAGACGCATCGCTCGACGACGAAGGGCACGACGCACCCGACCACTCATACAGCGCGAATCCTGAGGAACAGGCCATGCAGCGCGACAAGGTGGAACGCGTGAGAAGGCTGATGGATCAGCTGCCTGAGAAACAGCGCACGTGCATGCAGCTGCGCGACGTGGAAGGGAAGTCGTATAAGGAGATAGCCGCTGTGATGGACATCACCGAACAGCAGGTGAAAATAAACATATTCCGAGCCCGACAAAGTATTAAACAAGAATATTTGAAACAAGAACAATATGGATTATAAGTACATCGAACAACTGCTGGACCGCTACTTCGAGGCCGAAACGACCTTGAAGGAGGAGCAGATTCTGAAGGCCTTCTTCGAGCAAAGCGAGGAAGAGTTGCCTGAGAGCCTGCGCCAGTACAGACCCTTGTTCGCTGCCATGGAGCAAGACGAGACACTGGGCGATGACTTCGATGCACGCCTACTGGAGATGACGGAAGAGAAGGTGCAGGTGAAGGCCCGCATCATCAGCCTGAGCGACCGCATGCGCCCGTTGATGCGCGCTGCCGCCGTGGTGGCCATCCTGCTCACCCTGAGCACCGCCCTGAACCAGTCGTTCAAGGAAGAAAAGGTATGGGCCGACCAGTCGG
The DNA here is from genome assembly GCA_902775605.1 of uncultured Prevotellaceae bacterium. Lineage (GTDB taxonomy): Bacteria > Bacteroidota > Bacteroidia > Bacteroidales > Bacteroidaceae > Prevotella. Next base: position 3,380 of record CACYNE010000042.1, read on the forward strand.
ACTATGCCCTGAGATATGAGCCCACGGGCGACGAGCCAGCCATGGCCTATGACCAGGTCAGCGACTCACTGAAGAGCGACTCGCTCTTTAAGCCCACCGGCTATCTGGAGTGATACATTTCTATGCTTTCTCTATATTAAATGAATCATTTATTGTAAATTAAAACAACACCTTTCTGGAAGTTGTGAAAACTTCGAAAGGAAAAAAGGCCACCCCAGCGAGGATGGCCTTTTTTATGTTATTATGGCAGATATCTCAAAAAAATTATATACCTTTGCACCCATGAAGATAGGAAACATTGAATTTGGTCCGCACCCAGTGTTCCTGGCACCGATGGAGGACGTCACCGACATTGGCTTCCGCCTGCTGTGCAAACGCTTTGGCGCCTCAATGGTCTATACGGAGTTTGTGAGTGCCGAGGCCCTGATACGCGACGTGAAGTCCACCCAGCAAAAACTGACCATCAGCAACGAGGAGCGTCCCGTGGGTATTCAGATCTACGGCCGCGACGTGGATGCCATGGTCGAGGCAGCAAAGATCGTGGAGCAGGCAGGTCCCGACCTCATCGACCTGAACTTCGGCTGCCCAGTGAAGAAGGTGGCCGGCAAGGGCGCCGGTGCCGGCATGCTGCAAAACATCCCCAAATTGCTGGAGATTACGCGCAAGGTGGTGGATGCCGTGAAGCTGCCCGTAACAGTAAAAACCCGCCTGGGATGGAACCAGGACCAACTGATTATCACCGAACTGGCTGAGCAGTTGCAGGACTGCGGCATTCAGGCGCTGACCATCCACGGCCGCACCCGTGCCCAGATGTACACCGGCGAGGCCGACTGGACACTGATTGGCGAGGTGAAGCGCAACCCGCGCATCCACATCCCCATCATCGGCAATGGTGACATCACCTCGCCCGAAGAGGCCAAGCAGGCTTTCGAGACCTATGGCGTGGATGCCATCATGGTGGGACGTGCCACCTTTGGCCGTCCATGGATATTCAAGGAGATACGCGACTATATCGATGAGAACAAGGTGGACGAGAGCTTTGACTTCAACCGCAAGCTGGACGTGCTGGAAGAGCAGTTGCGCATCAACGTCGATAGGATTGACGAGAAGCGCGGCATCCTGCACACCCGTCGCCACCTGGCTGCCACGCCTATCTTCAAGGCCATTCCCAACTTCCGTCAGACGCGCATCGCCATGCTGCGCGCCGAGAAAATGGACGAACTACTGCAAATATTGGAAGACACCCGAAAGCTATTGGGATGACATGATGTTGCGCGGATGATGAGTGAGGACCTCTTCGCGCAACGTCTGCATGGACAAGTGTGTATAGACCTCGGTGGTGCCGATGCTCTCGTGACCCAGTAAAGCCTGAATCACGCGGAGGTCGGCACCACCTTCTAATAGGGCCGTGGCATAGGAGTGACGCAGGGTGTGGGGCGATATAGTCTTCTGAATGCCAGCCATCTGGGCCTGCTCTTTCAGCATGATGAGTATCATGGTGCGTGTGAGATGACCACCACGACGATTCAAAAAGACATAATCCTCCTCGCCGGGCTTGATGTTCAGCGACTGCCGCCACGGCAGGTAATTCTCTATTTCCTTCAGGGCAATGGCCGAGATGGGCACCAGGCGTTCCTTGGAGCCTTTGCCCAGGATGCGCAGGTAACGCTCGTCGGCAAAGACCTGCGACCACTTCAGGTTGACCAGTTCAGACACACGCAGACCGCAAGAGAACAACACCTCGATGATGGCGCGGTTGCGATGACCCTCGGGTTTAGACAGGTCAATGCTGTCTTTCAGCAAATCCACCTCCTGCGCCGTAAGGAACTCAGGCAGGTGTTCGCCCAGCACGGGCGACTCCAGCAGCTCCGTGGGGTCGTCGTCCATATAGCCATCCATCACCAGAAATCGATAGAACGAACGCACACCACTCAGGATGCGGCACTGCGAACGGGGCCCCACGCCGATATCATGAAGACCGGCGGCAAAGGTCTGTAGGTCGCTGAGCACCACCTGCTCGGGATGCTTGTCCTGATGACTGAGGAAGACCAGCAACTTGTCCAGGTCGCGAGCATAGGCGTCCAACGTGTTGGCCGACATGTTGCGCTGCAGTCGCAGATAGCGCAGATAATCACGTCTCAATTTCTTTGTTTGTTCGTCCATCATGGTGCAAAGATACGTGTTTTTCGCCATTTCAACAAACCATTCGTCACAAAACCATGCAGAATATCCCAGAAATTTGTCACTTCGCAGGATAAACCATATCTTTGCAACGTGAAACATGCAACGACGACAAAAGCCGGAGTATGACAATCCCTGATTTTGGATTGTGACACGACAGTAGTGGGCGCCGGGTAGTGGACACGAAAGAACTCTCTCTCAGCTTCGGTCCGTACAGATTCTGCTTTTCGATGTGGTGCAGAACCCTGGTGCCCATTATGCTGTCTTAGCATCATTAGGTGGATGTAAGCACGCAATTAGCTCTGTTTTAACAATCTTTTATAAAACTGACAAGGTTTTTTGGACATTTTTCTTTATATTTGCTGCCGATATGCAGCGTTTAACAAAAATCATCAACAAAACCTTGTCAGTTCGCCTTAGTCTGATGGTGGTGGTGGCCATGTCCGTTCTGCTCATGGCATCATTATCTGTAATGCTGTATTTTTCAAGGCGAACCATCAAGGCAGAAGCACTGCAAAAGGCCACGCAGACGCTGGAAAGCACCGTGAAGCGCATCGACAACATCCTGCTGAGCATAGAGCAGACCACGGGAAACATCTATTTTTGTCTGAAGCCCCATCTGAACCAGCGCGACATGATCTATACCTATTGTCGCCAGCTGGTGGAGTCGAGCCCCTATGTGGTGGGCGCCGCCATTGCCTATCAGCCCAACTACTTCAAGGAGGGCGAGAAATTCATGGCCTATTACCACCGCGATATGGTGAACGACACGCTGTCGCTGACGGAACAACCCATCAGGAAGGCCAAGTGGTACAATAATGAGCCCTACACGCAGCAGGCATGGTATGTGGAGCCGATGAAATCAAACAAACCGGGATGGATGAACCCCTTGGATAATATGGAGGGCGACATAGAGCCTATCATCACCTTCAGTCTGCCCATTCCCGGCGAGGACGGAAAGCCCATCGGCGTCATCGGAGCCGACGTATCGCTGAGCACACTATCGAAAATCGTATTAGAGGCCAAGCCATCGGCCAACTCCTACTGCACACTGCTGGATGGCGACGGCTCGTTTATCGTACATCCCGATGGTACCCAGCTGTTGCGCCAGACGGCCTTCACCATGTCACGCCATGCCGCCGACCCCTCAGTGAGGGAGGCTGTTCAGGCCATGGTATCGGGAGAGACAGGCTACAAGGCGTTTAACATCGGGCAGACGAATTACTATGTGTTCTATAAACCCTTTGAACGCACCGTGGTGCCGGGCCGCTCGATGGAAAAGCTCTGCTGGAGCGCAGGCATCGTGTATCCGGAAGATGACATCTTCGGCGACTATAACGCGCTGTTGTCCTACGTCTTTCTCATTGCAATCATCTGTCTGCTGCTCATATACCTGCTCAGCCACGCCATCATCCATCGCCAGCTGAAGCCACTGATCATGCTGACAGAATCGGCCCAGCGCATTGCCAAGGGCAACTTTACCGACCCGATTCCCGACAGCCGACAGGAAGACGAGATAGGCCGACTGCAAGACAACTTCCAGCAGATGCAGCGGTCGCTGGCCACGAACATCGGCCAGTTGGAGCAGATTCAGAACACCCTGAAGGAGCATGGCGAGAATCTGAACAAAGCCTATGCACGCGCCCAGAAGGCCGACCGCATGAAAACCACCTTCCTGCACAACATGACCGACCAGATGACCAATCCCGCAGTGACCATTCGCAAGGATGTGGACATGCTGTGCAAGGGCACGGGAGACCGCAGCCAACTGGCCGACGAGATTATCAGCAACGGCAAGACCATTGCCGAACTGCTGGACAACCTCATCAAGAAGTCGAACGAGGAAAAGGGAAAGGAGGTGGACTATGCTTAACCGCATCCGCAAGTCGCTATCGGCCAAGCTCAGTCTGAGCATCATCGTGCTGGCCGTACCCGCATTCATCGTCTCGCTGGGTATCCTGTTCACGCAGTCGCGCCACATCATCCGCAAGGAGGCCGTGGGTCGTGCCAACAGTGTACTGAGCACCACGCTGCAACGCGTCAACCGCAACATGCAGGCCATCAAGACGGCCACCGATGCCAACTACTGGCAGGTAGCACACAACCTGCAGCCCGACTCGCTGCTGTCACTGACGCGCCGCATCGTGAAACTCAACCCCCACATGGACGGCTGCTCTATCAGTACCGAGCCTGGCCTGTTCCCGGAATATGGCAAATACTTCTCGGCCTACTCCATCAGGGAGAACATGAGCATACGAAACGTTGGAAACCAGGAGGAGGACAGCATATCGACAGTCATCGAGGAGCCATACGACTACTTTAATAAGATATGGTATAAGATGCCCAGAAATCTTAACGGCCCATGCTGGGCAGTGTATTTCGACGAGGAGGACTCGCTGGAGGTGACCCTCGACGGCATGTTGGCATCGTATGGCCGCCCCATCTTTGATGATGACGAACGCTTTGTGGGCATCATCTCAACCGACCTGTCGCTGCTGCGCCTGTCGAAGGTTATCAATGAGGAAAGGCCCTACCCCAACTCATACTTCATGATGATTGACGAGGATGGACGCTACTACGTTCATCCCGACTCGTCCCGACTGTTCACACACACCATCTTCGACAATACCGACCCCAAGAAGCAGGCTGACCTCATTGCCCTGGGCCATGAGATGACTGCCAGCAAGGAGGGTAACATGGCCGTCAACATTGACGGCAACTCGTGTCTGGTGTGCTATCAGCCAGTGCCCGGCACCAAATGGAGCCTGGCCATTGTCTGTCCTGAAAGCGACGTGCTGGCGGGCTATCACGAGCAGACCTATATCGTGCTGCTGTTGCTGGCCATCGGACTGTCCATCATCCTGATGCTGTGTAAAAGGACCGTGGCACAAGCCATCCGTCCGCTTCATCAGTTGCTTCGCAAGACGCACAGCATTGCCAAGGGCAACATGGAGGTACACATCCCACGCAGCAGTCGCATCGATGCCGTGGGTTGTCTGCAAAACAGCTTTGCCAGCATGCTGCAGGCCCTAAACTTCCACATGGGCAGCGTGCGCTATGCCACGGAACAAATGCAGCAGCGCAACGAGGAACTGGTGGAGGCCACCCGACTGGCTGAGGAGAGTGACCATCAGAAGACCACCTTCATCCAGAACGTGAGTCACCAGATTCGCACGCCACTGAACATCATCATGGGCTTTGCACAGGTGATGAACAGCGACCAGAACAGTGGACAGACAGCGCTCAACGGCGCATCGGAAGAGGAAGCAAAGATCATCATCGAGACGATGGACCACAACGCCAAACTGCTCTTCCGCCTGGTGACGATGCTGTTCGACAGTTCGGATACGGGATTCACCGAAGAACTGAACAGTCCGCAGATGGATATAGTGCACTGCAACGATGTGGTGCGCAAGGTGATTGGCTATCTCAAGGAGCACTATCCCAACGTGCCCATCGCCGTGCATTCGGAGGTGGACGATGACTTCTGTTTCCAGAGCAACTACCTGTATGTGATGCGCTGTCTGCGCGAGATTCTCTATAACGCGGCGAAATACTCCGACGGCAAGAACGTGTCGCTGAGCGTCTCGCTGAACGGCGATAAGATTCGCTTTGTGATTCAGGACACGGGAAAGGGAATCTCCGAGGCCGACCGCGAGCTGATGTTCAAGTTCTTCACCAAGGTGGACGATCTGTCGGAAGGACTGGGACTGGGATTAGCACTGGCCAAGCGCCACGTCGTCAACCTGGGTGGCGACCTAAAACTCGACGAGAATTATCACGACGGTTGTCGATTCATTGTGGACATTCCACTGGAACAACCTGACGAATAATAAAAGAAGCCATCAAATTTCCTTGATAGCTTCTTTTACTTGTGACATATTACTTCGCGAAACGGGAATAGAATCGTGACTGTGTTTCATGATGAGCTGCATGGAACCGGAATGCGATACCACCTGTTCTACCTGCGCCAGATTGACCAGGAAGGCACGATGGCTGCGCACAATCATTGGCACATCCTGCAGGTTGTCCTCCATCTGCTTGGAGGTGGTACGCAGCATGTCGGTGCGCACCTCACCATCGCGCAAGTGGCACACCTTGACATAGTTGCCCACGGCCTCGATATAAAGCAGGTCGGAGAGATGGAGGGTGACGGTATCGTTGGTGGTGCCCGTGAGGGTTAAGACACGGACGGCCGCACTCTGACGAGAGGGGGATGGGGGCACCGCAGACGATGAGGCAGATGACGATGGCTCGGGGGCAGCGGCCGCAGAGGGAGCAGCGTCGGCTGCCATGGGAGCGGGCTGGGCTTCCTGCAGTTTCTTCAGTTGGACGTTCATCTGGCGCGTCTCCTCCAGCTCAACCGCCAGGAACTTGCTGCGGAACTTGAAGCGCCAGTAGAGGCCGATGGTGAAGGAACAGAAAGTGATGATGAGCAGCGTCTCGATGAAGTTGACGAGCGAGAGCTGGTTGCCCTCCACACGATTGTTCAGCACGAAATGACGATAGAGGCAGACAAAGGTTGCCACCAGCGGGGTGTTGATGCACTGGAACCAGAGGTTGCGACGAATGATATAGCTGACGCCATTGTCGTATGATCGTGGCATGCGTACGAGATATTTCAGGATGAGATCGGTGAGCAGGCACACACCAACGCCAATCACCCAGAAGAAGAACAGGTGAATGTAGGCCTGCCACTGCCAGGTGTCGAGTCCGAAGGGTTTAAACACTCCAAGCGCTACAACGACAAACGTAGCACTGATGAGGCGGATTGATATGGTTTGGTTTCTTCCGTTGTTGTTCATAACAGCCGACAAAGGTAATAAATATTCATGAAAAGCAATGGATGAAGTGCAAAAAAATGTATGTCACTCATCACATTTTTATAAAATCCTTTTCCACTCGTCACATTAACATGCAGAATATCCCAGAAATTTGGAGGGTTTATATTTATATTATAATTTTGCAGTCGGAAAATAAAAACTCAAAAAAAACATCAAGTTATGAAACCAAGAACGATTATTGGACTTCTATTGATTGTGGCCGGCCTGTGGAAGTTGGCCAACATGTGGGGTATCGTGGATAACGGCTGGCTGTGGAGTCAGCCATGGACCATGTATGTTACGCCCATCCTGCTGATCTATGTGGGTGGAGATACGATTGTCAACAGCTATCGCAAGGACCCCGACCAATGGCTGCAGCGCCCCGTGCCCATCAACGAGGATGGCAAGCGCATCGTGTGCAGCGTGCGCTATGGCGGCGATGAGTACATCTTTCGCGGTGAACCTTTCCATGGTGCACGTCTTGATGCCTTCTGCGGTGGCATCCGCATGGACCTGCGCGAGGCCACGATTACCGAAGACGAGGAGATTGACATCCACACCTTCTGCGGCGGCATTGAATTGTTTGTGCCCTCAACGGTGAACGTGGTGGTAAAGAGTCGCAGCTTTATGGGTGCCGTGGGCAATCACGCCATGCATGTGGTGGGTTCGGACGCACCCTGTCTGCACATCGTGGCCGACAATTTCCTCGGCGGCGTGGATATCAAAAACTAAGCATTTATCAGATAGTTAAGAAGAAAATTTTAGCAATCCAGAAAAAAAATTCATTTTCCTGTAATTTTTCAATAGCGTCGAGCATCTAAAGGATAAAAACATCAAAACAGAAGATGAAACAAGAAGAGTATTTTACCCAATTGGTTCGAGAGCACAAGAGCACCATCTACACCGTGTGCTATATGTTCTCACAGGACGAGGATGAGGTGAACGACCTTTTTCAGGAGACACTGATCAACCTGTGGAAAGGCATCGACGGATTTCGTGACGACAGCAAAATCAGCACGTGGATCTATCGTGTGGCACTGAACACTTGTCTCCTGCAAGAGCGCAAGAAGAAGCGCCAGGTGGCTAAGGTACCCCTGACAATGGATGTGAATTTCTTTGAAGATGACGACGCCAACGCTGCTCAAGTCAGAATGCTGCACCAGCGTATCGGCAAACTCGGACTGGTGGACAGAGCCATCGTCATGATGTGGCTCGAAGGCATGAGCTATGACGAAATCGGTTCTGTGATGGGTATCTCGGCTCAAAACGTCGGTGTGAAACTCTTCCGCATCAAGGAAAGCCTGAAAAAAGTAAAAGAGTAAAAACGTAAAAATTAGAGGAATATGGAAGAAATGAATTTCGAGGAAATGCGCAATCAGTTTGCCATCCTCAAGGATCAGTTGAAGAAGCAGGAAATCGTGAGTGACCATCTGTTGCGTGCAACGATGAAGTCGAAGAAGAGCAGTATCAACAGCACAAAGCGCTCATGCTATATTGCCGTGGCGATAGCATTGATTCTGACGCCTCTGAATTTCTACACCCATGCATGGGGCTTGGCATTCAGCATCGCCACCTGTCTGATGTTGATTTTCTGCGCAGTAGCCACCTATTACATTCACAAGCCCGTGGACAAATTGAACTTCCTGACGGACGACTTTGCTACGGTGGCTCGTGTGATGGCTAAGTTTAAGAAGCAATACAATCAGTGGCTGTACTATGTTTCGCCAGCCATCCTGGTTCCCTGGATAACCTGGGCTTGCTACGACTTTGCATGGAAGCATGCACCAGAGGGTGTCAACCCCATCTGGATGTGCATCCCCCTCATCGTAGGTGCTGTTGTCGGTGGTGCTATCGGCCTCTACTATCACTTCAAGGCCGTGAATGCCGCTCAGGACATCATCGACGAGATAGAGGAAAAGTAAAAAAGGTAAAAAGATAATTATAAAACAATGAAAAAGATGATCTTCGCCGTTGCTCTGGCTTTGGTATGCCTGACCAGCACGGCACAAGAAAAGAAACAGCATGTAAACAAGGCCGACATGGACCTGAGTGTGAAACCCGGTGATGACTTCTGGCAGTATGCCGTAGGCGGCTGGCTGAAGGCAAACCCATTGGACAAGGAACATGTGGAGAATGGTGCCTTCACCGACCTGAGCGAGCTGAACAACGAGCGCATCAATGCACTCATCATGAAGTATGCCGCCGAAAAGAACCTGCCTCAGGGCAGCGACGGCCAGAAGATTGGCTCACTCTATCGCCTTTACATGGACAGCGTCAGCCGCAACAAGATGGGCATCGAGCCTATCCTGCCCTATCTGAAACAGGTGCGTGCCATCACCACCCGCGAAGAGGCGCTGAAGGTGATGTTTGCATTCGACGCCAAGGGCTTTAACACAGCACCCTTCGGTCTGAACCTGAGCCTCAACCCGTTTAAGTCATCAGAGTATTTGATGGCTGTGGGCCACGGCGGTGCCTCATTGCCTCAGGAGTACTATGCCAACCCGAACGAGACGCAGAAGATTGTGGTAGAGGCCATCAAGAGCCTGAACAAGGACCTGCTGAAGATGGTGGGCAACAGTGATGCCGATGCCGAGCGCATGATGCAGGCCGAATGGGCCATCGAGCACAAGATTGGTGTGAAGACCCTCGACCAGGTGGCTCGTCGCGACCCAATGGCAAGCATCCACTTCATGTCGTGGAGCGAGTTGCTGAACGAGTTTAAGGGCATCGACTGGGTGGCCTATCGCGATGCCATCAACTATCCGAAGGACATCGATACGGTCAATGTGGCTGAGTTGGAGCCCCTGCATATCGTGGAGGATATTCTGGCCCATGCCAGCATTGAGGATTTGAAGGCCTACATGGAGGTGCATGTGGTCAAGGCTTACTCTGGCTATCTGTCTGACGCTTTCTCTGACCGTCAGTTCGAGTGCACCAAGACCATCAGCGGTGTGCAGGAACAGAAGCCTCGCTGGAAGCGTGCCGTGGAAGAGATCAGCGGCAGCCTGGGTGAGACCATCGGCAAACTGTATGTAAAGGAGTACTTCCCCGAGAGCAGCAAGCAGCGTGTGTATCGCCTGGTGAAGGATCTGCAGCAGGCCTTCGAGGACCGTCTGAAGGAGAACACCTGGATGAGCGACGAGACCAAGGCGAAGGCGCTGGAGAAGTTGCACGCCATCTATATCAATGTGGGTTATCCCGACAAGTGGCAGGACATGGAGAAATATATCGATATCCGCGAAGACCAGAACCTTGTGGAGAACTCTATCCGCATTGCCCAGGAGCTGACTCAGGCTTCGCTGCGCAAATACTGGCACCAGCCGGTGGACAAGACGATGATGGCCTGCACACCACAGACGGTGAACGCCTTCTATCACCCGCTGTTCAACAGCATTAACTTCCCCGCAGCCATCCTGCAGCCCCCGTTCTTCGATCCCGAGGCCGACTACGCATCCAACTATGGCGCCATCGGCGTGGTTATGGGTCACGAGATGACACACGGCTTCGACGACCAGGGTTGTCAGTTCGACAAGGAGGGTAACCTGGCTAATTGGTGGACGGCCGACGACAAGGCGAAGTATGACGAGCGCACAAAGGTGGTGGCCGACTGGTTCAGCGCTCAGGAGGCTGTGCCCGGTCTGAAAGTGAACGGTCAGAAGACCCTCGGCGAGAACGTGAGCGACAACGGCGGTCTGAACATTGCCTACCGTGCCTATGAGAACCGCATGAAGAACGAGCCCCTGCAGAAGATCGACGGCTTTACGCCTGCCCAGCGTTTCTTTTTGGCTTATGCCCGTGTGTGGGCCAGCAACTCAACACCCGAATATACGGCCGATCTCGTCAACAGCGATGTTCACTCACCTAACCGCATTCGCGTGATTGCTGCTCTGCCCATGATCAATAGCTGGTACGACGCCTTCGGCATTAAGAAAGATGCCAAGATGTACGTTGAAAAAGAGAAACGTGCACACATCTGGTAAGAATTGGATTTGAAAATACTTGATGAGAAAAGATATTAAGACTGTTTTCAGGATAACAGCCGTGATGGCTGGATTATCGACACCGCCACAGATATGTGTGGCACAGACAGAGGATGACATCGCACGAGAAGAAACGCTACAGGAGGTGAACATCACCTCGCGGTCAGCACAGAAACGAGTGGACGAAATACAGATTGGCGTGGAGAAAGTAGATATTACCACACTGGTCAAGGTGCCCTCTCTGTTTGGCGAGAAAGACATCATCAAAAGCATCCAACTGCTGCCGGGTGTCAAGAGCGAGAGCGAAGGCTCAGGAGGCTATCAGGTGCGTGGCGGTACGGCTGCCCAGAACCTGATACTGCTTGATGGTGCCACGGTTTATAATGCCGGACACTTGATGGGTTTCTTCTCTACTTTCAACGACGATGCCCTGATGAGTGGCTCGCTTTATAAGGGTTTGGTGCCCGCCCAACTGGGCGGGGGCTCTTCGTCGGTATTCGACATCAGTACACGCTCGGGCAATACAAACGACTATCACTTGGGTGCATCCATCGGCTTATTGTCGGCCAAAGTAATGGCGGAAGGCCCTATACAACAGAACAAGTCGTCGTTTCTCTTTGCTGGTCGCCGATCGTATCTGGATGTCTTCCTCAAGGCCACCGACGAATACAAGAACAACACATTACACTTCTATGATACCAACCTCCGTCTGAATTTCCGTCTGTCGGACAAGGATGTACTGGCACTATCGTTCTTTCATGGTCGCGACAACATGGCCATAGAAGACATGATGACGATGGAATGGGGCAACACCGCAGTCACAGCCAACTGGCTTCACACCTTCAACGACCAACACTATGCCAACACGAAGTTTGCATACAGCAACTATTCGAGCGACATCGGCCTCGACATGCTGAGCACCTACTACACCATGAAGGGCTTCGTCCGCCATGCCACGCTGCGCCATCAACAGGTGTGGACACCCCATGCACGGCACAACGTGAACTATGGTTTGGAGGGTACCTTTCTCCAGTTGCAATCGGCCGAATGGACCATCATCATGCTGAACGAACGCGAGCGCCGCAACGCCCTGACAGGTGCCTTATGGCTAGGTGACGACTGGCGCATCAACCAGACCTTGGAGTTGTCGATTGGTGCCCGACTCCACCTCTTTTCGGTATTAGGCGGTGCACCCTACTATGAGCTCAACAACGACGGCAGCATTGCCAGGACGATAGACAGTAAGAGTGGGCATATTGTGAAGACCTATGCCAATCTGGAGCCGCGCATCAGCGCCAAACTGAATCTCACACCACAGCATAGTCTGAAGTTAGGCTATAGCCGCACCTCACAGGACATACACGCCATCAGCAACAGCTCGATGTCGATGCCTTTCGATCGCTATACAATGACCAGCAATATTGTGCGACCAGAGCAAGCCGATCAGGTGTCGATAGGATGGACGGGCATCACGAACGACGGAGCTTATGACTTCTCGGCAGAGAGCTACTATAAGACCATTCGTAATGTCTATGACTATCGCGATGGTAAGATGTTTCACTCTGAGATAGAGATTGAACGCTTGATACTAGGCGGAAAGGGGCGGGCCTATGGCTTAGAACTCTGCGCACACAAGAACAAAGGTCCGCTGACAGGTTGGCTGTCCTATACACTGTCATGGTCGGACAACAAGATTGACGGCATCAATGGTGGGAAATGGTACACAGCCTCCAACGACCGTCGTCACGACCTATCCATTGTGGGCTTGTATCAGTTGTCGTCCCACTGGGAATTGGCAGCCACCTGGCACTACAACACAGGGCAGGCTTTGACAGCCCCTTCGGCAAAATACGAGATGGATGGTTCTACCGTGTATTACTACAATGAACGCAATGGCTACCGTGCTCCGGCCTGTCATCGTTTGGACATGAGTGCCACCTATTCAAAGAAGCACGGTCGAGCCACACATTACTGGTCGTTTGGCGTCTACAATGCCTATTGTCATTACAACCCGTATGTCATCCGTTTCATCAACGATGACAACAAGCCATCGGGCACCAAGGTTCAGCAAACCTCATTGTTTGGCATTGTACCCTCTGTTTCATTCACCATAAAATATTGAAATGTCAATGAGAAAGATACTATATTTCATGATTCCTGTGGCACTCCTCACGGCGTGCACCAAGGAGATTGACTTCGATTTCAACGAAATAGACCCCTTAGTAGTAATTGAAGGAAAGGTGACCAACGAAGGAAGGTCGGTGATTATCACACGCAGCCGTTCTGTGACAGACTCTGTTCATGCACGTTGTCTGCAAGGTGCCAATGTGGTGATTAGCGATGGTATAACCGCTACTAGCCTGACTTACGATGCCGCTACCGACAGTTACTACTCGCCCATTCCCGGTACTGCCAATCAGACCTACCACCTCTCTGTGGACTTTGAAGGAACACACTATGAAGCTTCCTCGACGATGCCAGCAGCAGCCCCCATCATCTCGTCCGTTTTTATGTGGCTTCCCATGATGGATAGTCGCATGTTGTGTTACGAGATGTGGGCCGTTGATCCAGAACCAGACGTACGTAATTACTACTGGGTTCAGATGCTTCGTATCTCGCATCACCCACATTTTGAAGGCAAGTCGCAAACAGCGCCCTTCGCCTGGGATCTGTTCGACGACCGTGGTTGCCCACCAGGCACCCTCTTCATCGACTGGATGATAGCAAGTGAACAAAGTATGGATGAAGACAAAGAGGAGAACTGGAAACGACTCCTCTACGATGGCGACAGCGTCTCCCTACGACTGATGAGTGTTGACCCACAGGTGTATAACTACCTTTTAGAGCTGGGAGCCGGTCAACACAACGGTGCCAATCCTCATAGCAACATCACGGGTGGGTGTTTGGGATATTTCGCCGCATGTGCTGTTTCTCATACTGATACAATTGTGTTTAATCGTAGCAACCTGAAAGAAAGAAGAAGATAAATTTGCAGTTGGGATCAGCCACAAGGCTTTGGCTTGGCAAAGTTGAAGACATGTCCCTCTGCTTTCCCAAAAGACTGGCCACACGTGAAGTACTTGCGCCTGAAGGACTATTGCGCTTGGCACGCTGTCTCGAACATCTTCTTCGAAGGAAACGACTGGCTCGATGAAATGGAGCGCATCTTCCGTGCTGCCAAACCCATGATGGACTTCATGAACTCGGTCATCGACGATTACGAGTAAGATGAGACAATAAAAGAAAGAAGCTTGTTTGCACGATGCAAACAAGCTTCTTTCTTTTTAGATATTAATGCCGTAGTTCTGCTTAACCTCACTCATCACGAAGGTGCTCTCGATGGCTCCCACATGATCGATATCGCCCAACTTGGTGAGCACGAACTCCTGATATTGCTTCATATCGCGTGCGCGTACTTTTAATAAATAGTCATACGAGCCCGAGGTGTTATAACACTCGGTCACCTCGGGAATGCGCCGGATGCGACGCACAAAGGCGTCAGCAATCTCGTGGTTGATCTGCGTAAGCTTCACCTTGCAGAACACCAGCAGGCCTTGGTCCAGCTTCTCGGGGTCGAGGATAGCCACATATTTCTTAATATAGCCCTTCTTCTCCAACCGTTTCTGGCGTTCAAAAACGGGTGTAGGGGTCAAATGAACGGCATCGGCCAACTCTTTTGTGGTCAATTTGGCGTTTTTTTGCAGCGTTTTCAGTATCTGCAGGTCGGTTTCATCTAAGATTTCTGCCATTTTTTAGAATGATTTTCTGTTAGACGTTCCTGTATTTGTCGTTTTTAGAATATTCTTCTGTTCAATTTGCAAAATTAGGTATATTTTCTGGATTTTGCAAGAAATTTGGTAGATAATTCCAAACTTCGTAACTTTGCACCGTCAAAAGGAAATAAATTAATAACAAACAAATAAAGAAAGGAAAAAGATTATGGCACAGAAGAATTACAGATTTGAGACTTTGCAACTCCATGTAGGACAGGAACAGGCCGACCCCGCTACCGACGCGCGTGCCGTGCCCATCTATCAGACCACCTCATACGTGTTCCGTAACTCACAGCATGCAGCCGACCGTTTCGGTTTGCGCGATGCAGGTAATATCTATGGTCGCCTGACCAACTCTACCCAGGGCGTGTTCGAGGATCGCGTCGCTGCCCTCGAGGGTGGTGTGGCTGGTCTGGCCGTGGCCTCGGGTGCTGCCGCCATCACATACGCACTTCAAAATATCGTTCAGGCTGGTGACCACATCGTGGCAGCCGACAACCTCTATGGTGGTTCATACAACCTGATCACTCACACCTTAGCCACCCAGGGCATCTCGAACACCATTATCAATGTAAACGACCTCGACGCTCTGGAAGCCGCCATCAAACCCAACACAAAAGTTGTTTATGCTGAGACATTCGGTAATCCGAATTCTGATGTGCTTGACCTTGAAGGTGTGGCTGCCGTAGCCCACAAGCACGGCATCCCCTTCATCGTTGACAACACCTTTGGCACACCCTACCTCATCCGCCCCTTGGAGCATGGTGCCGACATCGTGGTACACTCTGCCACAAAGTTCCTGGGCGGTCACGGTACCTCTCTCGGTGGTGTCATCGTGGATGGTGGCAAGTTTGACTGGAAGCAGAACGACAAGTTCCCCACACTGGCTAAGCCCGATCCCTCGTACCACGGCATCGTCTTTGCCGACGCAGTAGGCGCTGCCGCCTATGTCACCCGCATCCGCGCCGTGCTTCTGCGCGATACCGGTGCAGCCATCTCGCCCTTCAACGCCTTCATCCTCTTGCAGGGTGTCGAGACCCTGAGTCTGCGTGTGGAGCGCCATGTGGAGAATGCCCTGAAGGTGGTCGATTTCCTGGCCAACCATCCCAAGGTGGCAGCCGTGCATCACCCCGCCCTCGAGAATCACCGTGACCACGCCCTCTATAAGAAGTACTTCCCCCAGGGCGGTGGCAGCATCTTCACCTTCGAGGTAAAGGGTGGTCAGGAAGAGGCCTGGAAGTTTATCGACGCCCTGCAGATCTTCTCGCTGCTGGCCAACGTGGCCGATGTGAAGAGTCTGGTGATCCACCCCTACACCACCACCCACTCACAGCTTTCGCCCGAGGAACTGGCCGAGCAGCACATCACGCCTGCCACCGTGCGCCTGAGCATCGGCACAGAGCATATCGATGACATTATCGAGGATTTGTCGCAGGCGCTGGACAAGATCTAAGAAAAAATTATCTTTTAGGAATTAGAGTATTCAAGAATTGTTTGTAACTTTGCAACCGAAAATTCTCTAATTCTCTAATTCTTGATAAAAAACTTGATGACGATGAACTATATCTTAGCAGACAATCAGGAACTGACGCGCTTTGCGTTGGAGAGCCTTCTCAAGAGGGATGAGGAGAACGTGGTGTATAAGGCTTCGGACAAGGCCGGCCTTGTGGAATTACTCAAGGAGCACGAGAGTGCCGTGGTGATTCTCGACTACACCATGTTTGACTTTGCCGATGAGGACCAGCTCCTGATTGTTGCTGAGCGTTTCTCGTTGTCAGAATGGATACTCATCAGCGAGGAACTCACATCGCGCTTCCTTCGCCGCGTGGTCTATGCCTCCCATCAGTTCAGCATCGTCTTCAAGGACGGTCCCCTGCAAGAGGTGCGCGAGGCCTTGGATGCCGTTAGTCGCCACCAGCGCTATATCAGTCAGCGCGCCCTGGAGGTGATTATCAGTCAGCAGCAAGAGGAAGAGGAACAGCCCAGCGTACTGACAGCCACCGAGACGGAAATCGTAAAGGCCATCGCCCAGGGCAAGACCACCAAGGAGATTGCCAACGAGCGCTTCTCGAGTGTCCACACCATCACCACCCACCGCAAGAACATCTTCCGAAAGTTGGGCATCAACACAGCCCACGAGGTGGTGAAATATGCCCTGCGAGCGGGCTTGGTAGACTCGTCGGAGTTCTATATCTAAAAAGGTAAAAAGAATCAGAATACAAAAACTAAGAGGTAGAAAAATTGGTAAGGATGAACAAACAAACAATTTCAATTAACAACCCATATGTACGGCCAGATGTCTACGGAGCGCTGGCCGTACCTGTTTATAATAACGTGGCGTTTGAGTTTGAGGATGCGGCCGAGATGGCCGATGCCTTTTGTAACCGCATCAAGGCACCCGACTACGCCCGCGTGGAGAATCCAACGGTGCCCAACGACTCGCTACGTCGTCGCTTCTATACCTGGCTCGAGGCCAACGAACTCAATGACCCTCCCCTCTTCTCGCCTATCGCCACCATTGCAGCCTACACACAGGGAGAGGACTATCGTCAGCAGATGCTGCGCTATATCGAAGACAATATCCGCTTCGTAGAGAACTACTGTCGCGAGTATCTGCCCAAAATCAAACCCTGGAGACCTCAAGCCTCCTTCCTGGTGTGGCTCGACTGTCGCGACTTGGGACTCAGTCACGATGCACTCGTGGACCTCTTTGTCAATCGTGCCCATCTGGCCCTGAACGATGGGGCGGTGTTTGGCATTGGTGGCTCTGGCTTCATGCGCCTCAATGTTGGTGCACCTCGCTCTGTTCTGCGTCAGGCTCTTAATCAATTATCAAATTGTTAAATCATAAATATTATAAAACACATCATCATGGATAATAAGATTGTCTTAGTAACTGGTGCCAACAAGGGCATCGGATTTGGAATTGCAAAACATCTGGGTCTCAGTGGCTGGAAGGTGGTCCTCGGCGCTCGCGACGAACAGCGTGCCTCGAAAGCCATCGGCGAACTGAAGGCTGCTGGCATTGAGGTACTTGGTTGGGTGAATATCGAACTGAAAGACCTCGCCAACATCGAGCAGGCTGCCAACGAGATTAACGAGAAATATCCTGAACTGACGCTACTCGTCAACAATGCCGGTATCCCTGGCGACATGAGCGTTGATAGCGAGCATACAGACATCGAGGTCATCCGCGAAACGCTCGACGTCAACTTCGTGGGCACCTTCGCGCTCACCAAGGCGCTGATTCCCCTAATTGCCAAGAACAATGGCCGTATCGCCAACGTCACCGTCCCCTCAGAGATCAGTCCCTACTGGCATCCGCTGGCCTACGTTGCCAGCAAGGCCGCACAGAATGCGATGATGGGTGTGATGGCCATCGAATTCCAGCAGGCCAGCACGCCTGTAGAGATCTTCTCTGTTCACCCAGGCCCCACGACCACCGATCTCAACGGCAACATGGCCCTCCCCGG
>CACYNE010000043.1 GCA_902775605.1 uncultured Prevotellaceae bacterium
ACAAATAAATCGGCGGCATAGATACTCAAATGTTAAATATATAGTTAAATCGCATAATATGTTTGGAATTTACCATAGAATGCGGTTCTAGTGATCATTCAACAAGTTAGAAAGACAAAAGGTGACATCAATCCCGTTTTTTTTTGCGCTACAAAATTACATAATAATGCTGTTTTGCTCGCAGATAAATGGAAAAACATTTTTGTGTTTGAACAAAAGTATGTACCTTTGCTGCGGAAATAACTATAAACAAGCAAAATCAAATGAAACAAAAATTGTTTTGCATGCTCCTGTCTGTTGCAGGTTTGATTAGCGCCAGTCACGTGATGGCGCAGGAGTCGGACGAGAAAGTGGTGGAGGGAAGAATGCACACCATAATATATAAGACTGGTGGAACAAAGGTTGAGGGCTATCTGCAAAACAGTTTTTCATTGCCTGGCTACGGATTCTCTCGTAGTTATTTTATTCCTTCTGCAATGGATACTGTGATGATTGTCAAACCCCAAAACAAGCCATTTGAACGGAGTATAAAGGTCAGGAACTGCGAGATTGATAGCATGATGACCTGGCTTGATAAGACGCCAGAGGACAAACAGAAATGGGAGCCGCAGACTGCCGATTTTGCCTATGGCGGAAAGAACCCTGATGTAGAGAATCATCCTTCGATGCTTCTAGTTCTTTTTGAAGGCAAACATGTGAAAGGCTATCTGTCACATCATATTCTTTATGGCTTCAGGTATCTGTTCAAGATTGACGACATGCCTTATGCCAAAGTGTTTTTGAGCGAAGAGCATAAGTTCAATGAGCGAAGAAGAAAGACCCTGCTCGACACCTTCTATATGTATCCAAAGCTGGAGGACTATATCAAACAACTCAAGAAAGAAGATGTTGAGGAGGATCCTTTCTTTATCATCAGAAAATTAGATGAGATTCTGTCAGCGCAGGAATCTTTAAAGTAATTTTTTACATAAAATGTTTGGGTTTTTCATGGTTTCTTTTTATCTTTGCATAAAATTATAATTAATCTTCAGAAAAATGAAAGAGTTTTTGGAAAGAGCGGGGATAGTATTCTTATCCATTTTGATGGTTTTCACGTTGGCATCATGTGGTGACGACGACGATGAAACGGAGGAAACACAGCAGTTTAGTCAAAACGATATTGCTGTGACAGGAACTGCTACAGAAATTGGTATGACCTATGCCACAGTTAGCGGATATGTTAACATTGACCGCATACCATACGGCTCTACGTTAAATGATATTGGCATTGTGGTGTCAACAAATGAGAAGTTCCCAAGTGAAGAAACGCTCAATATAAGCGTACGTGGGATAGAAGGTAATAAGTTTACGGTCAACCTTCAGAAGCTGGATTTCGGCACTACCTATTACTATAAGACATACGTCAAATGTGGTAACCTATACTTCTATGGTAAGACACAATCCCTTGTGACGAAGGAGTTGACGGCCCAAATCACTGCCAGCTCTGCAAGAGAAGTCACGTTTACATCGGCCGCCATCACACTTGGTGTCAACAATGCTTCCTTGCCTGCAGCTGAGTCGGTTTATGTAGGATTAGCCTATTCAGAAGACAAACAACTCCTGAAACTTGACAGTCTGTTTGCTGCTGATAACATCCAAGGGGTTCATTTTGCATACTCAATAGACATTCCTTGTTCGAGTCTTAAGGATAATACCTTGGCAATAAGTCTCAACGAACTGAAGCCAGGTCACACCTATTATTATTGCGCCTATCTGATTGCAGGCAAAAAGGTGGTGTCGAGCGAGATTAGGAACTTCTCCACTTTGCAATTCCAGTCGCAGCAGCTGATGACAAACGATGTTACTGACGTTTCACTGACTACAGCGAAAGTCTCTGGTACCACTACTTTAGCCAGTGCTCTGGCATCGCTTTACCCTGCTGGTATGTCAATCACTTATGGCATCAGTTATGCCCCTGAGAGTGATTTCCCGAATTGGTCAGAGGATGATTTCGAAGAGCACACCCTTATTAGTTCTTACAGTTCAGTGAGTTCAGTGGCTACTCTTGAGGGAAAGACGTTCACCTCTAAATTGGAGCATCTGCAACCCAATACAACCTATCTCTATCAGGCATATATCCGCATTGGAATAACGGATGTACTGACGGGCAAGGTAAAGCGCTTTACGACAAAAGACCTCAATAATTTCGTCTCAACAGAGGTAAAAGAAATTGGTATCAATTCTGCCAGAATCGCTGGAAAGTCGCTGCTGAATGGACTCTATTCAAACGTAAAGTACACGTTGCACTACCAACTGGCTGGTGAAAATGGCTGGGACAGGACCGTAGAAATGACGGAAAAGGGCGACAGTATTTCGGCAACACTGTCAGTTTATAATTCCAAGAAATACGAATACTGGATTAACGTTCAGGCGGATAATATGAGCATGAATACAAACGTCAAGACCTTTGAGACGTTAAACCCCAGGGACTTTATCACCATTTACGATGCCACCAATGTTACGGCTAACTCTGCAGTGCTGAAGTTTTCTGTAGATCCCAGATACTGTGATGATTATACATCGGGATACTTCTATTATGGTCTGACAAGAGATAATCTCAGCAATGTTGCTAGTTCCCAACTTAGTGGTACGTCGGGAACAGCAACCCTTCATGACTTGAGACCTGGCACAACCTATTACTATAGTGCTCATGTACTTATTCATTTAGGAATTGGTAGTGCCGATTGGTTCGAATCCGACATTAAGAGTTTCACAACTCCCAGCAAGTGACCTGAGCAGGGCTTGAGAACTATATCACCAAGTCCCCACTCCAGACCGTCAACGCAGATAAGAATGGCAAGGCTGTCATCTACAACTTGAATGGTCAGCATGTGGAGACTGTCAAGAAGGGTCTGTACATCGTAAATGGTCACAAGGTTGTGGTCAAATAATATAACTCTTTTATAAATATGGAATGGCAAACAGAAATGTTTGCCATTCTTTATATTGTTTTTTCTGCTTTTCCTGTCTGTATAATAAGCCGCCCAAAAAGAAAGATTGATGAATCTGTGGGGTGGTGTTATATAAAATTAACCAAATATTTTTTGGACGTCTAAGTTTCTTTTATTACTTTTGTGTCTAAATTATGTGGAAACATTTTGCAGTAATATCAAAGAATTTGTCATTGCGAATCAGCTTGCTGGCTTTCCTGTCAATGGCTGTTCTGCTCTTTGCCGCTCTGCTCATCATGTTCTCGTATTCGCGAGAGACAATGAAGGAAGACGCATTGAGCAGGGCTTCACACACCCTTGACGGAGCGAACGGCAAGATAGACAATATCCTGCTGAGCGTAGAGGAGACGGCTGGCAATATGTATTACATGATGCTGCCTTATCTGAACAACCGTGATTCTGTGGCAGCCTATAGTCGCCGAATTGTGGAGAAGAACCCCTACGTCACAGGATGCGCCATCGCCATGAAGCCCGGCTTTTATGCCGATCAAGAGAAATATATGGCCTATTTCCACCGTGAGAATGTGGATGGAAAGTGGCAGATTGTGCAGTCAGATACCTTCGGTGACAGATCCTATACGGAGCAAACCTGGTTCATCAGGCCGATGAGCTCGTTTTCGCCCCAGTGGCTGAACCCGCTGACGGATGTGCATGCCGACATCGAGCCTATCATCTCGTTCTGCCTGCCTGTAGCCAGCTATGACAACCAGCCCTTGGGTGTGATGTGTATCGATGTGTCAATGAGCCTGCTTTCTGGCATCATTGCCGCCGCTAAGCCATCGCCCAATTCCTATTGTATCATGCTGGACCGCGACGGATCGTTCATCGTCCATCCCTTTGGTGAACAGCTGATGAACGTGAATGCTTTCGATGTGGAGGGTGAATCCGTGTACGAAGCAGCTCTTGCGATGACATCAGGAGAATCAGGCTATCGTGCCATGACGGTTGACAACGAGGACGTTTACATCTTTTACAAGCCTTTTGAGCGCGCCTTTGTACCCAACCGCTCGATGGAGAAACTGGGTTGGAGCGTGGGCGTGATTATCTCGAAAGAGGATATCTTCGGCGACTTCGATCATCTGTTCTATTATGTCTTAACCATTGCCATAGAAGGTCTGCTGCTGCTGTTCTTCATCAGCTGGCTGGTCATCTATGTGCGACTGAAACCCCTGAAGATGCTGACAGACAAGGTGGAACGTATTGCCGAGGGACATTATTTCGAGGCTATTCCCGATGCGAAGGGTAAGGACGAGATTGGCAGCTTGCAGCGCAACTTCCAGAGGATGCAGTGGTCACTGGCTGTCAATGCCAACGAGCTGAAACAGCTGACCAGCACCATCAAAAAACATAGCAACGACTTGCGCCAAGCCTATAAGGAGGCCAAGAATGCCGACAATATGCGAACGCTGTTTATGCACAATATGACCAATCAGATGGTGGAGCCCGCTGAGGCTATTGATAAAGATGTGGCCAAGCTGAGCAGGGTGGGCGATGATGTGGATAGACACGACGTCGTTGAACTGTCAGAGAGCATCCAGCAGAAAGGTGAGGCTATCACCCGTCTGCTGAACAACCTGCTGAACCAATCGGAGGAAGAGATCAGAAAGGAGGTGGAGCAAGATGAGCATTAATTTCCGTAAATCATTCTCTGCCAAGATTACCCTTTGGGTAGTGGGTATGTCTGTGCCCATCTTCTTCCTGTCGCTGGGCATGCTTTATCGTCAGTCGCGCCAGATAATTCGTGATGAGGCCGTGGCTCGCGCCCATGGTGTGCTCAATGCCTCTATGCAGCGCCTGTGTCGCTATCTCATCTCGACAGAGACTACAGCCAATACCTATGGCTGGAAGGTGGAACAGTCCTTACAGGCCGACACCTTGCAGGAACTCACTCATCATATAGTGGAATTTAATCCCTATGTGGACGGATGCGCTATCAGTATGGAGCCAGGTGTGTTGCCAGATCATCCTAACCACTTCATGGCTTATTCTCTGCGTAGGCGTGACACCATCCAAACCTCTTACGCGAAGAAATTCTACTACTTGAACAAGTGTTGGTATCAGGAGCCTCGTAATAAGCTTACGTCAGGCTGGGTGGTGTATTATGATGATACTAACACGATGAAGCTGGACAGGGACGGCATGATTGCTGCCTACAGCAAACCACTTTTCGGTGCCGACAGCACCTTTGTGGGCGTCATGTCAACAGCTATCTCGCTGATTCATATCTCTAGAATCGTATCGACAGACAAGCCCTATCCTAATTCCTATTTCTTTATGGTTGACGAAGAGGGACGCTATGTGGGTCATCCTGACACCTCGCGACTCTTCAACAAGACGATTTTCAGTCTGGCCGATCCGCAGGAGCATCCAGACATTATTGCCTTGGGCTATGAGATGACACAGGGCCGAGAAGGACAGATGACTGTCGAGGCTTATGGTGAGTCGTTGCTGGTTTGCTATATGCCTGTACCCAATACCACGTGGAGTCTGGCTATCGTTTGTCCCTACAGCGACATCCTGAAGGGGTATAATATGCTGTCCTATGTCCTTGTGTTGCTTCTTTTCACAGGACTGTTCTTCATCATCCTGAATGGTTCAAAGGCTATCAACTATACGCTTCGTCCGCTTCGTCAGTTGAAGGAGAAGAGTCAGGCTATTGCCGAGGGCGATCTTGAGGTGGACATCACCCAGAGCTCGCGTGAGGATGTGGTGGGACGCCTGCATAACAGCTTTGCCAAGATGCTTGAGTCTATCAAAAAGAATCTGGACGACGTCCATGCTGCCAGTCGCGAGGCGCAGGAATACAACCTCGAACTGGAGCACGCCACACAACTGGTGGTGAAGGCCGACATGCAGAAGACATCCTTCATGAAGAATATGAGTCACCAGCTGCGCACGCCACTTAACATTCTCGTGGGCTTTGCCCAGATATTGGCTAAGCAGGTAGGCGACTCGCCAGAGAGTCTGCCCAATGAGGAGATCAAGAGTATTGCAGAATCGATGGATCAGAGTTCAAAGCAGCTCAACCGTATGGTGCTGATGCTTTACGACTGCTCTGACAAGGGACAGCAAGAGGCCGAAGAGAGTAATAAGGATGAGCTGGTTTATCCCAACGAACTGGTGCGTATCGTGGTGAACTATATCACCGACATCACACCAGACCTTCATATTGCCATCGAGACGGATGTGCCAGAAGCGTTTACCATCAGAACCAATGAGAAGCTGTTGGCCTATAGCATCAGTGAGATTATTTTCAATGCGGTGAAGTATTCCGACCGCGAGCATATCAAGGTGCGCGTTACGCGTACAGGCAGCACCATCCAGTTTATCGTTGAGGACACCGGCAAGGGCATCGCTGAGGCTGACCGTGAGCGCATCTTCAAGTTCTTCACTAAGATGGATGACTTCAGCGAAGGACTCGGTTTGGGCATCCCCTTGTCTAAGAGTCATGCTATCACATTGGATGGTGATTTTTGGCTCGATACCGACTATGACAAGGGTTGCCGCTTTGTCTTCGAGTTGCCGTTATGAAAAAAGTGATAAAAATATTTGGACGTTTTAGAAAATTTATTTATCTTTGCCCACAGATAAACTGCTAACAGACCTGATATGAGTACCAGGACCAACACATTGTTCTCATTCAAGTTTTACAGACGGAACTTGTCCTTGCGATTGAGCATAAGAGTCGTCGCTGCCATGAATCTGCTTCTCATGGCAACACTACTCGTGATGTTCCTCGTGTCGCGCCGGACGATGAAATACGATGCTTTGACCAGAGCATCGCAGACTCTGGAGGGTGCCATGGTGAAAGTCGATAATATCCTGCTGAGCGTGGAAGAGACGGCAGGCAATATGTATTTTCACATGCTTCCCCAACTTCACGACCCCGATGCGATGAAAGACTATTGCCGTCGGATTGTGGAAACCAATCAATATATCACAGATTGTAAGATTGCCTTTAAGCCCGGCTTCTATGCCAATCAGGAGGAGCTGACGGCCGACTCAGCGAATCAAGTGTGGTACACCCGCACTATGACAGACTGCGTACCCATGTGGATGAATCCGCAGGATACCACAGCCACAGAGCCTGTCATTGCTTTCTGTCTGCCCATACAAGGGAGCGACCGACAGCCTGTGGGCGTTCTTCGTATGGATGTGTCAATCAGTCTGCTGTCGGGTGCCATTGCCATGACGAAGCCTACCCCCAATGCCTATTGTGCCCTGTTGGATAACGAGGGCACGTTTATCGTTCATCCCACGGGTGAGCAACTGATGGCACCGAGTGCCTTCAGCTTGCCTGGAGAGTCGATTCACCAGGCGGTGGAGTCAATTCTGTCTGGTAGGGCGGATTATATGCCGCTCAACATTGCCGGCATGGACTTCTATGTCTTCTACAAGCCCTTCGAGCGTGCCAACGTGCCCAATCGCTCCATGGAGAAATTAGGGTGGAGCATTGCGGTGGCGATGTCGAAGGATGACATCTTTGGCGAGTTTTATATGTTGTTCAACGATGTGGTCATCATAGGCCTTGCCGGCATGCTGATACTGTTGCTGTCGTGCTGGATCATTCTCTATCTGCGTCTGCGCCCCCTGAAGATGTTGACGGAAAAGGCTATGCACATTGCCGATGGACATTATGATGAGCCTATTCCTAAGACGTGGAACAGAGACGAGATAGGTAGTCTGCAGCGCAACTTTATCAGGATGCGCAGGGCGGTGGCGTCGAAGATCGGTGAACTGGAACAACTGACGGATACCATTCAGGAACACAACAAGGAATTGCAAAAGGCCTATCGCCAGGCCAAGAAGGCTGACAAGATGAAGACGGCCTTCCTGCATCACATGACTAACCAGATGGTGGCGCCTGCCCAGGCTATTGATGCGGATGTGACGGCTCTGTGTACCATCGGCGACAAGGCCGAAAAGTCGGACACCGTGCAACTGGTGGATCATATCCAGCAGAATGGTAATAACATCACCTTGGTGCTGAACCAGCTACTGAATCAGTCGGAGGAAGATATGAGAAAGGAGGTGGAGCATGAATAGCATGAATATCCGCAGGTCGTTCTCGGCCAAGCTCAGTATCTGGATCCTGCTCCTCACCGTGCCAGTGTTTTTCTTCTCGGTGGGCATGTTCTTCCGTCGTTCACATCAGATGTTGCGCGAGGAAGCCGTAAGTCGTGCCAATGGTGTGCTCTATGCCTCGTTGCAGCACATCTCCCGCTATCTTGTCACAACTGAGACGGCTACCAATGCCTATGGCTGGATTGTCGAGAAATCAATGCATCCCGACTCTTTGCCTGTTCTTGCCGAGCGTTTGGTGCGCTTCAATCCCTATACGGATGGTTGTGCCATCAGTACCGAGCCTGGGCTCATGCCTCAGTATCCTAAGCGCTTCATGGTCTATTCTATCCGTGGGGAGGGTGACTCCATCACGACTACTGTCGAGAAAGACTATAACTATTTCCGCAAGCAATGGTATATAATGCCCCACGACCAGCAAAAGTCGGGATGGGTGGTCTATTATGACGAGACCGATCAGTTGAATCTGGACATGAACGGCATGATAGCCACCTATAGCAAACCACTCTATGGGCCTGACAGCACGATGGTGGGCGTCATCTCTACCGAGTTGTCGTTGCTGCACCTCTCAAAGATACTGGCAGAAGAGAAACCTTACCCGAATTCCTATTTCATCATGGTTGATGAGAAGGGACGCTATCTGGGTCATCCTGACTCCACACGACTCTTCAATAAGACCATCTTCAGCGTGGCTAGTGATCCGCAGGATCAGGCCGACCTCATTGCGATGGGCTATGAGATGAGTAGGGGCTATCAGGGTGCCATGTCGGTGACCCTCTACGATAAGCCTTCGCTGGTGTGCTTCTGCCCTGTGCCTGGCACCTCGTGGAGCTTGGCCATCGTCTGTCCTGACGAAGACATCATGGCGGGCTATAACAAGTTTACCTATATGGTCATCACGCTCTTGACCATCGGTCTGCTCCTCATCGTCCTCTACTGTCATCAGATGGTGTCGCGCTCTCTACGTCCGCTTCGCGAACTGTTGGGCAAGACGCAGCAGATTGCCAAGGGCGATCTGGAGGTGGGCATTGAGCGCAGCCAGCGTATCGACGATATAGGACATCTGCAAAACAGCTATGTCACCATGCTGGAATCGCTCAAGCACTATATGGACAGCGTGCGTGCTGCCAGCGAAAAAGCGCAGAACTATAACGTGGAACTGGAAGAGGCCACGAAACTGGTGGTTGAGGCTGACAAGCAGAAGACGGCCTTTATGCAGAACATGACGCATCAGGTGCGCACACCTCTTAATATTATCATGGGTTATGCGCAGATTCTCAACATGCCGAAATCAGATGCCGTCTCTGATGAGGAGATTAAAAGTCTGGCGGGTGCGATGGATTATAACTCGAAACTGCTTAACCGCCTGGTGTTGATGCTCTTCGACAGCTCTGACTCTGGCGTGTCGGAGACGGCCCAGTGTCAGAAGCATGAGTCTGTGCCGGCTAATGAGGCGATGAAGGAGATGGTGGATTATGTCATGGGGCTCAGTCCTAGCATTCATATCGCCTTCGAGACCGATGTGCCTGACGATTTTGTCATCAGAACCAACAAGAAGTACTTGCAATACAGTATGGCTGAGGTGCTGCTAAATGCCGTGAAATATTCCGACCGTCAGCATATCGTGGCTCGTGTCAATCGTACAGACACCACGATTCGCTTCATCATTGAGGATACAGGAAAGGGCATTGTCGAGACCGACCGCGAAAAGATCTTCAGGTTCTTTACCAAGGTCGATGACTTCAGCGAAGGATTGGGATTGGGACTGCCCCTGACCATGCGCCATGCTCGCAACCTGGGTGGTAGCTTCACGCTCGACCCAGACTATCACGATGGCTGCCGCTTCATCTTTGAGTTGCCTTTAGCTTGATAAAATAATCAACACATTTTGGTTGGTTTTCACAAAAAAGTAGTACCTTTGCAGGCAGTGACTAACTAACTCATTAAAACGAAGTGAAAAATTATCTGCTAACAACGGTGTTATGCTTGGGCAGTGCCTTGGCGTCAGCACAAAACAGACAAGAAGTATTATTGCAGGACGATTGGCAGTTCTCGCGCGACAAGCAGTCGTGGGAGAAGGTCAGCGTGCCGCACGACTGGGCTATCAGCGGTCCTTTCGACAAAAAGTGGGACCTCCAGACGGTGGCTATTGTTCAGAATGGTGAGACGCAAGCCTCTGAGAAGAGTGGACGTAGTGGTTCGCTGCCTTGGATTGGCGAGGGTCACTATCAGCGAAAATTCACGATTCCATCGAACTTTAAGGGTGCTGCCGAACTGGTGTTCGATGGGGCGATGAGTCAACCAACGGTCTTTGTGAATGGTCAGAAGGCTGGCTTCTGGGCCTATGGCTATAATACTTTCCGCATAGATATCACCAAGTTTGTGAAGCAAGGCGAAAATCTGTTGGAGGTTGACCTGAAAAACCAGGAGGAGAGTTCGCGCTGGTATCCTGGTGCAGGCATCTATCGCCCCGTAAAACTGGTGCTCATGCCAAAGATTCATTTCGATGAATGGAGCATCTGTGCTCGAACTCTTGATGTGAACTTACGGAAGGGTGTGGCCAATGTGGAAGTGGATGTCAACGTGGATAATGTTAAGGAGGCCGACCCCAGCATGCGGATGATTATTTCTTTAGTCGATGCAGGGGGACAGGTTGTAGCAGCAAGGTCGGTAGTCTCGTTTGGCGAAGGCTTTGTCAGTAGAACGCTTTCTGTGCCAAGTCCTCAGTTGTGGTCTCCAGAATCACCTTATTTATATACACTTACGGTCAGCCTGAGAAAAGACGGCAAGGATGTTGACGTGAAGTCGATAAAGACTGGTATCCGCACTGTGCGCGTGTCGAAGGAAAAGGGTTTCCAACTCAATGGTGTGACACGCAAACTGAAGGGCGTCTGCCTGCATCATGACCTCGGACCCTTGGGTGCTGCTGTAAACAAGGCCGCCCTCATCCGCCAGATCAAGATTCTGAAGGACATGGGTTGCGATGCCATCCGTACGGCGCACAACATGCCAAGTCAATGGCAGATGGATGTGTGCGACTCACTGGGTATGATGGTGATGGCAGAGAGTTTCGATATGTGGAATTATCCTAAGTGCAAGAACGGCTATGCCCAATTCTTTAAGGAGTGGGCTGATAAGGATATCACCAATCTCGTAAAGGCGAACCGCAACCACCCGTCTATCGTGATGTGGAGCATCGGCAACGAGATTCCTGAGCAGGGTAGTGAGGAGGGCCGACAGATAGCCATCCGCCTACAGGGACTCTGTCATAGTCTTGACCCCACACGTCCTGTGACACAGGGTATGGACCGCATCGACAATGCGATGGCCAGTGGATTTGCACAGGCTATGGAAGTGCCAGGCATGAACTATCGCCTGCACCGCTATCAGGCTGCTTACGACCGTTTGCAGCATGGCTTCCTGTTGGGCTCTGAAACGGCTTCTACGGTATCGTCGCGTGGTGTCTATTATTTCCCTGTGACACCTACCGACCATGGTGTTCATCCTGATGGTCAGTGCTCTGGCTATGATGTGGAATGGTGCTCATGGAGCAACCTGCCCGATGATGACTGGGCTTGGCAGGATGACAAGGACTGGGTCATTGGCGAGTTTGTGTGGACGGGCTTTGACTATCTGGGCGAGCCCACACCTTATGATGAGTATTGGCCTTCGCGCAGCAGTTACTTTGGCATCTGCGACTTGGCAGGTCTGCCCAAAGACCGCTATTATCTCTATCGCTCGCACTGGAACAAGGACGAGCACACCATCCACCTGCTGCCGCATTGGTCATGGGGCAAGGAAAGGGTAGGAGAGGTGACGCCCGTCTATTGCTATACTGATTATGATGAGGCTGAACTCTTTGTCAATGGCAAGAGTCAGGGCCGTATCAAGAAGAATCCCAAGGAGCGTCTCGACCGCTATCGCCTGCGATGGAACGAGGTGAAGTATGAGCCAGGCGAGGTGAAGGTTGTGGTTTATGATACCGAAGGCAAGGCTGCTGGTCAGCAGGTGATGAAGACGGCTGGTAAGCCTGCAGCTCTGAAAGCGGAGGTATGGACCCAACAGACCTCCAACCTCAAATCCGACGGCAACGACTTGGCTTATGTCACCGTGAGTCTGGTGGATAAGAATGGCACCTTGATTCCCGATGCCACCGACCAGCTTACGTTCGAGGTAAGCGGTGCCGGCACGTTCCGCGGCGTGTGCAATGGTGATGCCACCTCGTTGGAAGTGTTCACCCAGCCCACCATGAAACTCTTTGCTGGTCAACTGGTTGTGTTGGTGCAGGCAGGCAAAGAAAAAGGCCAGCTAACGCTTGTGGTCAAAGACCAGCAGCGCAAGCTGACCAAGAAGGTTGTCATTCCTGTTATATAGGTCCTATAAGTCTTATGGGTCTTATAGGTCCTATAGGACTTATAGCTTCTCGCCGTAGCAGAGATCGCCACAGTCGCCAAAGCCAGGCACGATGTACTTATGCTCGTTCATGCCAGGGTCGATGGCGGCGCACCAAAGAGTGGTGTCCTCTGCTACGCTGTTTTTCAGCATCTCAACACCCTCGGGGGTACCAATCACGCTGGCGATATGTACCTGATGAGGCTTGCCTGTCTTCATCAGAGCCTCGTAGGCTGCTGCCATCGAGCCGCCTGTAGCCAGCATGGGGTCAACAATGATGACGGTCTTGCCCTTAACGCTGGGAGAAGCCATATATTCAGTGTGGATGCCCACCTCTGTATGCTCGCGGTTGGTGTACATGCGGAAGGCCGATACGAAGCCGTTCTCAGCGTGGTCGAACACGCGCAAAAAGCCCTCGTGGAAAGGCAGGCCGGCACGCAGCACGGTGGCCAGTAGTATCTCGTCCTTCATCATGGGGATGTCGATAGTGCCCAGTGGGGTGGTCACAGTCTTCGGCTTATAGGTCAGGGTCTTCGAAATCTCGTAGGCCATCATCTCGCCGATACGCTCAATGTTGTTACGGAACAACAAACGGTTTTTCTGATAACTCTTGTCGCGAATCTCAGCCATGAAATGATTGATGACCGAGTTCTGTTCTGAGAAATTAATGACTTTCATAAATAATAGATTTTTGCTTGCAAAGGTAAGAATTATTTTGAGATAATTGTAAACTGCGGGTTGCAAATCAATCTAAGCAGAGCGTGTTTTGAGATACTTTAACATAAAAAAGGTTTGTGCGCGCACAAATAATTCTTATTCTTAAGCCTTATTTCTTAAATTCTTCGTACCTTTGCACCCGTTAAAATAGACGAAAGTATCAATTTTTAAATAAACAATAAAGTACAATGGCAAAGTTAGATTTGACACAGTATGGCATCACCGGTTCTACCGTGATTGCTCACAATCCGTCGTATGAGTTCCTCTTTGAGGAAGAAACCAAGGCTACTGGTTTTGACAAGGGTCAGAACACCGAGCTGAACGCTGTAAACGTGATGACTGGTATCTATACCGGCCGCTCTCCTAAGGATAAGTACATCGTGAAGGATGCACAGAGCGAGGATAAGGTGTGGTGGACTTCTGAGGAGTACAAGAACGATAACCACCCCATGTCTGAGGATGTTTGGGCTAAGGTAAAGGAAATCGCTATCAAGGAGCTCTGCAACAAGGACCTGTATGTTGTTGACGCTTTCTGTGGTGCTAACGCTGCTACACGTCTGCGCGTTCGTTTCATCGTTGAGGTAGCATGGCAGGCACACTTCGTTAAGAACATGTTCATCCAGCCCACCGCTGAGGAACTGGAGACCTTCGAGCCTAACTTCGTTATCTATAACGCCTCTAAGGCAAAGGTTGAGAACTACAAGGAGCTGGGTCTGAACTCAGAGACTTGCGTAGCCTTCAACACTACCAGCCGCGAGCAGTGCATCATCAACACTTGGTACGGTGGTGAGATGAAGAAGGGTATGTTCTCAATGCAGAACTACTACCTCCCCCTGCAGGGTATCGCTTCTATGCACTGCTCTGCTAACACCGACATGGAGGGTAAGAACACCGCTATCTTCTTCGGTCTGTCTGGTACAGGTAAGACCACTCTGTCAACCGATCCTAAGCGTCTCCTCATCGGTGATGACGAGCACGGATGGGACGACGAGGGTGTGTTCAACCTCGAGGGTGGCTGCTACGCTAAGGTTATCAACCTCGACAAGGAGAGCGAGCCCGATATCTACAACGCTATCCGTCGCAATGCTCTGCTCGAGAACGTGACTGTAGCTGAGGATGGTAAGATCGACTTCGCTGACAAGAGCGTAACCGAGAACACCCGCGTATCATATCCTATCGATCACATCGAGAAGATTGCTCAGAAGGTTAACGGCAAGAGCGCTGGTCCTGACGCTAAGAACGTTATCTTCCTTTCTGCTGACGCATTCGGCGTACTGCCTCCCGTATCTATCCTGACTCCTGAGCAGACCAAGTACTACTTCCTGTCTGGTTTCACAGCTAAGTTGGCTGGTACAGAGCGCGGCATCACTGAGCCCACTCCCACCTTCTCTGCTTGCTTCGGTCAGGCCTTCCTCGAGCTGCACCCCACTAAGTATGCTGAGGAGCTCGTTAAGAAGATGGAGAAGAGCGGTGCTAAGGCATACCTCGTAAACACTGGTTGGAACGGTACTGGCAAGCGTATCTCGATCCGCGACACCCGTGGTATCATTGATGCCATCCTGGGCGGCGCCATCCTGAACGCTCCTACCAAGAAGATTCCTTTCTTCGA
This sequence comes from uncultured Prevotellaceae bacterium, assembly GCA_902775605.1. Classification (GTDB taxonomy): domain Bacteria; phylum Bacteroidota; class Bacteroidia; order Bacteroidales; family Bacteroidaceae; genus Prevotella. Next base: position 14,791 of record CACYNE010000043.1, read on the forward strand.
TTTCGAGGTTCCCACACAGCTTGAGGGCGTTGACACCAACATCCTGGATCCCCGCGACACTTATGCAAATGCTGCTGAGTGGGAGGAGAAGGCCAAGGATCTGGCTGCTCGCTTCATCAAGAACTTCAAGAAGTACGAGGGCAACGAGGCCGGTAAGGCACTCGTAGCTGCAGGCCCCAAATTGTAATTGGTGCCGGAAGCAACTTCCCCTTCGGGGGATTTTGCAGGTCCTAAGCTCTAAGCTTTAGGTCCCGATATAAAAAGTAAACAGGCATCTACACCCAGTTGTGCAGATGCCTGTTTTTGTTTTTACTAACCTATCAATCAATGAATCTGAAGGAGAAATATAGTCAGTTTAAGACTTGGCAGAAGAAATCCTACCAGGTGAAACCTCTCTCGGTGGAGGAACATACCTGCGCCACATGTGGCACGAAGTATCAGGGCAACTATTGCCCCCGTTGTGGACAGTCGGCCGTCGTAGGACGCTATTCGCTGAAGACCGCCTTGTTGCTGTTTCTTGATGTGTGGGGCTTGGGTAATCGTAGCATGTTCCGCACCATTCGCGACCTGTTGTTGCGTCCTGGCTATATGATTCGCGACTATCTGAGTGGCATGCAGATGGCCTACTTCCCACCGTTTAAGATGTTCTTCCTTCTGATTACCTTTTCTATTCTGGTGGAAAGTGGCTTAAATATAAAAGGTGAGAATCGCCTTGCTCAGGTGACAGAAACTTTTGGCACGGACACAGAAGAAGATGACCTCCAAGCGTCTCAAGAAGATGGTCTCCAGGCGTCTCAAGAAGATGACCTCCAGGCGTCTCAAGAAGATGCTGCAAATATGACTGCTGAAAAGCAGAAAAAGGAAAAGGAGATGCAAGAGGCGTTTGTTAAAGGTTTTACCTCTGCTGTCATCTTTATGAATGATCATCAAACAATCTTAATGTTAATATGGCTGTTGGTGATTTCTTTACCTCTTTATTTATTCTTTAGACATTGTCCTGCTGTGCCAGATTTCAGATATCCAGAATTCTTTGTGGCGACGGTTTATGTCAATAATCTGACCGTCTTTGTTTCCATGGTACTGGATTTTTTCTGTATCGACCAGATGGTTGAGATCTTTGCCTCTTTTGTCTTCTCTATCATTGCTTTGAAACAGCTCTCAGCATATTCCTACACCCGTACCTTTTTCTGCATCGTTGTCTCGTTTGCTTGTCCGATTATCATAGCCATCGCTGGTGTCATATTCTATGGCATTTATATTGGCATCACGTCTGCCATGTAATGTAAATTATTGTTTCATTTCTAAAATTAATAGTTAAAATGTGGATAGGGGCGTGATTTTGTCTTCCGAAAAATTGTGAGAGTCAGTTTTTTTCTTTTTCTTTGCAGTCGGAATCAATGACAAAAACCGATGAAAAAGTTCCTAACCATTAAGTTGCTTTTTGTGGCCATCGCTCTTTTAGCTGGCGTGCAGACTCATGCACAAGAAGAAGTGATAGACACAACACAGTTCGTGGTCGTTTACGACTATCAATGCACCACGCAGAACGACGCGGGAGAGCCTATCGTGGATGCGATGGAAGTCGTGGTGCAGGTGGGACGAACGATGACGAAGTCCATGCCTTGGTCGCAATCGTCGTTGAAGGAGCCGTCATTAGAAGCCGATGGAAAATTCTATCAGGAGACTTATCTGCACATGCCAACGGTATGGACGGGATGGCCAGAAGGACAGACAACCTCGCGCGAAATGATCTTTCCTTATGATTTCGAGGGCAAAGAGACAACGCCAGAGATACAATGGACGCTGAGTGATGACACCCTTCGCGTGGGTGATTATCTGTGTCAGAAGGCTACGACCACCTTCCGCGGACTCACTTGGCAGGTGTATTATACCGAAGAGATTCCCTCGTCGGCAGGACCTTGGCGCCTGCGTGGACTGCCTGGCCTGATTGTCAGGGCAGAGAGCGGTGCACACACCTTCGTCCTGACACAGGTGCTTCAGCAGTTAGAGCCAATCACCTACAAGCCCAACCCTGAGGCTCGTCAACTCAGTTATAAGAAGTTGCTGAAGTATCGCCTTGATACCTATTGCAATAAGCAGTATGCCAAGAACCCCAACTATTATCTGCCCGAGTTCAACGAGCTGATAAAGAGTTTCCCCAATGCACAATTAACGGTATTGAAACAGTATGATGCCGTCTTCCTCGACTGGCGCCCCATGTTGACGAAGGGCCACGTCTATCAGCCATTAGAACTAAAGTATTAATAATCAAACACTTCTAAAGGTAAAATGAAAAGTTTATGGATAACAATGACAGGCTTGGTGCTGACGATAGTAGCACAGGCACAAAATGTCACAGTGGGATTGTCAGATGATGCCATCGCAGCGATGCATGCCGCCAAAATCCATCAGGACAGCATCGACGTATCGAGCCTTGTAGTGGAATATGACTACGAATGTCGGACGCAGGATGCTGACAATCAGTCAGTGACAGATAGAATGAAGTTATGTCTTCAAATTGGTCAGCACTGCACACGCAGCTTCCCTTATCGTAAGTTCCGTAAAGACCAGGAAAGAGACAGCAGAGACTACATGGGTGGCTACGAATTCGCGAGCGACGAAGATCAAGTCTTGCTAAAAATGGAATCCTATTGTTTTATGCCAGAGGTATGGACGAACTATCCTGATGGGCAAACAACGGTTCGCGATGCCGTCTTGCCATCAATTTTCGAGACACAGGAAGAGCGAAAACCCATTAATTGGACACTTAGCGAAGATACTATGACGATTGGCGGCTATCTTTGCAAAACAGCCTCCTGTGAACTGCACGGACGCCAATGGACAGTTCACTATTGTGAGGATATTCCCACGTCAGCCGGGCCTTGGAAGCTCTGCGGACTGCCTGGCCTGATTCTCGAGGCTTCAGACCATAGCGGCATTCATCGCTTTATACTCTCCAACGTTCAGCACATCGTCTCCCCCATCTTTATGGAGCACAATGCCATCACCTCAAAGACGTCAGAGGCGAAACTCATCAAGAAGCGCATCAAGATATTTGGAAACAAGCTCTATCCAAAGAATCCATTATATCACATCACCGACTTACAAAGTATGGACGGTGTCTATTGTGATAAAGGCAAGATTGAGAATGGTGTTTTCGTGAGTAATACCGCGCATGTCTATCAGCCATTGGAATTAGAATGAAGAGACTAGTAAACCTTATTATATTACTGTCGCTGACAGTTGCTGCCTTAGCCCAAGTGCAAATAAAAGGCCGTGTCATCAACCTGCAGAACAAGCCTGTGAGCGACGTCATCGTGAAATTGACGAGGGGCACGAAGACGTTGGCCTTCACCACCACCAACGTGCGTGGTGAATACACCATGAGCCTGAAGGAGACACCCGCTGGCGAGACCACCCTGCAGTTCTCTCACGTCAGTTACGAAAAGGAAACGGAGAAGTTGGAGTTGGACAGTAAGGTGAAGACGGTGGACATGGTGCTGACACCCAAGACCATCTCGCTGAAAGAGGTGAAGATCAAGGGCAACCCTCTGCGTCAGCGCGGCGACACGCTGGTTCATAACCTGGCGTCGTTTCTCGGCAAGGGCGATGTGACGCTGGAGGACGGTCTGAAGCGCCTGCCAGGCGTCGATGTGGCAACGAGCGGTGCCATCAGCTATATGGGCAAGCCCATCTCCGAGTTTAACATCGAGGGACTGGACCTGCTGGGCGGCAAATACAATTTGGCCACGAGGAACCTCCCTGCCGACTATGTGACGCAGGTGGAGATTGTGCGCAACCACCACGGCCGTAAGATGGACAAGGACAAGCCCAGCGACGAGGTGTCGATGAACATCAAAAGATCGCCTGCAAGCCTTACTAGGTGTCACCGGCATGATGTTCACGGACAATTTCCAGACCATCAGCTCGCTGAAGGCCGGCAACTATAAAGACTATGCCAAAGCCGACCTGTACGACCACTACGGCAGTTCGGAGGTGAGCACGCGTGCCACCAGCCTCTTCGGCGGCTTCGACGGCGGGCGTCCCCCACAGGGTGAATACCTCTATCAGCGCAATGCGATGGGCACCATCAACACCATCAACAAGATTGACTCCGTCACCACCTTCAAGGTGAATGCAGACTACAGCTACAACCAGACCACACACGACATCAGTCAGAGCAGCACCTACCTGACGGGCGACGGCAGTTATGTGACGGTATCTGAGCAGACCTCGCCGCTGACGAAGATACACCTGCCCAAGCTGTCGATGAACTATCGGAAGAATGCTGATCGCTCCTATCTCGACGAGACCTTTGTGGTGAAGGGAAAGTTCGAGCAGAACGAGGGCGACGTGCTGGCCAACCAGCAGCAGATAGAGCAGAGAAGAAAGGCCTCGTCGTTTGAGGTGGTGAACAATATCTACTGGTCGGGCAGGACAGCCAAGAACGCCTATCGCTATCTGAACGGCGGCGTGTCGTTTAAGCGGACGCCCACGCTGCGCCTGTCTTTCTATGACAATGGGAAGGCCTATGGCCAGACGGCTCAGTCATCCACATTCTCGATGAACGTCGGCTCGTCGTTCGATATTCCCATCGGCAAGTCCTTCAGGATCAACCTGCCCGTCAATGTAAATGCTGCCTACGACGACCTCGAGACCAATCGCACGGCAACGGGGGATACCAAGGCTGCGGTCAATGATATTCGTGGCTGGTCCGTGAACCCCAGCCTGAATCCTGGCTTCGAGATTCATTCGCGCAATCGCCGCTTCTATCTGAGTACAGGCTTGGGTGCTTCGCTCAAGGGACTCTACTATAACAAGCTCCACTACACCAAGCCTGTGCTCAATCCCTCGCTTAGCATGAGCTATACCTTCTCTGCCAACAGTAAGCTGTCGTTCTCATCGAACTACAGCACCTCTATTGGCGACATGATGACGCTGCTCACTAACCCCATGCAGGTGGGCTATCGCACGGAGCGCACTTCGTCTGGCATCATTGGCGAGAGCAACAGCTGGAGCACTTCAGGCAGTTGGAAGTGGCAGTTGCCCATGCAATATTTTACGCTGAATCTTGGTGCAGGCCACTCAGAGACAAAGAACAACACGCTCTATTCGCAGAGCGTCAGCGGCATCGACATCAGCAGCTCGGCCCTGCAGCGCGACACGCGTTCGCGCTCCACGAGTTTCAACTTCGCCACCACCAAGAACATCCCAACGCTCTTTGCCAAGTTCAGTCTGGACGGCAGTTATGGCTTCGGAAGTGGTGAGCAGGCCGTCAACGGCGAGGTTATCAAGACGAAGAATAGTAACTACAGCATCCATAGCAACGTGGCCCTGACGCCCCTCTCGTGGCTGGAACTGAAGTACGACATCAGCTATGGCTGGTCGCAGTCGTGCTATGCCGACAACAAGAACGACGTCACCTCGCTCACCCACAGTGGTGCCATCCACGTGTTCCCCATTGCCGTCCTCGACATCTCGCTCGACTATGATCATGTGCGTCGTCAGATCACCACCAACCAATACAAAATTATGTCGCTCTTCAATGCCTCAGCGCAGTATAAGCTGAAGAAGGCCGTCCTCCGTCTGGAGCTCACCAACCTGCTGAACCAGCGCAGCTATGCCTATACCGTGTTCGATGGCGTGAACACCTACAGCTATGACTACGGCCTCTGCGGACGCACTGCCCTGTTCAAGGCCACATTCAAGATATAACAGTAATAACCATTCAAACTGTTCTTAGAAAAATGATGAGACAGTTGTTTTTAATCGTGTGTGCTGGTATGTGTTTGCAAATGCAGGCACAAGATGAGATAGTGTCTACTGCGATGGCTGCTCAGATTCATCAGGACAGTATAGATGTGTCAAGTATCGTCGTGGTATACGACTACGAATGTCAGACGCAGGATGCCGATGGCAAGGCCGTGACAGACAAAATGAAAGTCTGTCTGCAGATAGGCCAGCATTCCACACGCAGTTATCCCTATCGCAAATATCGCAGAGAAAGACGGTGGATAGGTGATGGGGCAACAGACTATATGGATGGTTACGACTTTTTGGATTTGGATGAGTTGCCACAGTTCAGGACCGAGTCATATTGCTTTATGCCAGAGGTCTGGGTGAACTATCCTCTTGAGAGCGTGACAGTGCGCGATGCCATTGTGCCAACAATCTATGTGACACAGGAAAAGAAAGAAAACATCAATTGGGTTCTGAGTGATGATACTGTAAGGATAGGTGGATACCTCTGTAAAACGGCACAATGCCAGTTGCATGGGCGTCAATGGACTGTTCACTATACTGAAGACATTCCCACTTCCGCTGGTCCATGGAAACTCTATGGACAACCTGGCCTGATTCTGGATGCAGTGGCCGATGGTGGTGTGCATCGTTTCACGCTGAATGCCCTTCAGCATGTTGTTTCCCCCATCTATTTCGAGACCAATGTCATTACCACAAAGACGTCAGAGAAACAACTCATCAAAAATCGCATAAAGACCTTTGGCAACAGGCTTTATCCTAACTCGCCACAATACTATATCACAAATCTCAGCACAGCAGATGTGATCTTTGATAATGATGGTGCACTTATCAATGGTGTCTATGTAAACAATAAAGCTCATGTGTATCAACCATTAGAATTAGAATAGAACGATGAAAAAGGTTTTTGTGACGATAATGGTCTTCGCTGCCATGACAACGCAAGCCCAAAGTGTAGTGGATCTGACCAAATGGGAGGATTCAATACTATGTCTTGATGATACGACTGAGCATGTTGACACAATTATTTTGAAGAAGGAAAGTATCAATGTCCAAGCTGTTCAGCAGGCAAACATTCTGATAAATGACAGCGTGATAATGTTTGGCACGATGGATGGCGCGTTATTTCGTATAGATAATGGCCAAAAGGTGCGTCCTTTCTGTGACCCTCCATTCGCAGTTGCACAGTTCAGTGGTGAGCCTTCCGTGTATCCTGGGTCTGCCTTGTTGGATAGTCGTGGTAAATATTGCTATGCCTGGGGTAATGCCATTATTGGTGGTGGACGCATCAACTTCATTAAGAAGATGGACTTCTATACAGGCGAGGTCGTGGATTCAATCGACGTGAATAGTGGCGACTTCTCCCTTAGCAAAGATGATTCCTTGAGGTTGGCAGTGAATAATGACTTCCTAACGTGTTTTCCTGAATATACCTTCCATCTCCCTTCAGAAGGAAGAGTTACTCGAATCAGATTCTTTGGTCGCGATAAGATGTGGATTAGACTCAGTCATGATGGCAGGAGAGATAACTATATCTGCAATCAGGATGGCACCCAGGTGAAGCGCATCATGCAGATTGTCTATCGAGGACAAAACATCGACCCTCATTCTATCATTGGCTTCAGTCCCCATTCATTGGCTTCTACCGTTAAGACAGAAACGGGATATATCATTACTATATTTCACCTAAAAAACGAAGAATAATGAATAGCAAATGTAACTATAAGCGCTTGAGTCTGATCATCACATTATTATTGACCATACTCTTTTCCTCCCATTCACTTGCGCAAAGTGATAGTATCGACCAAGCACAGTTTGTGGTCATCTACGACTTCCAGATAAACACCACCGACAAGAATGGAAATGCTGCAAAAGATTCTATGCAGTGGGCTGTTGTTGTTGGTAGTCATGTGGCAAAGTGTACGGAGTTTAATCGTGTCATGGGTGAAGACTTTGGTGAGTGGAAGGAATACGGCCTAGGCGAGTTTAATGCGAGGAAGTATAATCTGCCTGTCATCTTCGTGGGCTATTCTGACGGTGAGATTAGTTCGTTTGACAAGGTCGTGCCCAATCGATACTTCTATACAGAGCCGCTACCTGACTTTGGCTGGAAACTGATGGACGACACGCTGACAGTGGGTGGCTATCTATGTCTGAAGGCCGTTGGTAAGTATGCTGGAAGAACATGGACGGCATGGTACTCAGAAGAGGTAGCAGCGAGTTTTGGCCCTTGGAAACTGCGTGGTTTGCCTGGCATGATTCTGAAGGCAGAGGATAAAGACGGCATTTTCTCCTTCGACTGTGTAGGCCTGATAAAACGGTCGGCCCCGATCAAATATTTTAGTAAGGAAGAACACACGACCCTCAAGCGTAACAAGTTCATTGCCCATCGCAATAAAATCCTTTGCGATAAGAAATACGTTAAGCAACCCAACTATTATATTCCTCAGGGAATAAGTGTAAAAGAGATGTGGGGTGGTGGACCAGAACCATCTGCTGACGAGAAGTTATCTGTTGTTTCCTACGACATGGTAATCCCCAAGAAAGCCAATGTCTATCAACCCCTTGAACTGAAATAGAATGATGAAGAAGTTTTTTGTGACAATTGTCATGTCTGTGCTAGCGATAGCGGCGCAGGCAGAGAAGATTGATTCATCCCAGTTTGTGGCCTTCTACAACTACACCATTCAGACGCAGGATGGGGAGGGACAGGATGTTTGCGACACCACACGTTTGGCTCTGCTTGTAGGCACCCGTGCCACGTGTTGCACTGATATACTTTCCTACAACAAGGACACCAGGCCCAGTCAGGAAATGACGAATGTCTTTATGATGCATCATTCAAATGTGTTGACTGACGTGGAGAAATCGGAAGTTGTGGCCGTGGAACCCATCTATCCTTATCGTTATCTGTCTAAAGAACCATTGGCAAAGGTCGATTGGACGCTGACTGAAGACACGTTGTCCATCAGCGGACTACTCTGTCATCGTGCCACGAGCAAGCTCTATGGCAAGCGGTGGACGGCGTGGTACACGGAGGAAATACCCTCGTCAGCTGGCCCGTGGAAACTGCGTGGACTGCCGGGGCTGATTGTGAAGGCCGAAGACGGCGAGGGTACTCACCGCTTCACGCTGTACGGCACGAAAAACGAGGTGAGGGACATCAACGCGATTGGTAATCCTGAGTATCAGAAACTAAGCCGTCAGAAACTGATGAAGTTCAAGAAGAAGACGTTGGGCAATGCCCGCTACCCGAAGGAACCGACCTACTATGTGCCCAAGGATGCTGACCACGTGGCCGAGGTAAACCTAAACGGTACGATGTACTATGTCGGTATGAACTCCCACATGATGTTACCTCAGAAGAGCCATGTGTATCAACCTCTTGAATTAGAATAGAATGAAATCTCCACGATATATTTTTGCCTCTCTCTTGGTTCTTGCACTGTTTTGCATTGTATCAAAAACTCTGGCACAGACAATGGTGCTCGACTCATCGAATGTTGTTGTGGGCTACCGCTATTCATGCAACACAAGGAATGCAGAGGGTAACCCTGTAAAGGAGGAATATGACATAGCCGTGCTGATAGGCAGGAAGATTGTGGCGCAACAAGGACTCTGTGAACAGACGCTCGACGAAGACAATAATGATGAATATGTCCGCATATTGACGGAGCGCCAGCATAACATACCAAAGATATGTATGGGTTGGCCAGACGAGGATAAGATGACATTCAGGGAGACTGTCCTTATGAGCGAATATGAGACGGTAGAAGCCAAAAAAGACATCAATTGGACAATCCTGCCTGATACGCTTACGATAAATGGCTATGCCTGCAGGAAAGCGTGCGCCAATGTGCATGGCCGGCAATGGACGGTCTGGTTTGCTGAGGAACTTCCAATGCCATACGGACCTTGGCTGCTTCGTGGACTGCCTGGACTCATCTTACACGCTGAGGCCGACAATGTCCATCGCTTTACCATGACCATGCTCTCTGCTGCCTCCTATCCCATCAGATATGATAAGCGCATAGACGTCGTAAAGACATCCAGGGAGAAATTCATGAGATATAGGGATAAGGTAACAAAGAATCCCTTGTATCTTTCGAATCCTTCTTCACTGGTTAGTCCAGACCTCCTACGCCACAAGAACATCTATCAGTTTGGCAATGGCACTGAGTTCATTGAGATGAACGGCCAAATTTTTAACCCACATCCAAATGCATTTATCCCTTTGGAGGTGGAATGACAATAATAACCACACAAAAGAATAAATGTCAAGAAATACTGTCAAAAAAAGGGGTTCTGAAAAAATGCAAACTAGAACGCAAAAATGGGTCAAAAACGACCTTTCGGAGAATCCCTATCGATTTCACCATGCAACGGAGGCTGTTTTACAACCCAACGGAGGCTGTTTTACCATGCAAAACAGGCTGAGTTGCAGTGTAACTCAGGCTCCGTTACAACCTAAACGAATATTCGATTGCGTTCTAAATCTTTACACTTTTTGAGCTAATTTCGTAAGTCTCTCATTTTCAAAGATTTACGAATATGCTCATATTTCGCCTGTACGCACAGAAAAAATATTTGGCTCAGAATTTTTAAATCTCAGAGGCGCTATTGTTAAGATTATTCGTTTGGTTTAATCTATGATGATAAGCGTTTTTGCTTGCCATCTAATTAATTCCCCATTTATTATCTTTTTATTTACTTAAGGCTCTTTCCTTTCCAAACTTTTTTGTAACTTTGCATCTCGAATTATGACAAAATCTACCGATTATATAGAAGATGAAGTCTATGGTCAGCGTTTGCTCGTCAGTGTGAACGCTGACCAACGAGAACTTTCCAGTAATATCCGTGCCGCTCGAGCCATTCTTCATTCCTTTGCAGATGTTACCATTAGAATTAATGCTCACACCATGTTTTTTGGTCATAAGAATCCTGAATATACAATTAGTGGCCAGTTGGGTGACCGTAAAGGAATTATGGGTGAGAAAGGAATAACTGCAGGTTTTAAGGCTGCAAAGAAACAAGGTTGTAAGATTGTTGTTGTCGACCTTGACGAGCACATACTTCAGGTACGTTCCTTCGAGCTTTCGAAATACATCTCACGCAGGAAGGCCGACTTTGTCAGCGGAATGATTGCCGCATGTTATGTTGTTTTTGGTGGCGAGGCGGTTCTGGTAAATGCCAGTGTGCAAACACGTCAGGAGATTATGTCGGCCATTGAGCAACTTAATCCAGGAGCACCATCTTATTAAAAAAACAAAAGCCGTAGGTGCTCGACCAACGGCTTTGTTTTAATTAGAACGGTTGCGGAGCTTGATGTAATCGCGCCTATATGCAACTCTCATTCACGCTGCAAAGATAGGAAGTATTTTCGTAAATTCCAAATTTTTGAGATAAAATCTTTCAAAAAACAACTCTATAAAGTGAATGGAGTGCTATGACAGCAGACGACGCGAGAAATAGTGGACGGGATACCACACAGACAGGAAGCCTACGGCCAGTACGGTGAAGAAGATGATGATGACATCCCAGGGGTGAACGCTGACGGGATAGGCGTTGATGACGAAAGAGCCCTCGCTGCTGCCTAAGGAGATGACGCCGTAGGTCTGCTGAATCCAGCAGAGGAGTAGGCCGACGGCGATGCCGATGATGGCACCAAAGGCTGAGATGAGGCGACCCTCAAAGAGGAATATCTGGGTGATCTGGCGATCGCTGGCACCCAGGTTGCGCAGGGTGACCACATCGTCCTTCTTGTCGATAATCAGCATGGAGAGCGAGCCGATGATATTGAAGCACGCCACCATGAGGATAAAGGTCAGGAAGATATAGGCGATGAGCTTTTCGATCTTCATGATGCGGAAGGTGTCGTCCTGCTGCTCATAGCGGTCCATCACACGATATTTATCGCCTGCCACCTGCTGCATGCGCTCCTTTACAGCCTCGAAGTCGCTGCCTTGCTTCAGGCGCAACTCGAGCGAGGAGATCATGCCTTGTTGGTCGAAGAGACGACGGGCGAAGCCGATGCTCGTCAACACGTAGTTGCGGTCATATTTCGACTGCTGCACCTCGAACACAACGCCTGGCGAGTAAAGTTCGTCCTCAACAAAGCCCTCGCTGGGGTCGCTCATATCCAACTGACCTTCGCGCCGTGGGGCGTAAATCTTCAGGGGTAGGGGATAGTAATAGCCCATGCCAAGGGCGTCGATGAGATGGCGCCCGGGGATGCCGTAGTGCAGGTCGGCAGCATGCAACTCGTAGGTTCCGTCGCCCTGGAGAATGCTACGGATATGGGTCAGAGAGTCAAAGTTGTCCTCCACGCCCTTCAGATGAATCATGGCCTGACGACCATTATAGACCGCCATGGCCTGATCCTCGACGCATTCGGTGGCCACGAAGACCTCGGGCATCGTCTTGATCTCTGTGAGGATGGGATCGTCGGCAGGCGCTGTCTTACCTTCTACAGGCACCACCTTCAGCTGTGGGTCGAAGGCGGTGAAGAACGAGGCCACCAGGTCGCTGAAGCCATTGAACACACTGAGTGTCACCACAAGGGCCATAGTGGCCACAGCCACACCCAGTACAGAGATGCCGCTGATGACGTTGATGGCGTTGGTGGACTTCTTTGAGAAGAGGTATCTGCGCGCTATGTAAAACGGAAAGTTCATGTTAGCTGTTTGCTGTTGGGTGTTAGCTAATAGCCAACGGCCAAAAGCCCTATTTCTTAAGTAGCTCGTCGATGTGTTCGATGTAATCCAGCGAGTCGTCGATAAAGAAACGAAGCTCGGGTACGATGCGCAACTGATGGCGCACACGCTGTCCCAGCACATAGCGAATCTGCTGACTGTTCTTCTCGATATTTTCCAGCAACTCGTCGCCCTTCTCTGAGGGGAAGATGCTTAGATAGGCGGTGCAGATGCTCAAGTCGGGAGAGATCTTGGCTCTCGTCACGCTGACCATCACGCCGTGCATACCACGAGTCTGTTCCTGGAAAATCACGCTCAGCTCCTTCTGCAGCAGGCGTGCTATTTTGTTCTGTCTTGTCTCTTGCATATATTTTATCTTTTACTGTTTTTACTTTTTCCTAATAAGTGTGAGTCCGTCGCGCAGTGGGAGAATCACCTGTTCCACACGGGAGTCCTGCGCAATGTGGTCGTTGAATCGGCGGATGCCTTGTGTCTGGTGGTCCTTGTCGTAGGCGGGATCCGTCACGTGTCCGTCCCACAGGGTGTTGTCTGCCAGGATAAATCCGCCAGGCTTCAGTATCTGGAGCACCATCTCGTAGGTCTCTACATAGGTGCGCTTGTCACCATCGATAAAGGCCATGTCGAACTCAATGCCCAACTTGGGAGCCTCGGTGATGGCGTCGCCGATGATGAACTCTATCTTGTCGGCCACGGGCGACTTCTCTATCCACGGACGGGTAAAGTCCTCCTGCTCGTCGTTAATCTCAAAGGTATAGACCTTGCCGCCATCCTCCAGTCCTTCTGCCATGCAGAGTGCGCTGTATCCGCTGAACGTGCCCACCTCAAGGATGCGCTGGGGGCGAATCATCTTCACCAGCATCTTCAGCAGTCGGCCTTGCAAGTGTCCGCTGGCCATGCGTCCGTGCAGCATATAGATGTTGGTGGCGCGCCACAGGCGATACAAATAGTCGGGCTCCGGCTCTATGTGACCGAGTATGTAATCGTCAATTCCCAAACCTCAATCCTGAATCTTGAATCCTCAACCTTTCAAAGCCTCTATTGCCAAACGATAAGAGTCCAGTCCGAAACCACAGATGACGCCCTTGCAGGCTGCAGAGATCATGGACTTGTGGCGGAACTCCTCGCGCTGGTGAACATTCGAGATATGTACCTCGATGACGGGGCACTTCAGCGAGCGGATGCAGTCGTGCAGAGCCACCGATGTGTGGGTGTAGGCACCAGCATTGAGCACGATGCCGTCATACTTGAAGCCCACTTCCTGCATCTTGTTGATGAGTTCGCCCTCCACGTTGCTCTGATAGTAGTCTATCTCCACATCGGGAAACTTGGCTTTCAACTGGGGCAGGAATGCCTCGAACGACTCGCTGCCATAGATGCCCGGCTCGCGAACACCCAGCAGGTTCAAGTTGGGTCCGTTAATAATCTGAATCTTCATTGTATTACGTCTTACTTCGGTGCAAAGTTACGAAAAAATGAGAGAAGAACAAAAGAATTTATTCTTTTTTCTTCCGAATGCCAGTAACTTCGACAATGCTGATGTTGCGGAAATAATTTCCTAACTATCTAAATATCAGTCCTCTTTCGGCTCCACATGCACAGAGATGTGCGTCTCGTTGCCATAGTGCTGACGCAGCAGGTCCTCCACCTCCGATGCTTTGTCGTGGGCCTCACACAGGGTGATGTGACCATCCATGAGGATGTGCAATTCGATGGCATAGTGATTGCCGATGCGGCGCGTGCAGAGGTCGTGAGGCTCGCAGACACCTTCAACAGAGCCTGCCAGTTGCAGAATCTCGGCCTCCACCTCGTCAGGTAATGACTGTTCCATCAGATCGCCGATGCCGTCGCGCAGCAGGAAGATGGCCACCTTGATGATAAACAAGCCTACGATGACTGATGCCACAGGGTCGAGCACCGTCCAGCGCTGACCCAAGAAGATGGCGCCGCCAATGCCGATGGCTGTGCCGACAGACGAGAGGGCATCGCTGCGGTGGTGCCAGGCGTTGGCCTCGACGGCCTGTGACTGAAGTTCTCGCGCCTTCACCATCGAATAGTGATAGACGCCCTCCTTCAGTACGACCGACAGCAGGGCTGCCCAAAGGGCCAGCATGCCTGGTGCCTCCAGTTGCTCGCCGCCCACCCAGTCGATGATCTTCGTCACGCCGCCATAGACGATGCCGATGGCCACTGCCAGCAGGGCCGCACCGATGATGGTCATCGCCAGCGTCTCGTACTTGCCGTGACCATAGTCGTGCGACTTGTCCTTGGGTTTGCCGCTGATGTGTACAAAAACAATCACGATGACGTCCGTCACAAAATCGCTCAGCGAGTGAACGGCATCGGCCACCATGGCGGCACTATGGCCCACAATACCCGCCACGAACTTGAAGAGCAGCAGGATCACGTTGACCATACCGCCCACCATCGTCACCTTGTATATCTCTTTGTTTCTTTCCATTTTGCCCGCAAAGATACATATTTTCTTGGAAAAAGAACGAGAGTTTGAAAAAAATGACTATATTTGCACCGTCTATTAATTACTGAAACAATGAAAAATGCAACAAACCGGATGTTTGCCGTCATCCTGATTATCTGCGGCATAATGATTTTCGTCACGGGCTGTAAGAAATCTAATCCTCAGGAAGAGGCTTCTGAACAAACTGTGAAGAGTGAAGAACTGATACGCACCAGCCAGAGCTGGGATGGCGTCGAGCTGCCTGACTACCTGCAGGGTCGTCCTGAGCTGGTGGCTGTGAAGTATGAGTTCCCTGCTGGAAAGAAACTCGGCTGGCATCACCATCCCGTGATGAACTACGGCATACTGGTGCAGGGTGAGCTAACCATCATCGGACAGGACGGCAAAGAAAAGGTTGTGCATGAGGGTGAGGCCGTCGTCGAGATGGTGAATACCATCCACCACGGCGAGAACCGAGGCACCAAGCCCGTCATCCTCTATATGTTCTATCTCTCGCAGGACAGTCTGCCCTTGGCTGTGCAGCATCCCGAGATTCCGTTGGAATAGTTTTTCCTTATTTAACGGGTATTCCTTTTATTGATATAATGCACAGCATACAGAATTATAATGTTCAGCACCTGTGCAATACCCCAAATTATATATTCTTGTGTGAGAGTATCAAAAAGCCAGCCAGACCAAGCGGTAGTCAATCCTCCACTAAGAGCAACAACAACTAAGACGAGAGAGCTCATAAAGACCTGAATATAAAAGCCTTCTGGAAGAGTATGTTTTGGATACCGCTCATTTTATATACGCTATTACATGCAAAGGTACAACTTTTTAAACACAATAGGTTTAGCGCGTTAAAAGTAACAAAACATCATCCATTCATCACATAATCGTGCAGAATATCCCAGAAATTTGGTGGATTCTGCAACCATTCTTACTTTTGCAGCGCCAAAATGAAAAAGTAAAAAAGGTAAAAAGTAAGATGATGAAAAGAATGTTTTTAGGAGCAGCCATAACAATGATGACGCTGCTTTGCCCTTCGATGATGAGGGCACAACAAGCCACACAGACCGTCAGAGGACAGGTTTGCGACTTGGCTTCTGGCGAGCCCATGGTGGGCGTAACGATCACAGTAGAGAACGGCATCACGATGGGAACCGTCTCTGATATCGATGGAAACTTTGAGATTAAAAACGTGCCCGTTGGCCGTCACTCCGTACGTGCCACTTATATTGGTTATGAGCCGGTTTTGCTGAAAGAGCAGTTGGTCACCTCTGGTAAGGAATTGGTATTGAACCTGCGCATGCAGGAGAACGTGTCTGAGCTGGGCGAGGTGGTGGTCAAGCCTCGCGTCAATAAGCAGTTGCCCCTGAACGAGATGGCACAGGTGGGTGCCCGTATGTTCAGCGTGGAGGAGGCATGCCGCTATGCCGGCGGCATGGCCGATCCCGCCCGCACGGCGTCGATGTTTGCAGGCGTGGCCACTGGTGGTGCCACCAACGGCATCTCTATTCATGGCAACTCGCCCCAGATGCTGCAATGGCGCATCGAAGGCGTCGAGGTGAACAATCCCAACCACTTTGCCGATATCACTGAGGCGGGCGGCGGTGTTTTCACATCGCTCAACGGCACGGTGCTGGCCAACAGCGACTTTATGACCGGTGCCATGCCTGCCGAATATGGCAACGCCCTCTCGGGTGCCTTCGATATGAAGATGCGCGTGGGCAACAATACCAAGCACGAGCACGCCATCCAGGTGGGCACACTGGGTGTGGATTTCGCCTCTGAGGGCCCGCTGGGAAAGGACTCTAAGGCGTCTTACCTGATTAACTATCGTTATAGTTTCCTGGAGATTGCCAAAAAGTTGCACGCCATCAACATGGAGAAGGAGACGCTGGATTATCAGGACCTGAGCTTTAAGATCAACATGCCCACCACCAAGGCAGGCACTTTTGCCGTGTGGTTCACGGGGCTCTTTGACCGCTATGAGAACGAGGTGCCCGACATGTCGGACTGGAGTACGCTGTGGGACCAGAACGATTCGTGGTCGAACCAGAAGAGTTGGGCAGGCGGTCTGACACATACCTATCGCTTCCAAACGGGAGGCACGCTGACCTCCAACGTGGCCTATACGGGCAACTACCAGAAGTTGGGCGTCAACAACTACGACAATCAGAAGAATACGTTGCCTGGCATGAATGGCCGTAGCCTGTCGTGGAACGTCATCATCAGCACCCAGCACAAGCATAAGTTCTCATCGCGCTACACGATGCAGAATGGTTTCGAGCACCGCCACATGGACTTCTGTACTTGGCTCGACAACATCCTAGAAGTGGGCGGTCCACTCTATCGCGTCTATGACTCTGATGGCAACACAGGACTCACACGCCTCTACTCCAATCATAAGATTGCGCTGAGCAACCGACTCTCTACCGTGGCTGGCGTCAACCTGATGTGGTTCAACCTTAACAATCAGGTATTGGTAGAGCCTCGCGTCAGTTTCCAATACAAGACCTCGTCATCGAGCACCGTCTCTTTGGCCTACGCCTTGAATAGCCGCAAGGAATCGATTGATACATACTTCGTCAATCCTCAATCTTCAAATCTCAATCCTCAAACCTCCAACAAGGACCTTGGCCTCACCCGCTCTCACCACATCTCGGCCTCGTTTGCCCAACGCCTAGGTGAGAATATGATGCTGAAGATTGAACCTTATTGGCAGTATGTGTTTGATGTGCCTGTGGAGAAGGGCACCACCTATTCTGTCGTTAACCACAGCCTGTTCTATCAGGATCGTATGCTGGTGAACGAGGGCGTTGGACGTAACTACGGTATCGACCTCACGCTGGAGCGTTATCTGAAGGACGGCCTCTACGGCATGTTCACCGCCACAATCTTCAAGTCGGAGTATCGCGATGCGCAGGGCGACTGGCATCACTCGCGTCACGACCGCACCTGGATTACCAACATCCTTGGCGGTAAGGAATGGATGGTGGGCAAGGGTCACAAGAATGTCTTCGGACTTAACGGACGCCTCACCTTGATGGGTGGTGACCGCTACACACCGATGGAACCTGGCACCACCTACGACGATGTGGCTAAGCGTCCCGACAGGTCTATCCCGCAGGACGGCACCAATCCCTTCAGTAAGCAGTTGGGCGTCAATGTGGGCTACGCCTTCTCGGTGAAGTACACCATCAACAAGCAGCACACCGCTCACCACTTCATCCTCGAGTATCTGCAGATGCGCTCGTTCCACGGACAGACCTTCGATATCAACACCCGCGAGCTCGTCGAAAAGTACACATCGCTGACCTTCCCGAACATCGCCTACCGTGTGGAATTCTAGGTTAAACCGGATTATGACGATTATACAAACAAAACGCTACCGAGCCTGTGCTCAGTAGCGTTTTATTCAAATGAAAAGCATAATAAATTACAGAGGATAATCCTCGAAAGCATAGAGCACGGTGCTCAGATAACGCTCGCCAGTATCGGGCAGCAAAACCACGATTTTCTTGCCTTTGTTCTCAGGACGCTTGGCCACTTCGATGGCAGCATAGAGAGCTGCACCGGCAGAGATACCCACCAACAGACCCTCCGACTGCGCAATCTCACGACCAGTGCGGATGGCGGCATCGTTCTCTACGTCAAACACTTCGTCGATGACATCGGCATCATAGGTCTTGGGCACGAAGCCAGCACCGATGCCCTGAATCTTGTGAGGACCGCTCTGTCCGCCGTTCAGCACGGGGCTTGACTTAGGCTCCACGGCGATAATCTTCACGTTGGGGTTCTGCTCCTTCAGATATTTACCTGTGCCGCTGATGGTACCGCCAGTACCCACACCGCCGATGAAGATGTCCACCTGGCCGTCGGTGTCACGCCAAATCTCAGGACCTGTGGTGGCATAGTGCTTGGCGGGGTTGGCACCGTTCTCAAACTGCTGAAGGATGACGCTACCGGGAATCTCGTCGCGAAGAGCTTCCGCAGCGCGGATGGCACCTGGCATGCCGTCTTTTCCAGAGGTGAGGCGTACCTCAGCGCCATAGGCCTTAACGAGGTTTCTACGCTCCACACTCATGGTTTCGGGCATGGTAAGGATAAGATGGTAGCCCTTGACGGCTGATACCAGTGCCAGTCCTACGCCCGTGTTTCCGCTGGTGGGCTCGATGATGGTGGCGCCGGGCTTCAGGATGCCCTTTGCTTCTGCGTCCTCAATCATTGCCAATGCGATGCGGTCTTTCACGCTACCGCCGGGGTTAAAGAACTCTACTTTTGCAATCACCGGGGTTTCCAGACCCTTGGCCTGTGAATACTTGTTGAGCTCCAGAAGTGGGGTGTTGCCCACGAGCTCGGTCAACTGTTTTGCAATCTTACTCATAATCTTATCCTTTTAAAAATTAATAATAAACATTCTATTTTGGAGAGCGGTAGTAAATTGTTCAGTATTCACTATTCTCTTTTCCTTTATTTGTCGGGTGCAAAGTTACGGTGTTTTTCCCATTCCCACAATACCATTCGCGTGTTATTCGCATACCATAAACATGGTATATTGCCTAAAAATACCCTTAAAACGGCCTGAAATGGTGGTTGTCGAGTTGTACAAAGTGAAGTTTCGTTTGTCATTATTGGAACTTCTTTTTGTCGTTTCGTGAAAAGGAATTACCTTTGCAGCCGTGAAACCAATATTGACGATAACAGGTAGTGACTCGACGGGTGGTTCGGGTGTGCAGGCGGACATCAAGACGATATCCGAGTTGGGCGGCTATGCCATGTCGGCCATCACCAGCATCACCGTACAGACCACACTGGGCATTCAGCAGTTCTACGACGTGCCGGCCAACATTGTGGCGGGACAGATTGACGCCGTAATGAACGATTTCGAGCCCGAGGTAGTGAAGATAGGTCTGATACGTCGCGAGGACACGCTCGATGTCATCGTCAAGGCACTGCAGAAATACCGTCCGCGTCATGTCATCCTCGACACGGTGGTACTATCGTCACGAGGCGACACGCTGATCAGTCGCGATATGCTCGAAGCCATCAGCCACCAGCTGGTGCCGCTCTGCACGCTGGTTATTAAAAAGGACGATGGTTCGATGCACGGTCTCTCCAACCGCTATGCCAGTGCGGTGGCGGTGTTCCTCAGTCAGGGACTTTCACCCGATGAGGCTGAGGCCAGGGCTAAGGCATATATCAACACCCAGGTGGTGAGGACCAGCGACCTGCAGGGGCGCAGCAGTGAACTGTATAACGAACTGATTGACGCCATCGTCGAGCACCATCGCGAGGCCAGCGACGTCAGGTTCTATGCCGACCTGCTCAATGTCAGCAGTCGTTATTTGGCACAGGTCACCCGACGCATCTCGGGCAAGTCGCCCAAGGCAATTATTGATGATTATCTGATTCACGAAATAGAGTTGCAACTGAAATCGACGGATAACACTGTCCAGGAGATAGCCTACCGGTTCGGCTTCTCCTCGCAGGCACATTTCACTAAATTTTTCAAGAAACTCAGAGGTATCAGTCCTACGGAGTTTAGGAAAAGGTAAAAAAGGTAAAAAGCAAGAAAAAATGGCAAACGAAAGACAAGCTTTAAACCGCCAGTTGGCTCAGATGCTGAAGGGTGGTGTTATTATGGACGTGACTACTCCCGAGCAGGCCCGCATCGCCGAAGAGGCTGGTGCCTGCGCAGTAATGGCTCTGGAACGAATCCCTGCCGACATCCGTGCAGCGGGTGGCGTGAGTCGTATGAGCGACCCCAAGATGATTCGTGGCATTCAGGAGGCGGTGAGCATTCCCGTGATGGCCAAGTGCCGCATCGGCCATATTGCCGAGGCGCAGATTCTGCAGGCCATCGAGATTGACTATATTGACGAGAGTGAGGTGCTCTCGCCCGCCGACAACATCTATCATATTGATAAGACCAAGTTTGACGTGCCCTTTGTCTGTGGTGCCAAGAACCTGGGCGAGGCATTGCGCCGCATTGCCGAGGGTGCCACGATGATTCGCACCAAGGGCGAGCCGGGCACGGGCGACGTGGTGCAGGCCGTGAGTCACATGCGACTGATGCAGAGCGAGATTCGCCGTCTGGTATCAATGAGCGAGGACGAGCTGTTCGAGGCTGCCAAGCAGTTGCAGGCACCCTATGAGTTGGTGAAGTTTGTCCATGAGAACGGCAAACTGCCCGTTGTTAACTTTGCCGCTGGTGGTGTGGCAACGCCCGCCGATGCTGCGCTGATGATGCAGCTGGGTGCCGAGGGCGTGTTCGTGGGCAGTGGCATCTTCAAGAGCGGCAATCCCCGCAAGCGTGCTGCCGCTATCGTCAAGGCCGTCACCAACTATCAGGATGCCAAGATGCTGGCCGAGCTCTCTGAGGATCTTGGCGAGGCCATGGTGGGCATCAATGAACACGAAATAGAACTCCTGATGGCAGAGAGGGGGAAATAAAGGTAAAAGGATAAAAAAGTAAAAGGCTAAAAATAAAATGGTGAAAAGAATTGCCGTTTTAGCATTACAGGGCGCATTTGCCGAACACGAGCAGATGCTTCACCGCCTGGGCGTAGAGACCTTTCAGGTGCGCCAGTTGGCCGATTGGAACCAGTCCAAGGATGGTCTCATCATCCCTGGTGGCGAATCAACCACACAGGGCAAACTGCTGCACGACTTGGCACTCTTCAATCCCATTCGTCAGGCCATTGAGGACGGTCTGCCCGTCTTTGGTACCTGTGCGGGACTGATTCTCCTGTCGCCCATGCACCTGGGTACGATGGATATCGACGTGCAGCGCAACGCCTACGGACGTCAGTTGGGCAGTTTTCATGCGGTGGCTCCCGTTGCGGGCATCGGTAGTGATGTCCCCATGACCTTCATCCGTGCGCCGTATATCAACAAGACGCTGTCGCCCGCTGTCGATGTGCTGGCTCAGGTTGATGGCCATATCGTCGCCGCCCGCCAGGGCAACCAACTGGTTACCGCTTTCCATCCGGAACTCGACGATGACACCCACATCCACGAGTATTTCTTAAACTTCTGAGCATCAAGAAAGAGGTCACTTCACAGCGAAGTGACCTCTTTTTCTCTTTCTTGCATCCCTTTGGCCGAGCGCCTCTTTTTCTCTTTCTTACGCAGTTAGGTCGCGGTTGGTCATGGCACAGACGCACGAGTCAGACCAAACGTTCTCAGCCGTCTCCACCATATCGATGATGGTATAGATGGGCAAGATGATGCCGAGGATGGCCACGGGAGCCCCGATGCCCGACATCAGTGAGAGTGTCAGGAAGAAGCAGCCCATGGGGACGCCAGCATTACCGATGGCCGAGACCACGGAGATGAGAACCCACAGGAGGATGGTGCTGAGGGTGATAGGTTCGCCACCGTTCTGCATCACGAAGAGCGAGGTGACGAGGATAAAGGCGGCGCAGCCATTCATGTTGATGGTGGTGCAGATGGGCAGCACGAAGCGGGCGATGTCCTTGCGGATGCCCAAGCGCTGTTCTGCTGATTGCATAGTGACGGGGAGGGTGGCGGCGCTGCTCTTGGTGAAGAGGGCCATCAGTACTGCGGGCATCATCCTGCCTAGCACATGAATGGGGCTCAAGCCGCGAGCCAGGAGGAACAGAGGTAGGATAACGAAGAACTGGATGACGTTGCCGCCCAATACCACGAGCACATATTTGCCGATGCTGTCGGCCACCACGCCTGCGCTGACCTGTGCCGACAACTGTGCAGCGAAGGCCACGATGCCGAGGGGTAGCGTCCAGATCAAGCCGCGAATCAACAGGAACAACAAATCCTGCAAACCCAATAATCCTTTCACCACCACGGCCTTATTCTCACTCTCAGGTAATTTAGATAACCCGATACCGATGGCAAAGGCCAGCAACAGCAGCGACAGGACATTGCCTTCGAGGAAGGGTTTGACGATGTTGTTGGGGATGACGGTGAGAATATGATCGTAGAATGATGTCTGAGGGCTGATGTCTGAGGGCTGAGTCATGCTGTTGATGGCTTCCGCAGGCAGATTACCTGGCGCAATCACTACATAGAGTAATGCTCCCACGGCAGCAGCGGCAAAGGTGGTCAGCAGGGTATAGATTAATGTGTGGCCGAAGATGCGGCCCGACCCTTTCGAGCCGAAAGTTGCAAAGGTGGTGATGACCGCCAGCACGATGGTCGGCACCGCCAGCAACTGGAACAGGCGCGTATATACCGTCGCCACAAAGTCCATCACGTCATTCAGCCACCCTAATCCGAGCAGCCCTAACACGGCACCCACCACGAGTGCCCCTATCCATATCAGTGTTCTTTTCATCCTAAATATTAAACGTCAAATTCATGTAAATATTGCGTCCTTTCTGGGGAATGTGGTTCCAGTCGGCATAAGTGGCATAGTGCTTGTCGAGAAGGTTCTCGACGCCCGCTCTAATTGAGAATTGAGAATGGAGAATTGAGAATTGATAGCTTGCAGCCAAGCTCACTATCGTCCACGCCTTAGCTGCTGTCTCGCCGTATTTCTCGCCGTAGTTGCTCTGGTGGGCGTTACCTTTGATGGTGGCCTGCGCCTGAAAGCGCTGGTTCTGGTACGTCCATTCCGACTGCCAACTGATGGGCGAGATAAGTGGCAGGGCGTCGCCGTCAGCATCGCGGCCGGAGCTGTAGCTCACCTTCTTGTTCCAACTGAAGTGGTCCGTTATCTGCCAATCCCACGACAATGAGATGTTGGCGATGGTGGCATGGCTGATGTTGCCATACACCTTCACGCCCTCGGCACCCACGGTCATGGGCGACAGGCGCGTCTCGAACTGGCCGATGATGTAATTGCTGAAAAGGAACACGTTGCCGTCAATTGAGAATTGAGAATTGAGAATTGAGAATTTGGCTGCCCCGTTCAGCTCCACCGCCGACTCGTTCTTTAGCGAGGGGTTGCCGATGTAGTCGTACTGGTCAAACGTGTTGTTTAGATAATAGCCGTAAGCCTCTGTCACTGTAGGCGCGCGACTGCCCCAACCTGCACCAAGAGAGATTTGTGAGTTGAAAAGTGAAAGTTGATAGTTGGCTGCCACGCGGCCTGTGGTCTGGTGATACGCATCTGTCATGCCAGGGAAGAACACGCGCAGGGCGTGATAGCCCTCTTCGTTGTTCAACTTCTGTTGTTGCCAGGCCACCTTAGCCGAGAGGCGCAGTTGCTGGTTGCGGCCGATGCTGACATTGTCTGTCAAAGCCAGACCTGTGTTCAGCGTGCCCACGTCGGGCCACGTCACCATATACATCGGCGCTGCGCCACCGGGATACATCGTCATGTCTGCAAACAGGCGGTTGTAATACAGGTCGTAGTTCAGTGCCAGGTCGTGCTGCTTGTGAGAAGTAGTTAGCAGACTATACACGCCCGCCGTCCAGCTGTCGCCCGGCATGTCCATGTGAATCTCCACATCGGGGCGCGTGGTGTCGTCCATCACGTGGGTGATGTGGTTATAGTAGGCCTTCGTCTCCCAACTGGCCTGGGGGAACAGGTGCTTGTATGCCACGGACGTGATCAGTCCCTCGGCCTTCGCCACGTCCATGTTCAGCGCGGGATAGCCCACGTCGGTGGCGCGGTCGAAGATAAAGGTTGCCTCCAGCATGTCCTTCTCGGCCAGTCGCAGGCCAGCATTCGTAAACACGTTCACTTTTTGAAATTGCGAGAACTGCAACTCGTCGCCGCCGCCCACCTTGTAGTTGTCGGCGTGACGAAAGAAGGCACCCGCGTTCAGATACGTCGAGTGACTGCTCAGTGCTGCGTCGGCACCATACACCTGTACGTGGCCGTTCCACTCATGACCTGCCGATGCGCTGGCGCGGAAGGGCGTGCTGTCGAACCCCGCCTTGCGCAACTTCAGGTCCAGACTGCCGCCGATGTTTCCCGTGGCCTGTGGGTTGCCGTCGAGTCCGCTGTTCAGGCTGATGCTCTGCAGGTTGCCGCTCTCCACATAACTCGTCACGGGATCCATCTTGTCCGTGCAGGCATAGAATATCTTCATGCCGTCGATGGTGGTCGAGAGGCGTTCCGTCTGCATGTTGTTCACCACCGGTTCCCAGGCATACGAGCCTCGGCGCACGAGGTTGACATGGCGCAATTCACTCAGGTGTTCGTCGATGCTGGCCACCTGTCCCTTCACCGAGCGTTTCCTGTCGTGCCCCGCATCCGAGACGATGACCACCTCGTCCAGGTTCTGTGCCTTTTCGGTGGTCACCGTGTCAGAAAATAGAATGGTAGATAGTAAAACAGTTCCTAGCATAATTTATTCTTTTACTCTTTTACTCTTTTACCTTTTTACCTTTCCTGTGCATCCTTGATGGCTAGGTGGATGCGCCAGCGACCTGTCATCGTCAGGTTCACTGTGCCCTGATAACTGCCGTCGCTTTGCTTGCTCAATGCTACGTTGTCTGGCGAGGTGTGGTTGCCCATGTCGGGCATGCGGGGGTCAATCTCGATGGTAAACTGCTCCTCGGCGAGTCCGTAGGGCGTCGTGGCGGGCGTGTTCTTCTTCGACACGTAGGCCGTGATGGCGTTCTTGCCTGTCTGCCAGTCGGTGGGGTTCACCAGCGAGAGGTAATAGGTATCGTTGCCCACCTTGAACGACTTCAGCCATTGCTGTCCCTCGGGCAACTCGCCCACCGTGATGTCCTTTGCCTCAATGCCGCCCTCGGCACCCAGCACACTGGCATGATAGCCCAGCGTCCATGAGCCTGCCTCGCTGGTGCTCATCACGAACGACACCCACGTGCGCTTCACGGCCAGATAGTCGTTGTTGAACGACACAGCATCACCGCCCACGGGCGTGCTGTGCTTCATGTTCATCTTCACCATCAGCATCAGCGGCTTCAGGCCGTCAATGTCGAAGTTCTTGATGTAGTTGCCATTCTTTTTCTTCGTTGCCACAAAGAAAATCTCGTTGTAGCCCGTATGGAACGCCCCCGTCTTCGAATAGGCAAAGACATTATACTGCCCGTCTACCACGGTTGATAGCTCGGGGATAATCTTCACCGTCTGCAAAAAATGATACACCTGCAGTGCCTCCTCGGCTGAGCAGCAATCCACGTCGCCATCTATCGTGACACCAGGGATTTCAATTTCCTGACTTCCCAAATCATCATTCGAGTTGCAAGAGGTCAGTCCCACCAGGACTGCCGCTGCCAATAACAATCTCATTACCTTTTTCATATCCTTACTTTTTATAAAGTTTAAAAACACTCTGCAAAGGTACGGCGGTTTTGCGAGGTGTACAATCGCCTTTTCGTGGCATTCTGCATACCAAACGTTTGGCATAATTCCCACGTTGGGACTACTTTATTCCCACACTGGGAACAAAACAGTCCCAGCGTGGGAATTGTTTTTTCTTCGTCGTTATTGCTATTCCTTCTTTATCAAAATTGACGAAAAGTGAAAAATTTTTTGTTTTTCGCCAAGACTTAACATGTTTTTTTCAAGAACGCCCTGTATATAGGCGTTCCGAGTGATTTTGAGGTCCCAAAGAGTTAACATAAGACTTAACATAGAGTTAACATAGACTTAACATGAGACCTAACATGAAGGCGTATCTGCTTACGGCTTGCATAAATGAGTAATGTTAACTCTATGTTAAGTCTATGTTAACCCTTATGTTAGGTGTTTAAGCATATAAATAAATTGTAAACAACTCATAATCAACCAATTGTGGTTTTTTAATGTTAAGTCTTATAGAAAAACGATTAGATATCAAATAATAAAAAAGTTGGCGGACGCAAATTGAATTGCGCCCGCCTTTTTTCAATCATATTATGAATGATCCAAAAGATTTGTTATTAAATCAATACCCCGGATTCTGCTTGATGCCAAGATCCTCGCCCTGCAGGCCGTTGGGGATGGGCTGGCGATAATGCTTACCGCGCACATTATTGTACTTGGCCACCAGGTGGTTGTGCACCTTCTGGAAGTAAGCCTCCTGGTCGGCGGTGAAGGTCTGCTTCTCCTTCCAGTCATCAGCAAAGTGCTTGTAGTTCTTCACTTGCTGCACACTGCTGATGAGGTTCTTCCAGCGATAGCTGTTTAGCACAGAGAACTGCTCGTAGGTGAACTCATAGTCCCACTCGCGCTTGATCTGGTCGAAGGTGGGGGCGCTGACCTCGGCGATACCGGCACGACGGCGGAGCTGGTTGAAGGGCTCGGCAGCCTCCTGGTTGCGACCCAGCTGCACCAGGGCCTCGGCCTTGATGAGCAGTACTTCGGCATAACGAATCTCGATGCGGTCAACAGAGTTTTTCTTGATCTCCAGATTCTCTGAGTCCTCGTAGCTTTGATCGACACCCTTGCCGTTGATGGGCGTATAGATGGGCGAGTAGTAGTGGTGAGTGAGACCCGTCTCGGGGTTCTTCAACTCAACAAGGTAGGTCTCGGCCAGGCGCTTGTCGTTGGGCTGTTCGCGCTTCCAGTTGTCGTAGAGGTCGTCGTCGGCCACCTCAGTGTGGTTCTGCTTATAGCCGTTGCCGTTCTCACCGTTCAGGAAGGGATAGGTCCATGAGCAGTGTGTCTGGTGGTTGCCCTGAGCATCCAGCTTGTCGCCGTCGTGGGCGATGGTGAAGAGGTGCTCGTTGGTATTGCGCTTGTTGCTTTCATAGTCGCGTCCGAAGAGCTTCGAGAAGTCGGGGTCGAGGGCCAGGCGACCGCTGCTAATCACCTTGTCAGCATATTCGATGGCCTTCTGCAGACGGTCGGGCGTGGTGGTGAACTCGGGGTCGGTCTGTGTGTTGGCGATGGCTGCTACCTGCTCTGCCGTCAACGGGTTGTCGCCCCAAACCAGATAGGTACGGGCCAGCAGTGCCTGGGCAGCCTGCTTCGAGGGCACGCGGGGGTCGCCGCTATAGTCGAGCAGCAGGTTCTCGGCATCGGTCAGGTCCTTCACAATCTGTGCAAAAACGTTGTCGAGGCTCTGGCGCTCGGTGGTAGAGCCGCCTTCCTCTGTAAAGACGGGCACCTCGCCCCATAGCTGAGCTAACTTCAGATAAGCCAGGGCACGCAGGAACTTCGCCTTGCCCACGGCGGCGTTGTAGCCACTCTGCGTCACCTTGTTCAACTTCAGCGAATTGGTCACGGTGGTGATGGCCTCATTGTCTTGGGCGATACCCAGCAGCAGGTGGTTAAAGATCTTGACCTGATACCACGTGGTGGGCTCCTGCTCGAAACGGCTGTTCAGTGGGCCCTCTTTGCTCTCCTCACCCTCGAACGAGATGAGTTTGTTTGAGTTCAACTCAATGATGAACGAGAACGATGATGACAGGGGCTGCCAGTGGCTATAGACGCCGTTGACCAACGAGAGCGCCGAGGCGTCGTTGTTCACCACGTTCGTCTCGTCTATCTGGTTGCCGCCAGTGTTGTTTGCGTTGTCATCATTGTCACTTGAGCAGGCTGTGAAGCCCGTCGATGCCACTGCCACGAGGGCTGCGAAAAGAAATTGCTTTTTCTTCATACTGAAATTCTCCTTTTACCTTTAATTAATTATACTATGTTACTGTTTTTATTATTTTCAGCGCTGCAAAGGTACGGCGATTTCCGCGCTCCCACAATCGCCTTTTCATGGCATTTCGCATACCAAACATTTGGCATTGGCTCAAGGGCGCACGGCCTGCATAATGTCCTCCAGCAAATCTTCGCCGGCTTCGAGGCCGATGCTGAGGCGGACGGTGGTGTCGGGGACGGACATCTCCGCACACTGCTCCGACGTGAAGAGGCCGAAGATGGTCGAGGCGGGATGGATGGCCAGCGACTTGCGGTCGAAGAGGTTCGTGGCGCGGCGGATAATCTGCAACTTGTCGATAAATGCCCAGGCGGCTTCCTTCGATGCGAGGTCGATAGTAAAGACGGCGCCAGGCAAGGGGCCGAACTGGGCTTTCGACAATTCATAGAAGGGGTTATCCTTCAGGCCGGTATAGTTTACGCGTTTGATCTCGGGCAGTGCCTGACATTGCTGGGCCAGCCACAGGGTGGTTTCTGCCTGACGACGGAAACGGATGTCGAGCGTGTCGAGGCCCAGCGTCTCCATATATGCCACCTGTGGCGTCATCAGCGCACCGAGGTTGGTCACCAGTTCTGTCTTTACACGCGCCGTAAACGCCAGTTTCTTGCCAACCTTCTTCGTGCGACTCAGTAGGGCGGGCGAGGGATGCTGCGACCAGTCGAACCGTCCGTAGTCGATGAGCAAGCCACCAAGACCGGTGCCGCCGCCAGAGATATACTTCGTACTTGATACCACCTCGATATCCACTCCGAAATCGCCAGCATGGAAGGCAGGAAACGGCACAATGGTGGTATCGGCAATCAGGGGCACACCCTTAGCATGGGCTATCTCCGACAACTTTTTGATATCAGCCACGAACAGCTGTGGATTAGTGATAATCTCAAAGAATAGTGCGGCGGTCTTATCGTCAATCTGCGCCTCCACCTCATCAGGCTTCGTGAAGTCAACGAATCGCGGCTCTACACCAAAACTGCCCAACGTGTCGCGAATCAGTGAGACGCTGTTGCCAAACAGGTGCTTTGAAGCTACGATGTTCAGGCCTGCGCCACTCACTGCCGTCAGGGCATAGGCAATCGCCGCCATACCTGTGTTTAGTGCCGTTACGCTCGTTGCTCCTGTTATCTGTCGCACGCGCTCCTCCAGATAGGTTGTCGTGGGATTGGCGATGCGGGCATACGACGGATCCATCGAGCGACCGCAGAAGGCGTCGTTCATCGCCTTGGCCGAGGGGAACTCGAATGCCGCCGTCAGATATACCGGCATTGAGAGAGCCCCGTAGGCGTCAGGCTTCTGATACTTTGTGGTTAATACTTTCGTTTCGTATTGCATGTTGTCGGTTTTTATAATGTTTCTAATCGACTGCAAAAGTAATGGGTTTCAGCGACGTGCACAATCGCCCTATCGTGGCATTTCGAATACCATGAGTTTGGTATTCCTCACAAAACTCAAATTTCTTTTGGTATTCTTCTCGCTTATTCGTAACTTTGTAACCGAAAATAACGAAAGGAGCGAATGATCCGATGAAAGACTATCCCGACAAGATGACGCCAGAGCAGGCGAGGACTTTTAAAGATGATGTGCTAAACATTGTCAGTCAGATACCTCGTGGCCGCGTCACCACTTATGGCCATATCGCAGCCTTGACGGGCTGGCCAAGTCATGCAAGGATGGTTGGTCGAACCCTGCGTTACACCCCTGAGGCCGCATCGCTCCCCTGTCATCGCGTGGTGAATAATGCTGGCCGTACTGCCCCTGGCTGGAGTCGTCAGCGTCCGTTGTTAGAGTCCGAGGGAGTCACCTTCAAACCCAACGGCCACGTTGACATGCTGCGTCACCTTTGGGAACCAGATAACATTTAACAAAAGAGTCCCTGTTACATTATTCGATTTGTTTCGTAAGCGTCATTAAATAGGACTATCTTCGGAAAACTTTCCTAAATCCTAAATGTGGCTTCGCGCAAAAATTGGAGTGGTTTTCCTTGTCATTGATACATTTATTCAACTGTTTGGGCAAATAGTTCAACGTCATTATGTTGATTAGCAGTAACTTTGCAGCCAGTTTTTACTAACTATTAACTGAAAGCACGATGAACAGAAAAATGATGGCAGCCCTGCTGCTGACCAGTGCCCTCACTACAACGGCACAAACAGAACCTATCCGTATCGACCTCGGCCAGAAAGGAGCTGTGGTGTCACCCAATCTTTATGGTATCTTCTTTGAGGAGATCAGTCATGCTGGCGACGGCGGTCTCTATGCCGAGCTGGTGCAGAACCGCGGCTTCGAGGAGCATGTGTTGCCTTCAGGTATGACCTACCGAGACGGCAAGGCATACGCCCCTGATGCGATGAACTATGAACACCGCAACAATCGCAACTGGAACATCCCCTGGAACATGGAGGAGAAGAAGATGACGGGCTGGAAAGTCACGGGCTTGAAGGCCACCGTGAAGGGCGAGGTCGTCGAAGCCAAGACTCCGCTGCACCAGAACACGCCCCACGCCATGCAGCTCGACATCAAGAAGGTCCAGAAGGGCGGCAAGGCCGTGCTGGCGAACACGGGCTACTGGGGCATCGGTCTGAAGGCTGGCGAACGATACGACCTGCGTTGCTATGTGAAGTCGGCCAACTACAAAGGCACCATCACCGCACGGCTGCAGGACGGCGCGACGGGCCAATCGCTCGGCGCCGTGACGCTCAACAGTCGTCAGCTGAAGGACTGGACGGAACTGACCGCCACGCTGACTGCCGAGGATACGACAGCCAAGGGCGAACTGGCCTTGGAGTTCGACAAAACAGGAACGGTGCTCGTCGATTATGTGTCACTCTTCCCGCAGGCCACCTTCAAGGGGCGCAAGAACGGTCAGCGTGCCGACGTGGCACAGATGCTCGTTGATTTGCATCCGAAGTTCATGCGCTGGCCCGGCGGCTGCATCGTTGAGGGGGCTACGTATGAGAACCGCGTGCGGTGGAAGGAGACGCTGGGCGACCCGATGACCCGTCGTGGCGAGTGGGACCTGTGGGGCTACCGTGCCACCTGGGGCATGGGCTACCACGAGTTCCTGCAGTTCTGCGAGGACCTCGGGATGGATGCCATGTTCGTCAACAATGCCGGCATGTCGTGCTCCGTGCGCAACGGCGACTTCGTAAGCAGTAATGCCGACATGGATGCCGTCATCCAGGACTTCCGCGATGCCATCGACTACGCGCTGGCTGACCCTGCCAAGAACCGCTGGGCCAAGATGCGCGCCGAGGCCGGTCACCCGAAGCCCTTCCCCTTGAAATATGTGGAGATAGGCAACGAGAACGTGGGAGCTGAGTACGTCACCCACTTCAACTACATCTTCAAGAAGCTGAAGGCCGAGTATCCGCAGGTCACGTTCATCAACACCTTGGGCCACACCGACCAGCTGCTGGCACAGATTCCCGGCGACTACATGGTGGATCCCCACTGGTATCGCGACCCCAACTTCTTCTTTGCCAATAACCACCTCTTCGACGAGGCTCCCCGCACACACGACATCTACGTGGGTGAATATGCCTGCCTGGGTGGTGTCGGAGCCGGCAACTTGCTGGCAGCCATCAGCGAGGCCGCCTTCATCCTGGGCATGGAGCGCAACAGCGATGTGGTGAAGATGTCAAGCTATGCGCCGCTCTTCGAGAACGAGAACCGCCGCGACTGGCCCTGTAACCTCATCCACATCAACAGCCTCGAGGTCTATGGCCGCGCCTCCTACTACGTACAGCAGATGGCTGCCGAGAACCGTCCCACCTATAATATATATGTGAGCGAAACCACCACGGGCGACGACAACAAGAACACGCGCCACTTCTGTCAGGCGGGTTACGACGAGCAGACCGGCGAGCTTATCATCAAGGTGGTGAACGGTACCGACCAGCCTTACCGCCGCTCGTTCACCATCGACGGTGCCCGCAACGTGCTGCCCACGGGCAAAGTCATCACCCTCAATGGCGATGCCAAAGACGAGAATACCTTCGAACAGCCCACGAAACTCGCACCCCGCACCATCCTCTTCGGCAAGTTCGGTCGTCAGTTTGATTATGAGTTCCCCGCCATGTCGTTCACCGTCATGCGGGTGAAGGTCAGCAAATAAAAACTGTCAAGCTATGAAGACGAGAATACTGCTAACGGCATGTCTGCTATTGCAGACAATACTGATTGGTGCACAGGTTAATAACGATTTCGTAAAAGGCGCCGACGTAGGGTTCCTCACAGGTCAAGAGCGACACGGGCAGAAATTCCATGATGTCAGAGGCAATGAGCGCGAGTGTCTGGAGCTGCTGAAGAATGATTATCAGATCGGAGCCATTCGGATGCGTGTTTGGGTGAATCCCCGTGGCGGTTCATGCGACAAGAATGAACTGTTGGCGATGGCAAAACGGGTGAAGGCATTAGGCATGGACCTGATGGTTGATTTCCACTACAGCGACTCATGGGCAGACCCTGCAAAACAGCCTATCCCCCGAGCATGGATTGGCCATTCGTTTGAAGAGATGAAACAAGATGTGCGCAACCACACCATCGATGTGCTCTCGTTGCTGAAGCAGAACGGTATCCAGCCTCGTTGGGTGCAAGTGGGCAATGAGACAACCAACGGTATGCTGTGGAGTGTGAAAACCAATGAACGCGGTTGGGAGGTGAAGGATTCGCTGGGACACACCATGATCACTCATAGCATGGGGCATATCAAAACAGAACCTCAGCAGTATGCAGGCTTTATCCGTGCTGGCTACGATGCTGTGAAGGAGGTCTTTCCCCAGGCCATCGTTATCGTCCATCTGGACCGTGGACATCGGCAGGACATCTACGACCGGAACTTGGACACGATACTGAAATATGGTGGACGGTTCGACATGGTCGGTATGTCGCTCTACCCCTATTGGGCAATGGAGGACCATCCCGAACTGAAAGCCGATGATATCATCACCGATTGCATCAAGAACATCCGCCACGTCAGCGAGAAGTACAAGTGCGACGTGATGATTGTGGAGACCGGCTACGAGGTGAACGAACAGCATCCTGAGATTATGGAGGAGGGATTGCGTCAGCTGACACGTGTCATCCGTGAGGCTCGTTACGAAACCGAAGGACATTGCCGTGGGGTGTTCTATTGGGAACCACAGTGCATGCCAGGCGGCTATAAACTTGGAGCCTTCGACAGCAAAGGCACCCCCACCGCCATCATGAATGGATTTATCGAACACAACAAATAGGATTACCAAAAACGAAAGGACTAAAACAATGGATGCAAAGTACACTAAGAAGGACATGCAACTGCTTGCCGCGGTAACGGCATACGTGGAGCAGTATATCTCGAAACAGGTGATCACGCTGGCCATGGCGGGCGATAGTCTGCAAATGAGCCACGAGGCCATACACTACAAAATCAGGAGCCTGACTGGGCTTTCGGGCAGTGAGTTTATCCTCAAGTTGCGCCTTCGCCACTGTCTGCACCTGATGGTTGACGAGCACCGCAACATATCGGAGGCTGCCGACAGAAGCGGCTTCAAAAACATCCCCTATTTCCACACCTGTTTTCAGCAGGAGTATGGGATGACGCCCATGGAATATCTGAACAATGTAACTACTAAAACAATAGCACAATGAAAAAAATTCTATTTTCAACGCTCCTGCTGGTGTGGCTTCTGCCCGTAGCCATGCAGGGACAAGTGAGACGGAAGAGCATCGACAATGGTGGCAGCGGGGCCTACAAGGCGGAGGCGCGCGAGGAAAAGACGTTCAAGGATGCCGTGATTTACAAGCCGGTGGACATGAAGGCGGCGGCGAAGGAGGGGCGGCTGCCCGTGCTGGTGTGGGCCAATGGCGGGTGCAACGACACGTCGCTGCCCCACGAGCGGATGTTGAACGAGGTGGCATCGCACGGTTATGTGGTGATTGCGCTAGGCAGTATGCAGCAGCGCATCGACGACCGTCCGCTGAAGAAGTCGCCCAACGAGCAGATGCTGCAGGCGATGGACTGGATAAGCAAAGAGGCATCGAAGAAACGCAGTGAATACTACGGCGTGGTGGATGTGGAGCAGATGGCCGTGGCCGGACAGTCGTGCGGCGGGGCGCAGGCATTAGTGGCCAGCAGCGATGCGCGTGTGAAGACGACGGTAATGGTCAATTCGGGCATGGGCGACATGGAGATGTCGGGTGCCAGTAGCGAGTCGCTCCGTGCGCTCCACGCACCTATTCTATATATGCCGGGCGGCGAGGGCGACGTGGCCTACAGCAATGCGGTGAAGGACTACGCCCGCATCGACCATGTGTTTGCGGCCTTCGCCAATCACCTGACGGCGGGGCACAGCGGCGACTTCGACCAGCCCTTCGGCGGCAGTTTCGCCCGCATGCTCACGGCCTGGCTCGACTGGCAGCTGAAAGGCCGCGCCGATTGTGGCGACATCTTCCTGAAGAACCACCTCGAAGCGTTCCCAGAATGGACGATGCGCTCGAAAGACACGAAGAAGGGTTTTGTGAACGAGCCGTTCACCATAATGGAAGTACACTGCACCAACCACAAGAACCAGAATATATTCGGCAAGCTCTACCTGCCATGCGACGGCAAGGCACGGAAGCCGCTCGCCATCCTCGCCCACGGCTATAACTCGTCGTACCACGAGACCGAGGCCTACGCCCAGACGCTGGCCATAAACGGCATCGCCGCCTACATCTTCGACTTCTGCGGCGGCGCAGTGAAAAGCCGTAGCGAGGGCAAGACGACAGAGATGTCGGTATTCACCGAGGCCGACGACGTGGCTGCCATCGTGGAGATGGTCAGGTCGTGGGACTTCATCGAGACAAGCCGCATCGCCCTGCTCGGCTGTAGCCAGGGCGGACTAGTGGCCGCCATCGCCTCGTCGCAGATGCCCGAGGCGTTCAAGGCCGTGGTGCTGGTCTACCCCGCCCTCATGATAGCCGAACACGCCGTCAATGTGCACCCCAAAGAGGCCATTACCTCCGAGACGGGTGTCGAGGTGATGGGCATGCCCCTGTCGCACGTCTATTACGACCAGCTGGTAGGCTACAAAGTGTTCAACGAGATGAAGAAGTATCAAGGCGACGTGATGATTGTCTATGGCGACAAAGACCCCATCGCCGCTGGCGACTATATGGAGCGTGCCCGCCAGACCTACCGCAGCTGCGAGGTGAACGTGGTGCCCGGCGGTGCCCACGGCTTCCCTGCCTCCATCACCCACGTGCAGGCCAACGAGCATATTGTGAAGTTCTTGAAGAAGAAACTCTAGGCTCTACATAAAAACAAACTACATAATGAAACAACTACTAATGATGTTGACGATGGCATGGGCGGCAATGAGTGCCCATGCCATCACGGTGACGGACACCATCTTCAACCGCTACGCGCACGAGAACTTCGCCTTCGGGGCCGACGTGAGTTTTGTACCCATGATGGAGAGCTGGGGGACGAAGTGGCTCGACAAGAACGGACGGCAGAAGGACATCCTACAGATTCTGAAGGAACAGGGCATCAACAATATCCGTCTGCGCGTGTGGACAGTCAGCAGCGGAGCCAGCAGCAAGCAGGAGGTGGTAAGCATGTGCAAGCGGGCCAAGGCGAAGGGCATGGGCGTGATGATTGACTTCCACTACAGCGACACATGGGCCGACCCGGGCAGCCAGACCATCCCCGCAGCGTGGACAGACCATAGCGTGGAGGCATTGGCGCAGCATGTCTATGACCACACCTACGACGTACTGTCGGCTATCAAGGCAGCTGGCATCGTACCGAAATGGGTGCAGGTGGGCAACGAGACGAAGCGCGGCATGCTCTACCCCGTAGGGCAGACGAACAAGGGCGGGAGCGTGGCTTTCGCAAAGTTCGTGCTCAATGGCTATAACGCGGTGAAGGCCGTGGACTCGACGATGCAGGTCATCGTCCACCTGCCCGACGGTCACGACAATTCGCTCTATCGCAGCATTTTCGACGGTCTGAAGAAGAACGGCGCAAAGTGGGACATCATTGGCCTATCGGCCTATCCCCGCTGGTCGCACTTGGACGGTCCGACGATGATCACAAAGGTGATGGCCAACATCAATGACCTGAAGAGCCGCTATGGCAAGCCCTGTATGGTGGTGGAGACGGGGCACTATCCGAATGAGGCCATCGTTGGCAACCAGTACCTCGTAGGCGTGATGGACCGTATGATCAAGAATGGCGACTTGGGCTGCTTTTATTGGGAGCCGGAGTCGATGGGCGGCTACGACATGGGTGCCTGGGACGAGAGCACGAAAAAGCCCACGGTGATGATGGATGCCTTCCTGGGCGTGAAGCATACGGAGGTGTCGTGGATGATGAAGGCGACGATGCAGTCGCCCACTCGTGAGCAAACCGTAGAGGCCGGCAACCTGGAGCTACAAGCACGCATACAGCACCAGCGCAAGGGGCGCATCCAATCGGTGGAGTTTCATTTTGACAAGAAAACCGCTGGAACCTATCAAGTGGATGACCTCGCCAGCATCGGCACTATTGCCAACATCCCGTTCACCGTGGCTGACGCTCCCATCGGTGTGCATACGGCCTGGGCAAAGGCCACCGACACCTCGAAGAACACGCAGATTACGGACACTGTGACTTTTTTTGTGGGGCAGTCAGTGCTTTTCGATGGCGGCACAGTGGAGAACGGCGAACAAAAGGGCGGCACGGTGCGCTGGGGCTTTGAGCTGACTGAGAAGGGAATGTACCGCTTGGCCTTCAAATACAGCAGTCCCGCCTTTTGTGGAACGGAGGTGTGGCTCGACGGTGACAGCATTACCAGAAGCTATTTTTACAAGAATACCGATGCCTACCAGACGATTGACATTGAAATGGCGCAGTCTGGCAGCCATGTTTTGCAACTGACCGCTACCGGCACTACCGGCTTGCCCGACATCACATCGCTACGTGTTTTCCCTTTGGAAGGACAGGCTGTTCCCTCGGCAGCCGACCTGACAGGCATCAGTAATCAGCGCATCGGTGGCGATGACGACATGGTAGAAATCTATAATCTCTCGGGGGTATTTGTTCGCAGGATGCCCCAGTCTCAGTTAGGATTCTCACTGGGTACGCGGTTGTCGGCAGTCGTGACTTTGCCACGCTCGGCTTTGCCGCTTGGCTTGTCCAAGAATTGCGTGGGCGGCACACCGTACATCGTGCGGAAGCAGCGGCTGAAATAACTGACGGACGTGAAGCCCGTGGCATAGCTCACCTCCGTGATGGTCTGGCGGCCTTCGCGCAGCATCTCGGCTGCACGGCGCAGACGGATGGTGCGCATGAACTCGGTGGGTTTCTGTCCCGTGGCCGACTGTATCTTACGGTAGAAGGTCATACGACTCATGCACAGGTCGCTGGCCAGTTGCTCCACGGTGTAGCCTTCGTCGTTCATGTGAGCTTCTACCTTGGCGATGGCGCTTTGCAGCCACTCGTCATTAAGCGTAGGCTGTTCCTGGACGGCGGGCTGGTTGTCATCATCGTTTGCCTGTTCCGACACCGTCACTTCCTTTTTGATGGCAGACAGGAACCGTTCACGCTGACGGTGTAGCATCCAGATGTAACTAATAAGGGCAATGAGTATCAAGCACAGCACGGCCAGCGTCCACCACACCCACTGCGGCATACGCTCGACAGCGGGGACCTGTGGTTGGCTCCAGCGACTGACGGGAGCCGTTTCCTGAAGTTCAATGCGATAGACACCTGCCGCCTCGCGGCTCTGCTGGCGCAGGGTATGACGCACGGGATCGTAGAGGCGAATGTAGCGGTCACTCACCAGTAACAACCGTCCCAGACTGTCAACGTCGAGGTGCGTCACGGCTTCACCATATTCGTTAGAGGCATAATTATCAATGGTCAGTTGTCCGTCTTTGTAGGTCATCAGCGTGCCGAAAATGGTGGCAAGCCACAAAGTGCCGTCGCTCGTAAAGGTCATCGCCGAGACATCTTTCGTGTCGTTGAGCACCACCGTCTCTTCGCCGTCTTTCATCCGCCGGATGTCTTTACCAGTGCTGAACCAGAGGTCTCCGTCCTTGTTTATCGCTAATGCCGTGGGGCGTGCCGATAGATTCCGAGTTGCGCGAATGGAGTCCGCCACATTTCGCGTCAATCCGGTACCCTCCCACCACGAACGCTGCTCACTGTCACAGAGCACAAAGCAATTCCCCTGCATGTCGGCCACCAACATTCTGCCCTGATGATCAAGCGTGACACGGCTCATACAGACGCTGTCCTTTGGCTCCGGCTGCTGCACGGTGCCGCTGTCGGGATGATAGCATACCACGCCCTTGCCAATGGTGCCAATGAGTAGTCCGTCGGACGAAGGGTCGTCAAACAGCTCCGTCGGCGGCACGTCCAAAGGCCAAGGTGCTGGCACGAACCGGTTGCCACCGAGCTTGAGGAGTCCGCCATTCCACTCCGTGGCCCACAACCTCCCCTGACGGTCTTCGTGCAGCCAAGCGAGATATTTGTCACCAGCAGCATACGTCTTCAACAACCTGCCGTCTTCAGCAAATTCATAGACCTTCTTGTTGGCCGTCAGCCACCAGTGGCCGTTGGCGGCGACGATGATGTCGTCCACCTTTTTGTCGTCCACCTCTGGTAGCCTGCGGATGGAATAGTCCCGCTTGTCAAGTACGAATGCCCCGTGGAATGTCCCGATGATGATGTACCGCCCGGCGGCCTCGGCCAGACTGGCCACGTCGTTACTTCCCAAGAGGTCGGGGTGCTCGGCGTCGCTGCGGAACACCAGCATCTGCCGTCCGTCGTCACGGCACACGCCGCCACCCTGCGTGGCATACCACAGAAATCCCTCCGAGTCCTGCATCACCTGCATGACACGCTCCGAAGACAGCTGTTCACGGTTGGGCAACGAGAGCATCTGTCGCTCCTGTGCCCAGCCAATAAGCGGCAGCAGAACGGCTAAAATATA
>CACYNE010000044.1 GCA_902775605.1 uncultured Prevotellaceae bacterium
TTTTCACGATGGCCGTGATAGACTTTCTTGCCGTCCTCCACCAGAATTCGATTCTTATCGAAGTGTGCCAGGTCTGTGTAGGATAAGCATGTGTATGCCTGGAAGATGAACAGGTCTCTTACTCGTTCCAGACGTTCTTCTGGCATCTGTGCCTCTTTTAGTTGCTTCAGTTCTGCCACGGTAAGAAACTTTTCGATACTATGGTCGTAGTTTCCATGATCGAGCCGGACACCGTCGTATGGATCGCGCTCCAGAAAGCCTTCCTTGATGGCTTCAACAACAAAACGGCGAATGTACTTGTGGTAGTTATGCCATCGGCTGGTCGCCTGAATACCTTTCTTGGTGAGGAACTTATCAAAGGCTACAATGTTGTTTGGCGTGAGGTCGCTGAAGGAGGTGATGCGTCCGAACTCATCCAATACGCGAGGAACCAGGTCATACCGCCCTTGCGCAATCTTCCCGATGCCGTGTTTACGAATCTGTGCCTTCTCGGCGTAGAACTCCATAAACGTCATTGCCTTACGACGCTTCGCAGCAAGTTTTACAGGTATGGCGAATATGTCAATGTTGCCATCGTCGATCATATCGTAGATGACCTGTCGGACGTCAACCATTAGTTTGTCGAGCGTTTTATTGAGGATGGCAGCATCCAGACGGTTCACCACCCGGCCACGTTGCCATTCCTTCGGGAACAAACGAATACCAGTCGAGAGGTATTTCTGCTTGTTCTTGTAGGCTATCCGAAGCTCTATGACAGCATCATGTGTCGGTGAAGCTTTGCCATACCGATTATATATATAGGTGAGAATAGGTTGTCTGATTCCTTCCATGATTATGCTTGCTTAAACTCATTCAGGAGCGCATCACGCTTGAAAAGGATACGTCCCTGTTTACGGTCACCTGCCTTCATGTGCGGGTACCTATCCTTTACTTGGCGTAGATAGTTAGCAGACACACCGAGTATTCGAGCAGCTTCCTCGGTATCGACGTATTCCGTCTCTGCCAGATTACCAACACCCTTCAACTTCTTCACTACCTGATCGGCCACCAGAGCAGCCAATACGCTAATCTCTTCCTTGTTCATATAATAAGTTTTATTATCTGCTGCAAAGAAACGGATTTTTTTTGTTTTAGAGGGTCTTGCAAAATTTTAAGTCGTATATTAACGTTTTCACGACCCACCAAACGTGCTTTTGACTATTTTGATGGTGTTATTGAACAATTCTTCGTGAAAAATGAGTTATTTTCTCAGATGTTTTTGGATGTAGTTTGGTCAAACTCTGTAGCTGGTCTAATAACTTTCCTACGACTTTCGTGTCCACGTCCTTAGCCCCATCACGCATAGCGAGAGATACACCGACGTTCCTACCGTCGATTTTTACAGTTACATCAAATGTTGCTTTCATACCTCTAATTAATTTATAATTTGAAAATGTATATTCTAACTTGCATCATCATATAAGACATACTATGCACTTTTAGAGGTAGCGGATTTTGTAAAAATCTGATTATCAGTTAGTTGTATTTGTAAAATGTTGATAATCAGGCACTAAAAAAGGGAACCTGATTGGCTCCCTTAACGTGGTTCCGCTTGGGGTTCGAACCCAAGACCCCAACATTAAAAGTGTTGTGCTCTACCGACTGAGCTAGCGGATCGCCCAATTTTGGATGACTTCTTGCGAAATCGGCTGCAAAGGTACGAACTTTTTTCGAACCTGCCAAATTTATTCGGATGATTTTTCGTTTTCGGGCTTTATTTCATCGATTTCTTCGTTCTCACGCGTGATATAACGCTGATAATAAGCCATTAAGAGTGTTGTGGCGGGCAGTGCGATAATCAATCCGATAAAACCTAAAAGGGCTCCCCATACCGATAGTGACAGCAGTAGAATGGCAGGGTTGAGTTGCATGGCTTTACCCATGACGTAAGGTGTCACCACAAGGTCGATAATAATCTGTACGATGGCAAAGACAGCTACTGCGGTGGCGAAGATAATCCAGAAATTCTGTCCAGTATCTGCTGCCTTGAGTAGTGCGAGTAAGGCTGTGGGTATCAGGGCAAAGGTGTGCAGATAAGGTACCAGGTCGAGTATGCCAATGAGTATGCCAAGGCCGATGGCCATTGGGAAATCAATAATGGTAAAGCCTATGCAGAACAATACTCCCATGGTAAAGGCAACCAAGCCTTGTCCACGAATGTAGTTGTTTAATTCGCGCTCTGCATCCTTGGCCAGTTCGCTCCAGAACGGACGGTTCTTCTTGGGAAAAATCTTAATCCAATTGTCTGTGAGATACTCATAGTCTTTTAGGATAAAGAACATATAGAGTAGGGTGATGAGCGAGGCAATGACGCTAATGATGATGTTGGCAGTCTTGCCTACCATGCTAAACATTTGGGGAAGTGCTTTTTGTATGCCTTCGCTGAATTTCTCGCTCAGCAGATAATCTTCTAATTCATGTCGATGGGTGTTGGTCCACTTGCTTACTGCTTCTGGGATGTTGTTGATGTCGGCTGCATTGCGGATATAGGTAGAAACTAAATCACCTAACTTCTGAAACTGCTCTATCATGGGTGGGATGATGAGCCAGCCGATGCCACACATCACGGCGATGACAACGATGAGTGTGACAACGATGCTGAGTACACGGCTCCGCAGGTGCATACGGTATTGCACGAACTTGACAATGGGGTAGAGTAGATAAGCTAACAGCCAGGCTGCAGCAAAAGGCAATAATACGCTGCCGAGGTAGTTCAGAAGGCAGATAATGGCGATAGTCAGCAGACCGTAGCCTAACCAACGTACGAAGATGTCAAAGGTTATTGGTTTGTTATACATAGTTTAATGTGTTGTTATTGCTCGTTGTTGATGACTTTTTGATAGCATTCGCGACACAGGGGCTCATATTCCTGTGTCTCGCCTAAGAGTACGCGTTTGTCATTCTGCACTTTTCGATGGCTGACATAGGCCAATGAACCGCATTTCACACAAATGGCATGCACCTTGGTCACATCGTCGGCAATGGCGCAAAGGGCTGGCATGGGGCCAAAGGGAATGCCACGGTAGTCCATGTCAAGTCCAGCCACGATGACACGTACGCCGCGGTTGGCCAATTGGTTGCAAACGTCAACGATACCGTCGTCGAAGAACTGTGCCTCGTCAATGCCCACCACTTCAATGTTTTCTGCCAACAGCAGAATACTTGCTGATGAGTCGATGGGGGTCGATTGAATATGTTTTTGGTCGTGACTCACCACGTCTTCCTGTGAATAACGCACGTCGATGGCGGGTTTGAAAATCTCAACTCGCTGTTTTGCAAACTGCGCACGACGCATGCGACGGATGAGTTCTTCCGTCTTGCCTGAGAACATAGAGCCGCACACTACTTCTATTCTTCCTGGGCGGTGTGCCTCACCTGTTAGATTTGTTGTCATAGTTGGGTGCAAAGATACGAAAAAAGTTAGGAGAAGAGATTAAGAATATAGAAAAAAAGTAGTATAGTCGCAAATTTTCTTAAATCTTAACTCTTAATAAATTAAATGTTGTATCTTTGCAGCCGAAATGGGAATATTATATATTGTACCCACGCCTGTGGGTAATATGGAGGATATGACGCTACGTGCCATTCGCATTTTGAAGGAAGCGGATTTGGTGCTGGCTGAGGATACCCGTACGTCGGGCATCCTGTTGAAGCATTTCGATATAAAGAACCAGCTGATGTCGCATCATAAGTTCAATGAGCATGGCACGAGTGCTGGTGTGGTGCAACGCTTGCTGGCTGGTCAGAACGTGGCACTCATCAGTGATGCTGGTACGCCAGGCATTAGCGATCCGGGATTTTTCCTGGTGCGTGAGGCTGTCAGGGCTGGCATTGAAGTACAGACCCTGCCAGGTGCAACAGCTTTTGTTCCTGCTTTGGTGAGTAGCGGGCTGCCTTGTGATCGTTTTGTATTCGAGGGTTTCCTGCCACAGAAAAAAGGTCGTAAGACGCGCTTGGAATCACTCGTCAATGAAGAGCGGACGATGATATTCTATGAGTCGCCCTATAGGGTGGTGAAAACGCTTGAGCAGTTTGCTGAGGTTTATGGTGAAGACCGTCAGGTCAGTGTCTGCCGTGAAATATCCAAGGTCCACGAGGAAAGTGTTCGAGGTGCGCTGGCAGAGGTGATTGCTCATTTCAAGGAGACAGAACCACGTGGCGAGATTGTCATTGTGTTAGAAGGAAAAAAGGATAAAAAAGATAATTGAGAATGATGAAAAAAGTTTTGTTTTTTGCCATTTGCTTATTGGCATTGGCATCATGTAAGGACAATGGAAATACGCGTCAGACTGCAGATCTGAATCAGAGAATTGATTCATTGAATCGTGTGAACGTACAGAAGGACAACGAAATCAATGACATGCTTGAGACGCTCAATACCATTGAAGACGGCTTCCGTGCTATTAACGAAGCACAGGGTCGTGTGACGATTGAACGTCGTGGCGAGGGCGCTGATGCCACTCAGCGTATTCGTGAGAACATGCAGTTCATCAACGAGACGATGAACCAGAACAAGGAACTCATCAATAAGTTGCGTTTGCGCCTGCGTGACAGTAATACAGCCAGTGATCAGTTGCGTAAGACTCTTGAGAATCTGACTGCTCAGCTGGAAACAAAGGAGAGTGAGCTGGCTGTGCTGCGTCAGGAATTGGAGGCTAAGGATATTCATATTGCAGAGCTTGACGAGCAGGTTAGTCAGTTGAATGAGGATGTAGTCATGCTGAAGGACGAGAATGCCCAGAAGACGGAGACCATTGGCTCACAGGATAAGGAGCTCAACACAGCTTGGTATGTGTTTGGCACTAAGCGCGAACTGAAAGAACAGAATATCTTGAAGAGTGGTGAGGTTCTGCAGGGTAATTTCAATAAGAACTATTTCACAAAGATTGATATCCGTGTGGATAAGGAGATTAGGTTGATGTCGCGCGATGCTCGCATCCTGACAAATCATCCTGCAGGTACTTACACCTTGGATCGTGATGCTAACAAGCAATATGTACTGCGCATCACCAATCCTCAGCAGTTCTGGAGCACTAGTAAGTATCTGGTGGTGCAGGTGAAGTAATCCTTATCGCTTCGATTTAAAGAAATCTTGCATTAACTGGCGGCATTCTTCCTCAAGGATGCCGCCTTTGCATTCTGCCTTTGGGTGCATCACACGGGGTGCGTATTCGCGGAAACCGCGTTTGGGGTCGGCTGCACCATAGATGATGCGAGGCACTTGTGCCCAGCCGATGGCACCGGCACACATAGGACAGGGCTCTACGGTGACATAGAGGGTGCA
Organism: uncultured Prevotellaceae bacterium; assembly: GCA_902775605.1. GTDB lineage: Bacteria > Bacteroidota > Bacteroidia > Bacteroidales > Bacteroidaceae > Prevotella. The sequence goes on from CACYNE010000044.1 coordinate 5,324, forward strand.
GTCAGTGAGGTACTTTCCTCCCAGAGCATTAGCCGCCATTGTAATGGCTTGCATCTCGGCATGCGCCGTTGGATCAATCAATGTCTCGGTCAGGTTGTGGGCTCGGGCAATGACTTGGTCTTTGCATACAACCACGGCGCCAATGGGAATTTCTCCTTCGTCAAAGGCCTGCTGTGCCTCAGCCAAAGCCTTGCGCATAAACATTTCATCCTTATTTTTCTCTTCCATGATGCAAAAGTACGAAATTTTTTTCGTACTTTTGCAACGTGGAATGGAAAATCATACATATCGACGAGACAGACTCTACTAACCGATATATAAAAGGTGTGAAGGAAGGGAATGTTGTCGTTGCCGACTATCAGACCTCTGGCCGCGGTTGCGGAACAAATACGTGGGAGTCTGAGCGCGGCAAGAACATGCTGTTCTCTGTGATGATTCACCCTGTTCAGTTGCCTGTGCAAAGACAGTTCCACATCTCCATGGCGATCTCTCTGGCTATTGTTGAGGCCTTGGAGCAGCAGATAGGCGACGTGAGTATTAAATGGCCTAATGATATCTATTGGCGTAACGCAAAAATCTGTGGAATACTCATTGAAAATACCCTGCAAGGCAATCGTATTAAAGATAGCGTGATTGGGGTCGGACTCAATGTTAACCAGCGTGCTTTTCACAGTGATGCACCCAATCCCGTGTCATTGTGGCAGATTCATGGTCAGGAGACGGATCGTGAGCAACTGCTTCGCGATATTCTAAGGAACTTTGATAAGTTTCTGTCAATGGATATTCGTAAGCAGTATCTCTCAAGACTCTATCGACGTAAGGGTTTTCATCCTTATGTGGATGCAAATGGGGCCTTCATGGCTGAGATTGTAGATGTAGAAGATGACGGGCATCTGTTACTTTGTGATGAGGGTGGTTGCCGGCGCAGGTATGCTTTTAAGGAAGTGCAGTTTGTCATCTGATGTGTTGGTGGAGAAATAATGTAATATTTAAAATAAAAAACAATGGCAAGATTTAAAAGAATTCTTCTGAAGCTCTCAGGCGAGAGCTTGATGGGAAATCAGGGCTATGGTATTGACCCTGAGCGTTTGAGCGACTATGCGAAGCAGATTAAAGAAGTGGCTGAGATGGGCGTTCAGATTGGTATTGTTATCGGTGGTGGAAACATCTTCCGTGGACTGAGTGGTAGTCAAAAGGGCTTTGATCGTGTAAAAGGTGACCAGATGGGAATGTGCGCCACGGTCATTAATTCACTGGCTCTCTCATCTGCGCTGGGAGCTATTGGCGTGAAAAACAAGGTGATGACAGCCATTCGTATGGAGCCCATTGGTGAGTTCTATACAAAGTGGAAAGCGATTGAGGCTATGGAACAGGGGCAGGTGTGTATCTTCTCTGCCGGTACAGGCTCACCTTATTTCACTACTGATACGGGGTCTTCGCTGCGTGGTATTGAAATCGAGGCTGATGTGATGCTGAAAGGTACACGTGTGGATGGTATCTATACGGCTGATCCCGAAAAAGATCCCACTGCTACGAAATTCGATGATATCACTTATAAAGAGGTGTTGGCTCGTGGCTTGAAAGTGATGGATCTCACAGCCATCTGCATGTGTCAGGACAATAATCTGCCCATCTATGTGTTTAACATGGATATCGTCGGTAATCTGAAGAAAGTGATGGCTGGCGAAGAGATTGGTACGCTGGTGCACAATTAAGTTATTAAAGTCTTTGAACTCATATAGTAGAGTTTTCAAAGACTTTAATTCTCTGTAAACTCTACATATTCGCCCTCATCTTGGGCGAATATTTTTTTGCTTGATTGTGGGGCGCGTTCGTCAACAATAGTAACACCCTCTTTGGTGTGGAAGGTGGTACGTTGGCTTTGTTTCTTCGCATTCCCTTGTTGCTGCTGTTGGTATTGCTGGTTTCCTGCTCCTTTAAAGTAGTCACTGTCAAAGTTGACGTTGTTTGGTCCTCTCTTGTGGAACTTTTTGGATAGGCGTTCAAAATCCTCGTCAGTCATCTCGCCATTAGCCATTCGTCTCACGAACTTAAATCCCTTACGCAGGTAATAGAAGACTACGAGTAAGCCGGCTGCTATAGCAACAACAATAACAATGGCAACGACAATTAGTATTTCCATAGGCAAGATTATTTAATGACGCTGTGTGCAGGCGGAAAGCAAAACATACCATGCAATAATGGCAGCCAATCCGCTGACGCCCAATATAAGTAAGAGGGGAATACAGGTCAGCAGGAAAATGATTTTTACTTCATTGCCTTTCCATCCCCAGGTCTTGAATTTCAAGGCAAACATGGGAATCTCTGCAATAAGCAAGTAGCTGAACAGCAGCATCATGATGATGACACCATATATGTATATAGGTGATGAGGCTAACCATTGTCCAGAACCCACTATGAGTGATCCCCAAAACAGGGCGTTGGCAGGTGTGGGTAGGCCGATAAAACCCATGGCTTGACGCTCGTCCAGATTGAACTTGGCCAGTCTGAGAGCAGAGAATGCTGCCATGATGAAGGCCGTAAATGGCATGATGAAGGCAACGGGAGCAGGTAACTCGTGGAAACTATAGCCACAGAGCCAGTTGAAAATAATGGCTGATGGTGCAAAGCCAAAGGTGATGTCGTCTGCCAGTGAATCGAGCTCTTTTCCTATGGGAGAGCTGACATGTAGCAAACGGGCTGTCATGCCATCGAAGAAATCAAAGACTGCACCGATGACAATGAACAACAGTGCCAATTCGTAGTCGCCTTGAAAAGCCCAATAGGTGGCTATGCAGCCTGATATCAGGTTACAGCAGGTAATGGTGTTGGGGATGTGTTTTTTCAAAATACTCAGATTTTAATCTTTATTAAATCCCTTATGGCAACTTGGCAATCACCGTCTGGTCACCAGTGGTGGGTTGCTTCATCTTAACGCAGGGCTCACTGCCCAGAGGCAGATAGACATCTACGCGTGAACCCAATTTTATGAATCCAAGATGTTCGTCAATATAGCATTCTTCTTCAGCCTTGGCGTAGGTCACAATACGGCGAGCCATGGCACCGGCAATCTGACGTACGAGGACCTCCTGGCCGTCAGGCGTCTCAATCATGATGTCAGCATGCTCGTTCTCTTCGCTGGCCTTGGGCAACCAAGCCTTGTGGTAGTTGCCATCAAAATGCTTCACGAACTTAACCTTTCCGTCAACGGGGAACCAGTTGGCGTGAACATTCAAGGGACTCATGAAGATGCTAATCATCAGTCGCTTGTCGTGAAAATATTCGTTTTCTTCTGTTTCTTCAATAACGACGATCTTTCCGTCAGCAGGTGCTACCACAGCTTTTTCCGTCTCGCCATTGAAATAGCGAATGGGGCAGCGGTAGAAATTCAGCATCAACAACCATGCTGTGCCGAAGATGATTGCAAAAATAATAAATGGTATTAGTGTGTCGAAGGAACGCCAGAGTATCACAGCGATGGCAATCAGTGCGAACATGCTATAAAGCAGCTCTTCGGTTCCCTCGCGGTGTATTCTGATTTTCTTCAGTTTCTTGATTCTTTCTCCCATGGTTTGTTTTAAGTATTCGAATTTTCGATGCAAAGGTAATGCTTTTTTTGTCAATAAGCAAACTTTTTATACGATTCTTTTGGTTATATCAACTTTTCAGTGTAACTTTGAACACGAAAAAGCTAATAAAATGGAAGATTTCATACATTTGCACGTTCATACATTCTATTCTATACTTGACGGACAATCAAAGATAAAAAACTTGGTGGACAAGGCTGTTGCCGATGGCATGAAGGGCATGGCCATCACTGATCATGGTGACATGTTTGGCATCAAGGAATTTCACGATTATTGCATCGGTGTGAATAAGAATCGCAAGAAAGATGGCTTGGAGCCTTTTAAGCCCATCTTTGGGTGCGAGATGTATGTGGCCCGTCATGGACCAAAGGAGCAAAAGAATGGTAAGCAGGATCAGAGTGGTTATCACTTGATTGTGCTGGCCAAGAACTATAATGGCTATAAGAATCTGATTAAACTGGTCTCTAACTCATGGGTTGACGGATATTATATGCGTCCACGTACTGACCGTGCCGACTTAGAGAAATATCACGAAGACTTGATCGTTTGTTCAGCTTGTATTGCCGGTGAGGTGCCTAAGAAGATTCTCGATGGCGATATGGCTGGTGCTCGTGAGGCATTGGAATGGTATCACCGTGTGTTTGGCGATGACTATTATCTGGAGTTACAGCGTCATGAGGTGACTGATCCCAGTGTGCGTGCGAACCGTGAGACGTTCCCCTTGCAGCAGCAGGCCAATAAGGTACTCATAGAGTTGGCTCGTGAGTATGGTATCAAGCTCGTATGTACCAATGACGTTCACTTTGTAGATAAGGAAAACGCAGAAGCTCACGACCATTTGCTCTGTCTCTCTACGGGTAAGGACTTGGATGATCCTACACGTATGCTTTATTCTAAGCAGGAGTGGTTCAAGACCAAGGGCGAGATGAACGATATATTCAGTGATGTGCCCGAGGCATTGAGCAATACGCTGGAGATTCTGGACAAGTGTGAAATCTATTCAATAGACCACGACCCCATTATGCCTTTCTTCCCCATCCCGGAAAGTTTCGGTACCGAGGAACAATGGAGGCAGTGCATCAGCGAGGAACAACTCTATGAGGAGTTTACTCGTGATGAGAATGGAAAGAATCCCATGTCGCGCGAAGAAGGTGAGAAGAAAATCAAGAAATTGGGTGGCTACGATAAGCTCTACCGCATCAAGTTTGAAGCCGACTTCCTGGCAGAATTGGCTTATAAGGGTGGTAAGGAACGCTACTTGCCCCATGATGAGTTGGTACTTGATAAGGTAGAGGTTGATACAGGCAATCCCCAATCCACATACACCATTCTGCATTCGTCATTACCCAAGGATGTTGATGATCGTATCCGTTTCGAGTTGCATATCATGAAGACCATGGGTTTCCCTGGCTACTTCCTGATTGTGCAGGACTTCATCAACTCCGCACGCGATGAACTGGATGTGTGGGTAGGACCTGGCCGTGGTTCTGCTGCAGGTTCGGTAGTGGCCTATTGTTTGGGAATTACAAAGATTGACCCGCTGAAATATGACCTGCTGTTCGAACGTTTCCTGAACCCAGACCGAATCTCACTTCCTGATATTGATACCGACTTTGATGATGATGGACGTGGAAAGGTGCTGAAGTGGGTGTCTGACAAATATGGCCATGAGAACTGTGCGCATATCATTACCTATGCCTCAATGGCTACTAAGAACTCTATCAAGGATGTGGCGCGAGTAGAGAAAGTGCCCTTGGCTGTCTCGAATGCTCTGTGTAAGGCCATCCCAGACCGTCTTCCGGAAGTGGATGGCAAGACGCCCAAGATGAACCTTGTCAATGCTATTAAGGCAGTACCTGAGTTGCGTGAAGCTGAGGCTTCTTCAGACACGGCCCTTGCTAATACAATTAAGTATGCCAAGATGCTGGAGGGTACTGTGCGTGGTACGGGTATCCATGCCTGTGGCTTCATCATCTGTCGTGACCCAATATCAGACTGGGTGCCCGTATCAACGGCTGATGACCCAGATTTCAAGGATGTAAAGACGAACTGTACGCAGTACGATGGTCACGTCATTGAGTCAACAGGACTTATCAAGATGGACTTCTTGGGACTGAAGACCCTTTCCGAGATGAAGGAGTGCTGTGCTGTTATCAAACAGACGCGTGGTATTGATGTGGATCTTGATCATATTCCCATTGACGATCTAAAGACCTTCGAACTCTATCAGCAGGGGCGCACCATTGGTACGTTCCAGTTTGAGTCGAATGGCATGCAGAAATATCTCCGTGAATTGCATCCTACGGTGTTTGAAGACCTCATTGCCATGAATGCTCTTTACCGCCCGGGCCCAATGGACTATATCCCGTCGTTTATCGCCCGTAAGAATGGTAAGGAGGAAATCAAATATGATATCCCTTGCATGGAGAAATACCTGAAGGATACCTATGGCATTACGGTTTATCAAGAGCAGGTAATGTTGTTGTCGCGACAGTTGGCAGACTTTACTCGTGGTGAGAGTGATGCCCTGCGTAAGGCCATGGGTAAGAAGAAAAAGGATATCGTTGATGCCATGAAGCCTAAGTTTATTGAGGGTGGAAAGAAGAATGGACACGATCCGAAGGTGCTTGATAAGATCTGGGCCGACTGGGAGAAGTTCGCTTCTTACGCTTTCAATAAGTCACATGCCGCTTGTTATTCATGGGTGGCTTATCAGACGGCTTATCTCAAGGCTAATTTCCCTGCCGAGTTCATGGCAGCTATCATGAGTCGCCGCCGTGACCAGATTACGGAAATCACCAAGTTGATGGATGAATGCAAGGCCATGGGTATTGCTACGCTGGGTCCCGATGTGAACGAGTCTTACCAGAAGTTCGGTGTAAACCACAAAGGTGAGATACGTTTCGGATTGGCTGCAATCAAAGGCTTGGGTGATGGTGCCGCACAGGCCATCATTGATGAGCGTGAGAAGAATGGCCCCTATAAAGACATCTATGACTTCGCTCAGCGCATACCATTCTCTAGTGTCAACCGAAAATGTTTCGAGTCGTTGGCACTGAGTGGTGGTTTTGACAGCTTTGGCATCCGTCGTGAGTCATTCTTTGCCGAGAATAGCAAGGGAGAGACGTTCCTCGATACCTTGGTACGCTATGGACAGACCTATCAGGCAGAGAAACAGCAGGCCACAACGTCACTGTTTGGCGCTTTTGGCGATGTGGAGATTGCTACGCCGCCTATCCCAAAGACCGATACACGCTGGAGTGACATAGAACGATTGAACAAAGAGCGTGACTTGGTGGGAATCTATTTGTCGGCACATCCACTCGATGAGTATCGCATCGTATTGGACAATCTTTGCAATGCTACCTGTTCGGAACTGGCCGATCGTTGTGCTGCCCTTAATGATCGTGAGGATATTATTCTGGGTGGTATCGTCACCTCAGTGCAGTCGCGTTTCGGTAAGAACAACAAACCATGGGGTATCATCACACTCGAAGACTTTAATGGCTCGGGTGAACTGGTTCTCTTTGGCGATGATTGGCTGAACCTGAATGGAAAGTTTATCATTGGTGCTGCCGTTTATGTCACTGGCAAAATGACGCAGCGTTTCAGTTATAGTGACCAAAAAGAACTGAAGGTGTCTAACGTCGAGTTGCTTCAGTCCGTTAAGGATCGTGCCATTGACCGCATTACTATCTCTGTTGTGACAGACCATGAGAAGATGGATGAACGCGTGGTGGAGGAGTTGAGCGAGATTATCGCCGAGCACCCAGGAAGGACGAAACTCTTCTTCCAGTTGCGTGACTCGGCAGGCAAGAATCATGTGTTGTTGCGGTCGCAAACCAAGATGATTGACGTGAAGAACCAACTGATTGAATACATCGAACAGCATCCAGCACTTGATTATCAGATTAACTGATTGCTTTGTTGGCATGGTGTTTGCTAGAAGATGATTGGAGACTAAACAATATTGTATAATCATTTAATGTTTGAATTATGGAAGTACAAATCACAAGCGAGAACTTTGAGGCCCTGAAGAATGGTGACCTGCCTTTGGTACTTGATTTTTGGGCTACATGGTGTGGACCTTGCCGCATGGTGGCTCCCATCCTGTCGGAATTAGCCGAGAAATACGATGGCAAGATCGTAGTCGGTAAGTGTGACGTTGAGGAAAACGACGAACTGGCAGCTGAGTTTGGCATTCGTAACATTCCTACTATCCTGTTCTTCAAAGGCGGCACCCAGGTGGATAAGCTGGTCGGTGCACAGTCGAAGGCTAAGTTTGAGGAGAAAATTGAAGCCCTTCTTTAATCATGGCCAGTCTTGACGAAGAGTTACTTCAGGATCAGGAGGAGAATAAGCGTGAGATAGCTTTTATCCGCGAACAGTTGCCCAGTGACCTGAAGGAACAGTACACTGACGCTCAGTTGGTGTGGATGCTTGACACCATTGCTACTTATTTTTATGAGAGTGGCATTTTGGAGTCCAACGATGATGAGGTTGACGTCGACATAGACGAGGTGTCTGATTATCTGTGTAAGCAGGCTGCGGCCGAAGGCCTCCCGAAGTTGAATGCCGATGAGGTGCGCTTCGTCGTTGAAGCTGATCTTGATTTTCAGGAAGAGAATCTATAATGATAAAAAGAACCGGGAAGATTCAGCAAATTCTTCCCGGTTCTTTTTTTGTTTATACATGTCGTTTTGAATCTGGCGTCAGAATATAGTGGCGAATATAGGCCCTATGGCCATAAATCGCAATCACGATGAAACAGATGAGGGGAATGATGAACGACAGGTTGATGGACGAAAGTCCAAAGAGTTCAATGCCCGAGTCGATGATGAGTGCCTGGATGGGAGGGAATACTGAGCCACCAAGAATGGCCATGATAAGACCTGCACCAGCAAATTTCACGTTGTCGCCAACACTTCGCAGGGCAATGCCATAGATGGTGGGGAACATCAATGACATGCAGGCAGAGACGCCTACGAGACTATAGATGCCGTTGCGGTCTGTAAACAAGATGGCTCCCGATGCCAGGGCAATGGCACAGATGGCAAGGATGGACAGCAGTCGGCCTGCAGAGATATATTTCAGGAACCATGTGCAGATGAAACGACTGATTGTGAAGAGTATCATGGCAAAGATGTTGTACTTCTGCGATAGTATCTCAGCACTTTTCTCGTCCATGCCTTCTTCCATAAATACGCGCGTTCCATATTGAATAATGAATGTCCAGCAAGTTACCTGCGCACCTACATAGAAGAATTGGGCAATGACGCCCTCACGATAGTTTTCAATCTTGATCAACTCTTTGAAGGCTGTTCCAATATTCTTATTAGACTTGGTATCACCTGCCTTTGGCATCTTATGGATTCTGATAAGTACCAGTAGCAGCAGACAGGCAGCACCTAATCCCAGGTAAGGTCCTATCAGTACGCTCAGGTCATTGTCTTTCAGGTTGTTAAACTGCATATCTGATAGTGACATGCGTTGCTCTGTGGTCATAGGACTCATCTTGGCTTGCACAAACTGCATAGCGATATACATGCCCATCAGCGCGCCGATGGGGTTGAATGCCTGTGCCAGGTTCAGGCGCTGAGTGGCAGTCTCCTCGCTGCCCATGCAATAAATGTAGGGGTTGCACGAGGTCTCCAGAAACGAAAGACCGCAGGTCAGGATGAAATAGGACAGCAGGAAAGGGAAGTACATGCCTGTCAATTTGGCAGGAAAAAACATAAACGAGCCTATGGCAAAGAGTCCCAGACCCACCATGACGCCTGCTTTGAACGAATAGCGCTGAATGAACATGGCAGCGGGAAATGCCATGGCAAAATAGCCTAAGTAGAAGGCGACCTGTACTAAGGCGCCTTCAGTGACACTCATGCGGAAAATCTTTGAGAAGGCTTTGACGATAGGGCCTGTCATGTCGTTGGCAAAGCCCCAAAGGGCAAAACACGACGTAATCAAGATAAAGGGTATCAGAAAGTTGACACCGTCTTTGGTCAGTATGCTTGGTTTCATGCTCTTGGTTTACTGATAATTGTCGGCAAAATTACAATATTTTTTCCATAACAAAGGCTTTTCTTGCTTATTTTTTGTATTTTTGCATGCAAAATCGAAACTTGAAATGAAAAAGCTACTATCCCTGCCTCCTAATCTGGTTAGGAAGGATACTGATGGCCACATGGTCTTTCATCAAATCACGGGGTTGTCTCCCCAAGAGTTTTTCTGTACCTGCGATCCTGAGGGACATCGTGTGGGCAGCGGAGGCGGCACGGCCTGGCTGTTGATGAAGGCTTATGAAGAGCATAATGATGTTGACTATGCCAGCGGCGATGCATTTGATGCCTGGCTGGCAGGCGAAAAGCGTATCCTGTTGCATGCTGGTGGCCAGAGCAGACGACTGCCCTCTTATGCACCATCAGGCAAGATACTGACCCCCATTCCTGTTTTTCGTTGGGAGCGTGGTCAGCGGTTGTCCCAGGACCTTCTATCATTGCAGTTGCCGCTCTATGAACAGATGATGTCCATGGCTCCCGAGGGTCTCAATACCATGATTGTCAGTGGTGATGTGCTCATCAGGGCAGGGCAGACCTTGCCGTCTGTTCCTCAAGCCGATGTGGTGTGTTATGGGTTGTGGCTCGATGCCGATGTGGCAAAAAATCATGGTGTCTTTGTGGCTGACCGTCGTACGCCGCAGGTGCTTAAGCAGATGCGTCAGAAGCCAAGTGTCGATGAACTTCAGGAGTTGCAAAAACAGCATTATTACCTGACCGATATCGGTGTGTGGATTCTCAGCGACAAGGCTGTTCGCTTGTTGATGAAGCGTTGTTACACCTCAACCCCCAACCCTCACCCCTCCAACCTCAAATCCTATGATCTTTATTCTGAGTTTGGACGCGCTTTGGGTACAGACCCAATGATTGATGACCCGGAGTTGCGTAATCTGTCAGTGGCTATAGTACCTATGGCGGGTGGCTCGTTTCATCATTTTGGTACGTCGCGTGAGATGATTTCCTCAACGATCAACTTGCAGAATATGGTGTCTGACCAGCGCCTGATTATGCACAATGACCGCAAGCCACATCCGTCTATCTTTGTACAGAACGCAGTGATGGAAATGGCTTTCTCTGCAGAAAACACGAATATCTGGATAGAAAACAGTTTTATTGGCAAGGATTGGAAACTGACCACCAACAATATTGTGACGGGTGTCCCACAAAATCAATGGGACGTTCGATTAGAACCTGGACAGTGCTTGGACATCGTGCCCATAGGAGACCATGATTATGCGGTGCGACGCTATCAAATTGACGACCGCTTTGATGGTGCAGAACAGCAGCGACAGCAGTTCCCTGTTCTAAGGTTTGAGGATATGGAGGCTTTCCTGAAGGGCGAGTCGGTTCATGCTTCGCGGTTGATGAGTGCTGAGGAAATCTCGGCTGAGGCTAATCTCTATCGTCTCTTTGAGCAGCGAAAGACTTTCCGTAGCAAGGTTTGGCCGGCATTGGCACATAACTGGCAACATAGTGTATTCTATCAGTTGGACCTCGACGATGCTGCGCATGAGTTTGCTGAGAATAAGATTCCTATGCCCGAGGCATTGGGAGAGGATGCCCCGCTGATGACTCGCATCCATGATGCCATGTTCCGTGGTAACCGTGATGAGGCTTTCGGGATGTTGCGTCAGGGACTGACTCAACAGGTTCTTGCTCAGCCGCAGATGCCTCGTCTCTCTGTGTCAAGTGATCAGATTGTGTGGGGACGCAGTCCTGTGCGCATTGATATTGCTGGTGGATGGACAGACACGCCGCCTTATTGCTTGCTGGAGGGTGGCAATGTGGTTAATCTGGCCATTGAGTTGAATGGTCAGCCTCCTTTGCAGGTGTATGTCAAGCCCTCCAAGGATTATCATATTGTGCTGCGTAGCATAGACCTGGGTGCGTCAGAGGTTGTGGAGACCTATGAGGAACTGCAGCAATATAATAAGGTGGGCTCGCCGTTCTCCATTCCCAAGGCCGCTTTAGCCTTGGCTGGCTTTGTGCCTTCCTTCTCAGCCGAACGATTTCCTTCTCTGAAAGCACAGTTGGAGGCTTTTGGCAGTGGTATAGAACTGACGTTGTTGTCGGCAGTGCCCGCAGGAAGCGGATTGGGAACCAGTAGTATTCTGGCTGCTACGGTGCTGGGAGCTGTTAGTGATTTCTGTGCACTGGCATGGGACAAGAGTGAAATAGGCCGTCGTACGCTGATACTCGAGCAATTGCTAACCACTGGTGGTGGCTGGCAGGATCAGTTTGGCGGTGTGTTGGGTGGTGTGAAACTGTTGCAGACCCAACCAGGCTTCGAACAGGCGCCTTTGGCACGCTGGTTGCCTACCGATCTTTATTCGTTGCCTGAATATCAGCAGTGTCACCTGTTATATTATACAGGTATTACGCGGACGGCTAAGCAGATCTTGGCAGAAATAGTGCGCCGGATGTTCTTGAATCATGGCGACCAGTTGCGATTGTTGCGCCAGATGAAAGAGCATGCCATAGCCATGTATGATGCCATTCAGCGTCAGGACTTTGTTCAGATGGGTAGTCTGGTCAGGCGGACGTGGGAGCAGAATCAGTTGCTCGATAGTGGTACGAATCCGGAGCAGGTACGCCGTCTTACAGATATGATAGATGATCTGTGCTTGGGTTATAAACTCCCAGGTGCTGGTGGTGGCGGCTATCTTTATATGGTGGCAAAGAGTCCTGAGGCTGCAGCCCGCATCCGAAGAATACTCACCGAGAATAAGTTGAGCGCAAATGCTCGTTTTGTGGATATGTCGCTGTCAACCAGTGGCTTGCAAATAAGTCGTAGCTGATATGGAATTTCGCACTGTTGTTCATGTAGATGCTCCTGGTTTTCAGATTGAACCTTTAGAGCCTATCCTTTTTGTGGGCTCTTGTTTTGCCGATCATATTGGTCGTCGTTTTGCTGAAGAGCGTTTCCCGGTCACGGTGAATCCTTTTGGCGTGATGTATAATCCGGCCTCTATCCTTCATACCGTTCAGCGGTGTGACGATGCTCCACGTATTGCTTTCTTCACGTTGGGCACCAACCATGTCTATCGCCTCAAGGAGACGGGTGAGATTGTTGATAACTGTCAAAAGCGTCCGCAGAACCTTTTTCAGGAGGAGGAACTCACCATCGACCAGTGTATCGACTATCTGTCGCAGGCTGCTGATGAACTGCAACGTCGTTGTCCAGATGTGCATATCGTCTTGACAGTCAGTCCTATTCGTTACGCTAAATACGGCTATCACGGTAGTCAGTTGTCGAAGGCGACCCTGTTGCTGGCAGCCCATCAACTGACGAAGGAAAAGTCGTTTGTCTCTTATTTTCCAGCCTATGAGATTGTGCTCGACGAGTTGCGTGACTATCGTTTCTATCAGCCCGACATGCTTCATCCATCGGACCAGACGGTGGAATATATCTGGCAGCAGTTTGTTGAGGCTTACTTCAGCCCGCGTGCCAAGCAGTTCCTTAGTGAGTGGAAACCCATCAAAGAGGCATTGGGTCATCGTCCTTTCCATCCGGAGAGTGACACCTATCGTCAGTTCATAGAAAAAGCGCGCCAACAAGAGAAAGACTTGCTGGCACGCTATCAGAATGCATAGATATTTCTTTAGCTGAAGTCGTAATCCACTTCATAATGGTCGAAAGCCAATCCGTCGGTACTGCCGTATTTGGCAAGAATCTGCATGATATCTTCCTGCTGGCGGGGCGATAGCTTGTTCTCGCCGTGATGGTAGCGGTAATATGGGCCGTTGCCGCTGCTGAAGTAGTTTTTCACCATTCGGCGTGCCTCTGCTTCCAGATAATATGGCACGTTGTTGTAGATATGACTGAAGCCCCATGCTTTCTTAATCAGCTTTTTCTCGCAATAGCGCTGACATGGCCCATCCTGCCAAGCCGATGGCAAGATGGCGTGCTCACTGAGTTGATCCTTTGGCTGAAGCAGGTAGGCTTGATAGTGCATACACTTTTCTCTGAGCTGGCACGTTTCGTTGAAACAAACGGCATATCCCCAGGGAATATTTTTACTTTCCAGTACTTTTTCGTTGAGACTTAACATTGGAATGACTTAATTGTTTGATTATTAATGATTTGCGATAAAAATTTGCCTTTAAACACTTAACATAAGACTTAACATAGAGTTAACACAGACTTAACATGCCCTACCTATGCTGCCCGCAGGGGAATGACCTTATAGAAGGCCATATTACTACGGTCGGCATATTCGTAACCCAGATTGGTCATCGCCACTCCCACGCGAACCTTATTGCCGTGATTGATATCTACGGAAGGATATTCCTTTTGGATATGGCTCAGCAGCATCTTCGTGTTCATCAGTTTGGGAGATTCACCTTCCATGGGCTTGCGAAAGCAGATTTCCACCATCTCAGCAATGTCTTTCTGCTCCTGATAGTTCTGGTTGAGTTGCTGGATGCGGGCCACCTCATCGTTCGAGAACCAATACGGCGTCTTGGCTACCGTCAGTTCATAAACCACCTGAGCATAAAGCTGTTGATAGTCTATCTCGCCAGAGTTGTCGATATACTGCCCATCTGGTATCTGCACGCAGATGTAACGGCGTGAACCTGTGGCATCCGTCAGCGGGTGAGGATTGTTGGTAGTCGCTACAAACGAGGCAAAACGAGGGCGGTCTTCCTGCGAAGCACCATAGATAGGGCGTCCGTTCACCTTACTCTTCGAGAGTGTCTGCTTCAGCGCAGCATGTTGACTGGGACGGATGGCATCCAATTCATCGAGGTTCACCAGCAGGTTGTTCGTCAAGGCCATCTCCTTATCGAACTTGTTCGATAGGTTCAGGTGATCCAGATAATACTGGCGCAATTCTGGTGGTAGCAGTCGATGGAAGAAGGTGGTCTTTCCGCAACCCTGAGCACCAATCAGCGTAGGCACACATTCATTGCCGTGAAGGGTGTCCATCTGAAGCCAGTGAGCCACAACCGAACGAAACCAGATAGTAAGGTAGCCTTGTTGTTCGGAGGTGATGCCAGGCAGACGATTGAACAGTTGGGCGATGTGGTTCTGTCCGTCCCATTTCGGCAAAAGGTTCATGTAGTTGTCAATAGGATTATGTACGGGTACATCATCAGAATGTACGAACTCCATAATCTCCGTCTTCGGACTTCCCTTCTCGCACACCTGCTCCTTTTTCGCCCTACGGATAATGCTATTGAGCGCCTCCTGAGTCAGAGGGCGCCAAATGATAGATTCGTCTGAGGCTTCAACGTCCGTTTCTTCTACAGGCGCCTCCACTTCAGGCTTAATGGCAAACTCCACCTTGCCGTTCAGCACATTGCGACGGAAGCAGTAGTTCTCGTTAAGAAATAGCTCGACAGCGAGCGTTGACTTAAGGGCAGCATTTATTGCCTCCCCATTAAAAGAGTTTTTGTTCATGAAAAAAATTTTTAATTGTTAATAGTTCCTTTTCCTTAGTTCTTTTTCCTTCGTCTAGTCTTAGGAGAGCGCTTCTCGAGCGCCTTTATCTTTCCAACTGCAAAGATACAAAATTTTAAGCCGTTTTGCAAGAGTTTTGCCTAAAAAAAGCACATTTTTTTGCAAAAAGTTATCGAATTACCTTTAGGACTCATTTAGGTCTCATGTTAAGTCTATGTTAACTCTATGTTAAGTCTTATGTTAGGTGTTTAAGTATGCGTGTCTGACGTAAATCGTTTATAGTCAATCAATTGACGATTACTGATGTTAAGTCTGCCACCAAAAATAACAAGTCTTTAATTTTTCTGGTCCTTATGAAAACAGAATAACGAAACAATGAAGCAGAATGAATCCCTACGCAGGGAATGTTTTGTTCCCAACGTGGGACTATTTTGGTCCCAGTGTGGGACTATGACAGTCCCACCGTGGGAATATCTATTATGATGGCATCTCCTCTTTTGTTAA
Organism: uncultured Prevotellaceae bacterium; assembly: GCA_902775605.1. Taxonomy (GTDB): domain Bacteria; phylum Bacteroidota; class Bacteroidia; order Bacteroidales; family Bacteroidaceae; genus Prevotella. Next base: position 20,875 of record CACYNE010000044.1, read on the forward strand.
TCGATACAAAAAAAGGAAAAACATTAGATATCAAAATAAGAAATAAGACAATCTACAGTGAATCGTGGGGCCTCTATTTTATTTGATTCGGTCAGACGAGAGATATAATCAAAATATCGAGATAGCCCCCAACCGATACCATTTAAGAATAAGAAACTCAGGATAATGTCTTGAATCAGATTTCTTAGGGCTGAAGTAAGAAGCCTCAAAGATAACTTTCCATTCAACTTGTATGGAAAGTTTTTTTTGTTTCAAAAGAAAAAAATCAACAAGGGTTATTACTTTCGCGAAAAAGTGCTAACTTTGCAGCGCAGAAGGAGGATGGCACCGCGCTAAAGTGCGCTGAACGGGAAAAAAACGGAACAAAAAGAAACAGGAGATGATAAAAATGGAGAAAGCGCCAGTTAAGCATAATAGGCTGCGACGGATGGAGAAGCATGACTATACTTCTGCATGTATCTATCTGATTACGGTGACGACGACAGACCGCAAGCGTGTTTTGGGCTCGCTTGTGGGCGATACCCCGAATACGGCGGCGATAGAGCCGACGGCTTTGGGTGAATATGTCGTAGAGGCTTTTCGAAGAATAGCTTCAGAGACGTCGAAGAAGACTGGCTGCCGAGTGCAGGTGCTCCATTATCAAATCATGCCCGATCATTTTCATGGTATCTTATATGTGCGCGACACACTCCCCGCTGACTATGCTTTGGGAAAGATAATTGCTGCATGGAAGAGTGCTTGTTCTCATGCGTTATGGGATGATTCATCGTTTTGTGCTCAGAACTTTAGTTCAGAAAAACCTGCTCTTTTCTCGCGCGGATTTAATGACCGCATCTTATTCCGCAAAGGGCAACTGCAAACGTGGATCAAGTATCTTGACGATAACCCGCGAAGACTTTGGCTAAAGAAACACTTCCCTGATCGCTTGCGTAAGGTTTATGATTTCGTGGCAGGAAAGAAAGGTCATCAGTATACTGCCGTAGGCAACACGTTTCTGGTGACATGGCCAGAGCGCCTTCAAGTGCGCTGCCATCGTAATTTGACAGAGGAGCAGATTCAAGAAGAGGTCGAAAAATATATGAAAGAGGCACGGCGAGGAACGGTGCTGATATCGCCTTTTATCTCAACGGCAGAGAAAGCAGTGTATGATGCTTGCTATAATGAGAAATTGCCGATGATACATATTGTTAATCGTGGGTTAGACGGAAAGTTTATTTATCCGTCAGGCAGAGATCTGACGGGGTGTTCTGATGGCTTTATGTTGGTCTTGGCTCCTTATGCTGATTATAGCGCAGAAACAGCCGCGAAACGGATTACGCGAGCACAATGCCTCAATTTGAATGACTTTGCTGCGGATTTGGCTAACGTCAAGCTGAATGACGAAGACTAATGGCACCGCACTGAAGTGCGCTGAACGGGACTAAAATGAAAGGCCTATATATAATATATTATGGTGTGTGAAGAAAATTGTCCTGATTTAAATCAAGAGCGAATAAAAAATGCATGTAAAATTGAAATTTTTCCTTGAAAAGTTTTGGTAGTTCGGAAAATAGTCGTACCTTTGCATCCGCTTTCGCCACAAAACTTGTGGCAAGCGAAAATAAAAAGAAAGAGTTCTTTGAAAGATTTACATAGACAGAAGTAGTACAA
>CACYNE010000045.1 GCA_902775605.1 uncultured Prevotellaceae bacterium
CCCTTGAACATCCGACGTTCAAAGGACCAATGGCAGGGCCTCAGAGCCGTGCAGACAGACCCATCGTTCTGTCAGTTTGAAACACTGGAGTACGGTTGGAGAGCATCATTTAAGCTGCTCACCCGTACCTACTACCACACCTACCGCCTATTCACCATCAGGGCGATTATCAATAAGTGGGCGCCGCCCAACGAGAATAAGACGGAGGCATATATCAAGAACGTGTCGCGCCTCACTGGCATCGGCCCCGACGAGTCCATCGGCATCCCCAGCGACAAGCCTGCCCGATGGATGATGCTCGGCATCGCGATGGCGATACAGGAAAACGGCATGGAGTCGATAGACTATTTCGCCATGATGCGAGGATGGGCAATGGCGCGGGAAGGGTGAGCCTTCCCTATTTCTTCAACAGCTTTCGGGCGAACTCGATGATGGTGTCCTCGCCGCGGGCGAAGTCGGCATCGGTTTGCTGGACGTTGTAGTCGGGCTCGACGCCAAACTCGCAGGAGTTGCCCTGGGCATCGTACATCGGCACGGCAGAGAAGCGGACGCCCCAGCCGTTGGGCAGGCTGCTGTTGAAGGGCATACCGGCACCGCCACCCGTATGGTCGCCCACAAGGAGGACGCCGGGAAGGGCTTTCATATAGACGGAAAACTCGTTGGCGGCGCTATACACCTGACGATTGGTGAGAAGGATGGCGGGCTTGTTCCAACGGAGGTTGGACGAGGGTTCCAGGTAACGGGCTTCGCGAGCAGAGAAGTCGCTGTGGCCTGGGCCCGTCTTGTGCTGATAATATCCCACGAGGGTCTTTTCGTGACAGAAGCGGGCGGCGAGCTTTTCGGCGTTGGTGAGCATGCCGCCGCTGTTGTTGCGGATGTCGATGATGAGGCCGCGGCAGAGCAGCATGTGGGTGATGGCCTCGTCGAGGTTGCCCTCGCCAATGCCATTGTTGAAGCTCTCGTAGCGGATGTAGCCGATATTGTCGTCGAGGATCTTGTAGCGAATGCCCGAGGCTATCTGATAGTCGGTGCCCATGTAGCGGCGCAGCAGGGTGTCGCTGAAGTTGGTGGGATAGTTCTCGTACCACGCCCAGTAGCGTCCGAAGTCGTGTGCGGCGCTGAGGTTCACGTGTCCGTCGCGCAGTTCGCCGAGCATGTTGGTGAGCACCTCGAAGAGTTGCTTGCTGGTCATATCGTTGTCGATGCGCACCTTATATTTGTCGTGCACCTGTTGCCAATCCAAGCCATACTCCTGATTCTTGTAATCCAAGAAACAGTAGTGCTCGTCGATAATCTTCCACAGAGCCTCGAAGTTGCCCTGCGGCGTATCGTCGAACTCCTCCTCGTCAACGCAGGCCGTGAAGAGCGGGATGACGCAGAGCCAGAGAAACAATTGTCGCCAAGAGAAAAGTCGTTTCATAATCTCTATTGATGTTGTTTATGACTGCAAAGGTAGCGTAATCCCTGCTAACTACCAAATTAATAGACCCTTTTCTTGCTGTTGAGGATGTTGATGCCCTTCTTCATGCGGTTGAGACGGCGCCCACTGAGGTCGTAGATGAGCTGACCAACGCTGTTGGGACGACTGGTAGTAGTGATAATCGATGACGTTTCGTTGCCCCCCAGGAACTCCAGCGTGAAGTGGTCAAACTTGCAGTCGTTGCTCTGATAGTTTTTCAGCTCCACACCAAAGTTGAGCGATCCGTCGGTCACCTCGGCGGTGACGCTGGCGGTGTTGTTGGTGAGCTGCGTCATATCAGCCTTTTGGTCGTTGGCAAAGAGTGAGGCTCCCTGATGGATGGTGCTGGCGCTGGTGCGCACGCTGAGTCGGTATTTGCCGTTGGGCAGTCCGCTGACCTTCTGACTGATAGTGCGGTTGCTGAGGTTGCCAGAGCCCTGCCATTTGTTGAAGTAACTGTCGCCCACCTTGGCTGGCAGATAGTTGGCATACTCCACCTCGAAGGCATCGTCGCTGGAGAGCGTCCAGCCCACGGGTTGCTTGGCGTGGAAATTGTTATAGCGTGTGGCGTCGGCATTGGTGATGACATACGAGATGTCGATGGGATTCACTTCGGAGGCCTTGTCGATATTCTCGACGGCACCCACGTAGTTGCCACGAAGGATGGCATAGATGTCATAGTGTCCGGCATGATCGATATCGTTGTTGCCGCAGATCTCGTTGGTGTCGTCAAAGCGTCCCAGGAAACCTCCCTTGTAGTTGACCAGACGCCAAGAAGCATCGGGCTGGGTGGCATATCCGGGAGTGATGTAGGCACGGTCAATCCAGCCCTCGCCGTTGTTCTCTGTGCGATAGTTCCAGTTGTTGGGCTCGTCGTTTGACTGCAGGCAGACGTCAGGATAGCTGACGCTGGTGATAACGGCAAATTTGGGTACTGCGGTATAGTCGAATATCGTAGCCGCATTATTGGAATCGAAGGCGTCGATTGTCCAAAGGGCATTCTTATTGCCCTCTGGATAGACGTCGTCTTCATACCACATGGTCTGGTATTGCGCACCCTGTTTGTTGCCAGTGCCCAGCACCAAGGCGTTGTCGGTCTCGTGGTCATAGATGGCGAAGAAATACTGGCTCGCATCGCCTAAGGTGTACACCTTATTCCAGCCCTTGGCCTCGTCGTGACGCTCGCCAGCCTCTTTGGGACTGTATAGGACCACACGCTCGGCGCGGAACTCTTGGGTGGGAGATCCGTTGAGCAGATTGGCCTGGAAGCCGATATAGACCTCGGTCTCCTCGTCGAGCTGGAAGTAGAGGCCCTGGGTCTTCATGTCGCCCGTGCAATTGCTGATGCCGTAGTAGGCCAGCGCCTGGGTGGGAATGTCGCTTGTGGCGCAGAGCGACTTGCTGACAAACATATACGCCTGCTGACTGATATTATAAGTGGTGTTGTAAGCAGCGCCAAAGTAATACTTGCCTGCGGGCAGCGTGACCTTGCGATAGATGCGGGCGTTGCTCAGGTCGCCCACGGTGTTCTTGGAAGCATCGTCCCACACGCCCAGCATCAGGGCCTCGTGGCCAGAATATTTGTCGAGGCCGTGCTTGGTGCCGTCGCCTCCGTTGGGTATGTTGAAGTTCTCCACCGTCCAGTATTTAGGTGCGCCGAAGCGGTTGTTGCCGCCTGCCGAACGGGTGAAGTCGGAGGCTTCGACGAGATACTGCGTGGTGAGGTTCTCGTCAATGACGCCATTAAAGGCACCGCCCTTGTTCATGCCGTCGTTGGCAAGGGCACGATAGGCCTTGGCCAGCGTCTCGCGGGCTGTGGTGCAGTCGGCCTCAGACGCGTTGGCAGGAACAGTCTTCGCATGGGCAATGGCTGTGCGCAGTTGCTCCAGTTTGTTGGTGTTTATCTTGCCGGTGTTGTAGGGATGCGCCTTCGGAGCAAGTTCCTCGACAACGGTCTCCAGGTCGGTAATCATTGACTGGAGCACCTCGTAGGCACTGCGGTTGTCGGCCTTGAAGGTGATGCGCAGCACAGGTGCAATATTGTTGGTCTTTGTCTGGGGCAGGGTGACGGTGAGTCCGTTGATGTCCTGCTTGAAGGTGAGGTCGTTGCCGCCCAGGAGGGTCACCTTCTCCACCTCGCCGCTGTATGAGTCGGCGGTAATGGAAAAGGCCTTGAAGCAGAACGACTTGTCAGAAGGCCAGTCCATGATGGTGGCATAGACGGTGTCGTGACGCTCCACATAGCGCACGTCCTGCGAAGAGTAGGCCTGTCCTTCGTTGAAGCCCTGCGCATTCATGGGGTTAGAAGCCTCGGCCAGAGGGCCTTCGCCGAAGGTCTTCCACATGCGGGTACCATAGATACTCTCGCCATTGACGTCGAGCCAGGCCTTGATGTCGTTCAGCACCTTCTTCTCCTTGCTGTCGATAGAGCCGTTGCCCTTCACGGGAATGCTCACCAGCAGGTTACCATTCTTCGAGACGACATCGATGAGCATGCGGATGACGGTGGCACCGCTCTTATAGCCGTTGTTGTTATAGACGCTCTGACTGTAGTGCCAGTCGCCAATGCAGGTGCAGGTCTGCCAATAGATGCTCTGCGGGCGATCGGGGATGCCGCGCTCCACGTCCCACATCATATAGCCCTTCTGCGCGGGGGTGAGCTGCTTGCCGGTGACAACCACCTCGGCCTTGCCATCGTGCTGGGCAGCACTGTGGTTGTAGTAGTGCTGCAGGATGTTCTTGCCAATCTGGTCATCGCAGCCATAGAACGGCATGGCGGTGTCGTCGAAATAAATCATGTCGGGGTTGTAGTCGTTGATAAGCTCCAGCACGCGGTTCTGGAACTTCTGCTTGTAGGCCTGCGAGGGCTGGCTGGCACCGTTGGCCCAGTCCCACTGACTGTGGATGGTGCCGCTGTTCTCCCATCCCGAAGAGTGGGTATGGTTCTGGGCATAGAGCTCCTGCGGGTCGAGTCCTTCCCACCATTTGCCTGCGCCATCGGCCTTGGTCAGGTTGCCGTCGTACTTTTGCGAGGGCTCGAGCCAGGTCCAGGCGTGCGAGGCGTGGATGCTGACACCCAAGGGCAGTCCGGCCTTCTTGCAGGCATCGCTCCATCCTTTCACCAGGTCTTTCTTGGGCCCCACGCGTACGGAGTTCCATTCCTGATAGGGCGAGTCCCACAGGTCGAAGTTGTCGTGGTGGTTGCCCAAGGCCATGAAATAGCGGGCGCCCACACTCTTGTAAAGGTTGACCAACTCCTCGGGGTTCCATTGCTCGGCCTTCCAGTCGTTGCACAAATCCTTCAAACCGAAGGTCTTGGGATTGCCAAAATGGCTGACGTGCCAGTTGTAGGCACCTGTGCCCTCATAGTACATAAAGCGGGCGTACCAGTCGCCGGCCTCGGCCTGGCATTGCGGTCCCCAGTGGGCCCAGATGCCAAACTTGGCATCCTTGAACCACTCGGGGCACTCCCATTGTGACGCACTCTCCCAATTGTTCTCGTATGGCCCCTGCTCAATTGCTACGTTAGGCAATTGAGCATAGAGCGTAGTAGCTGCAAAAAGCAGAATAGTAGTAGTTAGTTTTGTTTTCATAAGTATAATAGTAGTGGATGTTCTGGGTGCAAAGATAATTAATATCTGGAAAATAAGGTGTCAAAATATGGCTATGAAATAGGACAAAACTGATAATGAATAATAAAGTCCTATAAAAAGTTTTAATTGTGACATTGTAATAGTCTAATAATTAGTAACTTTGCAGCATCTAAACTTAAACTTGTATAAATTGACGTGGAAGGTTATATTCAAACATTATCTGAAGGAAAGACGAAGCGCTATGTCCAATTTCTGGAAATCAACAACGATCCGGAACTGATAGCGCAGTATCGATATTGGCATTCTGAGGCGCACCATTGGCAGGAGATTCGTGAAGGCATCCGTGCGGTGGGCATCCTTGAAATGGAAATCTATATGCTGGGCAATCACCTGGTGATGATTGTCGATGCTCCTGCCGACTTTGATTGGCAGACCTCTATGGACCGCTTGGCCACACTGCCGCGACAGGCAGAGTGGGAGGCTTTTGTGGCCCGCTTCCAGGGCTGTAGTGCTGAGGCTCGTAGTGACGAGAAATGGCAGCCAGCCGAGCGTATTTTCCGCTTGTACTAAGCTTTTATCAATCATTATTATCTTACTATTCTTATTGTATGCAGATACCCATAGAATCTTTTAACCTGCAGATGCTCAACGTTGGTGAGGCGCACCACAACGGCGACTGGAATTGGAAGGACGTTATTTCGCCCTTCACCCGCATCTATTATGTAACGGAGGGTGAGGCCTTGCTGCATCTTCCTCGCAAGTTGGTCAGATTGCGTCCTGGCTATTTGTATATCGTTCCTGCCTACACCCTGCATTCGTATGAGTGCGATGGTGTCTTCGTGCATTATTATCTGCATGTGTACGAGGGCGTTACGGCCGAGATGAATCTTGTGGAGCAGTATGATTTTCCTATTGAAGTGCAGGGCAGTCACGACGATGAGTTGCTGTTCCAGCGTATGTGTGAGCAGCATCCTCAGGCGAAGTTGCCGGAGAGCAACCCTGAGGCTTATGACAACGACGCACAGTTTACGGACTATGTGGAGCGCTATCGCGACATGCCTTTGTGGCAGAAGATGGAACTTCGTGGAGCCATTCTGGTGCTCTTCTCACGTTTCCTACGTCAGGCCGTGCCGCATGTGTGGACATCCGACGATCGCATGAAGCGGGTGCAGGAGCATATCCATCAGCACATCTGCGAGAACCTCGATGTGGACGAGTTGGCCGATGTGGCTTGCGTCACCAAACCTTATCTCATCCGCCTGTTCAAACGGGAGTTCGGCACCTCGCCTGTGCAGTATATCAATCGCAAGAAGGTGGAGCGTGCGCAGTTGCTGCTCTATACTACCGATATGCCTGTGAAGGAGGTGGCCTATGAGATGGGCTTCAGCGACCACAGCTACTTTATCCGCATGTTCAAAAAGCAGACGGACATCACGCCGCAGGAGTATCGCGAGCGCATGCGTAAATAAAATTAAGGAGAGAATATTGCCCCATCGTGATGCGGTGGGGCATCAATCACTTTTTTTAGAGGTTACGAAGAATGCCCACCATGATGCGGTGGGTCAGTACGTGCTGTTTCAGGTTGTTCACCTGCAACTGCTGATAGTCGCCCAGATAGCCCAGGGTGAGGGCTGTCCTTTTGCCACAGTGCCAAGCGGCCGTGAGTTGCTGGCGAAAGGAAGGGGCAGAGACGAAGGTGGTGGGTACGACGTTGTGGTCGTAGTTGCCCAGGGTGAAGATCTCGTAGTACGACTGTCCGTAGTTGGGGCTGAACACGCAACCTACCAAGGGCAGGTCAAGTTCATAACGGAAGGAGAATTTCTGGAGTTTATAGGTGGCGATGCCCGAAGGGCGCAGTTGCAGGCCGAAACGTGCCTGTGCAGGGTTGTTGCCGTTGCGGGTGTTATAGATAAAGCCCAATCCGAGGTCGGCCAATCCGCCGGCCTGCAGCGTCAGGTCGCCATCGAGCAGGTGCCAGGCATAGTAGCGGCCCAGATAGAGGTTGTATCCTCCCTCCAGCTCGGTGCCGTTCTTTGCTCTGTCCTCATTGGTCGAGAGGTTGAGCTGGTGTTGCCACAGCCACGACCAATTTGAGGCTTGAGGCTTGACATTCTCGCTGGTGGTGAGGAATGTCAGGCCCGTGCCGCTATATTTCTCTTGTGAGAGATAGGTGTCCAGCAGTCGGGTAGGGCCCAGTCCCACTTGGTAGCTCTTTTGTGAGAGAGCAGCCAGAGAGACCAATAGGCCTGCAACCACCAGTAGTCCTATCTTACATCTCATCATCAAACAGTCTTAGTTGTCCGGTCATCTCATCGACAATCTGCTGCTGGCTCTTGCCGGCATCGGGGTCGAGGTCTTCTTGAGATTCCGACTCACCCGCTTCTTCCGTGTTCTCCTGAGCTTCGGGCTCCTCGGGGAATCGTGTCGGCTCCAGCTCCACGATGCTCTCTATCTGCCAGGTGCTGAGGCGTTTGCCTTTGGCCTTGAAGCCCTTGACGGCAATGAACTGTTCGGCGTCAACTTCCTCGCTGCCTCGGAACTCGTCGGCACCGCCATAGGTCACCTTGATGAGTGGATAGACCACATCGGTGAGCAGCACCATCTGCGACAGCGGGTTCTCGCCCAGAATGTTCTGCTTGCGCTTGTTGCCCTCCATGAGGAAGCGCTTCATATAGGGATAGCCCTGGTTGTCGGCATCGAAGAGCACGCACGTCCACACCTTGTCGGCCTGGAACTTCTCGATGCGGAGGATATTTTCCTCGTAGTGGTTGTTGGCGTCGAAGTTGGTCAGATAGAAGTCGCCGTTCTTCAGCACCACCAGAATCTGGTCGTCATCGAAGAACTCGCCCAGCAGGCGTCCGTGCTCGTCGTAGTTCAGACGGTTTACATCGGGGTCGAACCACACTTTGCGTCCGCCCAGTGTGGAGTGTCCCTGACTCTTCAGTGTGATGCGGTGAACGGGGAACTTGGTCAGGATGTTGCCCTTTGAAGAGCGTCCCTTGATATCGATCGAGGCGAACGAGCGCTCCAGGAAGAGGCTCATGCGTGGGTGGTCGTTGAGCACGGTGGCTTCGAGGGTCACCTTGATCACCTCGGCCTCGCCATTGGGATTGGCGGTGAAGTAGATGACGCGGGTGCCGGGGGTGCCCATCGTCAGGTCCACCTCGCGGTCGCGGGTGATACCCGTCACGTTGAAACGCTTGATATAGCACGTGCCGGCCTTGCCGTCGCGATATACCATATTATATATTGTGCGCTTGTCGTTCTTCTTGAAGACACCCAACCAGATGACGTTCTTGCCCACAAACAACTTCTCGGCCACGCGCACCACCTTGAACTTACCATCGCGATAGAAGATGATGATGTCGTCGATGTCGGAGCAGTTGCACACAAACTCGTCTTTCTTCAAGCCCGTTCCTATGAATCCCTCGCTACGGTTGATGTAGAGCTTTTGGTTGGCCTCGGCCACCTTTGATGCCTCGATGGTGTCGAAGTTGCGAATCTCGGTGAGGCGTGGGTGGTCCTTGCCATACTTGTCCTTGAGGAACTGGAACCACGAGGCAGTTACCTCGGTCAGGTTGGCCAGGTCGCGGTCAATCTCGTCAATCTCAGCCTTGATGCGAGCCATCAGTTCGTCGGCCTTCTCCTTGTTGAACTTCAGGATGCGTTGCATCTTGATTTCCAGAAGTCGCAGAATGTCTTCCTTGGTCACCTCGCGCACCAACTGTGGGTAGTAAGGCGTCAGTCGGTTGTCGATATGCTCGCATACCTTGTCCACATTGGGGGCTTCCTCGAATTTCTTGTCCTTATAGATACGCTCCTCGATGAAGATTTTTTCCAGAGAACAGAAATGAAGCTGCTCCAGGAGTTCGTTCTTGCGAATCTCCAACTCCTGGCGAATCAGGTCTTTGGTGCGCTCGGCACTGTGGATGAGCACGTCGCTCACGGTGAGGAACTGAGGCTTATCGTCCTTGATGACGCAGCAGTTGGGCGAGATGTTAATCTCGCAGTCGGTGAAGGCATAAAGGGCGTCGATGGTCTTGTCGCTCGACACGCCAGGGGCCAGATGCACCTGAATCTCTACCTCGGCAGAGGTGAGGTCGGTCACGTTGCGGGCCTTGATCTTGCCTTTTTCAATGGCACGGGTGATACTCTCGATAAGCGTCGAAACGGTCTTAGAGTAAGGCAACTCGCGAATGACGAGTGTCTTCTGGTCGAGCTTCTCAATCTTGGCACGCACCTTTACCACGCCGCCACGCTGTCCATCATTATATTTCGATACATCAATGCTGCCACCTGTCTGGAAATCGGGAAAGAGATGGAACTCCTCACCATGCAGATAGCTGATGGCGGCATCACAGATCTCACAGAAATTGTGGGGCAGGATCTTGGACGACAGACCTACGGCAATACCCTCGGCTCCCTGAGACAGCAGCAGGGGATACTTCACCGGCAGGGTGATAGGCTCCTTGTTACGACCATCATAGCTGAGCTGCCAGTCGGTGGTCTTGGGATTGAAGACGGTGTCGAGGGCAAACTTGCTGAGGCGGGCCTCAATATAACGGGGTGCGGCGGCACGGTCGCCCGTCAGGATGTTTCCCCAGTTTCCCTGCGTGTCAACCAGCAGATCCTTCTGACCCAACTGCACCAGGGCGTCGCCGATAGAGGCGTCGCCGTGAGGGTGAAACTGCATGGTGTGACCAACGATGTTGGCCACCTTGTTGTATCGCCCGTCGTCCATGCGCTTCATAGAGTGCAGGATGCGGCGCTGCACGGGTTTTAGTCCGTCTTCGATATGGGGTACGGCACGCTCCAGAATCACATACGAGGCATAGTCCAAGAACCAGTTCTGGTACATGCCGCTCAGGTGGTGCACCACTGAGGCGTCAAAGCGATTCACGGGCTTATAGTCAGAGTGGCCCTCAGAGCCTTCAGCAGCCTCTGAGTCCTCAATCACTTCTGGGTTTTCTATGTCTTTTATTTCGTCGTCCATCGTGTACTATGGTTTTCAGTTTGCTTGCAAAATTACAAAAAAAATGCAAGAACTGATGTTCTTTAACTCCCTTTAACTCCATATTCTTATCATAACTCCATAAATTGTTGTACCTTTGCAGACAAATTTCTAGAAATAAAAATTTATTATGGCACAAGAAGACGTATTTAAGAAGATTGTATCGCACTGTAAGGAATATGGTTTTGTGTTCCCCTCAAGCGATATCTACGATGGACTGGGTGCCGTTTATGACTACGGTCAGAACGGTGTGGAGTTGAAAAACAACATTAAGCAGTATTGGTGGAAGTCTATGGTTCTGTTGCACGAGAATATCGTGGGTATCGACAGCGCCATCTTCATGCACCCCACCATCTGGAAGGCCTCTGGCCACGTGGATGCTTTCAACGACCCCCTCATCGACAACCGCGACAGCAAGAAGCGCTATCGTGCCGATGTGCTGATTGAGGACCAGATTGCCAAATACGACGAGAAGATTCAGAAAGAGGTCGAGAAGGCTCGCAAGCGTTTCGGCGACTCTTTCGACGAGGCAAAATATATGGAGACCAGTGAGCGCGTGAAGGAAGCCAAGGAGAAGCGCGACGCACTGCATGCCCGTTATGCTGAGGCTATGCAGGGACCAGATCTGGAGGCTCTGAAGCAGATTATCCTCGACGAGGAGATTGTGGATCCCATCAGCGGAACCAAGAACTGGACCGACGTGCGTCAGTTCAACCTGATGTTCTCTACCGAGATGGGTGCCAGCGCCGACGGTTCAATGAAGGTTTACCTGCGTCCTGAGACTGCTCAGGGTATCTTCGTGAACTACCTGAACGTTCAGAAGACCGGTCGCATGAAGATTCCTTTCGGTATCGCACAGATTGGTAAGGCTTTCCGTAACGAGATTGTGGCTCGTCAGTTCATCTTCCGTATGCGCGAGTTCGAGCAGATGGAGATGCAGTTCTTCGTGGCTCCTGGCACAGAGCTCGAGTGGTTCCCCAAGTGGAAGCAGACCCGTATGGCTTGGCACCAGGCTCTGGGCTTCGGCGCTGAGAACTATCGTTTCCACGACCACGACAAGCTGGCTCACTACGCCAATGCCGCTACTGATATCGAGTTCAAGATGCCGTTCGGCTTCAAGGAGGTGGAGGGTATTCACTCTCGTACCAACTTCGACCTGTCACAGCATGAGAAGTTCTCTGGCAAGAGCATCAAGTACTTCGATCCTCAGACCAACGAGAGCTACACACCGTATGTCATCGAGACCTCTATTGGTGTCGATCGTATGTTCCTCTCAATCATGTGTCACGCTTACTGTGAGGAGAAGATGGAGAACGGCGAGACCCGTGTTGTCCTGAAGTTGCCTGCAGCCCTCGCTCCTGTGAAGCTGGCTGTGATGCCGCTGGTCAAGAAGGATGGTCTGCCCGAGAAGGCTCGCGAGATTATCAACGACCTGAAGTTCCACTTCAACTGTCAGTATGACGAGAAGGATTCTATCGGTAAGCGCTATCGTCGTCAGGACGCCATTGGTACACCTTACTGTGTGACCGTGGATCACGATACGCTCAACGACGGTTGCGTCACTCTGCGTTTCCGCGACACCATGGAGCAGGAGCGCGTGAAGATTTCCGACCTCGCTTCTATCATTGAGGACAAGGTCAGCATTGCAAGTCTGCTTAAGAAGCTGCAATAATGAAAAAGTATATCATCTATCTGTTCGTCATGACGATGGGTCTCTGCGGCCTGTCGTCGTGTAGCGAAGAGACTGCCGAGGACAATGAGTTTGAGAACTGGACGGCACGCAACGATGCCTTCTTGGCTGCTGTGGTCAATGACTCGCTGCAAAAGTCAGGTTGGAAGCGCATCCAGAAATATTCTCTGGGCGACAGCATCAAGAGCGATAACCCGCGCGACTATGTCTATGTGAAAGTTGTTGAGCAGGGCAAGGGTGAGGGCTGTCCATCCTTTACCGACTCGGTTCGCGTGGCCTATCAGGGGCGTCTGATTCCTACGGTCAGCTACCCTCAGGGCATGTTCTTTGATAAGGGTACTTCCACTGGCGGCGTCTTCTCACTGGCCACTGCCTCGACCACTCGAATGAAGGTGTCGGGTGTGGTTGATGGATTTGCGACGGCTTTGCAGCAGATGCATATCGGTGACTACTGGCGCGTCTATATTCCCAGCGACTTGGGCTATGGAGATTCGGGTAGCGGTACTGCCGTTCCTGGTGGTAGCGTCCTCATCTTCGACCTTATTCTGGTGGATTATAGTCCCTTGGGCACGGTCATGAAGCCTTGGTGGTAAAACAAAACATAATAATTATGAATCCGAATCGTTTGTGCGGTTCGGATTCTTTTTGATACGAAATGAGACATACAGAAAACCATTTTATAGGAAAAAACGCCGTAAAATGGCATTTTTCTCGATTTTGGCACAAAGAATTCCTGTATTGGCACATCTATTTTCCCAAATTGTTGTACCTTTGCCATCGAAATCAGGACCACATGATGAATGAAGGTGGAACCTATTCATAAAATTATTATGGTATCAACCCTTTAAACAAATGACTATTATGGCAACATTAACGAATGAGCAGATTGAGCAGAAGAAACAGCAACTGAAGCAACTTGCTGTAGAAGTGAAGCAGCTGCAGGAGGAATTGATTGCGGCTGGCGCAATGGAACTCGATGAGAATGACCTTGATCAAGCTGCTGGTGGACAGAGTTCTTACAAGAAGATACCAAGCCTTAACGGAACTAGTGGAAACTCGAGTGAGGGTGAACGCATGAATACGAATCCTCGTCCTAAGTTGTATTAACAATTAATAAAAATAAAACAACAATGAAAAACGAACAGATTGAACTGAGTGAGATGGAACTGGATATGGCTGCTGGTGGAATGTCGCCCCTGAAGAGACCTGATCCTGAAAAGCAAGAAGCTAAAGGCTGTGTCCTCCGTAGATAATAGTATGTAGGACTCTTGTTGAGTCAGCTTCATGTTATTCTTAGCAAGGAATCTTGAAAGCATTTTAGAAAAAAAATAGCCAATGGCGAATATATTTAATAATGAAGCGCTGGAGGCACTTGATGATCATAGCGAGGCGGAGGAAATGGCTCGCGTGGCATCACCGAAACTTCGGATAGTGCTCGGCGCAATGGTGTCGATGATGGTTGTAGTCATCTACTGGTGCATCTTCGGAACCATTAATTATAAAGTGACTGCACAGGGCGTAGTCTTCCCGTTTGAGGAGGCTACGCCCATCGGCGTACCTTATGATGGCGTGATTAGTCGTACGCTGGTGGCGCATGGAAATGCTGTGACTCGCGGTACGG
The DNA here is from genome assembly GCA_902775605.1 of uncultured Prevotellaceae bacterium. GTDB lineage: Bacteria > Bacteroidota > Bacteroidia > Bacteroidales > Bacteroidaceae > Prevotella. The sequence goes on from CACYNE010000045.1 coordinate 13,375, forward strand.
GTGTCGTGGAGATTCGTAATGCCCTGTCAACCTCAATGGTGACAGCACCACGCGATGGAGTGGTGATACAGACCCTGCCCCTTGGTTCACAGTTCAAGGCCGGCGAACCCGTGGCATGGCTGTTGCCCCAGTCGCAAAAGATGACGGGTCGCGAGATGCTTTGCTATGTGACCTACAACGACCTGCGCAAACTGAAGATAGGTCAGCAGGTACAGGCCACCCCAGCCAACATGGAGCGTGAGAACTGGGGCTATGCCTACGGCAAAGTGGTGGGCATTGAGCAGTATCCCACTACGCGTCAGGAGATTGTGAATCGTGTGAAGCTCGACCCGTTGGCCTCGTTCATACAAGACGGTCAGCCTATTTATGAGGTGCGCGTGACGCTTGACGAGCAGGATGGAGGCCTCGTGTGGAGTCGCGAGAAAAGTAGCCATGTGAAGGTGAGCAACGGTAGTTTCTGCAATATCCAGGTTATTACGCAGACAAAACCCGTTTGGCGCGTTCTCGTGGGTACAGTCGAGAATACATTCGAAACGATAATAGGGAATTGACGGCTGCTATGTTTAAGTCAAGATTAGCAAAGGTACCTCAGGTGATGCAGATGGAGGCCGTGGAGTGTGGCGCCGCATCGCTGACAATGATTCTGGCTTACTATGGCAAGTGGCTTCCGCTGGAGGAGGTGCGCGCCGCATGTGGCGTGTCGCGTGACGGCTCCAGCGCGAAGAGCATCTTGCGTGCCGCCCGCAGCTATGGCCTTGAGGCAAAGGGTTTCCGAATGTCGCCCGAAGCCCTGGAAGGCAAACAACCAGCCATTATCCATTGGAACTTTGACCATTTCGTGGTGTTTCGCGGTTTCGACCGCAAGGGGCGTGCCTGCTTGAATGACCCAGGTGCTGGTCCAATGAAATGGTCGATGGACGAGTTCCGCAAGCAGTTTACAGGCGTATGCCTCACGTTTGCACCCACCGAACAATTTGAGAAGGGGGGACATCAAACCAATATCCGTTCCTATGTGAAGAAAAACCTGAAGGGCTCGAGTGAAGCCTTCTGGTTGACGTTTATCTTTGCATTGATGGCGGCCTTCGTGTCGCTCATCAGTCCGCTATTCACTCGTATCTTCCTTGACGAGATTCTCTCGGGTAAGAATGCCGACTGGGCCACGTGGTTCTTTATCGGCATGGGTGCGCTGGTCGTTTGGCAGTTCTTTGTGATTCTGATGCAGAGTCGCTATGCCAAGCGTGTGGCAGGAGCACTGGCCCTGAAAAGCAATAAAGCTTATCTTCGTCATTTGTTACGACTACCCATGTCGTTCTTTGCCATGCGCCATGTGGGTGACCTTCAACAGCGCATGCATTTGAACGAGACTATTACCCATTCGCTGATAGAGGTCCTTGCCCCGCAAGTCATTAATATCTGTCTGTTGGTGCTTTATCTGGCTCTGATGTTGTCGTATTCCTTCTGGCTGACTTTGATTGGTGTGCTGGCGGCAGGTATTAACTTGGCCATCGTGCAGTATTATTCAACGCTACGTATTAACCTGATTCGCTCGATGGAACAGAGCGAGGGTAAGTATTATTCGGCCACCGTGTCGTGTATCGATAATATGGAGAGCATTAAGGCCGCAGGAGCCGAAACGGGCTTCTTCAAATATTGGAGCGGTCTGTGGGCTCATAAGTTTAACGTCAATGCCAATGCTGACAAACAGCAAGCACGAATGGCGGTTCTGCCCGTCTTGGCCAACGGCATCGTGAATGTCGCTGTACTGGTTCTGGGTGCCTATCTGATTCTGCAGGGCGAGCTCACCGTGGGCATGCTGATGGCCTTCCAAGGTTTTATGGCCTCGTTCCTGGCACCAGTAAACGAGGTGGTCAATGCCTCGCAGAAGATTGTTGAGATGCGCAGCCAGATGGAGCGTGTGGAGGATGTGATGAAATATCCTGAAGATCACCGCGAACAGCAGGGCGAGATACAGCAAGGAAAACTCCACGGACTCTTGGAGATGAAGCACGTCTGCTTTGGCTATTCTCCCCTTCAACCACCACTTATCGAGGACTTTAACCTGCGTGTGGAGCCTGGTCACTCTGTGGCTTTTGTGGGTACCAGCGGTTGTGGCAAATCGACTCTGGCCAAACTAATCAGTGGTTTGTATAAGCCTTGGAGTGGTGAAATTCTATTCGATGGCCGTCCTATTGAGACTATCTCCAGCGAAGAACTGACAAACTCTGTGGCTGTGATTGACCAAAATGTGGTGCTCTTCGATGACACCGTGGGTCAGAATATCCGTATGTGGGACCCGAGTATTGAGGACTTTACGGTGATGATGGCCTGCAACGACGCCCAGATACGTGCCGATATTGTGAGTCGTCCCGATGGCTTTGGTACGAAGATTATCAAGGGAGGTCAGAACTTTAGTGGTGGCCAACGTCAGCGCATCGAGATGGCTACAGCTTTGGCTAAAGAACCTGCTGTGCTCATTATGGATGAGGCTACCAGTGCCTTGGACCCGAAGACTGAGGACGAAGTGATGAAGCGTATCCGTGCCATTGGTCCTACACAGGTTATCGTGGCCCATCGACTGAGTACCATTCGCGACTGCGACGAGATTATCGTGATGGACCAAGGCAAGATATTGCAGCGTGGTCGTCACGAGGAACTGATTGCCCAGGAAGGGTTCTATCAGGACCTGATGAGGAGTGAATGAAATAGGAATAACGTCATAACGCAAAAAGAAAGAAGAATTGGCTTTATATCTCAATCAAATCAATAAACGACTGGCGGCAGAGCGGGCTGCGATGGCCGAAGTCAATGAGAAGACCAACAAACGAATGGGCCTTCAGGGCGGGCGTCGCGTGGTGCCTCAGAATGATGAGAGTGCGCTGCGTCAGGTGCTTGAAGCCCTGCACATCACGGACTATGAGCTGGAGGACTATGACCTGCATTCGCCAGAGGAACAACTTACTGGTATCCTTCGTCCCCGTGGCATCATGATGCGCGACATCAGATTGAGGGGCGCCTGGTGGCGTGAGTGCGTGGGACCTTTGTTGGGCTATGCCAAGGATGGCCGTCTGGTGGCCCTTATTCCTACGAAGACAGGCTTGGGCTATCAGTATCGCGAACAGGATGGTACCATCCGTCAGGTGGGGCATCGTGAGATGGCTAATGAATTGAAATCAACGGCAATCACTTTTACCAAGGCTCTTCCGCTGAGGGCACTGAAGGTGAAAGACCTTATTCAGTTCACATGGAGTGTGATATCAGGACCCAACGCCTTGCTGATGATAGTTTGTGCGTTGGTGGTGGTACTGATGGGTATGTTCACTCCCATGGTCAACAAACTCATCTTTGATACGGTCATCCCCACGGGCGATGCTTCCGACTTGTTGCCTATCACGGGACTGTTGATAGGTGTAACCGTTGGCACGCTACTGTTGACGCTTACACGAAATCTCTATATCATCCGTTTGCAGCACATCGTTGAATTGCATGTTCAGAATGCTGTGATGGCTCGCACTTTTCTGCTGAGTCCTACCTTTTTTAGTAAACATTCCAGTGGTGAGCTGACGGCAAAACTTCAGAATGTGGCTATTCTGGCCTCGATTGTCAACGAGAGCATTGTGGGTGCGTTGCTGTCTGCCGTGCTCAGTATTATCTATTTGATTCAGGTCTATATCTATGGTGGTGCGTTGCTATGGCCGGCCTTGGGTGTTATTGGTTTGCAGGTGGTCATACTTGTGTTGACTTATTTCCGTATCGTGGCTATTCAGAAGGATTATACGGAAAAAATGACAAAGTTGGGTGGCTTGGAGTACAACCTCTTTGCCGGCATCCAGAAACTGAAACTGACGGGCAGCGAGAATCGTGCTCTTGTGCGCTGGCTCGACCAATACAGCGACGTGGCTAGTTTGATCTATAACCCAGAGTTTGCTCGTCGCCTTTATCCCGCCATCAGTGCTGTGTTGGGGTTGGGGGGTACGATGCTTATCTTCTGGTGTACATTGGCAAATGAAGTATCAACTTCTGATTATATCGCCTTTAGCTCGGCCTTCGGCATGATGACTGCTGCCTTGACACAGTTGAATGTCGTTGTGCCCAGTCTGGCACAAATCAAACCTTTGCTTGAGAGTGTGAAGCCCATCCTTGAGGCTGTGCCAGAGATGAAAGACAAGGCGCCACAGGTGATGAACCTCACGGGCAGCATTGAGGTGTCTGGCGTGTCGTTCCGCTATGAGGACGATGGCCCGATGATTCTTGACAATCTGTCGCTGAAGATTAATCCCGGCGAATATGTGGGTATTGTGGGAAAATCGGGTTGTGGTAAGTCCACGTTGATGCGCCTGCTGCTTGGCTTTGAGCAACCGCTGACAGGTGGTATCTATTACGACAACTACGATTTGTCGAAGGTTGACAAAGCCTCGCTGCGCCGAAAGATAGGCTGTTGCCTGCAGAGTGGCAGTCTGTTTACAGGCGACCTGTTCCACAATATTACCATCACCGCACCTTGGGCTACCCACGATGAGGCTTGGGATGCCTTGCGTATGGCCAGTCTTGAGGAAGATGTGCGCCGCATGCCGATGGGGCTCCACACCATGGTGTGTGAGGGTGGGGGTGGCTTCAGTGGCGGTCAGAAACAGCGAATACTCATTGCTCGTGCGCTCATTTCAAAACCCAATATCATCTTCTTTGACGAGGCCACGTCGGCGCTCGACAATCTCTCGCAGAAGGCTGTCTCTGATAATCTTGATCAGTTGCGATGCACTCGTGTGGTTATTGCCCACCGTCTGAGCACTATTCGTCATTGCGACCGCATCGTCGTGATTGACAAGGGTAAGATTGTTGACCAGGGAACCTTCGAGGAACTGATGGCCAGGAAGGGCTTGTTCTATGAGATGAGTTTAAGACAAATGTGAGATTATATATGAGAAAAGAAATCATCATGATAGCAGTCACGTTGGTGATGACTGGCTGCAATGGAGGTCCCAAACCTCAAGACTCGCCTGTGAATGATTCGATATCAACGGAACAGCGCGACACGATAATGGCAGATCCATCCTGCGTTCTGCTCTCGCATACTATGGGCAAGATCGTTTCAGGTCATTATGCTGATTTGTCGTTCGAGGTGTCCCTACCTATTTCTCAGGTGTTGGTGAAGAACGGTCAAAAGGTGAAACGTGGTCAGGTGCTGGTCCAGCTTGACCAGTTTAAGTTACGCAATACCATCGAGCAGCAGCAACGCCAGATTGAACAGGCACAGCTGCAGATAGAGCAGAGCAGCCTTCAGATGCAGGATGTTATCATCTCGCAAGGTTATGACCCCGATAAACCTGCATCAATTCCTGCCGACGTGCGTCATAACGCCGAGGTAAAGTCGGGTCACAGCCTGGCCAAGAGTCAGTTGGCCACTGCCCGCACGTTGGCTGCTGCTGCCCAGCATGAGTTGAAGAGTAGTGTGATTACAGCTCCCTTTGATGGTGTGGTGGCCAATCTCGTTGCGCAGGCACATCAGTTATCACAGCCTGGTCAGACCGTGTGTCGCATCATTGCCACAGATGATATGGAAGTGGAGTTTCGTGTGATGGAGGCCGACCTCAACAAATATAAAATAGGTACACGAGTGAGTGTTATCCCTGTGGCTGACAACACCATGCGCTATGAGGCTGTCGTCAGCGAAATCAATCCTGTGGTCGATGAGCAGGGTGCCATCACCCTGCGTGCCCGTCTCTCTGGGGCACAGGGACTATTCGATGGTATGAATGTGGAAGTACTGGTGGGAGGAAAGAATTAAAAGTCGGGAATGAAGAAAGATTGTATATTTGCGAAGAAAGTGTGGATGGGAGTTGTTTTCTTGGCTCTCAACTGTTCATTCTTAATGACCTCTGTATGGGCGCAACAGAAGGTTACGCTCGACCTTGACCGTACTGTTCGCCTGGCCACCGATAGCTCGCTGGCCGCCCAGCGCTATCAGAGTGTCTATGACGCTACACGCTTTCAGTACCTGGCATGGCAGGCCTCACGCAAGCCGCAGTTCTCATTGGAGTCAAAGCCTGTGGCCTATGAGCGATATATGACTCAGCGCTACCTTTCAGCCGAGGATGTGGACACCTATCGTCAGCAGCGCACCCTTTATTCGCAGGCAGGTATCACTGCTACGCAGACTATGGAACCCTGGGGCGGACAGTTTTACGGCTCTACACAGTTGGGTTATCTGCGTACTTTTGGCGACCAGAACCAGACACAGTTCATGACTGTGCCTATTAGTTTTGGCTATCGTCAGGATCTGCTCTTCTATAACCCTCTGAAGTGGGACCGTCAGATAGAGCCCCTGAAACTCTTGGCAGCCGAGAAGACTCTGGCCTATGGTATCGAGACCGCCAGCGAGGAGGCTGTTGGCAAGTTCTTCACCCTGGCTCTAGCTCAGGATCAATTGCGTATGGCTGAGGAATATCTGGTATCGTGCGACACTATCTATGCTATTGCCCAGCGTCGTTATAAGATTGCCAGCATATCGAAGGCCGAGTTGAGCATCTTGGAGTTGGAAAAGACCAACGCCCGCACCACGTTGGCTAACGCCCGACTGCAGCGTCAGAGAGCTTCTCAGGCGTTGGCTGCCTATCTGGGCATGGAGCGTACCACCGATATTGAATTGGTTATTCCCACTGTGGTTCAGAGTCTGCGGGTGGATGTTGCTGAGGCTATTCAGTATGCCCGCGAGAATAATCCCCAATATATCAATTCACGCGAGGCCGTTGCAGAGGCCCAACGCAATGCCGATCGTGCTCGCGTGGAGAAGAACCTGAGCCTGAGTATTGATGCCAGCGTAGGCCTGAACCAAGTGTCTGAGCACTTCTCTGGAGCCTATCGCCATCTTCTGTCTCAGGATATGGCTACTGTTACCCTGTCTATTCCCTTGAAAGACTGGAGTAAGCGTAAGAATGTCTATCTGGCAGCCCGCAGTCAGGTGGAGGCCGCCCAGCGTGCTCAGCAGGAAACGGCACGTGATACCGAGTTGGATGTGGCCTTGAGTGTGGCTGACTTTAACGAGCGTCAGGCTCTTGTTGAGACGGCACGGCAAGCGCTCACTATTGCTGAGGATGCCTATGCCCAAACGTTACAGCGTTTTATCAAGGCCCAGGCCGATGCCTACAGTCTCTCTGTGGCTCAGAGCCATTGGCAGACAGCTCGTCAGAATCAGATTGCCTCGCTTCAGAACTATTGGCTGTCCTATTATCACTTGCGTCGACTTACACTCTACGACTATCAGCGCCATCAGGTCATTCGTCCTGCTATACGATAATACGGGTTTAACGAGAGTTACAGAATCATGAAATAAAAAATCCGAGTCGCAACGTGCGATTCGGATTCTTTCTTTGTGTCGACACTTGGACTCGAACCAAGGACCCCCACCATGTCAAGGTGATACTCTAACCAGCTGAGCTATGCCGACCTGTTTCGTAAGCGGGTGCAA
>CACYNE010000046.1 GCA_902775605.1 uncultured Prevotellaceae bacterium
CTCATTATGGGTGGCAACGGCATGATGCTCGATGTCTCGAAGGTCATCACCTCAGGCAAATAAAAACCCTGATGGGCCATCCGTGCAAAATTACTTGTCTGAATTGTCACATTTGTCACACAAAGAATAAGGGCTGGGGAACAACGTGTTCCTCCAGCCCTCTTTTTATGCGGCCTTCATGGGATGCTTCCTCTGCGCTATGCTGCCTGCTTAGGATGCTTGTCTATGAACTGCGCACTCTTGGTGTATTGCTGCGTCTGCGGATTGAAGGTGCAATAGCCGCGACTCACCCATTTGCGAAGCTGTGCTGAACCGTCACCCTTCATACCCTGGGCTCGCCGCACGGTGTTGAGGTCGTCGAGGGAAAACGAGTCGTTGAGAAACTCCATCAGGTTGCGGCGACCAGGCAGCATCACGGCCTTGTCTAATTCCATCGCACGGCGCATCTTCTCGCCAAAGATCCACATCTTGCACCACATGTCGTAGTGGAAAGACCAGCGCACAAAATCCTCAATCTCTTTGCACCACTTCTGACCGTTCATCAGATAGAGCACCATGCCGCGCTTGAAGGCTGAGAGGGTGGCACGATAGGAGAGCTCACGATAGGTGTCATCATCGGCCAGAGCCGCATATTGGCGGTTTTCCTCTATCATCTGAGCCACCAGCGCATTGGCTTTGCGGCAGAGAACGAGCCCCTTGGCATCGTTGAGCGAGGTGATGAATGCCTGCACCTGCTTCTGAAACTGATCGTCGTAGAGGCCATAGACGGGCATACGGTCGTCATCGGTATAGATGGTGGCAAACGACATGCGCGAGAGTGTGCCATCGAGCATGGCATCGCCAAAGAATCGGCGGCATTTGCCTGGGGTGGTCGAGGCATTCCAGTTCCAGCGCACCTCAACGCACTCTGACACCGACTTGGTGCCTACACGCTCCTGACCATACTCGCCGCAATCGAAGGCCAGACGCAGAATCTCGGTCACGTTGTTGCCCTTGCCGTTGGTCTTGAGCTGGTTCAGCATGCCTATCTCATCCATGCGCGTATAGAGGAATCTGCCGCCAGCATCAGCCATCAGTTGAACGAAGGCGGCGGGTGTCATATCCGACTTGACCCACTGCACGGTGAGACCTTTGGGGCGCTCAGGCTTCTGTTCGTCGGCTGGGCAGGTGTCGTACTGCTCCTTATACTCCTGCATCAGTTTGCGGTTCTTGGCGTCGCGCTCCTTGATGTCGGCCATGATGGCGTTGATGGGTTCGTTGACGCACGACTTTCCGCTCGACATCTCGGCCACCAAGACATTCATGAATGTAGGCTCTACGAGGGCATTGTCGTTATAGCGAAACTTCACGCCTTTGCAGTGAGCACCCAGTGCGGGGAAGATGCCCATGGCGACAGCAGGCTTTAAGTGAGTGGGCACGTTCTTGGTGATGAGTTTCATAAACTTGGTCAGCTTTTCAGGCATCACGGGCGGCTGCGAGGCATGCACGCCGTTGGCTTCGATGGCCTCCTTCACCAGCTGCTGCTCTCGGGCACGCTCCAGAGCGCGGTTCATGATGTCGGGCACCGTCTTGGTCTGCGGGCGGTTGCAGGCAGAGCGGAGGGTGGCGTGAAATTTCGCCTCCTCTTCGCCATAGCGGGGCATCACCTGAGCAATCCACTGGGCATCATCGTTGCACACATAGCGCAGATAGCAGGCCATTGCAAAGATGAAGTTGTTGCGGGCACCCTGGGCAGGCACACCCCCCAGCACTTCCTCCAGCGCACGCACAATCAGGTCATAGCCGATGCCATTGAACGAGGACTCGTAATCGGTCTCGGCGGGCAGGATGGGTGCAGAATAATGACTGTCATTTGTCACAACTGTCACGGGATTCTCAGGCACAGACACCTCACGCTCGGCAAACAGCTCTTCCTCATCGTAATAGAGCACATAGTCGCGACACACCACAAACGAGCAGCGGGCCATGTCCTTCACAGAGCCGTCGTAGGTCTCATCCTCCAGTTGGTCTGCCATCCACTGCTGAGCCTCGGCAAGGCTCATGCCCTTTGGCATTTCAAACACCAGGCGCACGCCCTCGTTGCTGGGCGAGATATGGGCAAACGAGATACCCAGTTCCACTTCGCGGCCAGCCACCTTGGTGTGATAATAGGCGCGAGGGTCGATGGTGAGATGGTCCACATCATAGATGGAGAGTCCGCTGGGCACTGCCGACTCATTGTGGCGATACCCGTCACTGAATGCCGCATGGAAACACACCACGGGCAGGTTGTCGGCCTTCAGCTTGTTCTTGAGGTCGTTGAAGTCCTTACGCGCGAGCGTGCCTTTCTTTACTTCCTCCAGATGGCGGGCAATTGTTTGGCAGGTCTCGGCCACCCGTACATCGTCGAGTGCTGCATTCAGCAGTTCTGGGGTGCAGGGAACCATCTTTGCGGGTGTCATGATTGATGTTGAAATGGAAAACATATACCTTGTTGTGTTCATAATTTTTTTTGTTTTTTAAAGGTTACTATTCTTGTTATTATTTGCGTCATCGGCCGATTGACAGTGCAAAGATAGTAACACTTTTTGGATTAAGCTGACATAAAAAAGGCCGTTGGAACGTTCGTTGGAACGTTAGAACGGCATTGGAATGTTTTCATTGGAAAAGCTTAGCGAAAGCCGATACTTTTTCTCAAAATGCTGCGCAATTCGGTGGCTGCAGCTACCTGTCGCTGATGGGCGGCACCCGCTCCGCGCCACACATGGAAGGGCTTGTTGGCATATTCAGAACACTTGCTCACATTGTCGTAACTGCAGTAGCACTCATAACCGCTGTCGGGCCCGAATCCCCACTTTTGCATCTTGCGGCAGAGGTCGAGCAGGTCGGTGCTCTCCACATGATAGTCAAACGTGAGCACACTCAGCACGCCCGCCCACTGGTTCTTCTGCTTCATGATCAGGTTGCCGTGTGCGTCTCTCATTTTAAGCAACTCGATGATGCCTTGCTTCAAAGCCTCGTCGCCGCTGTTCAGCGATTGAGGCCGGCTCAGACTCTCTATCTCGTCGATAGGCTCTACGTCGCCCTCACGCCCCCACCGCCTAATTTTCACACGCCCTTTCAGAATCATCAGCACGATGCCCGAAAGGAGCTGAAACAGATATTTGCGAGGCACATGCTTGTAATACACCTCGCGCAGAAAGTCCACGGGGTCAGAGAGAAACTTGTCGTAGAGCTGGAAGGGGAAGGCACGGAGCTGAGCTTCCAACACGTCGAGGCGGTTGTCATAGGTGTAATGGCTGTGCTCCAAACCCTTACGCCGAAGCTGTCGGGGCAGGTCTATGAAGAGGTAATGCGCCACTGCGTTGCGATTGTCGTGGGTCATCAGCAGCCCTTTCTGCTGCTGCAACTTGGCCTCCCACTCCTTTAGAAACGCCCTCTCGCTCATAGCCAGCAGGCGTTCTATGCGATAGCGGGCGCGGGTCATCTCGCGACTCATATCATAGAGGTGCTCGGCCAGTAAGTTCTCTGCCAGCGATATTACGTCTTCGTCGGCTTGATCCGTATTTTCGAGCGCATCAATCAGGTCGGCCGTCAAATCGCCCAACTGCTCCAGCTTCTTGGGCATCAGCGGCAGTCCGTCGTAGTGCCAGCCCTGATACACGCTGTCATCAAACGGCTCGTAGTCCCAGTCAACGGCCTCCACCTCGCACTCCACGGTGAGCACGGGCGGCTCGGCATGGCTTTCCACCACCACGCCCCTCAGCCGCTCTTTCTTTGAGCCCTTCAAGGCCTGATACACCACATCAAGGTCGGGCACGGCCACATAGCCAATATGCAGTTTGCCCTCACGCGCACGCACGGCATAAGGGTCTTTCACGTTCTCGGGTTGCGGCTGCATCGTCATCTGTTTGCCCACCGCCGCCTCGGCATATTCTTTCCAATGGTCGCGCACATCCCAATGATAGAGCCCCACCACGTTGAATCTTATCTTTTCCATCTGGCCTACAAAGTTACGAAGAAAAAATGAATCTGTGACAATTGTGACAAAAGGACAATCATTTTTTTTTCATTTTCTTATATAGCACATTCTTCGTGCCTATATGTACTGTTTCATACATCTAAATGTATTGTTTACGCATCACATCTTCTTGATGTTATTCTTTTACGCATCACACCCCCTGCTGCCAACCAAACGGCCATGCAGAAAACATTGTCTTAATTGTCACAAGCGTCACACTCCCCGCCGCTATTTGCGCCCTCGCCAGCGAAATCAGTCTCCCTGCCCTGGGAGTAAAAAACACGCGCATGAACACATTTTGCGTGTGTATGAAAATGGTCTGTCTGACATCATTTTTATCGAAAAATCTTGGAAGATTGGGGAAAAGTCTTTATCTTTGCACTCAAATATTAATGAGAGGTATGGAACAGCAGATGGATATTCGTTGGATTCAGCGCTATATGAACTTTCATAAGGCCTGCACAAGGTTATTGGAAGTGACAGAGGCAGACCGCTATATGGACGATTTGTCGGAGTTGGAAATGGAAGGCCTCGTTCAACGATTCGAATACACCTTTGAACTTTCGTGGAAAGTGCTGCAAGACTTGCTAATCTACAAGGGCTATGAATTCATGTTAGGTCCTAATGGCACACTGAAAATGGCTTTTGAGGATGGCTTGATTACAGACCATGATGGTTGGAGAAAAATGGCAAAATCACGAAACACGCTGAGTCACGTCTATGATGAGGCAGAGGTTTTGCAAATTGTCAAACTCATTTATAGTGATTACGCCCCTTTATTGAGGGAGCTTGACAACAAGTAAGAGTTGCTATCTCACAACATGGATTATCAGCAGCCATGAAATTCGGACTCAGCGATACGGTTATCCAAGAACTGCAAGATGTCTTTCGCCGCCACGCGAACATCGAGAAGGTACTGATTTTCGGCTCTCGGTCGAAAGGTTCTTTCCGTGCTGGTTCGGATATTGATCTCGCTGTCATTGGCACGGATATTGATTACAACTTACTGCTGACCATTCGGTGCGAGATAGATGACTTAGATATGCTTTATAAGATTGACCTGCTCGATTATCAGAAAGAAATAGGCACACCTATTGGCGACCATATAAACAGAGTGGGACAAGTCTTTTATGAAGCCGCGTAGCTCAGAGAAAGCATCCCATGCAGGCCGCGTAAAAAAGAGGGCTGGAGGAACACGTTGTTCCCCCAGCTCTTATTCTTTTGTGTGACAAATGTGACAATTCGGACAAGTAATTTTGCACGGATGGCCCATCAGGGTTTTTATTTGCCTGAGGTGATGACCTTCGAGACATCGAGCATCATGCCGTTGCCACCCATAATGAGATAATCATTGTTATATTGATTTAAACAATAAAAAAACAACGTTTTTCTTTTGCTTTCAGAGAAAAATTGATACCTTTGCAATGTCTTGCGCATAGGCGAATAGACAAAGACATAGTAGAGTTGGAATAAATGTGTTTATAAACTCCATTCTCGTCTCAGAATAACGGCCAATCATTCTAAGAGAGTGCATAAGAGAATAGAGGGAAATAGACACGTCCTTTGCGGACGTGTTCTCCCTTTTGGTTATCTTATGCGGGGTACTTGGCCGTTCCCTTGGGACGATAAGGAAAAAGTGGCAAAGAATACGTCCGCTCTATATGTTTTCCTTTATATTAAAGAAATATGGTGAACATAGGACAAGCAATTAAGGATGAACTATTACGACAAGAGCGTTCCGTAACTTGGTTGGCACGGAAATTAGGATGCAACCGAGCTGCTGTTTACCGTATTATGCAAAAAAATAGCATTGACACAGGGGTGCTTCAGAAAATATGTATTATACTGAATCACAACTTTTTTGAGTCTCTTGGAAAAGAAACTGGAGACAGGCTGTACAAAAACGATACAGAAGTGTCGCATTTATGATACACTCCTTTTTTTGTTTCTTGATGGAAATAGTCTAACTTTGCCGATATAATATATCTTAAAAAAACATTTGACAATGAAAAGACTAATATTTCTAATGCTTGCTGCATTTTTTTTTCCAGAGGCTGATGCAGCCCGTAAACAAAAATTTGATTATTCTTTGGTCTTTGTGCCAGAAGAGGGAGGTGTGAAGTTTGAAAAGATAACAGAAGATGCTGATATGGTAGCTGACTATGGAGGAATATTAGTCACTAAAAACACAGGCATTTTTGGCTCTCGTAAAACAAATATACTAGACTGGTGGGTAATACCACAAATAGCAGTATCTCCTGATGGTAAAAAGATTGGTTACATCAACGAGAAGAATAAGACCACCAATATTATGATCAAAAGTGCCTCGAAGGGAGGTGCAAGTGTGCAACGTACATTCCGCACTAATGTGGAAGGTTTCTCTTGGAGTAGTGATGGTAAGACACTGTGCTTCACTGAAGTACGTGGTGGGCATCATGGTGTTTATTTGGTTGATGCTGAGCAGGGGTCTGTGGTACGCCAGATATCAAATAGCAACGATAATGACTATGGAGGCGTTATCTCGAAAGATGGAAATACTATATTCTTCCATCGTGGTGAGGGTATGTCTAGTTATAGCTTGTGGAGTTATGATCGGAAAACCAATCTTTTCTCAAATTACTCACGTGGAATGACGGCCTGTCTGATTCCCAATGATGCGAATACAATTTACTGTGCGCGTTTCACCGACCGTAATGAAAGTGAAATATGGCGTATTAATTTTGAAACTGGTGTAGAAGAGGTCATCTTAACTCAACCAGGTCAGAGCTTTACAACCCCTCAGTTGTCACCAGATGGCCAGTGGATTTTAGTTACAGGGAGTAGCAAATCTGAGAAAGAGCAGATTGACAATACAGATATTTTTGTTATTCGTACCGATGGCACACAACTCACCCAGTTGACTTATCATCCAGGTAACGACTTATCTCCTATTTGGAGTCCTGATGGACGTAGCATCTTTTTCCTTTCACAACGCGGTTCAAAAGAGAAATACTATAATGTTTGGCGCATGGATTTTAATATGTAATCAATAATTTTTTAAACAATTGAGCTTATGAAAAAGATATGGATGTTGTTGCTTCTACCCTTATGCTTCGGGTTTATGGCTTGTGGAAATGATGAAGAAAGTGAAAACACTTCTCCCGCTGGGGATATTAGTGAAGAGCAGTTAATTGGTCTATGGGAAATGACTTATATCAAAGGTTGGTATTATGACGAAGACAATGATGATAACGTTGTGAAAAGAACAATCGATATGGAAGTAAAACCAGAAACTCTAAATAAATTCTATGAACATGATATTAGTGATTATGTTCGTTATCAATTCCTGAGCGGAAAGAAGTTCAAGAACTATACATATATTGTCGAGTCGGGAACATGGAAAGAGGGCAAAATCGTTGACTACAAGATAGAAGGCAGAACAATAATTTTAGCTCCTGGCCGTGGCACAGAAGAGCAAGTAACTGTCATAAACAACCCATCTAAAGAATTGGTTCTACATAATTATGATCCTGAAGAGTTTGATCTTACAATCACCTTGAAAAAGATAAATTAGAAGAATCTTATTGTTAATTAAAAAATGTTTTGTATGAAAAAGACACTTGTTATTATCGTCTGTGCTTTCTTGGCAGTTAGCGCATCAGCTCAAAGAGCTCGTAGTAGTTCCTCATCATTCTTTTCTGCAGAGCGCTCTGATGCTCCAGTAACTTTTGGCATTACTACAGGTCTCAATTTTGCAAACATGGCGATAGAGGATGAAGGGGTTAGCATTTCTCCGGATTCACGTACAGGATTTAATATTGGGCTTACTGTTGACCTGCCTTTGATGGAGAGCCTATATATTAAGAGTGGTTTGCTTTATTCTACTAAAGGTTTTAAATATGAACATGGGAGTACAACGGAGACAGCATCCCCTGCATATTTGGAAATCCCTATTTTGGCAAGTTATCGATTCTCTACAAATGAAAGCATGCAATTTCAAGTAAATTTTGGCCCTTATTTAGCTTATGGCATAGGAGGAAAATGGAAATATGAGAAAAAGGGCTCCACGATAGAAACAGATTTCTTTAGCAGCGAGAACGAGACAAATAATTTTGATGCAGGTTTGCAATTGGGTGCAGGTGTAGTTTTTAGTAACAACTATTATATTGGTGCAGCCTATCAGTGGGGTATGGCAAATGTTTCAAAGGAAGATGATTATACCTTTAAGAACAAAAATTTCATGATTAATATAGGATACATTTTCTAAAAACTAGCAGTTACATTAAAGGGAGTCAAATCAAACGACTCCCTTTAATGTTTATGTCCCCTTTCCGACTTAGTGACTGGTGTAGAAATAACCACCCCCTCAAAGACACCAACACGCTGCGTGGCTGCATTCAACTGCTGACGCTCCTTGTCGGTCTTGATCTGCTTGTAGTTGGGAATCTTGGCAGGCGGTGTGGGAATGGCTGTGCCCTCGGCTATGACTGAAAAGATTTTCTTGTTCATAAAAGTCAGGCTTTATTGATCGCGCTGCAAAGATAAGGAAGCATCCCCATAATTCCCCAATCTTCCAAGTCTTTGGCCATTTTTTCAAAAAAGTGGGGGAAACAGTTGGTGGATTGATGAAAAACATTTATCTTTGCAACACTAACCTATGAAACATAAGTCCCTAAAACAAAAAGAATGATGGAAACAACATTGGTATTATTGAAACCCAGTTGCGTGCAAAGGCAACTGATTGGCGAAGTGGTGAACCGTTTTGAGCGTCGCGGTCTGCGCATCTCGGGCATGAAGATGATGCAGCTCAGTGATGAAATACTGCGTGAGCACTATGCCCATCTGGTGGACAAACCCTTCTTCCCGTCACTCCAGGCCTCTATGCAGGCTTCGCCCGTGATTGCTCTGGCATTGACAGGTGTCGAGGCTGTCAAGGTGGTTCGTCAGATGGCTGGCGTGACCAATGGCCGTGAGGCTGCTCCAGGCACCATCCGTGGCGACTATTCTATGAGCAACCAGCAGAACATTGTGCATGCCTCTGACTCCGTAGAGAATGCGGCTATTGAGGTGAAGCGCTTCTTCCGTCCTGAAGAGGTGTTCGACTATACCAGCAACGCCCAGGCATTTGTCTATGGCGCTGGTGAATGCATGTAAGGCTTATTATTCCCAACACTCTATCTCGTCTTCTATCTCAGGCAACTGACTGCGATGGAAGACGGGTTCTTTGATGCCCTGCCGCTTCTGCTGGCGATAGTCGTCGAGCAAACGGAAGGCATAGCGACCCAAGAGGACGATGGCCACGAGGTTGCAGGCAGTGAGGAAGGCCATGAAGAAATCGACAATGTTCCACACCAACTCAAAGCTGGCCACAGCGCCGAAGATGACCATCAAGCCTGCCGATGCGATGCGATAGGCGGTCATCACCCTATCGTTGTGAGTGATGAAGCGGATGTTGGCCTCGCCATAATAGTAATTGCCGATGATGCTCGAAAAGGCAAAGAGAAAGATGGCCACAGCCACAAACATGGGGCCCGCGCTGCCCACCTCGCTCTGCAGGGCCTGCTGGGTGAGGGCGATGCCATTGAGTGCGGGCACGTGGTAGAGGCCACTGATGAGGATGATGAAGGCCGTACATGAGCACACCAGGAGGGTGTCGGTAAACACGCCCAGCGCCTGAATAAGACCTTGCTTCACGGGGTGTGTCGTGCTGGCCGTAGCTGCCACATTGGGCGCGCTGCCCTCACCAGCCTCATTAGAGAAGAGTCCGCGCTTGATGCCGTTCATCATCGCCGCACCAATGCCGCCGCCCGCTATCTGACTGACGCCGAAGGCATCGAGCACGATCACTTTCAGAACATGAGGAATGAGCTCGATGTTCATCGCAATGATGACCACCGCCAGGAGGATATATCCCACTGCCATCACAGGCACCAGCACCGAGCTGACCTGCGCAATGCGCTGTATGCCGCCAAAGACAATAAAGAGGGCCATTGCCGCCAAGGCAGCACCCACCCAGAGGGGCGACCAGCCGAAGGCCTCCTGCATGGCGCCGCAGATGGTGTTGGCCTGAATGGAATTGTTGGAGAGTCCGAACTGCAGGGTGATGAGCACGGCAAACAGCACCGCCATCCAGCGCTGCTTCAAGCCCTTCTGAATATAGTAGGCAGGACCACCGATGAACGAGTCTTGATGCTTCTGCTTGTAGAGCTGCGCCAGCGTGGATTCCACAAAAGCGGTGGCTGAGCCTATCAGGGCGATGAGCCACATCCAGAACACGGCACCAGGACCGCCAACGGCAATGGCGGTGGCCACACCTGCCAGATTGCCCGTGCCCACACGGGTGGCCACACTCACGGCAAAGGCCTGAAACGACGAGATGTGGCGCTTCTTGCCCACTGCAGCTTTGTCCTTCACCTGCTTTTCCACCGTATCCACGGCCGACTCCGTGAGCAGGCGAATCATCTCGCCCACCATACGGAACTGCACAAAGCGTGTGCGCCACGTAAACCATAGTCCACAACCCACCAGTGCCACAATCAGCACATAGCTCCAAATCACATCGTTAACGGCAGTAATCAGTTCGTTCATGGTGCAAAGGTAGGCATTTTTCTTCATATAAGAACCAATCTTGGGGGATCCTTCCCCAAAGAATAGGAGAAATCCTACCCGAGAATAGGAAAAACACCTTGCAGGGCTCAGCAATAGTCCTTATCTTTGCAACATCAAACAGAAGTTCAACCCTTTAAAAAGATACGACTATGAAGCAGATGTTTACTTATATGGCAATGGCAATGATGACAATGGCATTGTTTACCAGTTGCGACAGAGAGTTTTGGGAGGACATGGAAGACCGCCACGAGGCCAGCACACTGGATGGCACCTGGACGGGATACATAGATACATATTACTACGACCGCTGGGGATTGACGGGCGACAGCTATCGCACCACAATGTACTTTGAGCGCGAGAATGCCTATGGTGGCTGGGGCTATGAGGTGGACTACGACCTGAACAACCGCTACGGCGACTACTACTACTGCGAGTTTCGCTGGGACATCTACAAAGGGAGCATCCGCCTGCGCTATGCTGACAGCTGGAACGACGTGTATATCAACAACTACAGCCTGAGCGGCGATTACTTCAAGGGTCGCATGGACGATGGCACCACGAAGGATATCTACTTCAAATTGGCCTACGACAGCTACTTTGACTGGGGCTACTGGACAAGGGGATGCACTCGCAGCATGACCAACGACAGCACCGCCAACAACAAGGTGATGGCTAGCGGAAAGTTTGCAAAATAAGATATATCGACTACAAAGAGAGAAGGGGACCCCATTTCAGGGCCCCCTTCTTCATGTCTTGGTGTGACGACTGTGACAATGAGGACAGTCTTTTTTTCTCTCCTACTTGATGGAGTTCGTCATCTGATTCATGTATTTCTCGATGAGCGAGTTGATGTAGCTCTGGGTCTTGCGGGCTGCCTTGTTGTAGGTGCCATAGTTCCTGTAGAGCTCTGAGATGGCCTTCGTCTCCTCGGTATAGAAAGTCAGAATCTCCTTGTAGAGATTGGGAAACTCGCGTGCGGGCATACCGCATTTTGTCACATACTTGATAAAGTCCTGATACTTATCGTCGAGCATCTTGTTCTGCTTGTATATCTGCTCGAAACTCGTGTTTATCTTGTAGGTCGTCACGCCGCCCGTGGCGTTTTCCTTGATGGAAGCGAAGGTTTGTTTGATGAGCTCGCGATTCAGCATGATGCTCTGCACCTTCATCTCTGCCTGAATCCGCTGATTATCATTGAGGAAGTCTCTGGCGCCTATTCTATTGACTGTATTCGGGTTGATGTCTATATCTTCAGAGTAAGCTACGG
Source organism: uncultured Prevotellaceae bacterium (assembly GCA_902775605.1). Classification (GTDB taxonomy): domain Bacteria; phylum Bacteroidota; class Bacteroidia; order Bacteroidales; family Bacteroidaceae; genus Prevotella. The sequence goes on from CACYNE010000046.1 coordinate 11,856, forward strand.
GAATGGAGTCGGGAATCTCAAGGCATTCTACGGGGATGTCCTCAAAGATGGTGTCGATGCTTATGATGTCACCATCATTATCAGTAGCAACGACGGTGTCGACAGGTCTTTTCGTTAGTTTCGAGAAATCCACTTTTTCCTTGGGGACCACAGGGATGACATTGGTGGTTTTCGCAATGAGGTCGGGGCGCAGCGAGGTGATGAAATAGACGGTGCCGTCAACAAACTTGAGGTCGGGACTGAACTGCCACGTGATGGCATAGGCGTCGCGCAGACGGGGATTCTCCTGGTTCTTGATGCACATGATCCACGTCTCCTGATTGCTGAACGTGCGGATGTTGTAAGTGCCGCGCGTGTGTCCGTCGTCGGCCACATCGGTGATGATGTAGAATTGCTTGTTGCCCATCATCACGTGCTCCAGAGAGTAGGAGAGGTGCTCGTCTTGGGTATAGGCTACTTTGATCTGCTCGGCATAATTCCATTTGTCGAAGTCGCCTTTCTGTAGGCGGAAGTTGACCACACGCACCTTCGACTCGAGCAGGTTGGTATTGGGGTTCCTGTTCACGGAATAGACCTGTTCGCCATTCGCGCCATAGTCGTTGATGATATCTTCTAATTGTTTTACAACGTTGGTGGGCTTGTTGGCAGTTGTGGTGGTCTTCTTCTGGGCGTTGGCCGCAAGGATGGTGCTGCAAACGATGAGCAGCAGGGTAAATACACGTTTCATAATGGTTGTTGTTTTATTCATTTTGGGCTGTTTGTTCTATGTAATGTTTGGATATCTCGAGTTCCAGTTCCACCCATTTCAGATAGGCCTCGTGGGCTTGCTGTTTCATCAGGGCCAGTTCTTCTGGGGTGTACTTATAGTTCTCAGGACGGGTGATGGGAAGGTCGCTCTCGGTCAGCGTCTTTGCGGGCGCCTCGCTGGCGTGCTTCTCCGTCTCCTGCGCCAAGGCCAGTTGGTTGGGTGTCGGCAGCGTCGGCTCTATGGTAACGGTTTTGACCGTGTGTGCCTTCGACTTGGCGGGAGCCTTCTTGGCTACTGGTGCGGGCTGGGGTGCCGATACCGCTGGCGCAGGTTCTTCCTGGGGTGCCTGCTGGGCAATGAGGGGCGCGGGCTGCTGCACCTCTGTTGCTGGTGTCTGAGCCACCTCAGGAGCCTCGTCTTTGGGTGGGGTGAGCCATATCATCAGCATGCCTGCCACACAGGCGGCTGCCACCCAAGGCCATAGTATGCGACGAGGCTGCCTTTTTTCCGCAGTCACGCGCTGCATCAGTCGGGCGTTCAGGTCGGCAGGCATCTGGGGCTGCTCCATCGCGTCCTGCTGGATAGCGTCGCGCAGGTTGTTGTCCTGCTGTCGCAATGTGTTGAGTTGTTGCTCCGTCATGATCGTAACATATTGATGATTCTACACAGTTTCTTTCTCGTTCTGCTCAGTTTCGAGGCCACCGTGGTGGGGATGGACTCGGTGATATAAGCAATCTCCTTTAGACTCAGTTCGTCGTAATAGAACATGGTGATGAGGGCTTGCTCGTCAGGTGGCAGGTGTTTCAGTGCCGCACGTATCAGTTGCACCGTCTCGGCATTGGCGTGTCCGAAAGTCTCATCCACCTCGTTGTCCGACAGGGCCTCGCCATCAAAGTCCTCGAAGTAAATCATCGCCTCGTGGTGCTTGCGCAGGTGACTGATGGCTTCGTTGTAGGCAATACGCGAGATCCATGTCTTGAGCGATGACTTCCTCTCGTCATACCTATTTATATATTTAAAGACCTTGATGAACGCATCCTGATACACCTCCTCGGCGTTCTCAACCACGGGGACGAGTCTTGCCACAAGGGCAAAGACTTCACGGCCGTAATGGTCGAGCAACGTCTGCTGGGCTTGGGGACTTTGTTTCCGCAGTCCCCTGATCAGGTTGATTTCTTTTTCTTCTGTCATTTTTAGGGGTCTTCTACTCATATATACGCAGAGAAGACACAAAACATTGCATCAGGACAGAAAAAATTTTAAAAAAGAGTGATTTTTATGCTGTCACACGTATGCACATCATCGTCAGGTCATCATTGGGCTCGGCACCGTTGCGATGTTTCTCGACGGTCTTTTCCAGCATTTCTATGACTTGGCGAGAAGATTCAAAGTGGGTATTGCGCAAGATATCCAGCAGACGGTCTTCACCAAACTGCTCCTGAGCGACATTCTCGGCTTCGGTGAGGCCGTCGCTATAGATAAACAGCGGGCGACCCTTGATGCTGTCAATCTCTTCACCAATGTATTGCAGGTCGGCCCACAAGCCCAGTGGGGCGTTCGACTCCATCTGGAGGAAGTCGCCATGCGAGGGCGAGCCTCCGATGACGGGTGGGTTATGACCTGCGTTGCAGAACGACAGATGGCCGTTGGTGAGGTCGAGCAAGCCTACGAAGAAAGTGATGAACATGCCGTTCTTGTTGTCCTTGCCAGACATCACACTGTTCATCTGCGTACATATCTCGGCGGGTTGCAGTCCTTGGTTGGTTAGCGTCTGGAAAAGTCGGGTGGCTTGTGCCATGAAGAGTGAGGCAGGTACGCCCTTGCCGCTTACGTCGCCCAGACAGAAATACAACAGGTTGCCCTGAAGTTCATAGCCGTAGAGGTCGCCACCCACCTCGCGGGCAGGCGTCATCCGCGCAAACATATCCAGGCCGTCGCGGTTGGGGAAGGTGCTGGGCACCATCGACATCTGAATGTCGCGCGCAATGCGAAGCTCGTTTTCTATGCGCTCCTGTTCTACTTTCAGGGCAGCCAGTCGGCGTAGGGTGCGCTGGCGCAGGAAGAAGATGACAACCACAGCAATCACCACGATGGCACCGATAATCATGAGCAGATACATGCGCTGGCGCTCGCTCTCAATCTTTTCGTGCTCGTGTTGCAGTTTCTCACGCTCCTGCTGGGCTCGCAACTCATCAATCTCGAAACGCTTGTTCAACTCGTTCAGTTGCTGGCGTGTCTCGGTCTTGGTCAGCGAGTCAACAAGGTCGTAGTGCTGGTTGAGGAAACCATAGGCATCTTTCCATCGGCCAATGTTCGAGAGGATGATGGCACGCTGCTTCAGGATGTCGGAATAGGCATTGATGTCGAGAGCTTCGGCATCGGGCAACTGCTGATCGTTCAGGCGCAGGGCCTCGGCAAAGTTCTTGCGTTCTGTGGCGAGACGGGCCCTGTAGCCCAGTACCTCGTTGCGTGTCACCTGCGACCATCCCACCTGCTCTAAGTGCATCACCAACGAATCGACATGTTGCTCGGCCTGGTCGAGATCTTTCATCTGCAGGTAGTAGAGATAACATGAATGGTGATAGTAGTAGAGCCAGTTGTGCAACTGCCTCGAACTGAGGGTGCTGTCTTCGCTGCAGGCATCGATATAAGTTTTCCATTCTTTCAGCAGGAGGCGCATCTTGTCGATGTTGTCCACGCTGCGCAGCTCGTTGGAGTAATAAACGTAGATGGTGTTCTTCAGAAAGGCACCGGCACTGTCGGGATAGGTGGACAAGGCTTTTTCAAAACTGCGTGCGGCCTCCTCTCTGTTCAACTGGTTGTCATAGACGAGGGCCTTGATAAACTCGGCAGTGGTGAGGCCGTAGCCGTTGTTGCGGAGGGCGGCATCGTCGTGTATGGCCTGTGCCACCTCGATGGCTTTGTTCTGCTCTCCGCAGAAAGAATATTCCTCGCCCAGCAGCATCCAGGCGTCGTAGTAGTCAGTCCACAGCTCGTGCTCCTTGCAGAACGTCAGTTCGGCAGGAACGGCTTCTACCAGCGAGTCGTGGATATTGTTGTTATAGTAATGCGCCAGCACGGCAAAACGTTGGCGTGCTGAGTCTGACCACGATATGTTGTTTTGGGGCAGAGAGCTTTCTGATGCTTTCTCTTTTTCTTGGCGACATCCTGCAACAAGAGCCAGCAGCAGGAGGGCAGTCAGAAGGTATGGTTTGTTCATCATTTTTTCACATTAGGCAGTAATTCGACTGCAAAGTTACATTTTTTTCTTCATAATTGTCCTGTTTTGATGGAAAAATCGTATCTTTGTCGCATCAACTACAAAAATGAATTTATGAGACGAAGTTTATTGATGACAATATTGTTGCTGGGAGCAATGCCGCTCTTGGCGCAGGATTGGCAGTTGGTGTGGAGCGATGAGTTTAACACCGACGGAAGGCCCGACAGCAAGGTGTGGAACTATGAGCAGGGCTTCGTGCGTAATCACGAGGACCAGTGGTATCAGGCAGAGAACGCCTATCAGAAGGATGGCTTGTTGGTCATTGAGGCACGGCGTGAGCAGCGACCCAATCCCACCTATCGCCCCAATGGCAGACACTGGGGGCAGCAGCGCGACAGCATTCATTATTCTTCGGCCTGTCTGACTACGCAGGGCAAATACTCTTTCCTCTATGGACGCATGGAGGTGTGCGCACGCATCCCTACGGCTGGTGGTGCCTGGCCTGCCATCTGGACGTTGGGCAGCGGCATGGAATGGCCATCGTGTGGCGAGATTGATATCATGGAGTTTTATCGCACCAATGGGGTGCCTTATATCCTGGCTAACGTGGCGTGGGGTAACGACAGACATTATCAGGCGGTGTGGGCGAGTAAGAAGATGCCCTACACGCATTTCACTGAGCGCGATGCCAACTGGGCACAGCGTTTCCATGTCTGGCGTATGGATTGGGACGAGGTGTCTATCCGACTCTATCTGGATGATGAGCTTCTAAACGAGGTTCCGCTGAGTAGAACGGTAAACGGCAGCATCGGACAAAACAAAAACCCCTTCCAACACCCGCAGTATATTCTGCTAAACTTGGCATTGGGAGGGGATAATGGTGGCGTCATCGATGACAGCGCCTTTCCTATGCGCTATGAGATAGATTATGTGCGCATCTATCAAAAGCAATAAGCCGTTTCTCTAATAGTGACAGGCCTTCTCTCTCTTGGAGAAAGGCCTTTTTTATTTCACGCGCCAGACGTTCAGCACAATGCCGTTGAAACCGCCTGCAGAGAAGGTGGGGGCACAGAGGAACAGCGAGTTGTTCAGCCATGCGTATTTGCTGTCGGCAGGAGCCTCGAACTGAGGGGCACAACGGAAATAGAACGAGGGATTGCCGTTGGCATCTTTCGTGTTGCAGATGATGCCGCGGTTGCGTACGTGGATATACACGCCATCGTCGGTCTTAATACAGTAGATGGCCTCCAGCTCTGTGCGTCCGTCGGCATTAGCCAACTGATAGTCGGCACCGCCGCTGATAATCGTGCCCTTGATATTGGGACCCTCGAAGGTGCCGCCAGTGATGGGAATCACGGTGCGTCGGCCGTGCTGGGTGTTGTTGATGGAGAAAGTGCCGTCGAGTGTAACCTTCAGTTGAAGGGCGAATTCCAATTCTGGAGCAGGCACCGCCTGGGGCTGCTCAGTCTGTGCGCTGGCACTCAATGTGAGCACGGTCAGCAGCAGGGTAAATAGATACTTCATAGTGGTTTACTCAGCAGCAGGTTCTAATGTGGATGCATCGATAGAGTCTTCTGCGTCCAGGCTGTCAGCAGCCAGCGTTTCCTCCAAGTCGGAGTCGGGCGTAATGTTGTACTTCTGCTCCAGTTGGGTAGCCAGATTCTCTGTCTCTTCAAGTAACTTCATGAAATCCTCGTCGGCCATCAGCTTCTGGAAAGCCTCTGTAATGGCCTCCTGGTTCACTTGATCCTGAATGGCATCAAGGACGGTAGTCGCTTTTTCATTAGCATCCTCAATGGCGTTGAAATCTTCTTCGGTTTCAACGGCTCTCAACGCTTCTATTTGGGCGGAATACATACCTTTGAAGAAGTACTCCCACTGGGCTGCATCCCAACTGCTTCCGTTCTTCTGAACGTCCTCAACCAAAGCCTCCATCTTACTGATGCCAGTCTTCTCACCGCAAGCAGCCATCAGAAAGCACATCATCAGGGCACAGAGGCCCATCATCATTTTTTTCATTGTCTGTTTGTTTTAATATGGTTAATATTGAAAATTAATAGGTTTCTATGCTTAATTTGGCAGCAAAGATAAATATTATTTTCATACGAACCAAGAAAAACAGGCAATAATTTGCTCGGAGGGGCTAATAAAGCAAACTCACGTCCTTATACCTGTGGCAGGTGGAAACGGTATTTGTTGCTGAAGAGCTCCTTGACAGTGTTGATCTCGAGGAACTTCGTGCCGCCACTCTCACCAACATTACCACTCAGATAGGCAATTTTGTCGTTTTCCTGAAGATAGCCTTTCTGGCGCAGCATACGGACGGCAGCCAAGAAGAGCTTCTCGCTGTCGATGTGCTCTTTTTGGAAGACGGGGATAACACCATAGCTCAGGGCCAACAGACGCTGAACCTTATCCTGATAACAGATGGCCAGCACGGGGTTGGGTCCACGGAAGGCTGCCAAAGAGCGGGCAGTGAGTCCTGTGGTGGAGTCGGTGATGATACCCTTGACACCCAGTTTCTCGGTAGCCTCGATGGCACTGTGAGACATAAACTCGCGGATGTCGCAGTTGGGGGGCAGGGGAATCTCGATGTCATTCTCACGCAACTTGTCGCGCTCTGCCTGCTCGGCAATCTGAGCCATCGTTGTTACGGCCTCGACGGGATACTTGCCGCTGGCGGTCTCACCAGAGAGCATCAGGGCATCGGTGCGATAGTAGATGGCGTTGGCAATATCGGTAACCTCGGCACGGGTGGGGCGGGGGTTCTGAATCATAGAGTGAAGCATCTGTGTGGCTACAATAACGGGCTTCTTAGCCTGCACGCACTTGCGGATGATGCGGCGCTGGATGCCAGGGATGCGCTCGATGGGAACCTCGATGCCCAAGTCGCCGCGGGCAATCATAATACCATAGGAGGCTTCGATAATCTCATCGATATTGTCAACACCTTCCTGGTTCTCAATCTTCGAGATAATCTTGATGTCTGAGTTGTAGGCATCGAGAATGGCTTGAACGGCTCTCACGTCGGCTGCAGAGCGTACAAACGAGTGGGCAATGAAGTCGATGTCGAGGTCGATGGCCAGCATGATGTTGCGGCGGTCTTTTTCTGTGAGTGCGGGCAGGTCGATGTGGATACCTGGCACATTGACACTCTTGCGTGAGCCAAGCACGCCGTCGTTCTTCACCTGAGCCATAATCTGTGGGCCGTTGATGCCGATGACCTGCATATCGAGGGCACCGTCATCGAACAGGATGTGACAGCCTTCGTGCAAATCGGCAGCGAAGTTTTTGTAGGTCACATTCACAATGTCGTGGGTGGTTTCCATCTCTGGGCGACCGAAAATCTTCACGACGTCACCCGTCTTATATTGAATGGGTTCTGCGCAAGCGGTGGTACGCACCTCGGGACCCTTGGTGTCGATAAGGATGCCGATGTGATGGCTCACCTCGCGCACATTTTTTACAATCTGTCTGATACCCTCCTCTGGAGCATGGGCTGTATTCATGCGAACAACGTTCATACCTGCATTGAAAAGAGCACGTATGAACTCGGTGTCGCATCTCCTGTCGCTTATGGATGCAACGATTTTAGTCTGCTTCATATAATCTTTTTACTAATACCTGAAATTCGGGTGCAAAGTTACGCATAATTTCTGAAATAATATCTGCTCTTTAAGATTTATTTTCAATAAATTGAAAAGACAGGCAGCAGGGATCCGGTGAAGAAACGGAGCGATGAGGGAAAAAAAGAAACGACAGACCCCGTGTGGAATCTGCCGTCTCGAAAAGAGTGTATGAAGTGATTACTTTCTCAATACCTTGCGGCCGTTCATGATGACGATACCCTTATAGTTGGCATCTACCTTCTGGCCCTTGAGGTTATAGACTACGGTGTTCTGAGGCTCAGCGGTAACAACCGTCTGAATGCCTGTGTTCAGCGTGCAGATGAACTTCACCTTGTCGATGTTACAGTTGGCGTCGGTGATGGTGAAGCGCAGGATCTGCTGACCCTCAGTCAGGTTCTTTGTCAGCGAGCCGGTCATCACCTTATAGGTGTCCCAACCGCCGGTAGGCGTAACCTTGACGGTACCAATCTTAGTCACCGTGCTTCCCTTGACGAGGTTGATGCTGAATCCGCCGTTAGAGCTTGAGCCGTTAGAGCAGGTAGCCTCGAATGAGTATTCGCCGGGCTCTGTAACGTTCACTGAATATTCAGTCCATTCGCCGTTAGAGGTATAGCCGATGGCTGTGCCGTTATTGCCCTTCACAAGGTCGAGTCCCTCGTTGTCGTTGCGATAGTTGGCATCGCCTTCGTTGTTGGTATCCTTGTCGTGGAAGGTGAAGCCTTCACCGCCCTTGTCAAAGTCCTCAGCCTGGATGGTGCCAGGAATATTGATGAGGTTCTTGTAAGGAGCACGCTGGGCCTTAACCTTCAGCGTCTTGGTAACAGAGTTCTTTGACTTGCCCTCGGCATCGGTTGCTGTGGCAACAATGCTGTATGAACCTGCCTCTGCGGGGTAGTAGGTCAGTGTGTAGGGTGACTCTGTCAGTGTGCCAATCAGCAGGTTGTTGGCATAGATGCTCACATGATCAATGGTGCTTGTGGTGGTTCTTGGTGTCACGGTGATGACGGCAGAATCGCCAACGGTGATAGAGGTGGGCTTGATAGAATTGATGGTAACGCTCATGCTCTTATCTTCCACGAAACGTGTGAACTTGATGTTCTTTATGTAGAAACCACCCTTGGTAACCATCAGTGTAATGACGTGGCGACCTGCGTTCAGGGGAACCTGCATCACACCGTGCATGGTCTGATACTCACTGGTGCTGCCAGTCTTGGGGACCTCAATAAACTCGGTGAGATATTCGAGGTTGTCCAAGGTATATTCTGACAGGTGGAAAGAACCGCCAGACTTGGTAGAAGCAATTTCAGCATCGAAAGTGTAGAGGCCAGAGTCGGCAACTTCTACGGTATAGTCCATCCACTGACCGTCTTTGGTAGCAACAAGGCTGCGTGATGCACTCTTGAATGCTACATCAGAAGCTCCCTTGTCGTATTCGGTGATATTGATGGTGCCAGGCAACTGAGGAATGGTCTCGAGGTAGGGCTCATGCTTCGTGGTAGAGCTGAGCACGTTGAAACGTCCATAACGCTCGTAGGTAGAGCCATCGGTAGCTGTTACCACAGCCTTTGTGTTGTTCCATCCAGACTTGCTTGTGGTGTATTCCACAATGTAGGGAGCTTCAGTCATGGTGCTTACCAATGCATCGTTTACATAGAAATCAACCTTTTCAACGGTCTTGGTGGCCATGCTGACGCGTACCTTGATAGGCAGCACGTCTCCCTTAGCAACTTTCAGAGAAGCAGGACGGATATAGATAGAGGCCTCTTTCTTCATGCCAGGGAAGGGGCTTGGCGCATTCTTGGCAGTATCAGTTTCCATATACTGTTTCAACCAAGTCATAGCAGGACGCTCTTGACCGTTCCTGTAAAGACCAGAGTTGCCGTCGGTGGTCCAGGTCTTGCCATAGACATAACCCCACAGGGTGATACCTGCGCAGTAAGGCTTTTCCCACATATAGGGGATTTGTTCCTGGTAACGCTGCAACTGAAGTGCATCGTCAGAAGTACCGATGTCATACTCAGTGCTGTACATAGGCATCTTCAGGGCATTCTGGATTTTGGTCTCAGACTCTTTGAATTTGTTGAGGTTGCAATCGGTCAGGTCGTGACTCTGACAGCCATAGGCATCGATAGGTGCACCAGCATCGCGCAGAGTACGAACAAGGTCGATATACTCGTCGGTGTTCCACTGGAACGTGTTATAGTCATTGTAAATCAGAATGGCATCCGGCCAACGCTCGCCAGCCATATCGAAGGCTTTGATAAGCCAGTCGTAACCGGTCTTTCCGCCACCACCTAATGACTCTTTCATCATGGGGTTGCCTGCCTGGTGCGTACCTACGGCCTCGTTCACTACGTCAATCAAAGGCAGAGTCTTATACTTTGACTTGACTTTGTTGTACCAGTTGGTGATGGCAGCAAAGCGATCTTTGGGAGTCAGGTTGGGTAACCAGTTGGGGTACTGGGCACCCCATACCAAAGCATGGAACTTATAGGTGAAGTTGTGTTGCTTGGCATAGTTGAATGCCTTGTCGCATCCCCAGTTGAAAGAACCTTTGGTGCCCTCAACAGAGCCCCACTTTGATTCGTTCTCACAGGTAATCTGATTCCAGAGCTTGTAAAATGCGGGCACGCCACTACCGGCATCCACATTGTAACTGGTGGTGATGTTGCCTAAGAATTTGTCTTGGTTTGAAGACAATTGTGCAATAGCTTGCTGTGGCATGGCAAGGGAAGCCATCAACAGCAAACCTACGGAAGGTAAATGTTTAAGCATAATCATGTTGTTAGTTATTGATTTTCGGTGCAAAGTTATAGATTTTTTTCTAAATACATTTTTCTCCATGTTTCATATTCGTTATTTTTTTGCAGAAAAATGCGGGTCTTTCGAAATAATTACGTAATTTTGCACTCATCATCGTTAAAACTAATTCAATGAAAAAACTATCGTGTATCATTTCACTGTTTGTGTGGATGGCGGTTTTGAGCGCATCAGCACAGGGTCCTAATAACTCAGGTACATATTATCAGCAAGCCAATGGAAAAAAAGGTGCTGCGTTGAAAACGGCTTTGAGTAATATTGTTTATAGCCACACGGAGCGTTCTTATAAAAATTTGTGGACAGATTTCCGTACAACAGATGCCCGTTCCGATGGAAAGGTGTGGGATATGTATTCAAATATAACGAACTTCACGTTTGGTACGGATCAGGCTGGCAACTATAGTAAGGAGGGGGATGTTTATAATCGTGAGCACTCTTTTCCGAAAAGTTGGTTCGGCGGCGAGGTGACTCCCATGTACACAGACCTCTTTCATATGTATCCTACGGATGGTTATGTTAATAATAAGCGTGGCAATTATCCCTTTGGCGAGACCGATGGTGAGAGTTACATGTCTGCCGGCGGCTTTAGTAAGTTAGGTTCTTGTACTTATCCCGGTTATTCTGGTACGGTTTTTGAACCCAATGACGAATATAAAGGTGACTTTGCCCGTACTTATTTCTATATGGTGACTTGTTATGAGGATAAATTGCCTAATTGGTATAGTAGTAATCCGGAATCACGTCCCACTCTCGATGGAAACAAATATCCCGGCCTTTCTTCATGGCAGTTGTCTATGCTGATGGAATGGGCAAAAAATGACCCTGTAAGCGAGAAGGAGATCAACAGAAACAATGCCGTCTATGGCATCCAGAATAATCGTAATCCCTATATCGATTACCCAGGACTAGAACAATATGTCTGGGGTGACAAGGTGGACGAAGCCTTCAGCTACGATCATTATGATGAGGCATCAGGCATTCACGAAATAGAAGTGAAGTCGGTGTTCAGGGAAATGTATAACCTGAATGGCCAGCGCGTTAACCAACAGAAGGTGCGTAAGGGAATTTTCCTCAGAAGCAGGAAGAAAGTTCTGGTTAAATAAATAGTTGTGATGAACGAGGCAACGTTGAACTATGTGCGCCAACATGCGAATGATGATGTTCGTTTGTTGGCGCTTCGTGGTTCAAAAAATGAAGAGGTGGATTTGACTCTGGCTCTACAGCAGATTCAAGGCAGACAGACGGCTCGCACCAAATTGCCATCCTGGTCGGTTATCGATAGCATCCTCTATCCACCTCATCTGAATATGGAGCAATGCAGTAGTGAACAGACGGCTCGCTATAAGGCGAATATCTGTCGCCGATTGCTTGAAACATATCGTGATACGACCTCATTGGTAGATTTGACTGGGGGCTTTGGCGTGGATTTTGCGTGGATGAGTGAGGCATTTGTAGAAGCTACTTATGTTGAACGAAACAGTGAATTATGTGCCATTTCATCGAACAATCTCCATGTCCTTGGGCGTCAAGTCGATGTGCTAAATGCCGATGGAACAGACTATTTACATAAGGTCTGTCATGCAACAATGATTTTCTTAGACCCTGCTCGTCGTGATCATCACGGTGCTCGAACTTATGGTATAGGTGATTGTACGCCCAATGTGCTGGACATGAAAGAGGAGTTGCTTCAGAAAGCAGACTATGTCATGCTGAAACTCTCGCCAATGCTCGACTGGCGTAAGGCAGTCTGTGATCTGGGTGAGAAATATGTCAAAGAGGTACATATAGTCTCTGTACAGAACGAGTGTAAGGAATTGCTGATTGTTTTGAAGAAAGAGAATGACCAACAGCCCGTCGTTCATTGTGTCAATGATGATGTAGATTTCGTGGTGCCGCTATCATGAAGGCAGGTTGCTTTGAAGCAGTCTCTTCTGTCTTTTCTGTTCAGCAGTTGGCGCAGAACAGCCATTTGTTCGTTTCTGACCAACAAGTGACAGGATTTCCAGGCCGTAGCTTTCAGATAACAGCCATTTCATCGATGAATAGACAAGAGTTGAAAAAGCTCACTCAAACCATTTCTCAAGCAAATATCTCTGTGAGAAACTTCCCCCTTTCCGTAGCAGAACTTCGTAAGAAACTGAAATTAGGAGATGGGGGAGATACCTATATTTTTGCCACAACTTTTGCGGACGGACAACGGGTGCTAATCATCTGCAATAAGTTAAATACTGTTAATAGTAATTAAGGTTGTGGAATTTTCCCTATCTTTGCAAGACTAAATCAAAATGAAGGCCTTATGAAAACAAAAATCACTTTTTTAATTTTTTCTGCACTGATCGTTGCATCGTGTGGAAATCAACCCTCGTCCGAGGAAGTTTTGAAAGGTCAGGTTGACTCCTTGACTGCAGCACTCGACCAGCGTAATGCTGACTATGATGAATTGGATCAATACCTCACCGTAATCTCTGTGGGATTGGACAGCATCACGAAGCAGGAAAGTGAGATTTTCAACACGAGTAAGGAAAGCAGCGTACCTAATAGGGAGGAGATACAGCAGAAACTGTCTCATTTCAAAGAGACGCTGAAGGAGCAGCGTGAACGCATCACTACTTTGGAAGCCCAGTTAAGTAATGGAGGCAAGAAGATGCAGAAGCTGCAGGCAATTGTCGTTTCCTTGAAAGCACAACTGGTGGAAAAGGAAAGCCAGATAGAAGAACTGCAACAGGAAGTGGAAAGCAAGGACTTTACAATTTCGATATTGAGTAAGCATATGAGCAGGCTGACCAAGAGGAGTGCAGAACAGCAGGAACTCATCGAACAGCAGGGCAAGATTATGCAGGAGCAGGACAATGCCATCAACGAGGGATTTGTTAAGATTGCCTCTAAGTCGGAACTGAAAAAGGCTGGTCTGCTGAGTGGCGGTAACCTATTAAAGAAGAGTAAGGTGGATTATGCAAGCATTGACAAGAGTCTCTTCCAGAAGATAGACACCCGTGTGGTGACAGAGATTGTCATTGATGCGAAGAATCCCAAGGTGCTGACTCAGGTGCCTGCCGACACCTATACACTGGTGAAAGATGGCAAGAAGACCATCCTGCGCATCACCAACCCCACACGCTTCTGGAATGTGTCGAAGTTCCTGATTATTCAGGCGGATTAAGAATTTGAATACAATAACCTTAAAGAAAAAAACTAAAATTACTCTAATCATGAAACAGAAAAAATTATTAGCATCAGCACTATTGTTGCTGTTGACTGGGGGTGTTAACGCCCAAGAACTGTCTTCTTATCATTTCATTGAAGCCCAGGGCGGTTTGCAGTTTACGTCGACGAACGCAAAAATCACGAAACTGCTGAATCCTACCTATAGCTTATCATATGGCTATATGACTCCTACCGTAGGAGGACGCCTGAACATCAATGGCTTGGAGTCGAAGAGTAGATTTGAGTCTTTGGATCAGGACTACAAATGGAAGTACTATACAGCAGATTTGGACTTGTTGCTGAATCTGACCAATATCTTCTCAAAGGATTATAGTCACGCTCTGAACGTGATGTTCGTGGGTGGCGTCGGCTTGACTCATACCTGGAACCACGAGGGACAGGATCAGGCTTCTGTGAAGCGCGACCTTTTCCATAATCTCCGTGCCGGTCTTCGTCTGGAGACGAATGTGACGAAACCATTAGGTGTTTCTCTGGAGATTGATGCGAATAATACGAGCGACTTCTATAATGGTAAGGTGAATAATAGCGATGACTGGGGCTTCTCTGCTATGTTGGGCGTAAGCTATCGCTTTGGTCAAAAGTATCAGGCAAAGAAAGCAGAACTTAAGTCGCCAGAGACAAACGCCATTGCTATGGCTGACGTAGAGATTGGTAACTATCAGATGATGACCACCAAGCTGAATAGTGAGATGGAACTCTGGGAGAAGCGCATGCCTAACGAGTCACTGGAGGATTATGAGATTCGTGTGAACCCCACCACGCGTGCTGCTCAGACCCAGAAGCTGAAGTATGAGATTGCTACTCAGATGGCTACGACTCAGTTACCCGCTTCTGAGGTAAGACTGGGTAGGTATAACACCAAGTTGAAGAAGTTGGCTGTGCAGGTTGGTTCTTCTGTGCCCGACATCTATCTGGATATGGATGAAGGCGAATTGGGTAACCTCTACAATAACAAGAACTTGAAGTTGAAGAACGCCAAATATACCGTGAAGGAGGACAACAGCTACGAGCTCGTATATGCTGAGGTCGAGAACACGATGACTGGTAAGACCTATGTCTTCGACAATCTGAACAACGAGTCATTGAAGTCTATCCAGCAGGATATCAACTTCGTTCCTGTTGCAACAATTGTTGAGGCCCAGATGAAGCAGAAGTCTTTGGAGGCTATCAAGAAAGATTTGGCTAAGTTGACCAAGGAAGAAGAACTGCTTTCTGACAAGACCCACATCTATGTTTCTTCTAAGCCAGAAGTTGCTAAGAATGAGAAAGGTCAGGAGATTATCAACTACAACGTAGCTGTGTCTTATGAGGTAGAAGAGAACTTCTCAACGCGCGATGACTTCAAGCCAGGACAGTATCATGCAGAGGATTCCAAGGCTGCTATGCTGATGCTTGGCACCATGAAGAAGGCCTTTGAGAACGATTTTGCTAAGTATCTGGCTGATGGCAAGCGTGTGAAGATTATCATCAAGGGTATGGCTGATGCATCACCCATCTCTCGTACGATAGAGTATGATGGTAGCTATGGTGAGTACAGAAACCAGCCTGTTGTCAAGAATGGTGCTAACAGCACTGTTACGCTGACCAAGGAGGGTGGTATTTCTGATAACGATCAGCTGGCCTTTGCTCGTGCAGCTGGTGTGCAGAACTATATCCAGAAGGAGATACCTTCATTGCGCAAGATGAAGCAGAATACGGATTATGTCATCGAGGTGTCTAATCTGACAGGTGGTAAATATCGCCGTATTAGTGTACAGTGCATCTTTGTGGATGCTTTCTAATTAATTTTTAAAAATGCAGAGACTGAACAAACAAAAAAGAATTAATATCCAGCACAAGGTATTGGGCCTTGTGCTGGGTTTACTGCTCCCTGCCTCTACGGCTTGGGGACAGACAATGGAAGATGCTGACAAGGAGTATAAGGCACTCATTGAGATGCAAAATGATACTTCAGTGACGAAAGAGCGTTTCTTTGAGGCTACCTTGGCATGTAGTCAGACGATAGTGACGGTTGTGAAGTCTCTGCCTCGTGGCGTTGAGGACTATGCCACGGCAAAGTCCTTATTGATGTCGATTTGTCCTTTGGTGAAGTCTGGTGCTGGTTATTATTCTCAAGAAAACAAGGATGATCTTGCTGTCAATTTCGCACAGGCAGCAGTCGAGATTTCCATGATGAACGAGATGCGTGATCAGGAGTTGAGAACTACGCCCGATTATCCAAGCCTGGTCTATTTCCTGGCATCGCACAAGTTTAATGCCAGACAATTCGAGCCTGCAGCGAAGTATTTGCAGGAATATATGGATGTGACGGATGTGTCACAACATGAGAAAGTGCTGTCGTTCCTGAGAGCAGCTAAGAACCAAGTGGCAAAACAGCAAAGGGAGGAAGGCGTCTTCCATGATGTGAACCAAGGCGTGCCCGATTTCGATATCTTTGCCAGGGAGTCTATTCGCCAGAGTTTGGATAAATGGAAGGTGAAAGACCCCTATGAAACCTTGTCAGAATATAAGGAACGTGTGAATGAAGAGACGGCAAAGGTCAAGCAAAAGGAATTGCAGAACATCCTGATGGATGAATACGTGCAGCGTTTCTCTTATAAGATGAGCATTGCCGACATGCAACTGAAACCCTATGATGCTGACCACCAGTCGTTTCTCATTTCTTCGCCTTATGGCGATATCGTGCTTCCTGTGCCCCGCACCAACAATGAAGCTCGCGACTTTGAGGGAAACTGGAACGAGGTTACGGTTTCCGACCAGAAATTCGTGATTGCCAACAAGAAGTTGGCCTTGGCTGGTGTTACCTTCGCTACCCCTGCTGGCAAGACCTACGTCTATAGCAATCAGCAGGCTCTGGCTTATAGCGATACGCAGGTTGACGCTAATTTCGCCCTTGACCTCGTGGACTACGGTAAGTTGGAGAACTCAGAAGGCAGTAAGAGTAAGACCACGATTAGTAAGCAGGAAGTGGTGATTGGCGTTTCTGACGTGGATGTCAATATCCCAGTGAACCGTCGTGCAAATGAAAATACCTTTGCGGTCATTATAGCCAACGAGAAATATAGTTTGGTACCTACCGTGCCTATGGCAGGTAATGATGGAAAGATTTTTGCAGAATACTGTAAAAAGACGCTTGGCTTGCCCGATGAGAACATTCTGCAATATCCTGATGCCACCTATGGTAAGATGTTGCGTGCTATGAAGGACCTTAAGAACATCGCGTCTGCTTATCCTGATATCAAAGTCATCTTCTACTATGCCGGTCACGGTGTGCCCAACGAAGCAACACGTGATGCATTCCTCTTGCCAATCGATGCCGATGGTAAACAGACAGAAGAAGTGTGTTATCCTTTGAAGAAACTCTATGCCGAACTGTCGGCGTTGGGTACACAGTCGGTGATCGTTTTTCTTGATGCCTGCTTCAGTGGTGCCACAGGTGACGGTAAGTCGCTGATGGCCTCGGCGCGT
Source organism: uncultured Prevotellaceae bacterium (assembly GCA_902775605.1). Lineage (GTDB taxonomy): Bacteria > Bacteroidota > Bacteroidia > Bacteroidales > Bacteroidaceae > Prevotella. Next base: position 28,966 of record CACYNE010000046.1, read on the forward strand.
GGTGTTGAGATTGAGACCAACGAAGAGGAGGTACTTGGAAACCTGGTGATCTTCAGTGCTACAACGTCAGGTCAGACGGCCTATCCTTATAAGGAGCGCAGTCACGGCCTGTTCACCTATTACTTGCTGAAGAAGCTCCAAGAGTCAAAGGGCAATACGACGCTCGGCGAACTTGGCAACTATATCACAAAGAACGTTCAACAGCGCTCAGTACTGATTAATCACAAGATTCAGACACCAACAGTTACGCCATCAAGTGGTATGTTGGAACGTTGGGAAAAAATGAAATTGAAGTAAAATACTAAAAATAGACTAAAATTCTTGTAAATCTGTCGTTTTCTGCGAAAAAATCAGTATCTTTGTGCGAATTTTCTAGATTTGATGACGACAAAAACAAACAAGAAGGATGTCTGTAGTTGATATTAAGCGAGTGGCTGACAAGCAAGGACTTGAGGCCTTCATTCAGTTTCGTTATGACCTGTATAGGGGCAACAAGTATGATGCTCCCAACTTGTATAGTGATGAGGTGAACACCTTGTCGCGTGAGAAGAATCCTGCCTGCGAGTTCTGCGATGTAGAGTATTTCCTGGCTTATCGTGATGGTAAGGTGGTGGGCCGTGTGGCTGCCATTATCAACCATCGCTATAACGACCAGTGGAATCGTCCTGCAGTACGCTTTGGATGGTTTGACTTTATCGACGATGTAGAGGTAAGTCAAGCTTTGTTGAAGGCTGTTGAGGATTACGGACGTCAGCATGGAATGAAGGAGATTATTGGTCCTCTGGGCTTCACCGATATGGACCCAGAAGGCATGTTGACGATGGGTTTTGAGGAACTCGGCACCATGGCCACGCTCTATAATTATGAGTATTATCCCCGCCACATGGAGCAGATGGAGGGCTACGAGAAGGATAACGACTACGTTGAATTCAAGGTTTTCGTGCCTAAAGAGGGAATGCCCGACAAAATGAAGCGTGTTGCCGAGCTCTGCATGCAGCGCTATAACTTGCATGTGCCCCAGATGAAGCGCAGTCAGGTGTTTGGTCCTGAGCAGTATGGGCAAAAGGTGCTTGATGTGGTTAATAAGACATTCAGTCATCTTTATGGCTATTCACAGATGACTCAGAAACAGATTGACGTCTATGTGGAACAGTATTTCAAGTTCTTCGACATGAACATGATTTGCGTCATTGAAGACTGGAACCTGCCTGATCATCCCGTTATCGGTGTTGGCATCACCATCCCATCGTTGAGCAGGGCTTTACAAAAGTGCCGCAACGGACGTTTGTGGCCTTTCGGCTGGTGGCATGTCATTCGCGCCTTGAAGTTCCATAAGACAGATATTGTTGACTGCCTGCTCATTGGCATCTTGCCTGAGTATCGCTCAAAGGGTGCCATTGCTTTGCTCTTCTATCATCTGATTCCAATTTTCCAGAAATATAAATTCAAATGGGGCGAAAGTCATGTTGAGATGGAAGCGAATGAAAAGGTGCAAAGTCAATGGGCGTACTTTGATCACGAACAACATAAACGTAGAAGGTGTTATAAAAAGCAACTGTAATGGCAGAAGAGAATACAATCATCGAACCACAGCAGGCTACCGTTGATTATAATGATGATAACATTCGCACCCTGACGGGTACGGAGCATATCCGTCTGCGTCCAGGTATGTACATTGGCCGTCTTGGTGACGGATCGTTGCCAGAAGATGGTATCTATGTGCTGTTGAAAGAGGTTATCGACAACTCTATCGACGAGTTTAAGATGAAAGCCGGTAACCGTATCGAGATAAATGTAGATAATAACCTTTGTGTCAGCGTACGCGACTATGGTCGTGGTATTCCTCAAGGTAAGATGATTGAGGCAGTCAGTGTGTTGAATACTGGTGGTAAGTATGACTCAAAGGCCTTTAAGAAGTCCATAGGTCTGAATGGTGTGGGTGTAAAGGCTGTCAACGCCCTCAGTACCCATTTCGAGGTTCACTCCTTCCGCGATGGCGTGAAGCGTAAGGCTGTCTTTGAAAAGGGCAAGCTCACGTCGGATGATACGGAGAAGACTGATGACGAAAACGGCACATACATCTACTTCGAGCCTGATAACACCCTGTTCCAGAACTATAAGTTCCACGATGACATCGTGGAGAATATGCTTCGCAACTATACCTACCTGAACACGGGTCTCACCATCATGTATAACGGGCGTCGCATCCTGTCGCGCCGTGGCTTGGAGGACCTGCTCAAGGATCGTATGAGTGCAGATGCTCTTTATCCCATCATTCACTTGCAAGGTGAAGATATCGAAATAGCCTTCACCCATGCTAATCAGTATGGTGAGGAATATTATAGCTTTGTCAACGGACAGCACACCACCCAGGGTGGTACCCATCAGAGTGCTTTCAAGGAGCATATTGCCAAGACCATCAAGGAGTTCTTCCAGAAGAACTTTGAGTATGGTGACATCCGTACGGGTATTGTGGCTGCCATTGCCCTGAATGTGGAGGAACCCATGTTCGAGAGTCAGACGAAGATTAAGCTTGGCTCGCTGACAATGGCACCGATGCCCACTACTGTTGATGCCGATCATCCCGCTCCCCCCTCTATTAATAAATATGTAGGCGACTTCATCAAGACGGAGGTTGACAACTACCTGCACAAGAACCCAGATACTGCCGAGGTGATGATGCAGAAGATTCAGGAGAGTGAGAAGGAACGCAAAGCGATGGCTGGCGTTACCAAGCTGGCTCGTGAGCGCGCCAAGAAAGCCAACCTGCACAACCGCAAGTTGCGCGACTGCCGTATCCACTATAGTGACATCAAGAACGACCGTAAGGAGGAATCTTGCATCTTTATTACCGAGGGTGACTCAGCCAGTGGAAGTATCACCAAGAGTCGTGATGTCAACACGCAGGCCGTCTTCTCTCTGCGAGGCAAACCGCTGAACACCTTTGGTCTTACCAAGAAGGTGGTCTATGAGAACGAGGAGTTCAACCTCCTGCAGGCAGCACTCGATATTGAGGAAGGAATGGACACCTTGAGATATAATAAGGTGATTGTGGCTACCGATGCCGATGTCGATGGTATGCATATCCGCCTGTTGATTATCACCTTCTTCTTGCAGTTCTTCCCAGAACTTATTCGCGAGGGTCACGTCTATGTGCTGCAAACCCCATTGTTCCGCGTGCGTAATCGTCGTACCAAGATTCGCAACAAGGAAGTGATTGCTGCCGAGGACGCCAAAGGTGGTAAAAAGAGCGATTTCATCGTGCGTTATTGCTATAGTGACGAGGAGCGTCTCAATGCCATCCGTGACTTAGGTCCCGATCCTGAGATAACCCGATTCAAAGGTCTTGGCGAGATTAGCCCTGAGGAATTTGCCGGTTTCATCGGTCCTGACATCCGTTTGGAGCAGGTCACCCTGCATAAGACAGACCAGGTTCAGAAACTTTTGGAATACTACATGGGTAAGAACACTATGGAGCGCCAGAACTTCATCATTGACAACCTGGTGATTGAGGAAGACCGCCCGGAGGAAGAAGAATACGACTAACTTTTATCTTGTATGAAGAACCTGAAGAAATACCTGGCTGTGATGGCATTGTCTCTGATGGGACAGGCTGCTTCGGCACAGCTGGCAGTTACTAATAACCGTGCCAACGCCGAGAGCCAGTTGCGTAAGTTGACTATTGCTGAGATGGCCATCAAGGCGCTTTATGTGGATGAGGTCGATGAACAGAAACTCGTGGAGGATGCCATTCGCGGCATGCTTGAGAAGTTGGACCCGCACTCCACCTATACCAATCCCAAGGAGACAAAGGCAATGACCGAGCCCCTGAATGGTTCTTTCGAGGGTATTGGCGTGCAGTTTAACATGGTGGAGGATACCCTTATCGTGATTCAACCCGTCATTAATGGTCCTTCAGAGAAGATTGGCATCTTGGCTGGCGATCGTATCGTTATGGTGAACGACACAGCTATTGCAGGCGTTAAGATGTCGAAAGAGGAGATTATGCGTCGCTTGCGCGGTCCCAAGGGAACGATTGCCGACCTGCGTGTTGTGCGTCCAGGCATCAAGGATCTGCTGACGTTTAAGGTTAAGCGAGATAAGATACCTGTTCATACCATCGATGCCTCTTACATGTTGAGGCCGGGCATTGGCTATATCCGTGTGGGAAGTTTTGGTGCCACCACCTACGATGAATTCTTGGAACGTCTGGAACAGTTGAAGGCTGCAGGCATGAAAGACCTCGTACTCGATCTTCAGGAGAATGGCGGTGGTTATTTGCAGGCTGCAGCCGATATGGCTGGTGAGTTCTTGTCTCCTGGCGATCTGATTGTCTATACCGAAGGTCGTGAAGTGCCTCGTCGTGAGTATAAGGCCTCTCGCAGTGGTAGTTTCCGCGAAGGTCGTGTGGTGGTACTGGTTGATCAGTTCACGGCCTCTGCCGCAGAGATTGTGACCGGTGCTATTCAGGATCAGGACCGAGGACTGGTGGTGGGGCGTCGTACCTATGGCAAGGGCCTTGTTCAGCGTCCTATTGAGTTGCCCGACGGCTCGATGATTCGTCTCACCATCGCCCATTATTTCACGCCTTCAGGTCGCTGCATCCAAAAGCCCTATGAGAAGGGAGACCGAAAGAGCTATGACAAGGACCTGTTGAACCGTTTGAACAGTGGTGAATTGACCAATGTCGATAGTATCCATTTTGCCGACTCGTTGAAGTATCAGACCCTGAAGAAACAGCGCACTGTCTATGGTGGCGGCGGTATCATGCCCGACTATTTCATTCCCCTTGATACAACCCGTTATACTAAGTATCATCGCGAATTGGCTGCCAAGAGTGTGATTATTCAGCAAAACCTGCGCTATGTTGACAAGAACCGCAAGGCGCTGAAGAAGCAATATTCTGACTTCGCATCGTTCAAAGCGAACTATCAGGTACCTCAATCGTTTATTGATGCCATCATCAAGGAAGGCGAGAAGCAGAATATAAAGCCCAAGGACGACGCTGAACTGGAGAAGACGATGCCATACCTCAAGCTGCAGTTAAAAGCTCTTGTGGCCCGTGATTTGTGGGATATGAACGAATATTTCTCGGTGTTCAATGAGGATAGTGAAACGGTGAAGAAGGCTTTGGAGTTGTTGCAATTCGCGCACCATGCTCGATGAAATGGATGAAAATTGCAGCGTCTTGAAAGTCAATATGCAGTTAATGAGCACCTTGTCAAACAAGCAAAAGATGATTTGAACTTGTTCCGCGAGAGCATTACTCAAACACGTCGACAGTTTGATGATATGGATGGGTGGGGTATGACAGATTATTTCCAGGAAAGTCAGATTGTCATAACTCTCAAATCAAAAAGCAAAAAAGGTTTAGCTGCAACGGACAAAGAATTACATGAATTGCGAAGAACGGCAAACCTATATTTGCCCGATTTTATTGAAGAGTTGCAGTCTTTCAGCTATCAACTGCCGACAAGAGACGTGTGTATCTGTATACTTGTCAAATTGAATTTTTATCCTTCTGAGATATGTTCACTCATGCAAATAGGTAGTCAGGCCCTTTCTAATTTGCGGAAGAGACTGTTAAAACGAATGTTTGGTATTGATGGTAGCTCCACTCTTTTTGACGAAAAGATAGTGAAATTGGGCGCATCTTTGGAGATAAACACAAATTATAGAATTTCTCAATAAAAATATCCTCCCAAAGAATAGCCGAATAAATTTTTTATTATCTTTGCATTGAATTCTGAAACCAATCAATTAAAAAGCTATGATAAATTTTAGATTAGGTATATAGCCACTATCGTGATTCTCTGGTCTATGATGGAAACGGGATACCCTATGACGTCGTGAGGGTTGTCACGAAGGTCGTCTATACCATCAGCGGCGACACCCTGATAGATGGTCGCAGCTATGTCAAGCTCTATCGTCAGGAGGAATCCGAGGCTCCCGTCTATTGGATGGGCTTGTGTGAGGAAGGAGGAACCATCTATTGGTGTAACAGAGAGAAGAACCAGGCAGAGCGCTTCATTGAGTATAATCCCATTTATCTGAATGAGTACATCACGGATATCTATATGCCTGATATGAGAGATGAGATAGACTATGTGACAGTGAACGACAGGTTGTTCATACGCCATAATTATGGGTTTGGCTATTCTGCTATGATTGTTTCTGCTGTGGAAGGTGTTGGGTATGACCAATGCGGAATCCTTGGCATGTTCTTTGAATTTGCGCCATCAAACTATGTCCGTTTCGAGGCCTGCTATGAGAATGGTGAGTGCATCTTTACTGCTGCCGACTTCTATAAGCCAGGCATCAATACTGG
>CACYNE010000047.1 GCA_902775605.1 uncultured Prevotellaceae bacterium
TTGCTTTTTAAGCTTGTACCCAGACCCGGGGTCGAACCGGGACGGGTTGCCCCACTGGTGTTTGAGACCAGCGCGTCTACCGATTCCGCCATCTGGGCTCGAAAAGCGGGTGCAAAGATACGAAGAAATATTGAATTCTGCAAAAGTTTCTCATAAAAATCTTAAAAAATACTTGGATTTGTCAAATATGTTTTGTATCTTAGCACCCTGAATAACGACTTAAAATCTGATATATGGATTTATTAACTAATAATTATTGTATTATCTTGGCCGGAGGACGAGGAAAAAGACTCTGGCCATCAAGCCGAATGGATCGCCCCAAACAGTTTGTAGACTTCTTTGGAACAGGACGTACACAGCTGCAATCTACCTTCGATCGCATTGCCGGCATACTACCAAAAGAGAACATCTTTGTCTGTACTTGCAAGGAGTACGAACACTGGGTATCAGAACAACTGCCCGAGTTGGCAGCCAACCGCATTCTAACGGAACCCGTCAACCGCAACACAGCACCGTCTGTGGCGTGGGCAGGCGTATGCATCCATCGCGAGTGTACCAATGCCAATATTGTAGTGGTACCATCGGACCAGTTTATCGTCAACGAGGAGGCCTTCCACAAGAATGTGACCGATGGTCTGAAGTTCGTCAGCGAGAACAACATCATCCTGACCATGGGCATCAAGCCCTCGCGTCCAGAACCAGGTTATGGTTACATTCAAATTGGCGAGCCAACCCTCTTTACAGGCATCAACAAAGTACAGTCGTTCACAGAGAAGCCAGAACGTGAATTTGCCACTATGTTTATGGAGAGTGGCGAGTTCCTGTGGAACACGGGTATGTTCCTAAGCAATGCCAATCACATGCGCGACTTCTTCATCGACGCCATTAAGGATATGCCCTACCGCATGGCCAACCTGCTGACCATCGACTCGGAAGAGGAGCGTCAACAGTATGTCATCGACCACTATCCCGCCTACCCCAACCTTTCAATGGACAAGGCTGCCCTGGAGGAGATGCCAGACAATGTCTATGTGATGCAGTGCGACTTTGGATGGGCCGACCTGGGCACCTGGCATGCCATCTACGAGTGTATGCAAAAACAGGAAGACGATAATGTGATTATCGATTCGGAAGTGATGATGGAAGACTGCAAGGGCAACATCATCAAACTGCCTAAAGGACATGTAGGCGTCATCAACGGCCTGGAAGGCTATATTGTAGCCGAGGAAGGCGACGTCCTATTAATATGCAAAAAGAGCGACTCATCGTCGCTCATTCGCAAGTATGTCAACGAGGTTGGCATACGTTATGGAGAGAAATATACTTAGCCCTTGAAGGCTGCAAATATTTTATCCGCTATCTGCTGCATTTCCTCTTCAGGGAGATGCAGCTTTTCTTTACGGAAGTCCACATCGCCCTCACTGTTCATCGGAATAAGATGGATATGAGCATGGGGCACCTCAAGACCCAACACCACCTGAGCCACTTTCTTGCATGGGAAGGCCTTCTTCAGGGCCACAGCCACCTGCTTGGCGAAGAGTTGGAACTCAGCCAGTTCTTCGTCATCCATATCGAAGATATAATCCACCTCACGACGGGGAATGACCAACGTGTGACCTTTGGCCACGGGATTGATATCAAGGAAGGCATAGAACTTCTCGTTCTCTGCGCACTTGTAGCTGGGAATCTCGCCAGCAGCGATCTTTGAAAAAATATCCATAATAACTTGTTATTATATAGGACTTATAGGACCTATAATTATCCAACGGTAATTTTCTCGATGCGGAGTTTGATGGTACCGCGAGGAATCTTCACTTCCACCTCATCACCCACCTTATGGTTCAGCAGACCCTGGGCAATAGGTGTCTGGATAGAAATCTTACCCTCGCGCAGGTTAGCCTCACTCTCGCTCACGATGGTATAGGTCATGCGAGCTTTGTTAGCCAAGTTGGTCATCTCCACCTTCGACAGAATCTGAACAGAGTCTGTGCTCAGGCGTGATGTATCTACTATCTTGGCCTCGCTGATAGCTACCTTCAGCTGATTGATCTTCGATTCTAGATGAGCCTGAGCTTCCTTAGCAGCCTCGTACTCACTATTCTCACTCAGGTCGCCCTTATCGCGTGCCTCTGCGATGGCGGCCGATGCCTTGGGGCGCTCAACACCCTCCAAATGTTTCAGTTCAGCTATGAGTTTGTCATAGCCCTCTTGTGACATGTAAGCCATATCTTTTCCTAAAATTTAAGTTATTATTTTCGGTTATTTCCCTTAGTCGCAAAAAAGAAAGAATCCCGACCATTCTCTCAGAGTCGGAATCCTCGTTATCTCTATAATTGCTCTTTTCTACGTACTTAGACGGTGCAAAGATAAGCCTTTTTTCTGAACCAACCAAATTTTTTGTCGAAAATATTTCTTTATTCTCACTCCTTCTTTGTACCTTTGCAAGCAGAAACTAACTACTATTTCTTGTATGAAACACCTTTTTATATTAGCAACGCTACTGCTGACCTTCCTAACAGCCGATGCACAAACCGAACTCACTTCGGCACAAGCCAAAACGCTCTATAAGACAACTACCAAGAAGCGTATCTCCGTACACGATCCTTCGGTGGTATTCAACCCCACCGACAATTGCTATTACATTTTTGGTTCCCACAAGGCAGGTGCCTACTCCACCGACCTGATAAACTGGACCCAAGCCAATCCCACTTGGAAAGTTGGTTCCAACAACAATGCTGCCAACAAAAACGCCTTTGTAACACCTGCCGTCAAGAAGGTAAAGAAAGGTGGCGTGGAGGTGGACTTCCCTGCCTTCAATGCAGTAAACTGGGCTGGACGCACAGACAACAGCTATAATGTTGATGGTAATATGTGGGCACCCGACGTCATCTGGAATCCCACTATGAATAAATGGTGCATGTATCTCAGCATCAATGGCGACCAGTGGCATTCGAGCATCATCCTGCTTACTTCCGACAACATCACCGGCCCTTATCTGTATCAGGGTCCCGTGGTCATCAGTGGTTTCGACAGCAGCAGTCACACCTACAAAGACACCGATCTGGAATTGGTCTTAGGCACCCTTTCGTCACTTCCCTCTCGTTATAACGGCACCTGGGCCCACACCTCAAAAGCCAGTCTGCCCAACAACATTGACCCTTGCGTTTTCTATGACGAAGACGGCAAGCTATGGATAGCCTATGGCTCATGGTCAGGTGGCATCTTCATGCTGGAACTTGACGAGGAGACTGGCTTGCGCGACTACGACGTGACATATACAACCAATGGAGGCGACCCCTACTTTGGCAAACGTATCGCCGGCGGCTATTATGTCTCGGGCGAAGGACCTTACATTGAGCATATTGGCAACTACTACTATCTCTTTATGAGTTATGGCTACTTTTCACCTGACGGCGGCTACGAGATGCGCGTCTTTCGCTCCACCAATCCCGACGGACCCTATAAGGATGCCGCAAACCGATCAGCCGTCTTCAATTCTTATGTGATGAACTATGGCACAGGCAATAGTGACACGCGTGGCATGAAACTGATGGGAGCCTACAATAACTGGGGATTCCAGACAGTGGGCGAATGTGCACAGGGACACAACTCCGTCATTGCAGCCCCCGATGGTCGTACCTATTTGGTTTATCACACCAAGTTCAACAACGGTACCGTTGGCCATCAGGTACGCACTCATCAGGTATTTGTCAACAAGAATGGCTGGTTGGTAGCTGCTCCCTTTGAATACAACGGCGAGACCATCACCGACGAACAGATTGCCACGAGTCAACCCTTCACAAAAGAGGAGATTGCTGGCACCTATAGCCTCCTGATTCATAAATATAAGATGGACTACCAAAACATGGAAGAGGTGACACCTATTCATATCACCCTCTCTGTCAATGGTAAGGTGACTGGCGACAAGACCGGAACATGGAGCATCCAGGAAGGTACTGGCTATATCAACTTAGTCCTTGGCGGGATCACGTATAGTGGCGTGGTGTTCGAAGAGATTATGGATAATAAAAACATGCACACCATCAGTATCACAGCCATCGCCAACTCAGGCGTCAGCATTTGGGCCTACAAGTGGCATCCCAAGTACGAACTCGCCTGGCAGTTAAACAACCAGAAAGTGCCAGTAACCAACAATCAGACCATCAAGAAAGATGTTGATTTGCAGAGTCTTAGCATAGGTCTTGACAACGTCACTGTCCTCTGGCAGAGCAGTTGTCCCAACATTGTCAGTGACAACGGCAAATACGACCCCTACGCCATCAATGAAAACACAGAGTTGACCCTTAATGCCCGATTGGAAACCACTGGTTACTATTGGACACAAGACTATATCGTGAAGGCCTTCTGTGCCGACAACAACATGCCATCTTCCGACACATGGCAGGATGGCATGGTGGCACACTATGGTTTTGATGACGATGCCCTTAGTAACTCACGCAATGCCCAGCAACAGGCCCAACTGCTACGTGCAGGCAGTACAGCCAAGCCCACCATTAGCGACAACGAACCTCTTCGCACCAAAAACGTAGTTCACCTGAATCAGGGAGCAAAGGGCAAGGAGAGTTACGTCAGCATGCCCAACCCACTCTATGGCAAGACACTCGACACGGGCGTCACACTTGCATTCTGGGTAAAACTCACCACCGACAACCCATCAGCCACCCTTCTTGGCTTTGTCAATGGTCAGGATAGTTACATTTTAACGAGCGACAACTATCTCTCTGCCGGAGGCTGGCATCATGTGGTGGTAACTATGTCGCGCAACGCTACTGCCGGCACCAAGCTCTTTGTTGACGGCAGCGTGAAGTCAACCACCCGTTCCGACTGCAACAGCACCATCGACCTCCTTGCCGCCTGCAACACCTTCTACCTTGGAAAAGGCTCACAACAAGGCTCACCCGATGCCTACTTTGATGATGTGATGGTCTATGACCGCGTTCTCGATGCTCTTGAAGTGTCGTCCCTCAATCTGTTGGCCAACCGCGCTTACGACTTCACCACGCTGTCGCCCACAGGCATAAATGATGTCATCAGCAGAAAGGAAGAAACAAAAGGCACGGTTTACGACCTGCAAGGCCGCAAACTAACCAGTCCACTCAGGAAGGGACTCTACATTCAAAACGGTAAAAAGATACTGGTTCGCTAAAGCAAGTCCAGACAACGCTCTATGAATATGCCGCAGCAGCGATCATCCACATCGCGGTTGCGGTATATCATTTCTCGTACCACATCCATTGCCTGACGCGTACTGGCCGACAATGATTCCTGCTTCATCAGATGACCGATGAGTACTGCCGAGAAAATATCACCCGTACCATGGAAAATACCAGGAATTTCGTCATAGTCATGGAAGAAATACTTGCCTGTGGCGGCATCGTAGCCACACACCTGGTTCTTGTTTTCAATGAAGCAACTGGTAATAAGCACCGAACGCGGACCTAACTGTGTCAGACAATCCAGCAATGCGCAGGCCTCTTGGCGTGTCAGTCCTTCCTTCTGAAAAGGTACATCAGCCAGATAACAAGCCTCCGTATAGTTGGGGAAGATGAGGTGAGCCACCCCCACCATCTCTCGCATCAGCTTTACCTGCGCTTCACCGATACCATTATAGAGTCGGCCACCGTCGCCCATCACAGGGTCAACGAAGATGGTGCAGCCCTGCTCCGACTGTTCACGACAGAACTGAGCCACCAGTCGCGCCTGTTCCTCACTGAACATCAAGCCTGTGCAGATAGCGTCAAAACGAAAGCCCAGCTTTTTCCATACAGGCAGTGTCTTACGCATATACTCTGTGGTATCCTGCTGTGCAAAATCGCCATAATCCAAGGTGTTTGATACCAGTGCTGTGGGCAGGTTGAAAGCGGGAATGCCCATATACGACAGAATAGGCAGCATGGCCGCCATGCCTACCTTTCCGTAACCCGCCACATCATTAACTAATAGTACTTTCTTCATTCAACAATTAACGCACAACGTCCACGACGTTTGATTTTTGGCTGCAAAGATACAAAAAAAAATTAAAAACCTGCGGGTATTCGGAAAGTTTACTGTAACTTTGCACTCTCTACACATTATTTATAAGGAGAAATGAGTCTGACAGGATTAGTAAGACCGCTGTTTGCCAACAGATGGCGGGAACTGGAAAAACATAACAACGAGGGCGAGCAACTGCAACGTGAGGTGCTGGCCAGATTGGTGCAGAAGGCCCAAGATACGGAATACGGGCGCAAACATCTTTTCTGCGCCACAACGAATTATGAGGACTTTGTGCGAAATAACCCTATCAACACATACGAGGAACTGAAAGGTGATATTGACCGCATGCGTCAAGGCGAGAGCGATGTGCTGTGGCCAGGCCGCGTGAAGTGGTATGCCAAGTCGAGCGGCACCACCAACGACAAGTCAAAGTTCATCCCTGTTTCACCTGACGGTTTGAAACGTGTCCACTATAAAGGCGGTGCCGATGTGGTGACCTTCTACCTGAGAAACAACCCTCAGAGTCGTATGTTCGATGGCAAAGGCCTCATCCTGGGTGGCAGTCATGCCCCTAACTACAACCTACCTGGCTCATTGGTAGGTGATCTCAGTGCTATTCTTATAGAGAACATCAACCCCGTAGTCAACCTGGTACGTGTGCCCAAGAAGCAGACAGCCCTGTTGAGCGACTTCGAGATTAAGCGCGACCGCATTGCCCGTGAGGCGATGAACAAAAACGTGACCAACCTCTCAGGTGTTCCCTCTTGGATGCTCTCAGTACTGAACCGTGTGATGGAAATCTCTGGTAAGACCCACCTAGAGGAGGTATGGCCCAATCTGGAAGTCTTTTTCCACGGCGGTGTGGCCTTTACGCCCTATCGCGAGCAATACGAGAAACTCATCACCAGTCCCAACATGCACTATATGGAGACCTATAACGCCAGTGAGGGTTTCTTCGGCATTCAGGACGACCCCAACGACAAGTCGATGCTGCTGATGCTCGACTATGACGTCTTCTATGAGTTCCAGGAGATGGGTACTGACACTATCGTACCTCTATGGGGCGTGGAAAAAGGCAAGAACTATGCCATGCTCATCTCCACTTCATGCGGTTTGTGGCGCTATATGATTGGCGATACGGTGAAGTTCACCTCCACCAATCCCTATAAGTTCATCATCTCTGGTCGCACCAAGAGCTTTATCAACGCCTTTGGCGAGGAACTCATCGTTGACAATGCTGAGCAGGGATTAAAATACGCCTGTGAAAAGACCGGTGCTCAGGTTTTGGAATACACCGCTGCCCCTGTCTTCATGGACCAGAACGCCAAGTGCCGTCATCAGTGGCTCATCGAGTTCTCAAAAGCACCTGAAAGCATCGAGGCTTTTGCTGATATCCTGGACCGCAAGCTCCAAGAACTTAACAGCGACTATGAGGCCAAGCGTTATAAGGACATTACCCTGCAGCATCTGGAGATTATCGCTGCCCGCCCCAACCTTTTTAACGACTGGTTGAAAGCCAAGGGCAAGCTGGGTGGTCAGCACAAAGTGCCCCGACTGAGCAACAGCCGCGAGCACATTGATCAGTTGCTAGAGATGCAAAAAGAAAAAGAGTAACAGATGAAAGAAATAATCACAATCATCAAGAAAAAGATAACTGGTAAGAGTATCCTTTTACCTCTTTACCTTTTTACCCTTTTACTTTTCGTATCCTGCGCCAGGATGGGCAGCCCCGATGGCGGTTGGTATGACGACACGCCACCCCATGTTGTGAGCTCTACGCCCGAAGACCAAGGCGTCAACGCGAAAACCAAGAAGGTGACCATCAACTTCAATGAATATATCAAGTTGGAGGATGCCCAGAACAAGGTTATCATCTCGCCCCCACAAATCGAAATGCCTGAGATCAAGGCTGCCGGACGCAGAATCATTGTCGAGCTGAAAGACTCGCTTAAGGAGAACACTACCTACACTGTGGACTTCAGCGATGCCATCAGCGACAATAACGAGGGCAACCCCATGGGCAACTACACATTCAGTTTCTCTACGGGCGACCATATCGACACACTCGAAGTAAGCGGCTATTGTCTGAACGCCCAGAATCTGGAACCTATCAAGGGAATGATGGTGGGTCTTTACAACGACTTCACCGATTCTATCGTCCACAAAGAGCCCATGATGCGTGTGTCACGCACCAATGGCAGTGGCCGATTTACCATCAAGGGTGTGGCCCCCGGCATCTACCGCTGCTTTGCTCTCGAGGACAAGGATGGCGACTTCTTGTTTAGTCAGAAGAACGAGATGGTTGGTTTCAACCATGACAGCATCATGCCCTCATGGAAGATGGATGCCCGCCCTGACACCCTATGGCTTGACTCGCTCCATATCAAGGACATCATATCTACGCCCTTCACCCATTTCTTGCCCGACGACATCACCCTGTTGTGCTTCCAAGAGCCTCAAACAGACCGTTTCCTGCTGAAGACCGAGCGCAACACCCCCGAGCGCCTGGGCATCTTCTTCACCTATGGCAGTGACTCGCTCCCTCGTCTGCGCGGCCTGAACTTCGACGAGAAGGACGCTTTCGTCCTCGAAGCATCACAGAAGAACGACACACTGACCTATTGGTTGGCCGACACCACATTGGTTAATCAGGACACGCTGGAGATTGAGACCACCTATCTGATGACCGACTCTTTAGGAGCACTGGTGTCACATACCGACACGATAGCCTTCACAGCCAAGACCCCATACGCCAAACGCATGAAAGCCAAGCAGAAAGAGTTTGAGGAATGGCAAAAGGAGCAGGAGAAGAAAAAGAAGCGCAACGAGCCGTATGACTCTATCATGCCTGTCGATCCGCTGAGATTCAAGTTATCCACCAATGGTTTCCTGGATCCCAGACAACGCCTTTATGTTGAGATGCCCGAGCCCCTGAGCCGTTGTGACACGTCGGCCATCCATCTCTACCTGAAAGTAGATACCCTTTGGAATGACCAGCCCGTTTCTCTCCGTCAACGGGATGTGCGTCGCTACGAGATAGTGGCCGACTGGGTCATGGGTCAGGAATACAAGGTGGAGATTGACTCTGCCGCCTTCCAGGGACTCTATGGGGCCGTCTCTGACGCCACCAAACAGGGTATTAAGGTGCGCACCGAAGATGAATACAGCTCACTCGTCATGGAACTGAGCGGGGTTAACCTCTCCGACTCTATCATTGTGCAACTGCTCGACAATGGCGACAAGGTTGTTCGTCAGACATTGGCCGATGCCGATGGCGTGGCAGAGTTTGCCTATTTGAAGGCTGGCACCTATTATGTACGAGCCTATATCGACCTCAACGGCAATGGCCAGTGGGACACTGGTATCTACGACCAGGACCTGCAGCCCGAACCCGTTTACTACTTCCACGAGAAGTTAGACTGCAAGCAGAAGTGGGACGTCAGTCGTCAGTGGAATCTCACGGCCCGTCCACGTTATCAGCAAAAGCCCATGGCCATCACCAAACAGAAGCCCGACAAGCAGAAGCAACAGTTGAAGAACCGCAATATGCAGCGTGCTCGTGACCTGGGAAAGGAATATTTACCTAAAGGACTTTAATAGATTGATACATGAAAAAGAGAATGATGACAACCCATATCAAGCAACTGGTGAAGTGGTGCCTGCCACTCCTCCTGCTGTTGTTGGCCCCTGCCAACGCATCTGCCCAGTGTGGTATTGAGAACAAAGCTTTTGGAAATGGCGAGTTCCTCACCTACGACCTCTACTTTAATTGGAAGTTTGTATGGATTAAGGTGGGCTCCGCCTCCATGTCAACAGTCACCTCTACCTTCCGCGGCCAACCAGCCTACCGTTCGAGCCTCACCACCCGTGGCAATAACAAACTCGACGGCGTCTTTGTGATGCGCGATACACTGCTCTCCTATTGCAGTACAACTGACTTATCGCCACTTTACTTCCGCAAGGGAGCCCTTGAAGGAAGTCGATATTATGTCGATGAGCTTTGGTACACCTACCCCCGCAATCACTGTCGCCTGAGAATGCACCGCATTGATGCCGATGGAGAGCAGCACTGGCAGGACAAGGAATACGCAGACTGTGTCTATGACATGATGAGCATCTTCCTTCGTGCCCGCAACTTCGATGCATCGAAACTCAAGGTAGGCGACATCATCCCTATGCCCATCAGCGATGCCCGCAGCCTCACCAACTCATGGCTTACCTACAAAGGCAAGGACACGTTCAAGGTTGAAGGGTCTAACGAGAAATTCCGCTGCCTGGTCTTCTCGTTCTATGAGCGCGAAGACGGCAAGGCCCATGAACTTATCCGTTTCTATATTACCGACGATTTGAACCATATCCCTGTACGACTCGACATGTTCCTCAGTTTCGGCTCTGCTAAGGTGTTCCTCAAGGGATATAAGGGCATTCGTGGTCCCATGACATCAAAGATTAAATAACCCTCATAAAAACGATTATGAAGAAACTACTTTTAACTATGATGATGCTGGTCATGACAATGTCACTGACTGCATCATGTGGACAGCGCCACCAGGCTGTGGTTGCTGTAGAACAGACTGATGTGGAAGCCGGTGAGATGGCTCCCGACTTTGAACTGCCCAACTTGGAAGGCAAGCCCACCAAGCTCTCATCACTCAGGGGCAAGTATGTCATTATCGACTTCTGGGGCGCCTGGTGCATCTGGTGCGTTCGCGGCATTCCCAGCATGAAGGAGGCCTATAGCAAATACAAGGATAAGATGGAAATCCTGGGTGTTGACTGTCGCGACACAGAAGACAAGTGGAAGGCTGCTGTCAAGGAGCACGAATTGCCTTGGAAGCAGGTACGCTGCCCAGACGATCAGTTCCGCAGCCTGGTAGAGAAATATAGCATCGAAGGCTTCCCCACCAAGGTCATCGTTGACCCCAAGGGCAAACTCGTCAAGGTTATCGTTGGTGAAGATCCTTCTTTCTACACCTTCCTCGACCAGTTGTTCAGCAAGTAAACCATTTCATAATACACAAAAAGCGGGCGATTTCTCGTCCGCTTTTTTATTGTTTCAAGCCTTCAGGGCCCGCATGGCGTTAAGCACAGCCAGAACGGTGACACCCACATCGGCAAAGACGGCAAGCCACATGGTGGCGATACCGAAGAAAGCCAGGATGAGGACAGCCACCTTGACACCGATGGCAAACCAGATATTCTGCCTTGCTATGCCAATGGTGCGACGGGCAATGCGGATGGCTGTGGCAATCTTTGAGGGCTGATCGTCCATCAGCACCACGTCGGCAGCTTCAATGGCAGCATCACTTCCCAAGCCTCCCATGGCGATGCCCACATCGGCACGAGCCAGCACAGGCGCATCATTAATACCGTCGCCCACAAAGACCAGTTTGGATGTAGAGGGATTCAGACTTGCCTTCAGCTTCATGATCCATGTAACTTTGTCAGTAGGCAACAGTTCGGCGTGATACTCATCTATCTGGAGCTGATTGGCCACACGGGCAGCCACCTCCTCACGGTCGCCGGTCAGCATCACCGTTTGTCTCA
Source organism: uncultured Prevotellaceae bacterium (assembly GCA_902775605.1). Lineage (GTDB taxonomy): Bacteria > Bacteroidota > Bacteroidia > Bacteroidales > Bacteroidaceae > Prevotella. The sequence continues at coordinate 11,545 of CACYNE010000047.1, forward strand.
CGCCAGCGTCTTTCAGTTGCAGAATGGCATCTGCACTATCTGCCTTTACTTGGTCGCTGATAACGATATGCCCAGCATAAGTGCCATCAATAGCCACATGGATGACTGTACCTTCATCGCCATGTTCGCATTGGTGCCATTTGGCCCCAACAAGTTCCATCATCTTGATGTTACCCACCGCCACCTTACGGCCCTCAATAGTGGCTTGGATGCCTTTGCCTGCCACCTCTTCCACATCGGTCACCTTACATCCATCAGTAGCCTCATCAGGGAAGGCATCACGCAGAGCGGCACCAATGGGGTGAGTGGTTGAGTGTTCCACATGAGCTGCCAGATGCAGCAATTGATACTCACTGCACATCTCCGGATGCACGGCTACTACGGCGAAGCGTCCCTGGGTCAATGTACCCGTCTTGTCGAATGCCACGGTATCGACCTTTGCCAGTATATCCAGATAGTTGGCGCCTTTCACCAAGATACCTTTTCTCGAGGCACCACCAATACCACCGAAGAACGTCAGAGGCACACTGATGACCAGTGCACAGGGACAGCTGACCACCAGAAACATCAGAGCGCGATAGAGCCACATTGGGAACAGATTCGTGAAGGCGTTCCAGAAGCCGGGTGAGAAATGAGCGATAGCGAAAGCCATACCCATCGGCATCACGACGGCAATGAAAAGAGCTGCAAATACCACAATTGGCGTATAGATGCGGGCAAAGCGGGTGATGAAAGCCTCGCTCTGAGACTTATGCTCGCCTGCTTCCTCTACCAACTGGATAATCTTCGACACAGTGCTATCGCCAAAGACCTTGGTGGTACGCACCCGCAGCACGCCACTCATATTGATACATCCTGAAATGATTTCATCGCCAACCTTGATGGTCAGAGGCATACTCTCGCCCGTCAGCGCCATCGTGTTCAGACTCGAAGTACCGCTGACCACCACGCCGTCCAAAGGCACCTTCTCTCCTGGTCGCACCTCGATAACAGAACCAACAGCCACTTGCTCAGGACTCACCGTCTCTTCTTGACCGTCTAGTCGAGCCACATCTGGCCGGATATCCATCAGGTGAGAGATGCTATCACGACTCTTTCCCTCGGCATAGCCCTCGAAGAACTCGCCCACTTGGAAGAACAGCATCACAAAAACAGCCTCTGGGAACTCCGTCTCAGCACCTGGCAGGAGTCCGATACACAGTGCACCAATGGTAGCTATCGACATAAGGAAGTGCTCATTGAAAGCATCGCCATGGGCCAACCCCTCGGCCGCTTCCTTCAGAGTGCCAGAGCCTATTAATAAATAAGGTATGAGGTAAACCAGCAACAATTGCCATGTAGGCAACTGCAGGGTATGCTCTACGATGACTGCCCCAATGAGCAGAACTACTGTGGCAGCAATGAGCCATAACTGCCGATGCCCTCCATGCTCGTGATGGTGGTGCTCATGATGATGAGCATGATGATGCTCGTGTTCGCAACACTCATGATGATGATGTTCGTGTGCCATATCTTTATAACCTTTTTCTTTGTTTACTCTTTCTGGGTGCAAAGGTACAATATATTTTCTGCAACTTGGTTGCATAGTTTCAATTCTTTTCCTTATCTTTGCATGCGAGAAAGAAAAAAACAACTGATAGCAATGAAAAGCCAAAACTGCGAGGCCCTTTTACTGGCACATGGCGTGAAGCCTACATCCAACCGCATCGTGGTGGTAAAGACACTGGCCGATGCCGATCGCCCTATGTCACTGACGGAACTGGAGTATAAGATTCTGTCTATCGACAAGTCGGGCATCTTCCGTGCTCTCTCCCTTTTCCGCGAGCACCATTTGGTGCATGTCATCGAAGACGGTGGCGATGGTGTACGCTACGAACTCTGCCACAGCCATGATGGCCACGAACATGATGACGACCAGCACGTACATTTCTATTGTGAACGCTGTCACCGCACATTTTGCCTATCCGATACCCCTATCCCCTCCGTGGCCCTGCCTTCTGGCTATCAACTCACGAGCATCAACTACATGGTCAAAGGACTATGCCCTGAGTGCCGTAAACATTAATTATGATTTAACTTTTTGTACTTTCACTCGTCTAACCATTGGATAACTTAAAAGACGATATGAAGAAAATGCTATTATGGGTGCTGCCCCTGATGATAAGCAGCGTGTGTCACGCCGAGGATATCACCATCCACTACAATGGTTCAAAGGCCAAGGTGACACAAACGATTAAAGACAGCGTAAAAGTCACCGTGAAAGGCGCAAATGTCAATATTGAGAGTCAGTATAAAGATCACAAACTAACTCTCCTACTGACTGGCAAGAGTAATGATGGCCAGCTTGTTCTGAAGACAGCCGGCAAAGCTAAGGTAAAACTGGATGGCCTGAATCTGACCAGTCAGGAGGGTGCGCCTATTGAACTAAAAAACAAGAAAAAGGTGGAGATTGTGGCCGTCAAGGGTACCAAGAACACACTGACTGTTACTGCCTGCAAGGATACTGCCAACCACAAGGGAGCTGTTATCTGGGCAAAGGACAAGTTGCTGCTCTCTGGCAAAGGAACACTGAATGTCATTGCTACGGGTGATGGCTGCCGAGGCATCAAGACCAAGAAAGACATCACCATCGAGGAACTCACGCTCAACATCACCACTTCTGGCGACAACCTTGGAGAAAAGCCTTTTGGCATGGGCGGAGGTTTCCCCGGCATGCCTGGCATGCCCAATGACAGCATAATGCGTAATGGATTCCCTGGCTTCCCTGGGGGTGGCATGCCCAATTTCGGTGGAGGCTTCCCTGGCATGCCCAATGACAGCACGATGCGCAATAGATTCCCTGGCTTCCCTGGGGGTGGCATGCCTAACTTCGGGGGCGGTTTCCCCGGTTTCGGCAACCGCGAAGAGAACGATGAAGACGGTGAGGAAGGTGGTATGGGCGGCTTTGCCGGTAAACATAAATATGTAGCATCCACCAAAGGCATCGCTTCGAAAGGCAAGATCACCATTAATAGCGGCAAGGTGACCGTCCGCACCTCTACCGCTGGCGCCGAGGGCATTGAGGGAAAAGAGGGTGTTGTCTTTAACGGTGGCGATGTGGATGTGCTGAGCACCGACGATGCCATCAACGCCAACGCCTGCATCGAGTTCAATGGCGCCCATGTCATCGCTCGCAGTAAGGGCAACGATGCTGTTGACTCCAATCCCAAAAATGGTTTCTTCATGCCCTTCGGCGGCAATAATAATCAGGAGCAAGACACTGCTATCATCATCCGCGACGGCGCCGTCTATGCCTGGAGTCAGGTGGGCTCACCTGAGGAGGGACTCGACTGCGACTTCGCAGCACTTGTTGTCGAGGGAGGCAAGATATTCTCTGTGGGTGGCGGCATGGGCGAGATGCCCTCGGTGCCCACCAATGCCACAGCCAAGCAACCCACCGTTCTGCTGATTGGCGCCCAGGTAGCAAAAGACGAGCCCATTACCATCAGCGATGAAAAAGGCACAGTCCTCGACACCGTCACCGTGCCCTTCTCCATGAAGCGCAGTGCCAGTCTCGTAAGCAGTCCTGCCTTCAAAGTCGGCGGCACTTACACCGTCAAGACGAAGGGCTACGAAAAGACCTTCACCATCACCGAGAACTTCACGACAGTACGATAAAGAAACAAAAAATGCAATCACGGGGTCATTCCTGTCCCCGTGATCTTTGATGATCACTAGAACCGACCCCGTGATTGGTTTTAAGTATCACTTCACCATGATCTTCTTGCGGTGATGGATATATAGTCCTTTGGGTAGCGTCGAGGAATAGCTGACGCGACGACCTGAGAGATCGTAGATGTAGTCGGAAACAGGTGTAGATGAATCATGATGAAGATTTTCGATGCCTGTGAAATCTTGCACTGATGCCAAAGGAACAAGCATCCACTGGCGATGTGTGGGCGTAGTGTTGCCGTCTGCATATTGCCAGATGCCAACGGTGGTGCCAACGTTCGATGATGCATTCGTCAGGTCAAGGCCGTGACTGCGCCCTCGACTGGCTAGAATCTTGAAATAGGGATAGTCCACCTCGTCAATGTAGAAATTCTGCTCGCTGGCTACGTTTCTTACGGCGGTGAGCGATGAGCTGTTCGAAGCGCGGTGGGCAGTGAGCCTGAGTCCAAGCCCGTTCTCGAAACTATATGTGCCGCTGCCGGCATCCTTCAGACGCCAGCGCTGGGCTTCGCTGTAGTCAATTTCTTCCAATGTCACTTTGTTGCCCTTGGCCGACACAGCACAGGCGGTTTCCTGACGAGGGATGATGAGGTATTCGCAGCCGTCGGCGAGCAAGTCGTTGCTGCCTGTTTCTTGCGAATGCAGGGGGATAACCAGTGTGGTGATGCTCTGTGCTGGCATAGAGAGCGTGACGATTGTGCTGTCAACCTTCACACTGCCCAGGGCATTTGTCAGGTTTCCTGTCTCCGATGTGCGATAGGCTTTGATGGTGCTGCGGTCAGGCATGTCGTTGAAGAGCGAGAGGTCGATGATATGTACACCTGCCGAACCTTCGTTTAGGGCTACCAGCACCAACGTGTCACGGGCAGCATTGACGGCGGCCAGCGTCTGTGGGCAGAGCGATGTGATGATGTCGTAGCCCCGCTGGATGAACCGCGAGCACTGCTGTCGCACGTAATAGTTCTTCACCTTCGTGTAGGTTTGGTCGGCAAAACTACCGCGAATGGTGCACCACTGGTCGTTGGCCTCCTCCATATACTGCCAGTCAATCCATGCCTCTGGCTGGATGTAGCGCATGTCGTCGATGAGACGCTGCGCCATGGCGAGGTTGCCTCCGATGCCGCTGCCGCCTGACCCTGTCTCGCTCATCCACAGGTCCTTGCCAGTCTCGTGGGCCAGCTGGGCGAAGCGTGCACGGTCGGCGTTGCTGCCCGAATAGGTGTGGGTGTTCCACTGCCCAATGAACTGGTCGGCACCTGCAGAGATGAAGCGTTTGAACCCGTCAACTGCCAGTCCCACGTTGGTCTCGTCAGCAGCTGAGATGACAGTGTTCAATCCCGACTCTTTTAAGATGGGAGCCAGCACACGCACGAACTTGATTTGTGACTCGTAGTCGAAGTGGCAGCCTTCCTGCGGACCATTGGCGTACCAGAAATTGGTCACTGACTCGTTGAACGGCTCCAGCGTTTTGAACTCGATGCCGTATTCGTCCTTGTAATGCTTGCAGACATCGACGAGATAGTGAGCAAACTCCTCGTAGTATTCCGGCTTAAGGTTGTCCTTGCCACCGTCACTGTTGCCGCTGACGCAGCCGCTATAGGTCATATAGTAAGGGCATGAGTTGCTGAATGCCTCGAATACGGCATCTGGACGCTTCTCCTTAATCTTGAGCATGATCTTTCGCTGTGCTGCGTCGCGCTCCCAATGGTAGTCATCGCCGCTGAAATCCTTGAAACCCTCCATTTCGGCACGTAATCCCTTGCCGCGTCCCATGTGGTGTGGATCGCAGTGGCGGTTCTGCGGGTCGTCACCGCCGCCTATGTTATAGCGGAAGTGGCTGTAGTTCAAGCCTGTGGGACTGACGAGCCAGGTGATGATTTCGTCAATCTTCGCGTTTGACCATTTGCCGCACTGACCTGCCCACCAGCAGAGCGATACACCCCAACCGTCGAAGTGCTGGCGTACCACCTGTGGGCTGACAATGTAGCGAGCGGTGTCGGCAGGCGGCGACTGACGGACGTTGTCGCTGAAGTACCACTGGTGCTTCATGTCGCTGCCGCTCTTGTCGGTAAACACTTTTTGGTGGGCATCGTTGCTGTCGGTGCCCAGATATTTGTTGTTGGCCTTGCAGCGTAGCTTTACGTACTGTCCCATACCTGTCTCGATGGCCCATTTGGCCTCGTCGCCCGCTGGCGATGTGATGAACTTCGAGTTCCATTGTCCAGACAGCGAAAGATATTTTTCGCCTGTCTGGATGTTGTAGAACCCCTGTTCTGCGGGGATGACTGTCACCTTCTGCGGACTGCTCTTTGTGGGAGCCTCTATCCAGCCGCCATCGTCGCTGCCCTTTTCCAAATGGTTGCCGCTGCTGTGCATCAGATAGAGTGTCGTGGGCTCTGTGAAATTAGTTTGTGCCCAAGTCAGTGAAGCGGACAACAATAAGACGATTGAAATCAAGTAATTCTTCATAAGTTCAATTGCATTATATCGGTATTGAATTATTTCCTGATATCTCCTGGCACCATACCATACTCCTCTTTGAAACATTTCGTAAAGTAGCTGGGAGCGGTAAAGCCGACGGCATAGGCAACCTCAGAGACACTCTTGTCGGTGGTGAGTAGCAACTGGTAGGCGCGGTTCAAGCGGGCGGTGCGCAACAGTTCAACGGGTGACGAGCTGGTAACGGCCTTCACCTTGCGGTAGAGTTGTACGCGACTGAGGTTCATGTCTGCAGCTAAATCCTCCACACTGATATCACTATTGGTCAGACGGGCTTCTACGACATCCTTAAAACGAGTGATAAACAAAGAGACTGCTGCGGGGTCGTTCTCATCTGGAAGAGCACTACTTTCTGATTCCTCTGATATCTCGGACGTTTTCTTGGGCTCAGAGGATTCTGAAACAACTGAGACGTCTTCTGGTTTAAGGTTCCATAAGGTGTTAACTACATGCTCTCTTTGCATTCTGATTTTTCGTAGATAATAGAGGTAGAACAGTACGAATACAATGATGAGTAATGCGATAATGCCAATGGCCAGCCAGTTGACGATGCGCTGCGTGTCAAGCTCATGCAGGTAGTTGTCGGCTTTATGGTGTAACTGATCCAGACGGTCAGCCTGTCTCATTAACTCCTCGCCCTGCATCTGCAGCACCTTGGCATTATCGCTTGTCACCAGGGCCGACATCAGCATAGTTTCCTTCTCGTAGGGCTTGCCTTCGAGAATATTAACGGCCGCAAACCATCGATGCCGCAAAAAAGAATCTCTTCTCCAAGTACTTTCCTTGCTCCCATCGCCGTACGGTCGTTCGCGCCGAACACTAAATCTACCCGTACATCTTTATTATTTATAAGCCATTGTTTCGTGCTCTCGTATGCTGTTGGCTCCGTCCAATCGCCCTGCAGCGAACCCACTATCTTGATGCCAGATGCATCCTTGATAGCGTCCATGAAACCGTTGTGACGCTCGATGGCGGGCGACGAGCCTTCCAAGCCCTTTATCTCTAAAACCGAGCCTTGTCCATGAAGCCGAGAGACAATGTATTCGCCCATCACACGCCCCATCTCGTAGTTGTCGGCACTGATAAAGGCGGTATATTTCTGTGAACTGGTCTTGCGCTCGAACACAATAACGGGGATACCTTTGTCGTAGGCGCGGTCGATGGCTGGCGAAATGGTCTGCACTTGATTTGGCGCTACAATCAGCAAGTCGATGCCATCATTTACGAGGCTGTCAATCTGCTGTATCTGTCGCTCATCGCTGTCATAAGCTGCCGCGAACTTCAGTTCCACATTATCATGGAAATAAGCACCCATGCGTAGCTCGGCATTCTGTTTGTCACGCCAAATGTCAGCCGAGCACTGAGACACACCAATACGATACTTTGGTTTGCCACTAGCATCTTTGTTTGGATTAAGTACTACTTTTCCTGATAACGGACTCAGGAAATGTGTTGACGGATATAAGGGGGCAGACAGAGCCAACGAAATTTTCCTTGAACTTCACGTGGGAGGCGGCAGAGTCCTTACTCACACCCACTACCTCGTAGCCAGCGCCTTGTAGTTCGCTGTAATGGTCGCGCAGACTGCAAGCCTCAGCCGTACAGCCACTGGTATTGTCCTTCGGATAAAAATACAGCACCAGTTTACGACCCTTGTAATCACTCAGACGGATGTCCCGTCCCTGTTCGTCCTTGCCCAGTATCTCGGGCGCCTTGTCTCCAATGTTCATAATTTATCAGATTTTATTGTAGTATCGCACGCTTTGTGTGCAAAGATACAAAATTTCCGCAAAACTTATTATTATTAAGCGGAAAAA
>CACYNE010000048.1 GCA_902775605.1 uncultured Prevotellaceae bacterium
ATGACTTTGAATCCCTTGGCGGGCAGGGTGCCAAAGTCAGAAGGCAGTTGCCAGAGTTTGGGATTGGCGACATCGTTACTGAGATACATGCCGCCCAGGTTGACGGCCTGGTCGGAGGGGTTGTAGAGTTCTAACCAGCTGTCAAAGTTGGTGGCAGGACTCATCACGGTACCTGCATTTGAAGCCATCAACTCGTTGATTACTACGATGATGGAAAGGAGGGCTGATAACATAATATTTATATATTAATAGGTGTTGATTTCTTATATAAATACGCAAATGGAACAGTTTTCCCGAAAAAAAGTATTCCAGACACTCAATGGTGCCTGGAATACTATCTGATGTGCAAAAGTGTCTCTTTATATTCTGGTGTGTTTTTACTGCATGTCGTAAACCACCTGCATGAGTTTCTTGCCAATGGCATCAGCCTCGTCCATGGTCTGTGCCTCGCTATAGACACGGATGATGGGCTCGGTGTTTGACTTGCGCAGGTGTACCCACTTGGTTGGGAAGTCGATCTTCACACCGTCGATATCGTTGACGGTGGCCTCGGGGTCGGCAGCAAACATCTCCTTCACCTTAACGAGGATAGCGTCAACATCGGTCTCGGGGGTGAGGTCGATACGGTTCTTTGCAATTTGATAGTCGGGGAAGGTGCGGCGAAGCTCGCTGGCCTTCATGCCCTTCTGTGCCAGGCTGCTGAGGAACAGACCGATGCCTACGAGGGCGTCGCGGCCGTAGTGGCTCTCGGGATAGATTACACCGCCATTGCCTTCGCCGCCGATAACGGCGCCTACTTCCTTCATCTTAGTAGTGACATTCACCTCGCCCACGGCAGCAGCTGTGTATTTGCCGCCATGTTTCTCGGTGACGTCGCGTAGGGCGCGGGTGGAAGAGAGGTTGCTGACGGTAGCGAGGGAGCTAGAATCACTAGAATCTCTAGAGTTTCTAGATATACTAGAGAGCACATAGTCAGCCACGCTGACCAGTGTGTATTCCTCGCCAAACATCTTGCCATCTTCGCAGATAAAGGCTAGGCGATCCACGTCGGGATCAACCACGATGCCGAGGTCGAAACCGCCCTGCTTCATCTTGTCCATAATGCCTTGCAGGTTTTTCTCCAGAGGTTCGGGGTTATGTGCAAACTGTCCGGTGCACTCGCTATTGAGAATCTCGAAATCAACGCCCAGGGCCTTGAACAGGTCGGGCAGGATGATGCCACCAACGCTGTTAATGGTGTCGGCGCATACGCGGAACTTGCGGGCCTTGATGGCCTCAACATCGACCAAACGGAGGTCGAGCACCGACTGGATGTGCTGCTGGTTCATGGTGTCATCCTTGAGAACACGGCCCAACTGCTCCACGGGGGCATAGTTGAAGTTCTCTTCCTCAGCAATGCGTAGCACCTCGGCGCCGTCAGCAGCGGTGAGGAACTCGCCTTCGCTGTTGAGCAACTTCAGAGCGTTCCATTGGGTAGGATTGTGTGAGGCGGTGATGATTATACCGCCATCGGCCTGGTGCCAGCGTACGGCCAACTCGGTGGTGGGGGTGGTGGCCAGACCAATATCAATAACTTCGTAGCCCATGCCTACGAGGGTGCCGCAGACAACGTCGCGCACCATGGGACCAGAGATACGTCCGTCACGGCCTACTACGATTTTCTTTCCGCCAATAAAAGTGGCGTAGGCAGTGGTGAACTTGACGATATCCAAAGGATTCAGCGTGTCACCAGTGTGGCCGCCAATGGTGCCACGAATGCCTGATATAGATTTAATAAGTGTCATAAATCAATGGTTTTTTGGAATGTTATTTCGTAATAATAGGGATAGACATAGCTGGAGGCAACAGAGTGACCCTGTGAATGGGGCACGATGAGACGCACCTTGGAAATCTGGTCGTCGGCACTGCGGGGGCGGCCCACATTGACATAGGGGAACGCGGCCATGACGCCAGAAGAGACAGAGGCCGACGAGTAGGTCTGATACATCAAACTGGTGGTGGTGTAAGAGGCTGTATAGGTGCTGCCAGAACGGCTGACGATGATAAAGTCAGGATCATAGGGCGAATTGTCGTTGGTGACCTGCGTATTGTCCATGATGTTTAGCTCGTAGAAGCGCATGATGAGGGTAGTGGACTTCCCATCGGGGATGGGTTCGCCACAGCCCTTGTGGACAATCTGCATGTAAACACCATTGTTGTTCAGATAAACAAACTCGTTCTTGCTGACATCGGTTGAGTCCCCCTGCGCATGGAACTGGGCCTCGCTGATGACAACAATGCTGGAGTCGTTGATAAACTGACTGATGGCGTCGCGTTCTTTTTCTTTCTTCTCGCCATAAGTCTCATAGTCATTGCAGGCAACGAAGGTGCTGACAAAGCACAAGGCAGCCAATGCAAAAAGAAGTTTTCTCATATCTATCTCTTGTCTGTTCAGATTATTGGGCGCAAAGGTACGAATTTTAAGGGAAAAGAGAATAGTGAAAAGTAAATTATTTGCTACTGCTCTACAATAATTAACTATTTTTACTTTCAGCTTTTATCCTTTTAACTGGTCTTCGAATGCCTCAAAGGCTTCCTTGGTAATCTTGACGGCCTCGTCAAGCGAACACTCCAGTCGGCCACCAGAGGCATTCAGGTGTCCGCCGCCGTTGAAGAAACGCGCTGCCACCTCGTTGCAGGGGAAGTCATCGACAGAGCGCAGCGACACCCAGATGAGGTTGTCTTTCTCGGTATCCTCGCGCAGCGAGACGCTTAGTTTTAGCCCCCTAATCTGCTGGGGAATATTTACTAATCCCTCGGCATCGCCCTTGATGAATTGGAAGCGCTTCAGGTCGCTGCGGCTCAGGGTGAAGTAGGCAGCATGGCGCGGGGCATCATAGACCAACTTCTCGTAGAGCACATAGCCCATGAGGCGGATGCGGTTTTCGGAATAGTTGTGATAGACGTTGCGGTAAATCTTGTCCTTGTTGATCTGTTTGGTAAGCAACTGGCCGATGATGAAGAAGATATCGGGGTCGTTTGAGTTGAAGGTGAAACCGCCGGTATCGGTCATCATGCCACAATAGACGGGCACGGCAAAGTGTTTGCCAGCCTGAGGGAATAGTCCCAGCTGCCACGCCAGACGAAACACCAGTTCGCAGGTGGATGAGGCGTTGGGACGCGAGATGGCGAGGGTGGCCTTGACATCGGGATCAAGGTGATGGTCAATCAATACTTTGTTGGCGGGAGATGACTCCAGGGCAGCGGTCATATCGCCTGTGCGACTCATGCTGTTGAAGTCGAGACAAACGATGAGATCGGCGTGCTGGATGGTCCAGTCGCATCCCTCCTTGTGCTTATCATAGCGGATAATCTTTTCGGTGTTGGGCATCCACTGCAGGAAGTCGGGATACTGGTCGGGAATGATGACCTGGGGCTCTTTACCCATCATCCGCAGTACCTCTGCAAAACCCAAACAAGCCCCGATGGCATCGCCGTCAGGACTTCTATGGCATACGCAGATAATTGTCTCTGCCTGATGAACAAGCGTGCGAAGTTGCTCGCACGCTTGTTCGCTCAATATGTTTTCAAGCATTTATCTTATTGCTTATTGCTTTTGTTTCTTACCTTTTTACTTTTTAAAAAAGCTTATTAGGATAAACGCCGTCGTCAACCAGCTTCTTGATGCGAGCCACGGTGGCATCGCGGTCAGCAGCATAAGTCACGCCGAACCATACACTGGTGGTGTCGAGTACCTCGCAGGTAGCTGTACCGTCGTTGATGAGCTTGTTGACCATCAGAGGGATGAAGAACTCGGCCTTGAGGTTCTCCATATTCTTAGGATCGCTCAGAAACTCTTTGAAGTAAGCCTCAGAATATTCGAAGTAGTCGGGAGTGAACCCCCACATGTTCATTGACACGGGAACGTTCTCACCCAGAGCCTCCCACTTGCCATCTTCGTTTTTGAAGCGGATAGGCTGATTGGCATCGCCAGCATTTGAACCGTCTTCTGCGCAACGCACGATTTCAGTACGCTCTACAACGTCAGTCAGATGGCGCTTCTCATTATATGCACATACACCACGAGCCACTGTACCGTTTTCAGACAGTGTGTTGCTCACGCGGAAGCCCACCATGGCATACTGGTTCTTGGCACCCTCGGGCAGGTTGCTCAGGTACTTGCCAATCTGCATGAAGGCATCGCGACCATAGAAGTCGTCGCAGTTGATAACGCAGAAGGGCTCCTTGATAACGTCCTTACCCATCAGCACGGCGTGGTTGGTTCCCCAAGGCTTTACGCGTCCTTCGGGTACCTTGAAGCCTTCGGGCAGTGCGTCGAGGGCCTGGAAGCAGAGCTCGCAGGGCACCTGTCCCTGATACTTAGAAAGGATCTGTGTGCGGAACTGCTCTTCGAAATCCTTGCGGATAACCCAGACGATCTTTCCGAATCCAGCCTGGATGGCATCGTAGATACTATAGTCCATGATGGTCTCACCATTGGGACCCAGACCGTCAAGTTGTTTCAAGCCACCATAGCGGCTTCCCATGCCAGCGGCAAGAAGAAAAAGAGTTGGTTTCATTTTAGCTATGTTTTTTAAGTGTTTAACTTTTCAGTTGCAAAGATACATAAAAAAGTGAAGAGTGAAGAGCGAAGCGTGAAGAAATTTGTAATGCTCTACATAAATTAACAATTAGAACGGATAGCCGATGGCCAAGTGGAGTGAGTGCATATCCTTGAATCGTGGGATGTTGAAATAGCCCGACTTACCCGTTTCGTAAGGCACATGGAGCCCAAAGCCCCAGTCCACACGCAGTACGAGGAAGTCCAGATCGTATCTCAGACCTACACCTGTGCCAGTGGCAATCTGCTTGAGGAAGGTGGAGGGCTTGATGGTGGTATTCTCGAACAACGCATAGAACTTCTTGGCTGTCTCAGTCTCGGACTCTTCACCCAGGTCAATGTGCCGTTTGGTCTGATACCACACGTTGCCGGCATCCAGGAACAGCGCGCCATAAAGACTGCCGAAAAGGCGTTTACGATACTCCAGGTTCATCACCAGCTTGATGTCGCCGTTGTGCATCATATACGAGAACTGCTTGCTGTCGGTAAAGCCAGGGAATGCGCCAGGACCGAGACTGCGCACGGAGAAGGCGCGAATGCTGTTGGCACCGCCCACATAGAAGGACTCGCTGAACGGCGGTTCGGAGGTGTTGCCATAGCTGTGGATATAGCCGGCATTGATATGGCCCACCACCTGAGTCTTGCTGTCGAGCGTCCAGGTCTTGGTAAGGTCGGTCTCCACGCGCAAAAACTGTGAATAGACATTCTTGAAGAGCGTCTTGCCGGCTTCGTTCCATCCACGTCCCTGAACGACGACATCATAGAGGGCTGTCACGTTGCCTGATTCCTCGAGCGTCAGTTCCCAGCGAATGGGGTTAGGCTTGGTGCTGGGCGAGCTATAAGTATAGGTGTAACGTATCTTGGGGATGAAATAGTCGTCCATAGAGATGGCGATATAGGGATTCTTCAAGACGATGTCCTCAAATGTGCTGGTGTGTGAGTTCATGAACTGATACTTCAGCGTGATGGGCGAGAACTCGTGTCGGCTGTTCTCGGACGACTGCCAGCGATAGGTCCATTCGCCCGATGCGATGTGCATCTTATAGTAGTTGGGACGTCTGATGACATCGGTTGATACCTTGGCGATGGTCCAGGGGGTGGAGTAGAAGCGTGGCTTCAGGTTGTTCCTGTCGCGTTCACGTCTCTTGCGCATAATGTTTCGCTCGCTATAGAAGGGTAGGATGATGCGTGGGAACTCGATAGCGGCATCGGCACCATACTGATACGAACTCATGTTCTCCTCGGTGTTACTGGTCTGCCACTCGTAACTGCCGTGGACATTAATATCCAACTTCTCGCCGCCATGGAAGGCGTTTCTCCTGGTGACACCCATCTTGAGCTCCGGGCCCATACGTCCGATGGTGCGGTTGATGAAGTTCGTCTCGACATAATAGTCGTAGGGCTTGTCGAAGGTACAGTTCATCAGCAGGTCGATGGTGTCGCGGTCGCGCGGTGTGAACTGGAAGTCAACACTGCTAAAGACGCCCGAGGCATTGATCTTCTGCATGGACTCCTGATAATTGTCATAGCTGAAGGCTGAGCGCGGACGCAGTTTCATGTTGCGCAGGATGACGCCGGGACGGATGGGCGAACGCTTGCCGTTGTAGCGCACCTTGAGGAAGTTGCGCCCTGTGCTGTCGGTCAACTCCTCGCGATAGGAGCGGCGCATCTGCATGGTAATCTTTCCCATATACCAAGGGCGCAGGGCCTCCTGGGGCAGTGAGTCGGCCAACTGTAGTCTGAGCTTGGCGCGGTTCTGCACGTCAAACGTATCGGCAAGGTATGAGGCATAGCCCGACTGATAATAGAAATAGCCGTTGTTACGGAAAAGCTGTGTCAGTCTGCTGCGCTCGGCATCGAGACTGCTCACACTGAAGGGCACACCAGCCTTGATCTTAGCTTGCTTCATCGTAGAGTCGATGAGCTCCTGCATCTGGGCGGGGAAGTTGACATAATTCATCGTGTCGATGGTAAACAAGGTGTCGAGGTTGACAGTATAGCCTATCTTCATCTTCTTGGGATTCTTCTGGGGCACCTCATGATAGGTCACGCTGCCGTGCAGGTAACCGTTCTTGCGCAGCACCGACTGGGCCACGGAGGCGCGCAGGGCGGGATTCACCTGACTCATCAGGACTGGGGCCTTGCCAAACGATTTGTTGAGCCATTTCTTGAACTTGCCGCTGGAGCCCTGGGCATAGTTCCATATCCAGAGACCATAGGGGAAAGGTGTGCGGTAATAGCTGCTGCCGAAAAGGGCACCGTTGGGTGCGGTGGCCAAGGCCGACTCCAGTTCCTCCTGCGTGGCAATGAAGTGGTCGTTGTTCTCGTAGTTCTGATAGTCAATATTGGTCAGTCCGATGAAGAGCTTGTCATCATCGGGCACCAGTTTAGTGGTGGAACAGGCTGTGATCAGCATGAGGCCTGCCATCAGAACGAGATATTTAACGTATCGTGTCATTGCTTACTGTTTTTGTTGTGTCAGGGCGCGCTGTCCTTGTGGCATCAGGACGCATAGTGAGCGGTCTGTTTGTGGGCATCGGGCGCTCGGTATTGTTCTTCAGTCGGAATATCTCCCACCAGTGGTCCATCTTGCGTTTCCAGATAAAGCCGCCACCGTATTCACTGGTATAGCCCTCCAGCCAGTCGTACACGTTCTGGTTGTAGAAGAGTTTAACGTATTGGTTGGACGTGGGACTCAGTCGGTATTCCATTGCCACATTGTCGAAGAACGACTGCTTCTGGCCTTGCATCTCTTCGCCCGACGATACCTTGCCGCCAATCTGCACCTTCATGCGGTTGTTCCAGAAACGCTTGGCAAACTTAAAGGAGTAGTCGGTGTGGGACTGTCCTGTGGCATCTGTCTTGTTGTCGAGACCGATGCTGAGGTCAACCGACTGCAGGGCGTTGCCCGTGATATTGTTGATCTCGCTCTCGAGGAACGCACTCAAGGCACTGTTCATCATTGATGACTTGGTGTTGCCCTCTGCCATATACATGCCTGTGGTAAGCATTGTCACGGCCAACTTGCCGCGCTGCTCCACTGACATGGCGTTAAGTTCGCTGTTGATGGTATAGTCCTCAGGGGCCGAGATGATGAACTGCAGACCCATATCCTGCAGGGTGCGGGTGATCTCTACGCCACAGTCGAAGGCCACACTTCTGGACTGCTCGCCCTCTTGTCCTACACTGGCGGTGGAGCGTTCCGTTGCGGTGATGTTTAGGATGGGGTTCATCACGTCGCCCGTAAACTCTACATAGCTGCCATCCTGAATCTCGAAGGTCTTCAGGGGGATGACGGGCAGTGAGTACTTCATCTGTCCACTGGTCAGGGTATAGCGTCCCGTCAGGGTGAGGTTGTCGGTGTTGTTGTATTTCATGCGCAGGTCGCCACCGCCAAACAGATCTACATAGTTGGACTGCTCAATGTTGAGGCCGCACTTTACATGTGCTCCCTGGTCGATACTGATGCGTAAATCCATGTCGAGACCTTCGGGGGCGGGGCGTTGGATAACGGTCTGCGTGGTGTCATTGAAGTCAGTGAACTTCACCAGTTCGTCAAGTTGGTTGTCCGTGCTCAGTGGTGAGTCGAGCAGCAGATAGGTGAGGTCGGTATTGCCCAGCACATCAAGGCGGCCACGCATCCTCAGGCGATCAACGGGGCCTTGCATCGATGCGAAGAAGTTGACGTAGGCTTTGCCAAAGGCGATGGAGTTAGCTGTCTGCTTCGAGTTGATAAGTTGGAAGTCGGAGGCCCTCATCCTCATGTCCATCGTCATGTGGTCCAGGTCGTGGAAATCAATCTCGCCCATGATGTTTAGCGGGTTGTCGTTATAGGCATACATGGTGAAGTTCTCAAGCAGGAGCCTGGACTGCTGGATGCGTACGGGGTCGTTGTCGAAGCGCAGGCGGATGCCATAGGGCTGACTGATGAGGTAGGCTGACTCCAAGAAAACCTCACCATTGACATTGGGCGTGCTCAGCGAGCCCTCGATATTCATCTCGCCTTCGGCCGCACCCTCCAGACCGATGAGCTGGTCGGGGATGAAACCGTTGATTAGGTTCAATGGTGCCTGCATCAGTGTCAGTGTGGCCTCCAGATGTTCGTGACCATCAGTCACCTTTTTGTTCTTATAACTGCCGCTCAGCAGGGCAATCTCCTTACCGTCCTGCATCATGGTGCCCTCCACAGCGTGGGTGTCGTCCTCGCGCTGCAGATAGACAAACTCCGTGCTGATATTGCCCATGCGACAGCCTTCGTAGGTCATATCCTTGACCTGCATGTCGCTGGCCACGGATATCTGTTTGTTCTCGTTCATCGTCAGGTGATAGTCACCATCCAGCAGACCAGTAATATGTGGCACGTAGGGAATGGCCGACGTGAGCTTGTCGAGGTCGAACATATGAAGGCTGATGGTGAGGTCCTGTAGCATGGTTGAGTCCTGATCCTCGGAATAGACTCTCACACCTGTGCCGTCGTCGGCAATCAGGTTGACGTTTGCCTGGAGTTTGAGGTCGTTACTCAGGAAAAGGAAGTTGTCTTTGTTAAGCGTGAATACGCGATAACCGATGGTCGGTGTCTCGGGCAATAGGTGGAAGCGCAGACCGTCCTGTTCCATCTCTACCTTGGCACCCAGTCGAAGCCCCATGCGCTGGTCGCGGTCGAAGAAGCGCAGTCCCATACTCATGCCGTGCTCCTGCAGTAGTCCGTCGGCCAGTGCCGTAAAGACAAACTGCGGGTTCCTGCGGTTGTTGGCCACACGTCCCTGGAAGGTGAGTCCGCGATTGGGCTTGTCGGTCAGCGTGATGAAGATAGAGTCGATACGGGTAGAGTCGGCGTTGAGGCCAAGGACATGTACCTGTCCGTTGAGTCCTGTCTCTGGTGAGGTATTCAGGTCGATGAGCAGGTCCTTGAAGTCAATGTTGGCCGCCGCCTTTAGGAAGTTGGCCATGGGGTTGCCCTGCTGACTGCTCACATAGAGACGGGCCACAGGGAGTAATGCCTTCATGGCCGGTTGATTGATGACGCGCTGGTGCATCTGCGTGTTGATGGTGTCGCCCAGTGCCATGAGCTGGTCTAATAGTGGGGCATAGGCTCCACTGGCGTCCATCTTGATGATGAGTGTGCCACTCTGTGCACGGACGTAGGTGGTGTCGGGATTAGCCCTGAGCAGCAGGCCCACCTTCTCGGGATAATAGGTCTGCAGCGAGTCGCGCAGATAGATATGCTCCATCAGTCCACTGAAATAGTGGGTGTCGTCCATGTTGCTGTTCATCTTGAAGTCGCCTGCCATGCCCACGGTGAGCGGGTGTTCCGTCATCTCCAAAGCAAAGAGGTCGAGGTGGGTGAGCTCTGTTGATACGACAGATTCCAGGAAGTTGCGTTTGCCTTCCTTCTTCAGACTGGCATCCACGCTGATGGTTCCCTCAATGAGGGGGTTGCAAGCCAAGATGTCGGCCATGGCGTGACCGTTCTTCAGGTGTGCCTGCAGACGGATATCGTCCAGGTTCTTCTTGCCGTAGCCTAAGTGATGGACGTTGGCCTCTGCATCGAGCCAGGCGCCCGACTTGAAGAAGTCCGTGCCCAAGCCCTTGGCCGAGAAGTCGGCATTGAGTGTCTGGAGACCTGTGCCAGGCAGGAACTGTCCGAGGTTCAGCTGACTGATGTCGCCCTCGGCATCGTAGGCCATTCGTCGTTGGTCGAAGTTAGCCTTGAGTGTGGCACGTGCCTTGCCCAGTGTGGCCACGAGATTGGTGGCGTAGCGTGAGCCGTTGGCATTGGCTGTGCCTTCTATGGTGAGGCCGGATGGAATGGCAAAGCCGTCCTGAGGCACGTCGAAGGTGCGGAACAGGGGCTTTAAGTCGTATGACCTGGCCTTGAGTTTCAGTTGGGCCACGAGGTTATCCATGTCTGTCACGTTCTTCACCATGCCACTGCCGTCGGCATCGAAAAGGGTAGGCCACGACAGTTGATCGATGTCGAACTGCATCTGTTGCAGATTGCCCTGCACCTGACCTCTCAACATAAGGGGCCATTCCGGCAGATGACGCGTGTCAATGTCGTCGTAGAAGAACGCCATGTCTTGCTTGCCCATCTGGGCATCGAGTGTGACGTCCATGCGTCCGGGGTTGATAGAGTCGGCCACGGAAAAATCCACGTCGGCCTTTCCCGTGACGCTTGTGTAGGGTGTACGAAGCGAGAGCCAGGGCATACGGATACCCGTAGCATCGAGCACTACAGGGGCTTTCATCTCGGTGACACTCAGACCGCATGCCTCTCGCAGGGCGGCATGGGCGATGCTCAGCTTCGTGATAGTGTCGGTATAGAGAATAGAGTCGATGGCCCAGTCGATATGGCTCACATCCATATGACTGTAGTCCATCAGTTGTGGGTGGTTGACGTCGCGGACATAAGGTTCGAAAGGCATGTCAAACTTCAGTCGGCCCTCGTGCCAACGGAAGGTGCCTACCTCATAGCGGCCCTTCTCCAGGTCTATGCGTCCGTCTTTGGCCAGCATGCTGCCTGCTTCCACACCAATAAGCATGGAGTCGCCGGGCATGTGGACAGATATCTTGGATTGGAGAATTGAGATTTCGTTGAAACCGATACGCCAGAGTACGGGACCTGTATCGGTGGTATCTACTTCCGCGGTGTCGCTCAGTAGAATCGTCACGTCGGCATTAGCCAGTGTGGCGTCACTCAGGTTGACGTTGCCAGAAGTGAGATGGATGAGGCTGGGGTTCAGTCGCAGACTTCCCATGCGGCCCTTTACTTGGACGTCGGGAATCATGCTCAGTGTGTTGATGTTGGCGTTTTTTATCTCCAGGACGTCAACAGCCACGTTGCCCTCAAAGAGTGGTAACAGCTGCACATCCACCACAGCGCGCTGGATGTCGGCCAAGGTGTCGCCTTCCTGCTTTGCCAATACACCGTCGAGAGACAAATCGAACGGAAAACTGAGACTGACGCCCTCGATGCTGATGTCCATGCCGGTCTGCTCGGAGGCAATGACGGTGGCTTGGTTGACCAGCCATCGCTGGATGGGCGGCACGTAGATGAGCAACGGCAGCGCCAGAAGGGCTACTACCGCTATGATGGTTGTGATGACGATATACTTTAGGCGTTTCTTCATCTCCTAAACCTCAAATCTCAAACCTGAAACCTCACCCCCTGCCAAATCGGATCATGTGGCAGAGGAGCCTCGATGGCGATGGTCTCGTGACTCACGGGGTGTTCAAACTCCACGCGATGACTCTGCAGCGAGATGCTGCCATCGGGGTTTGAACGCTTGGCGCCATATTTCAGGTCGCCCTTGATGGGACAGCCCATCGTGGACAACTGACAGCGAATCTGATGGTGGCGACCCGTCATGAGTTGCACCTCCACCAGGGTGTAGTTGTCCGTACGGCCTATCACCTTGTATTTCAGAATGGCTTTTTTGGCGTTGGGGCGCTCGCGGTCGTAGGCATAACTCTTGTTCTGCTTCTCGTTGCGCACCAGCCAGTGTTCCAAAGTGCCATCGTGCTCCTTGGGACAGTTTTGCACCAGTGCCCAGTAGGTCTTGTGTACCTGACCCTCGGCAAACATCTTGTTCAGACGGGTCAGCGCCTTCGAGGTGCGGGCAAAGACCACCAATCCTGAGACGGGACGGTCCAGCCTGTGTACCACACCCAAGAACACTTCGCCAGGCTTCTGGTATTTCTCTTTGATGTAGTCCTTCACCAAATCAGAGAGGGGGCGATCGCCAGTCTTGTCTCCCTGCACGATCTCCCCGCTCTGTTTGTTGACTATAATAATATGGTTGTCCTCGTAAACGACCTCCATATTTCTTAATCCTTAATTCTTAACTCTTAATTATGAATTACATGTTCATGCCACCGTCAACCTGGATGACCTGTCCGCTGACATAGCTTGACATATCAGAAGCCAGGAACGTAGCCACGTTGGCAATATCCTCTACCTGACCACCACGGCGCAGGGGGATCTTGTTGCACCACTCCTTGCGGATGTCCTCAGGCAGGGCAGCAGTCATGGCTGTCTCGATGAAGCCAGGAGCAATGGCGTTGGCACGGATGCCCTTGGGACCCATCTCCTGAGCGATTGACTTGGCCAGGGCGATGAGGCCAGCCTTTGAAGCAGCGTAGTTGGCCTGACCGGCGTTGCCGTGAACACCAACGACAGAAGCCATGTTGATAATTGAACCGCCACGCTGACGCATCATCACGGGTACACAAGCGTGGATAAAGTTGAATGCAGACTTCAGGTTGACGGCAATCACGGCGTCCCACTGCTGCTCTGTCATGCGGAGCATCAGACCGTCCTTGGTGATACCAGCGTTGTTAACCAGAATATCAATGCTTCCAAACTCTTCCTTAACGGCCTTTACCACCTCTTCGGTCTGAGCGAAGTCGGCAGCGTTAGAAGCGTAGCTCTTGGCCTTGACGCCCAGAGCGGCAATCTCTTTCTCGGTTTCCTCGTTCACCTGCAAATCGGTGAATGCGATGTTACAGCCCTCAGAGGCATACTTCAGTGCGATAGCTTTTCCGATACCGCGTGCAGCACCAGTAATCAGCGCTGTCTTACCAGTTAATAATCCCATTTTCTTTTTTTTATAATAATGTAAATCTTACTTGTCCTTTAATATCTTTTTGCCCAGGGCGCCATAGACGAATTTCGCCACCTGGGGCTTGGTGTCCTCCTCGCGCATGCCGTGGGCGATGCGACCATATATATAAGGTACTTCAAGTCCCTTGATACAATAGTGGGTGATGTCGGCCACCAAGTCCACATTGTCGATGTCGAACTCGCCGTCGGCCTTGCCTTCAGCGAACACCTTGCGGAACAGCTCCACCTCGGCGTCGTCGAAATGGCGACGCACCTTCTCCACCATCCAGATGTTGCGGAAGAACTCGGCACGCAGGTTACCATTGCGCACCACCGTCTCACGAATCATGCTCAGATGGGTGTAGATGAGTTCGATGACCTTGTCTTGCGGACTGATCTTGCGGGCAGCCACCTCGTCGAGCTTGTCGCTCAGGCGCTCCAACTCGGTTTCAATGACGGCATAATAGATGTCCTCCTTCGATTTGAAGTAGGTGTACAGTGTGCGGCGCCCCTTGCCAGAGGCCTGCGCAATGTCGTTCATCGTGGTGTTCTCGAGTCCGTTTTTGGCAAACAACTGTCGGGCCACGTCGACGAGCAGTTGTCGTGTCTTTGATATTGACATCTCTTTCAATCTCCTTTCTTAATTGTTCGTATTATCATTGCACACAATGACTATCTTGTGCAAAAGTACTTCTTTTATTTGAATTGACCAAGCATTTTGGCATAAAATATGGAAAAAAGCAAAAAAGACGCATGAAAATTTGGTTATCTCGAAAAATAGTCGTACCTTTGCACCCGCAAATCAGGAAACGCCCTGAATGATGCATGGTTAACATCGCGGAGTGGAGCAGTTGGTAGCTCGCCAGGCTCATAACCTGGAGGTCGCATGTTCGAGTCTTGCCTCCGCAACTACGGCAGCCTATGTTAGGCTGCTTTTTTTGTGAGTATACGAAAAAAAGAGACTGTGTCGCGTTTGGCACAGTCTCTTTTCTTTGTTTACATGTGATATTTACTGCCAGGCAGCCATTCTATATCGTTGTTGTGTATCTGTTTGATTTCCATCCAATCCATTGGGATATAGAAACTCTGATTTCTTACATTCAGGAATAGAATCTTGAGGCTTTGGTCTCCGTAACTACCCACCTGCAGGCGGAAGAGTCCTGATCTCATTGCTGCATGACCGGCACCTTCTGCGTTGTTGATGTTAAGTCCCATGACGCTCGTTATGTAACTATTGCAGTATTCCTTGACGAATTTGTTGTAGAAGTTTAATTCCAGATAGGGGGCATAATGCGTTTTCACAAAATCCGTCAATGCCTTGCGTAGGTCGTTCACCAACTTCATCTTTTCCTCGCCCTTGACAGGAATCTCATAAAGGATGCCTTCTTGCAGGGCAATCTTCTCGTCTTTTTTCTGCCAGTTAAAACAAATGATCTGTCCAGTGAAGCGCTCGCCATTATCTCTCAGGTATTTCACTGGAGTCTTTTTCACGCCCTTGATCTGTGAGATGAGGTTCAGTACCAGTTGTTGTACATCCTCCTTGTGGGCCAATTGTTTGAGGGGCGTCTTTTCTTCTTTGTGATATGTGAACATTTCCCAGACATCTTCATCCTTTTTCTGGAAATTATAAGTTATGAACTCAGGATAATATCTGTAATTAGTACTAAATTCCTTTCCTTTCATATCGTCTGGCAGCGAGTCGGACAGAGCCTTGGTGGCCAGAACAAACTCGATGGTATCTTTACCATTGATATGAGTTTCGTATTCATAATACTTGGCTGCCTTTGGACGGTATTTCTCCTGCAGGTGTTTGATGCCCTTACTAAAGTAGTTCCGGATGGCCATTTCTCGTTCTCTCACGCTATCATTTTCAAAGTTTTTGGTGTGATAACGTCCCCAATAGCGGTAATAACTAGTGGTGGTGGAATCGCTGTTCATTGTGTGTTCAAAGAAACTATCTATGCTGTCAAGCCTTTCAACAAACTCCTCGATGGTCTCTGGCAGGGGCAGTTCCTCTGCTTCTGTTGTGGCATTGTTGTTGTTTTGGCAGGCGCACAAGGTTAGGAGCATTGTGGCCCATATCATGATTTTCTTCATTCTGTTTCTAATGTGTTTAATTGGTTTCTGTATTCAGCCATCAGCTGTTCGCCTTTATTTCTCATTTCGCGCTCCAGCGATTCGAACGAGATCTGTTCGCAGCTTGTCCTCACATAGGCCATCTGTCTCTCCATCTCATATCGTTTCTTGGCTTGTTGGGCTTGAAGCGCTTCGTTGTTTTGAGTCTCGGGCGGGGTGAACAGTAACCACATGAAGCCTGCCACGCAGGCTGCTGCCAACCAGGGCCACATCTTGACGATGCGGCGGGGCTTGACTTCTTGGCGAGCCTTCTCCATCACCTCCTGCTTCAGGGCGTCGGACGCCTTGAATTCGCATTGCGGCTTGAGCAGTTGTTCGATATCTTCAAATTCTTCGTTATTCATATTGCGTGTCCTTTCTTGTTCATCATTTGTTGCAGGTGCTGGATGGCGTATCTATAGCGCGACTTCGCCGTGGCCTCGGGGATGTCTTGCAGTTCGGCTATCTGGCGGAACGTCAGGTCGTCGTAGCATTTCAGTCGAACAATCTCCCTTTGCTCTGCAGGCAACAGGTCCAGCAGGCGGTTCACCCTCATGTACTCCTCGTGAATCTGCCGGTCGCTGTCGTTGATGGCCACCTCTTTGGCCTTGTCGAGCATCACCACCTTGGGCGTTTTCTTGCGGAAGTAGTCTATGCAGGCATTGCTGATGGAACGGATGACATATTGCTCCACGCTGTCCACACGGGTCTTCTCCCTCAGTCGGCGAAACACGCCCAGCAGTACTTCTTGCACCAGGTCCTCAGCATCCTCTCTGATGCCGATGCGCATATAGGCGAAACGGAACAGCCAGTCTTGTCGCTCGGCGACAATCCTCTCGAGTTCCTTGAGTAACTGTTCTGTTTCTTCGCTCATTGCTTTTTTGATTAGATGACTTTCTATATATCAAGACGAAGAAGTTTGAAAATAGATTTAATCATCATCATTTTTTTTCTTCTTGAGGGGTATGGCCTTCCATTTGTTTGTAGAATCCTTGTCGTTCTTGCGCTTTATTTTCACATCTTTCAGTATGATGACCGTATCCCTTCTTGTGGTGTCTGAACCTGTCAATCTGTTTGGGTCGCTATTCTGTTCGTATTTTCTTATATTGGCAAGGATATTGCGGGGCAGGATTTTAATTGTGTCGGACTTGACAGAATCTTTGCTTCCGCTGAGTCGCATAAGCCTTCCAGCGCCCTGGTCGCCCGTATTTTGCACGATTTCCAGTCCGTCGATGCGTCCCTGCAGGGCTTCGTCCGCTTCTATGGTTGCTAGTCCTTCGTATTCCTCCATGTCTATGGTGCGGGGCACGTCGTCGTTACCGTCGTCAATACCCGTCATGCGATTTGGCCGAGCCGCCACCTCGACTTCTACCTCTTCTACCTCTTCTACTTCTGCAGCCTCTACTTTTGCAGCCTCTACTTCCGCAGCCTCTACTTCCGCAGCCTCTACTTCTGCAGACTCTACTTTCATTGCCTCGATGGTTCGTTTCTCAATCATCGTCTGCGCCGTGAGCTGAGGCTCCTCGGCCAACTCGTCCTTCATGCTAAGCACAAAGAAGAGTAGGAGCGAGGCCGCAATGCCCATACCGCCTATCCATGCATATAGCGCGCGCCTGTTGTGCTTGGCCTTCTTGTTGATGACCTCGCGCTCAAACTTTGCCCATTCCTCGTTGACGTCGGGCATGCCAATCTTCTTGTCGATATCTTCTGTTTTCATGTTACTTTGCATTTTTAAGGGTTTTACGAATCTTTGCCAGCGATCGCGTGATGTGTTTGTTCACCGCCGATGAGCTGATGCCCAGCACGGTGGCCGTTTCCTCATACGTCATCTCGTCGTCATAGTGCAGTTGCAGGACGCGCCTGTCCTGCTCCGTCAGGTTACTGTCGATCACTTGTTGAAGCTGCTGCATCAGTTCCTCGTGCTCTTCTTCCTCGCTCTCGACCATGCTGCGCTGCATCTCCATCTCCAGGCGTCGCTGCAGCTGTCGCTGCTTCAGCATGTGAAGGCACTGGTTACGGGTGGCCGCCAGCAGATAGCCTCGGATACTCTCGTTGCTTATCTGGGGCTTGTTCTTCCAGATCATCGAAAACACCTGGTTTACGGCATCCTTGGCATCGTCGGCATTCTCCACCAGCGAGAACGCCATGCGATACATGTGCGGATAGTTGTCCTTGAACAGGTGTTCAAACGTTTGTTTGTTGTAGTCCATACTGTTGTTTTGGTCTCGTTTTGTCTATAAGACCATCTTGCGGCCCAATCAAATACCCCTTACTTGCAAAAAGTTAAGGTTTTTAGTTCTTTCTGCCGACAAAGGTACAATTAAACGAGAGAAATGCAAAATAAATCCTAATTTATTTTCATTTCCGAGTGTGAGTACCTTCGAGGCAAGGCCTCAGAGGTACAATTAAACGAGAGAAATGCAAAATAAATCCAAATTTATTTTTTAAAAGAAAACCCTCACCACCCTCACCAAAATCTTCCGAAATGCCCTAATATAAAGGGCTGGAGGCCCGTTGAGGGTGCCCCTGACCCTCACCACACCCTCCACAACCCTCACCAAACTCTCGTTTATCAATTCATTGGCG
>CACYNE010000049.1 GCA_902775605.1 uncultured Prevotellaceae bacterium
GTGCTATCTCTGTGCCCATCTCTCTGAGAACAGGTGCCAGCGGCATCTTCACCGCTCCCGCCACTGTTGAATTCGCCAATGGCGAGCTGACCAAGAACGTGACCATCAGCGTGAGCAACGACATTAAGATGTTCAACGACTACTATGTAGAAGTGATTGTTGACCAGAACTACACCCTGCAGTATGCCAAGAACACCAACATGAACGGTTCTGCAAGAGCCATGTTCACCGTGGTGAAGGAAGACTACAAGGTGGTCAAGAAAGGCCAGTACTATAGCGCATGGTTAGACGATCCTGAGGACGCTGAGCTTGAGTATTCTGAAATTCTCAACACCTATCGCTTCAACAAGCAGACCTCTGGTTTGTTTACCTATACTTTCACTTTAGGTGACGTCGTCACTGACGAGGAAAGCGAAATGAAAGGCTTGCAGCCTGTAACGTTCTCTCAGGACTTCATTAAAAACGGATGTGCAACCTCTGAAGCATGGGCTCACCAAACTTATGGTATCGTAACCATCAAGGGTAGCGAAGTCGAACCATCTTTCTACGATCCCGAGAAGAAGTTATTCTATTTCGATATTAAGTTCACTGTTGCTGCAGGTTCATTCGGAAACTACTACGATAATTTCTTAGTGACAGAGGAATTGTAAAATTAACATCTCACATACCAAACGGCCTCCCCGAAAGGGAAGGCCGTTTTTCTTTCCCCCGCCCCATTTCATCTTTTTCTTGCATTTTTCGGTCCTTTTGCTTGGTTACGTGGATTATTCTTCGTATCTTTGCCAACAAACGATACTAATCCATTATTTAACTAAACAAATACTTACAGCAATGAAAGAACTGAAAGGAACAAAAACCGAGAAGAATCTGCAGGAAGCATTTGCTGGCGAGAGCCAGGCACGCAACAAGTACACATACTGGGCCTCAAAGGCAAAGAAGGATGGCTACGTACAGATAGCCGCTATCTTTGAAGAGACGGCTGCCAACGAGAAGGAACACGCCAAGATGTGGTTCAAGCTCCTGGAAGGCGGTTCCATCAAGAGCACCGAGGAGAACCTGGAGGCTGCTGCCAACGGCGAGAACTTCGAGTGGACCGACATGTATGCCCGCATGGCCCAGGAGGCACGCGAGGAGGGCTTTGACGAGATTGCCGACAAGTTCGAGATGGTGGCAGCCATCGAGAAGGAGCACGAGGAGCGTTATCGCAAGCTGCTGGACAATGTCAAGAAGGAGCGCGTCTTCTCTAAGGATAACGACGTCATCTGGCAGTGCTCTAACTGCGGCCACATCGTCATCGGCAAGCAGGCCCCTGAGATCTGCCCCGTATGCGCCCACCCACAGGCCTACTTCCAGGTAAAGGCCGAGAACTATTAATTAATTTATTAGTTCATCAACACAAAAAAGGCTACGATTTACTTCGTAGCCTTTTTTGTGTTCATTCCCGCGCCATCGTCCATCCTCGCATCATGGCGACATAGCGGAAAGGGTTCTTGCTTATACCGTAATCTCAGCACTGCCATAACAGCGGTGATGGTCACTATCGTAGATGACGCAGAACTGACCAGGGGCCACACCATGAATCATATCCTCGGAGTGTACCATGAAACAGGTATCATCAAGAGGTTCCAAGGTGGCGCGATGAAACTCTGGCGTGTGACGAATCTTAAAGGTAACCTGTCCAGAGGGCATCTCGCCATTGATGCTGTGGAAGCCATGAATAGGAAAATCCTGTTTATAAGCCGTCTCTGGATCATAGCCGTGAGAAACATAGAGAATATTCTTCTCAATATCCTTCTTGACAATAAACCACGGACCGCCACCAAAGCCAAGGCCTTTACGCTGGCCAATGGTATAGAACCAATGACCGTTATGACGACCTATGAGCTTACCCGTCTCCAGTTCAATGACATCGCCAGGCTGTTCGCCCACGTACATCTTAATATAATCGGTGTAGTTAATCTTACCTAAGAAGCAGATGCCCTGAGAGTCCTTGCGTTTGGCATTCACCAGGTGCTCACGCTCAGCAATTTGGCGCACCTCGTCCTTCACATAGTGGCCAATGGGAAAGATGGCTTTCTGTAACTGCCAGTCATAAATCTGGGCCAGGAAGTCTGTCTGGTCCTTCACAGGGTCAGGACTGGTGGTCAACCACTTCTTACCGTCAATCATCTCAGTCTGAGCATAATGTCCCGTAGCAATCAGGTCATAATCGTGACCACGCTTCTCATGAAAAGCACCAAACTTGATGATGCGGTTGCACATCACATCGGGATTGGGCGTCAGGCCAGCCTTCACCTTGTCCATGGTGTACTTGGTCACCTGATCCCAGTACTCGCGATGGCAGTCAACCACTTCCAACCTGCAGCCATACTTATGACTGACAGCGGTGGCCATCTCCAGATCTTCCTCACTACTACAGTCCCACTCCTCCTGTTCCTCTGGTCCTATTTTGATATAAAAGCAGTCAGGGTGAAGGCCCAGTTGCGCAAACTCATGAACCACCACACTGCTGTCCACGCCACCCGATAGCAGCACGGCAATACGCTTATCTTTCAATTCGGACGTATTCATTCTTACTTAAATCTTAATACTTGCCTTCTCACGAATATCCGCACTACTGGCGCCAACCAGAATCGTGTAAGTGCCAGCATCCAACTGCCAGTCATGCAGAGCCTCACTCCACGAAGCCAAGTCGCACTTCTTGATGGTCATGCGCAGCGTCTCACTCTCGCCAGGCTGCAACAGACGTGTTTTACCGAAGGTCTTCAATTCCTTGGCGGGCTTCACCATCTGCTTGTTCTTAGGAGCAGTGACATAAACCTGAGCCACTTCCTTACCAGCTACACTACCCGTATTGGTGATAGTAGCCTCGACAATGATATCCTCGCCATTGACACTGACTGTAGGCTTGCCATACTTAAAGGAGGTATAGCTCAAACCATAGCCAAAGGGGAACAGAGCCTTCACCTTGTTGCGTTCAAAGCCACGATAGCCCACAAAGATATCCTCCTTATAGGTCACCTGCTTGTTGACACCAGGATAGGCCTCAGCACCATACTGCACATAGGGATAATCCTCATATTTCTGAGCGAAGGTGACAGGCAGTTTTCCACTGGGGTTCACCTTGCCGAAGAGCACGTTGACCAAGGCATTACCAGCCTCACTACCCAAATACCAGCAGTGCATCACGGCACGCACGTCATTGAGCCAGGGCATGGCATAGGGATTACCACCAAAGGTCACCACGATGATATTCTTTTGAATCTTGGCCAACTCAGCAATGAGTTCGTTCTGCCCAAACGAGAGGTCATACGACTCGCGGTCGCCATTCTCACAGTCCTGCTTGTGATTCTTGTTGAGACCGCCCACAAAGATAATCACGTCAGCCGTCTTGGCCTTCTCCAGCGCCTCTGCCTTCAACTCTGCCTGCTTGGCGGGATCCACACGGTCCACACGATCGTACATCGCACGACCAGACATATAGCCTTGCGCATAGTCGATTGAGATTTGAGGATTGAGGTTGGAGGTTGGAGATTTGAGGGCCTCCAAAGGCGATACGTCCTTGAGGGTTTTCAACTCTGACGAGCCACCACCCTGGGTGAGCGAACGGGTGGCGTTCTCGCCAACCACTAGCAGCTTCATACTGCCCGTCAAAGCAAGGGGCAGCATCTGATTGTCGTTCTTCAGCAGTACAATGCCCTCCTCGCCAATCTGACGACAGGCCTCATAGTGAGCCTCACTACACAGCGAGCCAATAATCTTCTCAGGATTCATTGCCGTACGGAAGATGAGACGCAAGACACGAGCCACCTTCTCGTCCAACACAGACATGGGCACCTTCTTCTCGTTGATGAGCTGCTCAAAGGGCTTGGCTAGATAATAGTCATCGTAGCCGAACTCACTCTCGCGCAACTTGCCATCTGTAAACGTACCCATCTCAATATCAAGACCGCCAAAGACAGCCTCCTGCGTATTGGTGGTGCCGCCCCAGTCGCTGACCAAGGCACCATCCCAACCCCATTCCTTCTTCAGGATGCCGTTGAGCAGGGCATCGTTATGACAGCAGTGTACATTCTGCCACAGGTTATAGGAACCCATAACGCTCCACACCTTGGCACGCTTCACGGCCTGCTCAAAGGGATAGAGATATATCTCACGAAGGGCACGCTCAGAGACGTTGACATTCACGGCAAAGCGGTCGGTCTCCTGGTCATTGAGCACAAAATGCTTCAGACAGCAACCCACTCCATTCTTCTGTGCGGCCACGATATAAGGTACGGCCATTTCACCAGCCAGATAAGGGTCCTCACCCATATACTCAAAGGCACGGCCATTGAGCGGGGTACGCTGGATATTGACGCCAGGTCCCAGCAAGAGGTCCTTGCCACGGAAGGCAAACTCCTCACTGATGGCATTGCCATAGGTAGTCGAGAGGTCACGGTTCCAAGTGGCAGCCAAGCATGTCAAAGAAGGAAAAGCCACACAATAGTCGTTGGTCCAGCGGGCCGGATTCCATGTATTCCACTCCAACTCCTCACGCACACCATGAGGGCCATCGTCCATATTCAACTGACGGATGCCCAAGCGGGGCACACCTGCCGATGTAAACTTACTCTGAGCATGGAGCACCTTGATTTTCTCGTGGACGGTCATGCGACTCAGCGCGTCCTTCACACGCTCCTCAACGGGAGCCTTCGAATCAAGATACACCTGCGCCTTGGCACTGGGCACTATCAGTATCGCCATAAGCGATGCAAGGATGATTCCTTTTTTCATACGAAAGGTATTTTTTTGTTATTATTCCATTGGGAAAAGACCAAATAACTTGGCGTCAATCATGTCGGTCACCTGCTTGAAGTGCTCGGGATTGTCGCCAAACTTGCAGTTGTCGCCATCGATAACGATCAGTTGTCCCTTGTAAGAGGCAATCCACTCCTCATAGCGGCGGCTCAAGCCCTCAAGATAGTCCAAGCGCATGGTCTGTTCGTACTCTCGTCCACGCTTCTGAATCTGTGCCACCAGCGTGGGAATGCTGCTGCGGATGTAAATCATGAGGTCAGGCAACTTGACCAGCGACATCATCAAGTCGAAGAGATCCTTATAGTTGGCAAAGTCACGGTCACTCATCATCCCCTGGCCATGCAGATTGGGCGCAAAGATACAAGCATCCTCAAAGATGGTACGATCCTGAATGATAGTTTCCTGCGACTTTGCAATCTCCACTACCTCCTTGAAACGTTTATTCAAGAAATAGATCTGAAGATTGAACGACCAACGTTTCATGTCGGCATAGAAATCCTCCAGATAGGGATTATTGTCAACGGGTTCAAACCTGGGCGTCCATCCATAGCGATGGGCCAGCATCTTAGTCAGCGTGGTCTTGCCACTACCTATATTTCCTGCTATTGCGATGTGCATAATATATAATGCTTACAAATTTTTTTCACTGATCTCTACTCTGGGAACAAGCCGAAGAGTGTGGCATCGATACGGTCAATAATCTGGGCGAAGTCCTTCGGATTGTTCTGGTAATCCAACCCGTCCTTTTCAATGACCATCACGCGGCCCTTATACTTCTTATTGATAAACTCGTCGTAACGACGGTTCAGATTCTCAAGATATTCCAACTTGATGGCCTGCTCGTATTCGCGTCCACGCTTCTGGATATTTCCAACAAGATGAGGCACTGAGGCACGCAGATAGATCATCAGGTCGGGATAGCGAACCACCGTCATCATCTGCTCAAAGAGCTCCATATAGGTCTCATAGTCGCGTTCACTGAGGTTGCCCATCGCTTTATTGTTTTGCATAAAGACATAGACGCCCTCAAAAATCGTACGGTCTTGAATGATGGTGTGTTCAGATTTCGATATATCAATTAAATCGCGGAAGCGCTCTTTCAGGAAAAACACCTCCATATTAAACGACCAACGGTGAATATCGCGGTAATAATCTTCCAAGTAGGGATTGTGGTCGACGGCCTCAAAGCGCGCCTCCCAACCATAATGACGGGCAAGCATCTTCGTGAGAGTTGACTTCCCGCTTCCTATATTTCCAGCTACTGCTATATGCATTATCTAAGGTTTCTGAGGGCAAAGGTACGAAATAATCACGAAACAACAAAATACTTATCTCTTAATTCTTCTTTCTTAATTAATTAAAAATTCTCAACGTGTAATTCTTCTTTCTTAATTAATTTGTGTACCTTTGCCACAAATTACTACAACTATGGGTATTATTATAGGTATTGACGTGGGCATCAGCACCACGAAGATAGTAGGATTGATTGACGGTAAACCATCGGCGCCAATACGTATCACGGCAGCCGATCCCATCACTTCACTCTATGGAGCGTTTGGCAAATACCTTCACGACAACAACCTGCAACTCGAAGAGATTGAGCACGTGATGTTAACGGGCGTAGGTGCCGGCTATGTCAAGGGCGATGTCTATGGTGTGAAAACCAGTCGCTGCGATGAGTTCGTAGCCGACGCTCTAGGAGCACGCTATGAGAGTCATCTAGACCATGCTATTGTTGTATCTATGGGTACGGGTACGTCATTCGTCATGTGCCGTGGCGATGAGTTCAAACATATTGGCGGTATCGGCATTGGCGGTGGCACCCTGCAGGGTCTCAGCCGTGTGATGCTCAACACCAGTGATATCAAACAGGTGTCTGAACTGGCCATGCAGGGCAACATCAAGAATATCAACCTGCTCATCGGTGACATCTCGGCACAGCCTCTACCCGGTCTGCCCATGGAAGCCACAGCCTCTCTTTTTGCCCACGCCAAAAACGATGCCTCACGCGAGGATATTGCCTGTGGCATTATCACCATGGTGCTCCAGAGCATCGGATCTGCAGCCGTGTTGGCTGCTCAGGGCACTGACTGTCGCGATATGGTACTTATCGGCAACCTGTCGCTCCTGCCCCAAAGCAAGGAGATCTTCCCCGCCCTGGAGAAGCTTTACAACGTGCGTTTCCATATACCCAAGTTCTCACAGTTCTGCACCGCCATTGGTGCAGCCTTAGCCTTCGACAAATAATCATTAATAGACATAACAACCCAAAAACAACATGAGAAAAATCGCAATTCTATTGGGACTGATGCTGGCCACGACAACACAGGCCAGAGAGTTCCAGGTGGCCAAATCCGACACCATTAAACAGGACACCATCAAACAAGACACCATTGCTGTCGACACAGCTAAAGTGACTCCCCCCAAGAAAGAGACTGAATACGAAAAGATTGTCAAGAAGGGTGGCACTTTACTGAAAGGTCTCTTCACCGTCCGCCATATCGAGGACAAGTATTATTTCGAGGTTCCCGACTCTATGCTGGGCCGCATGATTCTCTGCGTGAACCGTTTCACCGCCGTGCCCCAGAACTTTGGTAAGTTTGCCGGCGAGGAAGCTAACGAACTTACCTTCTATATCGAAAAGAGAGACACCACCCAACTGCTCGTCCGTCAGTATGTGCTGACGCAGATTGCCAAGGAGGGTGATAATATCCGTCGCACGCTACAGCAGTCAACTGTTGACCCCATCGTCATGGACCTCAAGATTATTGGCCATAACGAGGCCAATGATGCCAGTCTGGTGGAGGTGACACCCCTGTTCAAAGGCAGTAGCAAGTTGACCGACCTGTCCAGCAATCTGAAGACAAGTTTGAAGATTGGCAATATCCAGAATAACACCACCTTCATTGACACCATGAAGGTCTATCCCTCTAACATCGAGATTGTCACCACCCGCACCTATGGTGCCCAGAACGGACAGTCGGCTGCATCGCAGACAGGCAACATCACGCTGGGCATGAATACCAGCATGGTCCTGTTGCCCAAAGAGCCAATGCGTGGCCGTCTGTGGGACGAGCGCGTGGGCTATTTCGTGAATGGCATCACCCTGTTCAGTGACGACCAGCACAAGACACAGCGTGAGTCATACATCGCCCGCTATCGCCTAGTGCCGAAGGACAAGAAGAAATATCTGCGCGGCGAGTTGACAGAGCC
Source organism: uncultured Prevotellaceae bacterium (assembly GCA_902775605.1). GTDB lineage: Bacteria > Bacteroidota > Bacteroidia > Bacteroidales > Bacteroidaceae > Prevotella. The sequence goes on from CACYNE010000049.1 coordinate 8,014, forward strand.
CGAGAAGCAGATTGTCTATTATATCGATCCTGCCACACCCAAGAAGTGGATACCTTATCTGATTCAGGGTGTCAACGACTGGAACACAGCCTTTGAGGCAGCTGGCTTCAAGAATGCCATCGTTGCCAAGGTACTGCCCGAGAACGACCCCAACGTCAGCATGGAGGATGCTCGCTATTCCGGTCTGCGCTACCTGCCTGCTGAGATTGAGAACGCTTATGGTCCTCATATCATTGACCCCCGCTCGGGTGAGATTATTGAGGCACACATCTGTTGGTATCACAACGTGATGAACCTCCTCACAAAATGGTATATGGTGCAGTGCGGCCCGCTGGACAAGAAGGCTCAGACCATGAAGTTCGACGACAAACTGATGGGCGAGCTCATCCGCTTCGTCAGCAGCCATGAGGTGGGTCACACCCTTGGCCTGCGTCATAACATGTGCGCCTCGAATGCCACACCCGTGGAGAAGTTGCGCGACAAGGCTTGGGTAGAAAAGAATGGCCACACATCATCTATCATGGACTATGCCCGCTTCAACTATGTGGCTCAGCCAGAGGACCATGTGTCAGAGAAGGGTCTCTTCCCCCGCATCAACGACTACGACCGATGGGCCATTAAGTGGGGCTATCAGTGGCGCCCAGAGTTCAAGGACGAATACGAGGAGAAAGAGAAACTGATGAAGGAGACCTCTGAGGTACTGAGCAACAACCGCCGTCTGTGGTGGCTGGGCGGCGAAGGCTGGGGCGAAGACCCACGCGCCCAGACCGAGGACCTGGGTGACGATGCTGTGAAGGCATCGGAATATGGTATCAAGAACCTGAAGCGCGTGATGGAGAACCTGCCCAAATGGACCAAGCAGGACAACGAGCAGTATAACGACCTGCGCGAGATGTGGAATGCTGTCGTTGACCAGTACAGCCGCTACATGAACCACGTACGCAACAACATCGGTGGTCGCTATAACAACAACACTCCCGGCCTGGAGCCTTTCGTCGGCGTACCTAAGGAGCGTCAGAAAGAGGCACTGCAGTTCCTGGGCCGTCATGTGTTCGACACTCCCGAATGGCTCTTCCCCGAGAATATTATGTCGAAGAATGGCACCAACGTCCTGATGACCATGAGCAACCGACAGGAGAACATCTTGTCACAACTGATGACGATATCCAGACTAAACGGCATTGCCAACACTGGCTATCCCACCGAGGAGTTCCTTAATGATCTCTTTGACGAGGTGTGGCAGAAAGAGGGCGATACCGACCTGAAGAAGAAGTTGCGTCGCGGTCTGCAGCGCTCATATATTCAGAATCTGAACGACCTGCTGAACCCCACAGCACAGGATCAGAAAAACTATGCCATTCAGTATCACACCGATGCCATGCTCTATATCATGCAGAACCTGCAGAAGGTAGAGGACTACTGCAAGCAGCAGGCTAAGGCCCAGAGTGGCATCAACAAGCTGCACTTTGAGGATATGCTCCGCGAGATCAAGCTGATCCGTGACCGTCGAACCACAGTAAAATAAACATAATCATATGAAGAAACCTAAGTTACTATTCGCTGGGGTACTGGCATTGACGCTGCAATCTGCCAATGCGCAGACCGAGCTCTACCCCAAGCACTTCGACCTGGAACAGGTGACACTACTCGATGGTCCTATGAAGACAGCAATGGACCTGAACATCAAGATGCTGATGCAGTATGACGTGGACCGTCTGCTGACGCCCTACGTCCGTCAGGCTGGTCTAGCCGAGACCACCGATGCCAACAGTCCCTATTACCAGTGGCTCACCAAGCACCCCAACTTCAAGAACTGGGGTGGCGATGCCGGCTTTGACCTGAGTGGTCATGTAGGCGGTCACTATCTGTCGGCTCTGGCGCTGGCCTATGCTGCCAGTCACGACGAGGCCGTGCGCGCCATGATGAAGGAACGCATGGACTATATGCTGAAGGTGATGAAGGACTGTCAGGACGCCTATGACAAGAACACGGAAGGCCTCTATGGCTTCATCGGCGGACAGCCCATCAACGAGTCGTGGAAGAAAATTTATGCCGGCGACCTCTCTGGCATCAGCAAGAACTGGGGCTGGGTGCCCTTCTATTGCGAACATAAAATCCTGGCTGGCCTGCGCGATGCCTATCTCTATGGCAACAGCGCTATGGCGAAGGAGATGTTCCGAAAACTGGCTGACTGGAGTGCCAACCTCATTGAAAAGGTTGACGACCAGGCCTTCGAGGGTTTCCTCAACTGCGAGCACGGTGGCATGAACGAGTCGCTGCTCGATGCCTACCAACTCTTTGGCGATGCCAAATACCTGGCTGCTGCGAAGAAATATACTCATAAGGCTATGCTCAACGGCATGCAGACGCTGAACACCACGTTCCTCGACGGCAAGCACGCCAACACACAGGTGCCTAAGTTCATAGGCATGGAGCGTATTGGCGAGATGGATGCCACAGCCACAAATTATATCACCGCTGCCAAGAACTTCTGGCAGGATGTAGCCCAGAACCGTACCGTCTGCATTGGCGGCAACTCGGTGAACGAGCACTTCCTCACCGCTGCCAACAGCAATCGCTACATTGACCAACCCGATGGCCCAGAGTCATGTAACACAAACAACATGCTGAAGTTCTCTGAGATGCTCTTTGACCGCACCTCGGATGCCAAATACGTGGACTTCTACGAGCAGGCCATGTGGAACCATATCCTCTCTACTCAGGATCCTACCACTGGCGGCTATGTCTATTTCACCACCCTGCGCCCTCAGGGTTACCGTATCTATTCTAAGCCCAATAAGGGCATGTGGTGCTGCGTGGGCACTGGTATGGAGAACCACTCTAAGTATGGACATTTCATCTTTACCCACGATGGCAAGAAGACGCTCTATGTGAACCTCTTCACTGCCTCAAAACTTCAGAGCAAGGACTTTGTCGTGACTCAGAAGACCCAGTTCCCCTACGAACCCAAGACCACCCTCACCATCGGCAAGAACGGTAAGTATAGTATTGCCATCCGTCATCCGGAATGGGTGGATAACGGTTTCCAGGTAACTGTAAATGGTGAGGTCATCGACAACCTGACAGCCATGACGGGTGAGGCCAGCTATGTGACCATCAACCGCAAATGGAAGAAGGGCGACAAGATTGAGGTTAGCCTGCCCATGACCCTGCGCTATGAGGTATGTCCTAACTACGAGGACTACATTGCCTTTAAGTACGGTCCCATCTTACTTGGTGCCAACACCACACAAGGCAGTGAGAAGCTGCAGAACGAATACGGTGGCGAAGGCCGCATGGACCACTCTCCCGGTGCCATGGGTCGTCAGATGAACCTGTTGTCGGCTCCACTACTCATTGGCAATCGTGCCGATGTGCTCAGCCGCATCAAAGTGGCCAACCCCTCAAAGCTCACCTTCACCATCGATGTCAAGCGTCAGGGAGTAGAGAGCTATAAGTGGAACACGCTCACGCTGGAGCCTTTCTATGGCATCCACCACGACCGTTACATGTGCTACTGGTATCAGCAGACGCCTGAGCAGTTTGCCAAGAGCGACATGGCTCTGACAGAGGCACGCAACGAGGAGTTGATTCGCCATACCATCGACTTTGTGGCTGCTGGCGAACAGCAGAGCGAGGCTGGTCATGAATACAACTACAGCAGTGACTCGAACACAGGCATGTACCGCTCAGAGCGCTATCGTGATGCCCGTGCCAACGGCCATATCCAGTACACGCTGGCCAATCCTAAGGGCAATGGCGAGAACCTCTGCGTGATGCTGCGCTTCAACCTGGCCGACAAGGGACGCCAGGCACAGCTCACCATCAATGGTCAGAAAGTGGCCGACATCACCATCCCCGCCACCATCGAGGGCAGCGAGGCTAATGGATTCTTTGAAATGAAATATGATATTCCGGCAGAGATGGCGCGCGACAACAAGCGCTTCGTGGTACGTCTCACCGCATCGCCCACCACGCTCTGCCCAGGACTCTACTACCTCCGCCTATATCAGAAGTAGTTCACGCCCTTTTTCAGTTTCAGAACTTTTCGCTCACCATTCATCAGCAACGTCACTCGGCAAGGCTGTTGAACGGTGAGCGTTCCTTTTGTCACCTGACCATCCTTCCACGTCATATCAACGGTGATACCACCACGGGCACGCAGGCCACTCACCTCACCATCATTCCAATTGGCAGGCACAGCTGGCAACAGTTCAATGGCAGGCTGCTGGGTATTGACATCATATTCGCTCTGCATCAGCATTTCCACCACACCAGCACAGCCTCCGAAGTTTCCGTCAATCTGGAAGGGCGAATGGGCATCCAACAGGTTGGGATAAGTACCGCCGCCACGACGGGCATCGGGTCCGCGATAGCCATCAGGACTCACATAGCTGAGCAGTTTGCGATAGATATGATAGGCGTTCTTTGCATCATGCAGTCGGGCATAGAGATTCACACGCCATCCAGTGCTCCATCCCGTGGTCTTGTCACCCTTCAGTTCAAGGGTACGCGAAGCGGCACGATGGATTGCCTCCTTCGTGTTCACACCATCATCCAAATAATGACCAGGATAGACGCCGAAGAGATGACTCTGATGACGATGGTGCGGATCTTCGTCCTCCCAGTCATAGTACCACTCCTGCAGATTTCCCTTCTTACCAATCTTATAAGGCAATAAACGGGCAAGGGCCTTGTCTGCCTCAGCCACAAAGGTCTTGTCAACACCCAACACCTTTGCTGCATCGCGCGCATCACTCAGGCACTCTCGAATCATGGCGATATCGGCAGAGCCACCGAAGCAGGTGCGACCATGATAGCCGTCGGGTGTTACGAACGAGTTCTCAGGCGAGGTAGCCGGTGCTGTGATAAGATACTCCTGACCGTCCACACCCATATCTTTCGTTGAAATGAGCCAACCTAAGCAGAACTCTGCCGCACCCTTCAATACAGGATAGTATTCTTTCAGGAATGCCTTGTCGAGCGAGAAGGTATAGTGTTCCCAGATATGGGTTGACAGCCAAGCGCCACCCATGTTCCAATTGGCCCACATAGGATCACCTGTATGCAAGCCCACAGGACAGGTCATCGCCCAGATATCGGTGTTATGTGCCAAGCACCAGCCACGGTCCACGCCATAGTAGGCCTTGGCGGTCAGTTCGCCCGAGCCCTGCAACTCTTTCATATAGGTAAAGAGCGACTGGTGCATCTCAGGCAGCGCAGCTGTCTCAGCAGCCCAGTAGTTCTCCTCCACGTTGATATTGCTAGTATAGTTGCACGACCAAGGGGGCAGGATGCTCTCGTTCCACAGTCCCTGCAGGTTGGCAGGCACGTTGGGCGTTCGCGAGCAACTGATGAGCAGATAGCGGCCATACTGAAAATAGAGGGTCTCAAGTTCGGGATTGAAGCGTTTCTCGTCGAGGTATTCGCGCAACTGCACATCGGTAGGGCGCTGATCGCTACTACTGCCCAACGACAATTTCACGCGATTGAAGATGGGTTGATAATCACTGACGTGACGCTGGCGAAGCTGGTCAAACGTAATGCCAGCAATATGCTTCAGACGCGCATCGGCCAGTTGCCGATAGGGTTTCCCCTGCTTCACAGGGTCTTTGTCGTAACCATTAAACGAGGTGGCATCCACCACATAGAGCGTCACCTCCTTGGCACCATCAACAATGATGGCATCACCTTCGGCTTTCACGCCAGGTGCACTCACCTGCACCTTCGTGCGGAAGTGAATGCCGCGGTTGGGGTCGTAGGCAAACTTCTCCTTGGCGTCATAATAGCTGGGCAGTGAGGCATAGCCGGCATAGCCGTCGGTAACGAGGGTATTGCCGTTCTCTGTGCTACGCTGGTAACGCAGTTGGCAGGAAAGTGAGAAACGGGCATGAATTCCTTTGGGATTCGTGGTGGTGATGCGAATCACCATGCCCGAATCGGGGTGCGAGGCAAAATACTCCGTGGTATAGCGATGCCCGCCACGCTGATAACTGGTGTGGGCTGTGGCATCACTGATATCCAGCCAACGGCGATAGTCAGTCACCTTCTCCAAAGTATCCAAATACTCTATCGTGAGTTGTCCCAGAGGCTGATAGTTCTGCGAGAAGTGTCCCTGCACGTCACGCTGCAATTGATCTGCCTTCCGGTAGTCTCCATTGCGCAAAGCCTCGCGAATGGCGGGGATGGTTTTATAAGCCTCGGGCGAGTAGATATTCATGTTGCAGGGCTCGCCCGTCCACAGTGTGATATCATTGAGCGAGATACGGTCCTGATTGGTGCCACCATAAACGATACCGCCCATGGTGCCGTTGCCGATAACCAGTGCTTCTTCAAAGAATGTAGCTGGTTTGTCGTAATGCAAGGTCAAGGGCTGTGCCTGCGCCATTAGGGCAGCAACGGCGAAGATGTGGCTGGATAATAGTTTTTTCATGTTGTAGTACGGATATGAGTTAGTATAATTGTAGTATCTTTATAATGCCTTTATCCACTTGGCGATATCCTCAAGGACCTCGGGCGAGATGGTCTCCTCAATGTCCTTATATTCGGTGGGGACGCCCGTGGCGCAATGCTGGAAGAGATGATTCAGTGCTGGATATACCTTGAACTGGTTCTTTTTCGATGCTGGCAACAGACGCTGGATGGCGGTGAGATTCTGCGAGGAAATAACCTGGCAATCGCGGTCGCCGTTAAGGGCGAATACAGGACAGCGTGTGGCAGCGATATTGGCTGATGGGTCATAGTCAAGGAACCAGTGATACCATGCAGGCTGATTGGCTAACTGCTCACGGATGGTGGCTACTGTCATGGCGGCAGGTTGTCCGGCAAGACTCAGGATGCGGTTGCTCTGAACAGCCAACAGCGTATCACCCTTCACACCAGGACCAGCCAGCGACACGATAAAGTCGGTCTTTTTCTGTGCACCCAGCAGGAAACCAATGAGTCCTCCCTCACTGTGACCGATAAGGCCCACCTTACTAAAAGCCTTCATATGGCGCAGATATTCAATGCCTGCAGTAGCATCGCGGGCAAAGTCCTCCGAAGTGGCATTCTTCAGTTCGCCCCCCACAGACTTACCCACAGCGCGATCATCATAGCGCAAGGTGGCGATACCCTGACGGGCCAGGTAATCAGCAATCACAAAGAAGGGCTTGTGTTCAAACAACTCCTCGTCGCGGTTCTGCTGACCACTGCCCGATACAAAGATAGCCACCATTGGTTTCTGCTTCGCATTTTTATCATAGCCAACAGGCCAGGTCAGTGTGCCAGCCAGTGTAACACCATCGGCCTTGTTCCTAAAGGTCACTTCCTCAGTCTCATAGGGAAATGGCGCCTTGGGCATCTGCGGACGCTTCACCTCAACAGTACCTTTGGTCAGTTCCAAAGGGAGCGACATGCCGTTCTGGCGGAAAGAACCATTAAGCTTGTCGTGAAGAAGACGGGCCTGATAGGTAGCACCGAGCGACTTGACGCTCACCGACACTGAGTCGTCACTTAAATAGTCGAGTGTGGCAGGGATACCTTTCGCCCCCTGGTCGGGACTGTCCAGCATAGCCTTCACTTGGCCGTCAGTCTGATCCAGATGGAGTACCAGTGTCAGCGAGATGGCACCTACCTTCAATTTACCTGTCCACGCGCCCGTCAGCACTGAAGAGGGATTAACCTGCGCCCATCCAGTCAAGGCTACGAGGGCGACAAAAAGAGTCATTAGTATTTTCTTATTCATTTTAATTTAGATATTATCGGATAGAAAGAATGATTCGACGATAGGCCACCAAATGGAAAGGTCCCTCGTCATGAATCTCACAAATCAGGTGGATACTGCCTCCTGCAGCATCAGCAGGAATATGAATGGTAGCTACGGACTTTTCGTCACCCTCAATGCTCACCATTGCAGACCCTATCTCCGGCTGCTGCCACCAATGGAAATTGAGGGTGTCGCCATCGGGGTCTGTTGATGCCGAAGCATCCAGCGCCAGAGTATCGCCAGCCTTTACTGTCAGGAGAATGGGAGAACGCCCTTTGCTCTCGTTGACCACCACCTGAGGATTATGGTTACCCTGCCCCTCATCAGCCCATTGCATACGTGCCATAAAGTCATTAAGTTCATCAGGATAGAAACGTTGCTTATAGCCCACCGAGATGCTGCGCAGAGGCTCCGTCCATGAGGTCCACGCCGTTGTGAGTGAGTCGGGACACAGACCGCGCTCGTGATAGCCGGCCCATCCTGCCTGCAAGGGGTCTTCAGGATTGTTGAGTCCGTTGGGCATCACATAGAGGAAACTTGGCGTATCGCCCTCCACGCCCCATTTGTAGTTGGGGTATTCCTTGCCCAGTGCACCCTTACCTTGGATGTGCTGCTGGTGCTGACTCCAATACCGTTTGCCCAGTTCGCATTGTTCCTGCCAGGCGCCCTCGTCCCAGATAAACTGCAGGTCATCTTTGAACTCCTGACGCAACCACATGTGCGAGCTGCGAGCACGATCCATGCGATGATTATAGTCCATATCCTGATCAGTGATGGTGAAGAGACGGAACTTTCGCACAAACCTTCTGACTTCTTCATCCGTCCTTGTCTGTTTCACGCGCCAGATGGCCTGTGCCAACGTGTTCGCTCCACCCCATGCTGCCACATAGATAGGGCGCGGGTCGTCCTCATCGGCCAAACGGATGAGCAACTCGCTGCCTGGCGAGTCATTGTTCTCGCCAATAGAGCGGATGCCACCATACATACTACCCATTACAAAACGATTGTCAAGGTATTCTGCACTCGGCCAATAGCCTATCTGCTGACTGCCATTCTCTTTCTTCAAG
>CACYNE010000050.1 GCA_902775605.1 uncultured Prevotellaceae bacterium
GGCAACAGTCCTGAAGGACGAGTATGGAATTGAGCCTGCTGCTGCAGCCGTTGCTGTAGCTGCTGGTCCTGCTGCTGGTGGCGCTGCTCCCGCAGCTGAAGAGAAGTCTTCTTTCGACGTAATCCTGAAGGAGGCTGGTGCTGCTAAGTTGCAGGTTGTAAAGGCTGTTAAGGAAGCTTGTGGTCTTGGTCTGAAGGAGGCTAAGGATCTGGTTGACGGTGCTCCCGCTACTGTGAAGGAAGGCCTGTCTAAGGAAGAGGCTGAGAACCTGAAGAAGGCCATCGAGGCTGCAGGTGCCGTAGTTGAGCTGAAGTAATCTAAGCACAACAATAACTTTTGGTTAGGGACTCTCCAGTAGAGGGTTCCTAACCTTTTCTTGTCATTTATAGTCCGGTTTAACCGGAATCTCCGGAAATTCCGGCTTATAATAACAACATTAATATTTATGACTTCGAAAGTAATAGACAACAGAGTAAATTTTGGCAGCGTCAAGAATCCGATGCCGTTACCTGATTTCCTCGATGTACAATTAAAGTCTTTCAAAGACTTCCTTCAGTTGGATACTCCGCCTGAGGAACGCAAGAACGACGGTCTGTATAAGGTGTTCGCTGAGAACTTCCCTATTACAGATACGCGTAACAACTTCGTTCTTGAGTTCTTGGATTACTATATTGACCCGCCCCGTTACACCATCGATGAGTGCTTGGAGCGCGGTCTGACCTATAGCGTGCCCTTGAAGGCTAAGCTGAAGCTGTATTGTACAGACCCCGATCATGAGGATTTCGGCACAGTGATCCAGGATGTGTTCCTTGGTCCTATCCCTTACATGACCGCTAATGGTACGTTCGTTATCAACGGTGCTGAGCGAGTGGTTGTTTCTCAGCTGCACCGTTCTCCTGGTGTGTTCTTCGGCCAGAGCGTTCATGCCAATGGTTCGTTGCTGTACTCAGCACGTATCATTCCTTTCAAGGGTTCTTGGATTGAGTTCGCTACCGACATCAACAACGTGATGTATGCCTACATCGATCGTAAGAAGAAGTTGCCTGTTACCACACTGTTGCGTGCCATCGGTTTCGAGACCGATAAGGACATCCTGCAGATCTTCGACCTGGCCGAAGAGGTTAAGGTGAGCAAGAAGGCTCTGAAGGAAGTGCTCGGTTGCAAATTGGCTGCTCGTGTGCTGAAGAGCTGGAATGAGGACTTCGTTGATGAGGATACCGGCGAAGTTGTTTCTATCGAGCGTAACGAGGTCATCATGGACCGTGAGACAGAAATCACGGAAGACAATATGATGGATATCCTTGAGAGCGGCGCCCAGACTATCTTGGTTCATAAAGACGAGTCTGTTGCTCAGGACTATTCTATCATCTTCAATACTTTGGCCAAAGACCCCAGTAACTCTGAGAAGGAGGCAGTGCTCTACATCTATCGTCAGTTGCGTAATGCTGATCCTGCTGATGATGCCAGCGCACGTGAGGTGATTCAGAACCTGTTCTTCTCTGACAAGCGTTATGATCTGGGTGATGTTGGTCGCTACCGTATTAATAAGAAGTTGGGTCTCGACACCGAGATGGATGTTCGCGTCCTGACAAAGGAAGATATTATTGAGATTATTAAGTATCTCATTCAGCTGATTAACTCGAAGGCTGCTGTCGATGATATCGACCACCTGTCTAACCGTCGTGTTCGCACCGTAGGTGAGCAGCTGTCTAACCAGTTCTCTATTGGTCTGGCCCGTATGAGCCGCACCATCCGTGAGCGCATGAACGTGCGTGACAACGAGGTGTTCACCCCAATGGACCTGATTAACGCAAAGACCATTTCGAGTGTCATCAACTCGTTCTTCGGAACCAACCCCTTGTCACAGTTCATGGACCAGACCAACCCCCTGGCCGAGGTGACTCACAAGCGTCGTCTCTCTGCACTGGGTCCTGGCGGTCTGTCTCGTGAGCGTGCCGGTTTCGAGGTGCGTGACGTACACTACACACACTACGGACGTCTCTGTCCTATTGAGAGTCCTGAGGGACCAAACATCGGTCTGATTTCTTCGCTCTGTGTGTATGCTAAGATTAATGAGCTTGGCTTTATCCAGACTCCTTACCGTAAGGTGGAGAATGGTATTGCCAATCTGAATAACGATGATATCGTATATCTGACTGCTGAGGAGGAGGAGAATTTTGTAATCGGTCAGGGTAATGCACCTCTGAACGATGACGGTACGTTCATCCGTCCTGTGGTTAAGTGCCGTCAGGATGCCGACTTCCCTGTTGTTCCTCCCACAGAGGTGAACCTCATGGATGTATCTCCTCAGCAGATTGCTTCTATCGCTGCATCTCTGATTCCCTTCTTGGAGCACGATGACGCTCACCGCGCACTGATGGGATCTAACATGATGCGTCAGGCTGTGCCCCTGCTCCACAACGAGGCTCCTATCGTGGGTACCGGAATTGAGAAGCAGGTGTGTGAGGATTCTCGCACCATGGTTACTGCCGAGGGCGATGGTGTCATCGAGTATGTGGATGCTACAACCATCCGTATCCTCTATGATCGCACAGAGGATGAGGAGTTCGTAAGCTTCGAGCCTGCTCTGAAGGAGTATCGTATTGCGAAGTTCCGCCGCACCAACCAGAACATGACTATCGACCTGCGTCCTATCTGTAACAAGGGCCAGCGTGTGAAGAAGGGTGATATCCTGACTGAGGGTTATGCTACTGAGAACGGTGAGTTGGCTCTGGGTCGTAACCTGCTGGTGGCTTACATGCCTTGGAAGGGTTACAACTATGAGGATGCTATCGTGCTGAACGAGCGTATCGTTCGTGAGGATGTGCTGACCTCTGTTCACGTGGATGAGTACTCACTCGATGTTCGTGAGACCAAGCGTGGTGTTGAGGAATTCACCTCTGATATTCCTAACGTGAGCGAAGAGGCTACCAAGGATCTGGATGAGAACGGTGTTATCCGTGTTGGTGCTCGTGTGGAGCCCGGCGACATCCTGATTGGTAAGATTTCACCTAAGGGTGAGAGCGATCCCTCTCCTGAGGAGAAACTGCTTCGTGCCATCTTCGGTGACAAGGCTGGTGATGTGAAGGACTCTTCACTGAAGGCTAATCCCTCATTGACTGGTGTCGTTATCGACAAGAAGCTCTTCGCCCGTGCCATCAAGACCCGTCAGACCAAGCAGCAGGATAAGATTGTGCTGGCTAAGATTGATGACGAGTATCAGGCAAAGGTTGACGACCTGAAGGATATCCTGGTTGACAAGCTCTTGGAGCTCACCAAGGGTAAGACCTCACAGGGCGTGAAGGACTACACTGGCGCTGAGATCATCTCTAAGGGTTCTAAGTTCACGATGACCAACCTGAAGAACCTGGAGTATGGTGACATCCAGACCAGCAAGTGGACAAATGACGAGCATAAGAATGAACTCATTGGTCAGCTCATCATCAACTATATGAAGAAGTACAAGCTGCTCGATGCTGAGATGAAGCGTAAGAAGTTTGCCATCACCATCGGTGACGAGCTGCCCTCTGGCATCCTGCAGATGGCTAAGGTATATGTTGCCAAGAAGCGTAAGATTGGTGTAGGTGATAAGCTCGCCGGTCGTCACGGTAACAAGGGTATCGTCTCTAAGGTGGTACGTCAGGAGGATATGCCATTCCTCGAGGATGGTCGTCCCGTTGACTTGGTACTGAACCCGCTGGGTGTGCCTTCTCGTATGAACCTTGGTCAGATCTTCGAGGCTATCCTCGGTGCTGCTGGTAAGCGCCTGGGCGTGAAGTTTGCTACTCCTATCTTCGATGGTGCTAAGCTTGACGACTTGGCTGCTTGGACTGACAAGGCAGGTCTGCCTCGTCTCTGCTCTACCCACCTGTATGATGGTGAGACTGGTGAGCGCTTCGACCAGCCCGCTACCGTTGGTATCACTTACTTCTTGAAACTTGGTCACATGGTTGAGGATAAGATGCACGCCCGTTCTATCGGTCCGTACAGCCTCATTACTCAGCAGCCTCTTGGTGGTAAGGCCCAGTTCGGTGGTCAGCGTTTTGGTGAGATGGAGGTTTGGGCACTGGAGGCCTTTGGTGCTAGCCACGTGCTTCAGGAAATCCTGACCATCAAGTCAGACGATACCGTTGGTCGCTCTAAGGCTTATGAGGCCATTGTAAAGGGTGAGCCCATGCCTACTCCTGGTATTCCTGAGTCACTCAATGTGCTGTTGCACGAGCTCCGTGGCTTGGGTCTGAGTGTAACCCTCGATTAAAGGTAATAAGGTAAAAAAGTAAAAAAGAATAATTGAAATATGGCTTTCAAGAAAGATTCAAAGACAAAGAATAATTTCACCAAGATTACCATTGGTCTCGCTTCACCTGAGCAGATCCTTGAGAGTTCTTTTGGTGAGGTTACCAAGCCAGAGACCATCAACTACCGTACCTACAAGCCCGAGCGCGATGGCTTGTTCTGCGAGCGTATCTTCGGTCCTACCAAGGACTATGAGTGCGCCTGCGGAAAGTACAAGCGCATCCGTTATAAGGGAATCGTTTGTGACCGTTGCGGTGTTGAGGTGACCGAGAAGAAGGTACGTCGTGAGCGTAGCGGCCACATCGAGCTGGTCGTTCCCGTAGCTCATATCTGGTATTTCCGCAGTCTGCCTAATAAGATTGGCTATCTGCTGGGTATGCCTACAAAGAAACTCGACGCAGTCATCTACTATGAGCGCTATATCGTCATCCAGCCAGGTGCGCTGGAGGGACGCAAGGATGCTGAGGGTAATCCTCTGCTGGGCTCACAGAAGTATGACCTTCTGTCTGAGGAGGAATACAATGATATTCTGGATAATCAGCTTTCTGAGGACAACTACTATCTGGATGACACCGATCCTAACAAGTTCGTTGCCAAGATGGGTGCCGAGGCTATCTATGAGTTGCTCCAGCAGCTCGACCTCGACTCGCTGTCTTACGAGTTGCGTGACCGTGCCAACACGGACTCTTCGCAGCAGCGTAAGAACGAGGCTCTGAAGCGCCTGCAGGTGGTAGAGGCTTTCCGCTCATCAGTGGAGAAGGGCATTAACCGCCCCGAGTGGATGATCATGAAGATTATCCCCGTTACTCCTCCTGAGCTGCGTCCTCTCGTTCCCCTGGATGGTGGCCGTTTCGCTACCTCAGACCTGAACGACCTCTATCGTCGTGTGATTATCCGTAACAACCGTCTGAAGCGTCTGATGGAGATTCATGCTCCTGAGGTGATTCTCCGTAACGAGAAGCGTATGCTGCAGGAGGCTGTTGACTCACTCTTTGACAACAGCCGTAAATCAAGTGCTGTGAAGAGCGATTCTAATCGTCCTTTGAAGTCACTCTCTGACTCACTGAAGGGTAAGCAGGGTCGTTTCCGTCAGAACTTGCTCGGTAAGCGTGTTGACTACTCAGCCCGTTCGGTTATCGTCGTTGGTCCTGAGTTGAAGATGGGTGAGTGCGGTCTGCCTAAGTTGATGGCAGCCGAGCTCTATAAGCCATTCATCATCCGTAAACTCATCGAGCGCGGTATCGTGAAGACCGTGAAGTCGGCTAAGAAGATTGTCGATCGTCGTGAGCCCGTTATCTGGGATATTCTGGAGAACGTGATGAAGGGTCATCCCGTTATGTTGAACCGTGCTCCTACACTGCACCGTCTGGGTATTCAGGCTTTCCAGCCTAAGCTCATTGAGGGTAAGGCTATTCAGTTGCACCCACTGGCTTGTACCGCGTTCAACGCTGACTTCGATGGTGACCAGATGGCTGTGCACCTTCCTCTGTCAAACGAGGCTATCCTCGAGACTCAGTTGCTGATGCTCCAGAGCCATAACATCCTGAACCCTGCCAATGGTGCTCCTATCACCGTGCCTTCACAGGATATGGTGCTTGGTCTGTACTATATCACCAAGATTCGTCCAGGTGCTAAGGGTGAGGGTCTGTCATTCTATGGTCCTGAGGAGGCTATCATTGCTCACAATGAGGGTAAGTGCGATCTGCACGCTCAGGTGAAGGTGATGGTTGACGACGTGGTTGACGGCATTAAGGTTCGTCATCAGGTAGAGACCTCTGTTGGTCGTGTCATCGTCAATGGCATCGTTCCTCCCGAGGTGGGCTATGTAAATAAAGTTATTTCTAAGAAATCTCTGCGTGACATCATTGCCGACGTTATCAAGAATGTTGGTTTCGCCGAGGCTTGCGAGTTCCTCGATGGTATTAAGAACCTGGGTTACCGCATGGCTTATCTGGCAGGTCTGTCGTTCAACCTCGATGATATCATCATCCCGAAGGAGAAGGCAGAACTCATTGCCAAGGGTAATGAAGAGGTGCAGCAGATTACTGACAACTATAACATGGGCTTCATTACTGACAACGAGCGTTATAACCAGGTTATTGATACCTGGACGCACGTCAATAATGATATCGGTAACATCCTGATGAAGGAGATGACCGAGGCCGACCAGGGCTTCAACGCTGTATTCATGATGCTTGACTCAGGTGCTCGTGGTAGTAAGGACCAGATTAAGCAGCTCTCAGGTATCCGTGGTCTGATGGCTAAGCCTCAGAAGGCCGGTGCCGAGGGACACCAGATTATTGAGAACCCAATTCTGTCGAACTTTAAGGAGGGTATGTCCGTGCTGGAGTACTTTATCTCTACTCACGGTGCTCGTAAGGGTCTGGCTGATACCGCTATGAAGACCGCCGACGCTGGTTATCTGACCCGTCGTCTGGTTGACGTTTCTCACGATGTGATTATCAACGAGGAAGACTGTGGTACACTGCGTGGTCTGGAGTGCACTGCTCTGAAGAGTGGTGACGAGATCATCTCTTCACTGTCTGAGCGTATCCTCGGTCGTGTCAGCGTACACGATGTGGTGAACCCCAAGACTGGTGATGTGATTGTTCCTGCTGGTGAGGAGATTACTGAGACTCTGGCTGACGAGATCGAGAAGGCAGAGATCGAGATGGTTGAGATCCGTTCGGTACTTACCTGTGAGTCTAAGAAGGGTGTATGCCGCAAGTGTTACGGTCGTAACCTGGCTACCCGCCGCATGGTTCAGAAGGGTGAGGCTGTCGGTGTGATTGCCGCTCAGGCTATTGGTGAGCCTGGTACTCAGCTGACTCTGCGTACGTTCCACGCCGGTGGTGTGGCTGCCAACGCAGCTGCCAACGCCAGCATCGTATGTAAGTACGAGTCTGCCCGCATCGAGCTCGAAGAGGTTCGTACCGTTCCGTTCGATGAGGATGGCCGCGAGTGCGAGATGGTTGTCAGCCGTCTGGGTGAAATGCGTTTCGTTGATCCCAATACGAAGATTGTCCTGTCAACGGTCAACTTGCCTTACGGTTCATCACTCTACTTTAAGAATGGTGATGTCGTGAGCAAGGGCGAAAAGATTGCCCAGTGGGACCCCTTCAACGCCGTTATCGTTACCGAGTATGCAGGTACACTGAAGTTTAATGATGTCATTGAGGGTGTTACCTTCCGTGCCGAGACTGACGAAACCACCGGCTT
The DNA here is from genome assembly GCA_902775605.1 of uncultured Prevotellaceae bacterium. Taxonomy (GTDB): domain Bacteria; phylum Bacteroidota; class Bacteroidia; order Bacteroidales; family Bacteroidaceae; genus Prevotella. The sequence continues at coordinate 7,516 of CACYNE010000050.1, forward strand.
GACTGAAAAGATCGTTACTGAGTCTAAGGATAAGACCAAGGTGCCTACCTGTGATGTAATCGATGCTAATGGTGAGAAGGTCGGAACCTATAACTTCCCTGTGGGTGGTCACGTTGTCGTAGAGGATGGCCAGACTGTTAAGACTGGTGAGACCCTCGTGAAGATTCCTCGTGCTGCTGCCAAGGGTGGTGATATTACCGCCGGTCTGCCTCGTGTTACCGAGTTGTTCGAGGCTCGTAACCCATCTAACCCTGCTGTCGTATCTGAGATTGATGGTGAGGTGACCATGGGTAAGGTAAAGCGTGGTAACCGTGAGATCGTCGTAACCTCTAAGGCTGGCGACCAGCGCAAGTACCTCGTTTCTCTGTCAAAGCAGATCCTGGTACAGGAGCACGACGCTGTGCGCGCAGGTACACCTCTGTCAGATGGTGCCATCACCCCGAGCGATATCCTCGCCATCAAGGGTCCCACCGCTGTTCAGGAGTATATTGTGAACGAGGTCCAGGACGTGTATCGTCTGCAGGGTATCAAGATTAACGATAAGCACTTCGAGATTATCGTTCGTCAGATGATGCGTAAGGTGCAGATTAATGATCCCGGTGATACCTCATTCCTTGAGCAGGAGATTGTTGATAAGCTCGACTTCGCTGAGGAGAACGATCGTATCTGGGGTAAGAAGGTGGTTACCGATGCTGGTGACTCTGAGAACCTGAAGGCTGGTCAGATTGTGACTGCTCGTCGTCTGCGTGATGAGAATACCTCTCTGAAACGCCGCGACTTGAGAGTTGTTCAGGTGCGTGATGCTGTGCCCGCAACATCTACCCAGATTCTGCAGGGTATCACTCGTGCTGCATTGCAGACCAAGTCGTTCATGTCGGCTGCATCGTTCCAGGAAACAACCAAGGTACTGAACGAGGCTGCTATCCGTGGCAAGCAGGATCATCTGGAGGGTATGAAGGAGAACGTGATTTGCGGTCACCTGATTCCTGCCGGTACTGGTCTTCGCGAGTTCGAGAAGATTATTGTTGGTTCAAAGGAAGAGTACGAGCGCATGCAGGCCAATCGCAAGAATGTGCTTGACTTCGCAGAAGAGGCAGTACTCGAAGAGAACTAATTCGTAATATGATGTAAAAAAAAAGCCGGAAGTCTTGTACTTTCGGCTTTTTTTGTTTATCTTTGCGAGCTGATAAATATTGCTATTCATGCATTTTGATGATGTAATTTGTAAGATAAAGACTATTATACATGTTATTATAGTTCTTTTCTTTGTGGCATGTTCTGCTGATGATGGTTCGCAGACCCGATATCAGCGTGGAGAGATGTTGGCAGAACAGAATCGTGTGGCGGATGCTATGCGCGAATATCTTTTAGCCGCAGAAGCAGACGATGATGCTCAATACGTGGTGAAGGCTTTGTGCGAGTTGGGACATTTGTCAATGAGTCAGCATGATATGCAGCAGGCTCGTGCTTATCTTGAGCAGGCTTGGCAGATGGCAAATGAGCAGAATGATGTCACCCAACAAGTGCTGGTATTGCGTGACTTGGGACGTTTGTCTCGTGCCGAACATCAGTCGAAAGCGGCCCTAGGCTGTTTTGAAAAAGCAGATAGTCTCATTTTGACATCATCAGTTGATAGTCTGAAGCTCTATGTTTATCCTGAATATATATCCCTGTTAATGACACTGGATCGTGCTGATGATGCTCGCGGGTTGGTGTCTCAGTTGGCAAGGAATCATCAGTCAGGCCCGTCATGCCTGGTGGCTGGTCGTTTCTATTTAGAGATGGGTGTCACTGATTCGGCAGAGTTTTTCTTCCAGAGATGCATGGAGACCGATAATGTGAATAGTCGCGCTTCTGCTGCCATGTATCTTGGCGAGTTGGCCAGTGAGGCTGATGATTGGGAACTGGCCTATGGCTATGCGCAGGAATGTGCTGCCTTGGTTGATTCGGCCAAACTGCAGATGCAGGAGAAGAATGCTAACCTGGTGAGCTCGCTGAGCGGTCAACTGGATGTTGAGCGTGAGAACTATCGGCTCTATAAGTTGATGGCGGTAATTGTCGTGGCAGCTATCATGCTGTTGGCTTTCGTTATTGTCTATGTTCGAAGACGTATTGCTCGGTTGAGACAGCAGCAGGAGGCAGAGCGTCAGGCCCAGGTCAATCGTGCTCGTAGTTGTCAGGAGCAATTGGTAGAGCAGTTTCGTAATACACGACTCTATCGCCAGATATTGGTATCGGAGAGCGTGAGCCCAGAACAATGGGAAGAGATTATTGCCTATCTCAATGAGAACGCTGATGGATTTACCGAAAAACTGAGCGCGTTCTATCCTGCCATCAAGCCACAAGAGTTGCAGACGTGTCAGTTGTTGAAATTAGAATTCACTAACCAGCAAATCGCCATCATCCTTTGTAAGACACAGCAGGCCATCACCAACCAGCGAAAACGTCTTTATCAGAAAATGTTCGACAAGGAGGGCTCGGCCGATGAACTGAATCAGTTCTTACGACTTTTCCCTGTGAGAAAGGTCTTGTGAAGACATTGTGAAGTGGTTGTGAAGTGTTTGTGAAGTGAAATGTGAGGCTGTAAAGCGTAAAAAAAGTACTTTTGCAGCAGAAATCAATAAAATGTTGAACATATGAAAAAAGTTTTTTCTACATTGTTTGTCTGGCTTTCATGCCTCATATTGACATTCGCTGACGATGTTGATCAAGACTCCTTATTGTTATCGCGGCAAGAAAACTTTGAGCGTTTCTCGCAGTTGTTCCCTACCGAGCGCGTGTATGTCCATTTTGACAACACCTCATATTATAAAGGTGAGAATATATGGTTTAAGGCTTATGTGGTGCGTGATGATAATCTGCACCACACGGATATCAGTCGCATCCTATATGTAGAGCTGCTCAATCCCATTGGCTATCCTATTGAGACCCAGAAGCTGGTTATTGAGAATGGACAGGCTCATGGCTCTTTTGTGTTGAAGGACACATTGAATGCTGGCTTCTATGAGGTTCGTGCCTATACCCAATGGATGCTGAACTTCACCACGGGTGACCCTCATGGATGGCGCCGCATGCATTCCAGCCAGGCACGTCGTCAGTGGGGTGAGCGTGTACTTCGTTATATGAAAGGTAATGCAGGAGTATTTTCGCGTGTGTTTCCTATCTATGAACCTGTGGATAATGGAAATTACTACCAGAGACGTATGCCTCAACTTGCTAAGGCCACCTCTTCAACAATCGATAAAGAGAAAGATCATTTGATGATTGATTTCTATCCCGAGGGCGGAAATCTGATTCGAGATGTGGAGGGCCGAATAGCTTATCAGGCTCACGATTCAGAAGGACGTACTCTGAATGTGGAAGGACAGCTGGTTCGTCGTGGCAAGACGATAGGACGGTTCAAGACAGACTATGCCGGTCGTGGCGTCTTTGCCGTGACTCCTGACTCGTTGGATTCCGAGGACCTCCTGAAAGGCTTGGAACTGAAAGTGACCTATGACGGTAAGGACTATACTTTCCCGCTGCCAAAACCCAAGAAGCGTGGCTATTCACTTTGCGTCTTCTCTAATACTGACCAGATGAAGGCCATTATTGCCCGTAATGCCAAGACACCGGGACAACAGTTGGGACTGAGTGTCACCTCGCGTGGACACACCTATTATTATGATATGGTGGACTTGGAGAGTGATCTGACCGCCGTAACCTTGATAGACAAACATTCATTACAGACCGGTGTTAATGTGGTGACCCTCTTTACCAGTGATGGTAAGGTGTTGGCTCAGCGACTGGTCTTTGTCAACAACCACGATATGGATGGCTATAAACTATTGGCTGCTACCTCAACCTGGCAGGCAGATAGTTTGGAACCTTATCAAAAGATGACTCTTGACTATCAGCTAGTTGATAGTGCTGGTCGTCCTGTCAGGGCAGAGCATGATTTCTCGATAGCGGTTACTGATGGTATATCCCGTGAAGAAACCTACGACGATAATACAGTGCTGACATACTTGTTGCTCTCATCGGAAGTGAAGGGCTTTATTCCTCATCCAGAGTATTACTTCGAATCTGATGATGCCGAGCATCGGGGTGCACTTGATCAGTTGCTGATGGTGCAGGGTTGGACCCGCTATGACTATGAACAGATGATGAGTGGTGATTCTTTTGAACCAATGCTTGCTGTTGAGCGAGGCTTAACGTTTGCCGCTCGCGTATGGGATGATAATGATTATAATGCCCGCACTCACTGGAAACTGCAGGAGAATAAACCGTATTGGGTATATTCGGAACTTTATATAGAGGGAGATACGGTGGCACGAGACCATTCTCTTGATAGTTTTGTGAAACCCGAGCTGATTATTCTGGACTGTGAAACCAAGATTGACTCTACAGGCACTTTCCGCTTTAATATGGAGCCTTTCTATGGAAAGGGGCAGATAGCTTTGATGCTCAACAAGAGCAGTATTGAAGAAATCGGTCCAACGAAAGGTGGGGTGATCGGGCATAATTTCCGTTGGAACACCATCAAGCGACCTCTGTTTATGATAGGAAAACGTATGGAGCCGCTCAACCAGTATTCGCCACTGCCCAAGAACTATGACTATTATGAGACAGCTGCTTTGACTGATCCTATTGACCGTGATATTTTCCGATATGGGTATATGGCTGTTAATTCAAAAGAGGCAGAGCAGCGAATTGCTTACGATAACATTAGCAGGACATATACCCTGCCGAATGTCCATAAGGTAGCGAACCGTCGTTGGATTGAATTGAGCAAAGCTACGCCTGCATCAGTAATGAATGTGAAGGAAATGATGGCTTGGTTGTGTAATATCTTTGGCGATATTCAGACGTTCAAATTCCGTACTAATACGACTTATCAACATACTTATAGCCTTGCAAATGATGATTATGCGCGGCGTATGATGGGTGAAGACTATGCTTGGATGGCCAATGAGATACAAAATGATGGTAATCTTGGCTTGATGTTGCATCCCAATGAAAGCAACCCTGCGCTTGATCAATGGATACCGAGGGTGACGCAAGAGTTGGAAGACCGTCCGTATTTTTCTCATCTGTCAGAGATGCTTTATGTGTTTGGACTCGACGGAAAGAATGAAGTTTATGTTGATGCAAACGTTGATGGAACGATTCCTAGATTCTCAGAGGCTGTTGCAGGTACTGAAGCACTGCTGCCCAATGGACTTCGTATGTTCCCAGTCAATGAGAACTTCAAAGAGTTGCGACTATATGCTGATGTTGATAATCGTCAACTGACCCATCAGAGAGGTCGATATCATGAAGGCATTTTCCCTACGGGAAATACATATATGCCAGTTACCTCAGTATTCAATTTTATTACGGATAGCACATATAGTAACAATCATCCTTTGCCCGATTTCATGGGCTTCCGTATTAATTTTCAGGGATTAACCAGGCCTGCAGAGTTTTATAACCCTGATTACGATTGGGAGCCTGAACCCGATGAAACAGACTATCGTCGTACGGTCTATTGGAACCCGCAGGTGAGGACTGATGCAAATGGTCGTGCGCACATAGAGTTCTTTAACAATGGCTTCAGTCGTCGTCTTTCCGTGTCTGCAGAGGGGATTACAGCCAACGGTCAACCCATTATGAACAGCCAATGAAGAAGGTGCTATTCATCCTTGCCATTCTGATGGCTACAGTCTTTGATGTTTCTGCTCAACAGAGCAGAAGCGTCAGTCTGCAGTCTGCGGTGGCAGATTCGGCTTATCTCAATGTGCAGTTGAGCTATGTAGCACCTCCAGAGGATGCCCTTAAGTTGAACAAAGTTTTCGTGACCAAACGTGGACAACTGAAACGCGAGAAGGTGGAGACTGGTAAATTGAGTTGCAAAAAGAAAAAAGGTGATACGTTGCAGTTCGACTTCTCTTTTGTTTTTACCTATCAGGGGCGTCGTTATAGGGCTCAGGGACGCTATGCAGATACTGTTGAGAAAGAACCCGATTGCTCATTACGATGTGTTCCTATGAGATTGAGTGACAAAACATTACGAGAGAGCGAATATTCTGATAAACTATGATGAATCGTCTACTTATATCTATGGCCCTGTTTTGGACTCAGTTGGTGGCTGGCGCTCAAACTATGCGGTTTGAGGCGACTGTGATTGATGCTGTGACTCATGATCACTTGCCTTTTGCCAGTGTGTATTTGAGTCCGCAGATATCTACTATTACGAACCTTGACGGTATGTTCGTTATAGACTGCGAGCCTGACGATATCTTGCGTATTAGCTATGTTGGCTATAGCAATATGACTATCAAAGCATCTCAGATGCAAGGTATCGTGGCTCTGAAGCCTCACGAGCATTTGTTGCCAGATGTCGTTGTTTTGCCTGTAAAACCTCTCATTAATAAGATTTGTAAGGAGACGCTTAAACAAAAGCGCATGCATAAGAATAAGACATCCGAGTTCTTCTATCGTCAGACGGCATTTGCTGACAGTACCTGTTATGAGTTCTTGGAAGCTTTCCTTGATGGTGGATCAGGGGTGGCGCTCCACGACTTGCGGTTGATGACAGGCCGTTATGCTGGTATCGTTCCTGACTCAGCTCATTTCTATTCTTACTTTGGTAACTTCTTTACTTTTTCGGAACTCGAAGTGGCCGCCACTTACGCATCGCCGTCAAGAGATGTCGATTGTGTCCCTCTCTTTCGTAATTATGAAAAGTACTATAATTGCTCATATCGAGTCATTGATGAAGATGGCAACCGTATTTTTGTCATCGACTTCTTCCCCAAGCCCGAAAAAGTCTCGGCGTTTGCCATCATAGGTGCTACACTTTTTGTTGACGAGAAAACGTTACATCTGCGACGTATTGTAGGTCAAGGATACAATTTTTGGGTGGTGACGCGTGTTCCAAAAGTGAGAGGAATAAAAGTTTATAACCATTATATGCTCCCCACCACATTCTTGTTTGATATCAATTTAACCGAAGAACGTGGTTTCCCAGAAGTTCAGTCAGCCTTTGTGCAGTCGTTTCATGTCTTTGAGGGTCAGAAGATAACCACCCGTTCTACACTCTTTAATCTGAGTATGAACGAGAATGTGAAAAGCACCAACTTCTTTCAGCGTCTTTTCAAGAAACGAAAGGCTAAAATGAAGTTTGATGCAAAAATTCAAGAGGTGATAGATAAACAAGGTTATGACTCCGTGTTCTGGAATAAAAACGAGATAGTTCGTCGCACGTCTGTGGAACAAAGAGTAGTTGACATGTTTGAACATAATAAACTATTCGGCGTTTTTTAGTGATTTGGCATTTATTAGCATTTGTTACTTGTGTGATTCGGGAAAATGTAGTACCTTTGCTCAGCAATTAACGAAAAAACCAATAGAAGCAATGAACGAAAACGAACAGAAGCAGCAAGGTCTGCAAATAGAGTTAACGCCTGATAAGGCACAAGGTGAGTATGCAAACTTTGCTATCATCACTCATTCCTCCAGCGAATTCATCCTCGATTTTGCCCGTATGCTCCCAGGGCTGCCAAAGGCTCAGGTGCGTAGTCGCGTCATCTTGGCTCCAGAGCATGCCAAGCGTCTGCTGGGTGCTCTTCAGGAGAATATCATGCGTTATGAACGTCAGTTTGGCCCCATCAAGATGCCTGAGTCACAGCAAGGTCCTCGTACCATTGCTCCTTTCGGTTCTGGTAAGGGAGAGGCCTAAATAGTATTGATAAGATTTGCCGTTTGTCGCCTGTAAAGTGAATACTTTGCGGGCGACAAATGTTTTTATGTGCAAATTTGTTGCACAGAATCTTTTTTTTGTTTATATTTGCAGGCAAATAACCTAAAACAAATATTATGATTCTGATGATTATCGAACTGCTGGTAGTCTTGCTGGCGCTCTATGTTGGTTCTCGTTATGGTAGTCTGGCCTTGGGTGCCATCTCTGGCATAGGCTTGGCAATCCTCGTGTTTGGTTTTGGCATGAAGCCAGGTTCGCCTCCTACCGATGTGATTTATATTATCATTGCTGCCGTTACTTGTGCTGGTGTGATGCAGGCTTCTGGGGGCATGGACTGGCTGATTCAGATTGCCGAACGTTTGTTGCGCAAGCATCCTGATCGCATCACGTTCTTGGCACCATTATGTACGTTCTTCCTGACAGTACTTGTTGGCACGGGTCATGTGGTCTATACCCTGATGCCTATTATTTGTGATATCGCCTTGAAGAAGGGTATCCGTCCAGAGCGTCCTTGCGGCGTGGCATCTATTGCCTCTCAGGTAGGCATCACTTGTTCGCCTATCGCTGCAGCCGTGGTGGCATTCGTCACAATTTCTAATGCTAATGGCTTTGATATCACCATCCCTCGTGTTCTGATGATTTCTATTCCTGCCTGTCTGTGTGGTCTGATGGCAGCAGCAGCAGCCTCTTATCATCGTGGTCTTGATTTGGATAAGGATCCTGAGTTCCAAAAGAAAATCCAGGATCCCGAACAGCGCGACTATATCTATGGCAGTTCGTCAACAACGCTTGATAAGACGATCTCTCGCGATTCCAAGAATGCAGTGTTTATTTTCCTCTTTGCTCTGCTGGTCATTGTGATGTTTGCAGCTGTTCCGTCTTTGTTGCCATCTTGGGATGGTAAGCCTTTGAAAATGAATATAGTAATCCAGATTGTGATGATCTCAGCAGCAGCCTTGATGATTATCTTCTGCAAGGCCCAGCCGAAAAAGGCCGTTGGCGGACCTGTATGGCAAAGTGGTATGGTGGCTGTCGTAGCTATCTATGGCATCGCTTGGTTGGCCGATACGTATTTCTCCAACTATCTGTCTGAGATGCAGGATGCCCTGGCAGGTATTGTCGAGGCATATCCTTGGTCTATCGCTCTC
>CACYNE010000051.1 GCA_902775605.1 uncultured Prevotellaceae bacterium
ATTATAAAGAATTAATAGAAGAATCTGTCCGTCGGACAGATAAGAATAATTCTCAAATCCTCATTAATTCAAAAATCAACCAGAGGTTGAAAAATTCTCAAATTACTGCGAGCACTCGTGGGTCTTCGACAAATCTCTCTAATTCTTGACCCTAAAATATAGAAAAAAGCTAGTCGAGGAACTCGATGTCGGCGGCGTGATCGATGGTGATGACGAGGACACCGACGTGCTTGAGGGTGATGATGAGGGAGCGATTCTTGTTGACTCGCTTGATGGTGCCCTCGATTCCCTCGAAGTCACCGCGGATGAAGCGGATGCGACGGCCTTCCTTGCCATAGAGGGCTTCGTCGTAAGGCAGGAGGGTGCGACGGTTCTGGTCGTCGGGGATCTCCATGGCCTTCATGAACTGACGCATGTGGGCCTCATCGATGGTGATGATGGTGGAGGCCTGGTCGGAGGTGCGGGCCTTGAAGGTCATATACTGCATGGCGGCACAGTCGGCATTGAACATCTTCAACTCCGAGAGGGTGTTGATGCAGGAATAGACAAAGATCATATTATGGATGGCCGGCTCCAGGCGCTGCACAATCTTCTTGTTTTTGCGCTCGATCACCTCACGCATGGGGATATAGTTCTCTATCTGCTTATCGTCGAGGGCCTGCTTCACGGTCAGCTCGCGACGATAGGACACGTACATGGGATACCAAAGAATCTCGTCTCTTTTCAACTTAAAGAATAAGAGTTAAGAAAGACTGATGAGATGGGTGAAGAGTTTAGTGTGAAGACAAAAGGAACGAGTGCTCGCATTTTGAACACGAGTATCCAGACACGGGGTTGTCCTGCTTGTCAATCATACGTTTACTCTGGACCAGAGCTTTTCTGATTTGATCTTTTTTATGTGCGCCCAACCAGGCTGAGACATAAAAAAAGCGTGGAAACGACTGCTGTCCATTCCACGAACTGAGGCTCTGGTATGCCTATTAGAGTTGAACAGACAACGTCAGAGCCCACGCCGATATGAATATTGTACCCCTCAGCAACGTCAAGATGCTTTTCACCCTGTACGCTGGAAAAGGGGATGCGTATAAACACATCCCGGGACATCTACCGCTGCTATGCCCAAGACTCTAATCGCATTGAATTTACCAGATTCCAGCTCGTCTCGAACAAAGCGCTTGTAAACGCCTTTTTAATATGTCTGATCGCTCGCTACCCACCCTTCCTCCTCAGAACTGAAAGCCCCTCGGCATCGGCGTGTGCTATCGCTCTCGTCAGCAGTTGTGAACACGTTCAGCGGTGCATCGGATTGAAGCGACTACGAGTAATCGTGTGCAAAGGTAATAAAAATAAATCATACACACCCTATCTTATTACTATTTTTTTCTACTTTTTGCCGTTTTTCCGCGGAAAAACACAGAAAAAGACATCGGGGGAACCGTATTTGGCTCCCCCGATATCTTCTCTTTTAAAAACCTTTTAAAGACCTTTGTTCTTCAGTGTGGCACCCAAGAGCATCATGTAGGTATCAAACTGATCCTCATTGAGCACGCGACGCATCTGCTGAACGTCCTTGCGAACGGCCTGGTGAACCAGGTGACGGCGCTGAAGGCCTCGTGATGTGGCGGCTTCCTGTACTTCATCGTTGAAGCAGTTCTGAATCACTTGCACAGCCTCCATCTGATAAGCATCGAGATCCAGTTTTGCTGCCAGTCGGTTGACGTCGAAACTCATGTCGTAATTGGCGGGCTGACGATCCATGAACATCATTCTGTGACCCTGATTTGTCTCGGCGTAGCCAAACGTAACCATCATCATTGTTACCACTGAAATAGCAATCTTCTTCATAACTCTTTTCCTTTCTTTTTATTTGTTTGTTATTAATATCGTTTTGTTATCCTGATCAACAACTTGTGTTATCCTGTTTCTGTCTTTTTGACGCAGGAACAGATGCATGGTTTAAAGTCGAACGAAAAAATTTTTTCTACACCCGAAAAGGGGGCAAAAAATAATCCATAGGATTATAGAAGCCTACGGATTATGCATATTTCCCCGGAAAAAAATCCTGATGTCTATGGATTATACATGTCCTTGCAATAGAAGGCCATGATATCATCAAGCATGCGCTTGGCCTCGACAGCAGGGCTGTCAGGGTCAAGCTCTATGGCTTTGATATAGCAGTTAATGGCTTCGTGCCATTTGGACTCCTTGCGAAAGGCATTGCCCTTTTCGTACCACTCCTGTGCTGTCATTATCTCTATTTTCAAGATTTAATATCAAGAAATAATTTTTCTTTTTATCAAGAATTCTTTTTATCAAGTATTCTTTTTATCAAGAATTAGAGAATTTGAGAATTATATTGTCCTTAAGGACAATTTGGATTGAATTATAAAGAATTAATAGAAGAATCTGTCCGTCGGACAGATAAGAATAATTCTCAAATCCTCATTAATTCAAAAGAATCTGTCCGTCGGACAGATAAGAATAATTCTCAAATCCTCATTAATTCAAAAATCAACCAGAGGTTGAAAAATTCTCCAATTACTGCGAGCACTCGTGGGTCTTCGACAAATCTCTCTAATTCTTGATAAAAAAATTATTGATAGTATTCTTTTTTTCCGGCAGCAAGGGTATTCTTCATCAGCGAGCAGATGGTCATGGGACCAACACCACCGGGAACGGGCGTGATGAAGGAGCACTTGGGAGCAACCTCATCAAACTTCACGTCGCCTGTGAGACGGAAACCGCTCTTGCGAGAGGCATCGGGCACGCGGGTGGTACCTACATCGACGATGACGGCACCCTCTTTCACCATGTCGGCGGTGACGAACTCAGGACTGCCAATGGCGGCGATGATGATATCGGCAGCGCGGCACTCCTCCTTGAGGGTCTTTGAGCGTGAGTGGCATACGGTAACGGTAGAGTCGCCATACTGCTTCTGCATCATGAGCTGGGCCATGGGCTTGCCCACGATGTTTGAGCGACCGAGGATGACGCACTTCTTGCCTGAGGTCTCGATGCCATAGCGCTTCAGCAGGGTGATGATGCCCAGAGGGGTGGCTGAGATGAAGCAGGGCAGACCGATGGCCATACGGCCCACATTGATGGGATGGAAGCCATCCACATCCTTACGATAGTCAATAGCCTCGATAATCTTCTGCTCGTCGATGTGCTTGGGAAGGGGCAGCTGCACGATAAAACCATCGACATCGTCGTCCTTGTTCAGCTGATCAACACAGGCCAGAAGTTCCTCCTCGGTGATGTCGTCCTCATAGCGGATGAGGGTCGATTTGAAACCGCAGGCCTCGCAGGCCAGCACCTTGTTCTTTACGTAGGTCTCCGAACCACCATCGTGGCCCACCAACACTGCTGCCAGATGGGGCTGTTTGCCACCACGGGCCATGATCTCTTTTACCTCTGCAGCAATCTCGGCCTTGATGGCTGCTGCTGTTGCTTTTCCGTCAATTAATGTCATTTTTTTTAGCTTTTGGCTTTAGGCTATTAGCTGTTGGCTATTGGCTAAATGCTAACAGCCAACGGCCAACAGCATATTAGTGCTTCATATTCTTCATGGCAGCAGCCATCTGCGCCATCTTTCCTTTATCCATACCAGATACCATCTTCATCATCTTCTTGGTCTGGTCAAACTGCTTCAGCAGGCGGTTCACCTCTTCGAGCTTGGTGCCGGAGCCCTTGGCGATGCGGAGCTTGCGACTCTGGTTGATGATGTCGGGATTGGCACGCTCCTTGGGGGTCATCGAATTGATGATGGCCTCGATACCCTTGAAGGCGTTGTCGTCAATGTCAATATCCTTGATGGCCTTGCCCACACCGGGAATCATGCCTGCCAGTTCCTTGATATTACCCATCTTCTTGATCTGCTGGATCTGGTTCATGAAGTCGTTGAAATCGAACTTGTTCTTGCGGATCTTCTTCTCCAACTCGCGGGCCTGCTTCTCGTCAAACTGCTGCTGAGCACGCTCTACCAGTGAGACAACGTCACCCATACCCAGAATACGGTCGGCCATACGCTCAGGGTGGAACACATCAATGGCTTCCATTTTCTCGCCAGTACCCACAAACTTGATGGGTTTGGTGACCACAGTGCGGATAGAGAGGGCAGCACCACCACGAGTGTCACCATCGAGCTTGGTCAGTACCACACCGTCGAAGTCGAGACGGTCGTTGAACTCCTTGGCGGTGTTCACTGCGTCCTGACCAGTCATGGAATCGACCACGAACAAGGTTTCATCGGGGTTAATGGCCTGCTTCAGATTGGCAATCTCGTTCATCATCTCCTCATCGACAGCCAGACGACCGGCGGTATCGACGATGACCACAGTATAGCTCTCCTGCTTAGCCTTGCGGATGGCGTTCTGGGCAATCTCAACTACGTTCTTGTTGCCTTCCTCGGTATAGACATCCACACCCACTGTCTCAGCAACGACCTTCAACTGCTCAATAGCAGCAGGACGATAGACGTCGCAGGCCACCAGCAGGGGTTTCTTGTGCTGACGCTCCTTGAGCATCTTGGCCAACTTACCAGTGAAGGTGGTCTTACCAGAGCCCTGCAGACCAGACATCAGGATGATGGCAGGACGGCCTTCGAGCTTCAACTCGGCAGCCTTACCGCCCATCAGCTCGGTCAACTCGTCGTGCACAATCTTCACCATCAACTGACTGGGCTTAATGGCTGTGAGCACGTTCATGCCCATAGCTTTCTGCTTGACAGTATCAGTAAACTGCTTGGCCACCTTATAGTTGACGTCGGCATCCAACAGGGCACGACGCACGTCCTTCAGAGTCTCGGCAACGTTAATCTCGGTGATCTTTCCCTCACCCTTCAATATCTTGAACGACCGCTCCAGTCGTTCACTTAAATTTTCAAACATAAAATCTATAATTGCAATTATTGGGGTGCAAAATTACACAAAAAAAACGAGACTCACAAATAATGGGTCTCGTTTTTTATGATATAACCTCGTCCATGATGATGTCGTGCGCCTCTGACGGCACCTCGGCCACGCGCTGGAAGGGGAAACAAACACCTATCTTATACAGATGGGGATGGGCAGCGAGGAAGCGGTCGTAATAGCCTTTCCCTCGTCCCAAGCGGTGACCTGCCGCATCGAAGGCCATGCCGGGCACCAGGGCCACGTCAATCTGGTCATAGTCCGTAAAGGGTTCGCCCACGGGCTCCATGATATGGAAAGCGCCTTCCTGCAGGTCGGCACGCGAGGTGTAGCGTCGCAGTTCCATCGTTTCATCGCCTGTGACCTTGGGAAGCACAACCGTTTTTCCTTCTGCCACCAGTTGGTCTATCAAAGGACGGATATCAACTTCGTCGGGCAAAGGCCAGTATGTGAGGAAAGTGGAAAGTGGAAGGTGGAGAGAGGAAGGTGGAGAGAGGAAAGAGGAGGGAGGAGAGAGGAAGGTGGAAGGGGGAAGGTGGAGAGAGGAAAGAGGAAGGTGGAGAGAGGAAGGTGGAAGGAGGAGAGAGGTGAGAGATGAGTGAAGACGCTCAACGATTTCTTCTGACATTTTGGCCAGCTGGGATTGATGCTGCTTCTTGGCCACGCGCATCTGCGCACGGAGGAGGGGCTTGGTGTTTGCACCATTGCGGGCAGAGAACTCACAGCCGCAATACTGCTGGTTATAAAACTGGTTTTCCTTGAGCAACTGGTTCCTGCGCTCCTGCAGGCCGCCCTTGCGCCAGTTCTGTGCCCAGAACACGACGCCCTCGGCCGACTGCTCCGCCAGATGGCCTGCCTGCTCTATCTGCTCCAGACTCTTCCAGCGACTGGAGGCCAGCGTCGTGGCGAAATATTTGATGCCCAGTTCCTGCGCCTTGTGGGCCGCTGCCGTCAAGCGAAGCACGAAGCACGCCTGACAGCGAGGACCGCGCTCGGGCTCCTGCTCCAGGCCTTTCATGCGCTGGCACCACGACGCGTGGTCGTAGTCGCCATCAATCCACTGAATGCCCAGGCGCTCGGCATGGCGCTTGCTCTCGTTCTTACGGATCTCATACTCCTCGCGAGGCCAGATATTGGGATTAAAATAGAAGATGGTGGGGCGCACGCCATGGTTCAGCAGCCACTCTACAATGGCTGATGAGCAGGGGGCGCAACAGGCATGCAAAAGCACCTCGGTGCACCCCTCAGGAATAACAATAGCAGGACTCTTCATACATCATACATCTTTCATCTTCCTTTTCTCCCCTCCTGCACGGGAGGGGGTGGGTTTCTCTTACATTCCCCTTGCTTTCCAGATACGGTCTTTTGCGGCATTGATCTCCTGGAATTTCTTTTCTGCGGCCTTGCGCACGTCATCACCCAGTTTGGCCACACGGTCGGGATGGTGCTCCAAGGCCAGTTTGCGATAGGCTTTCTTCAACTCGGCATCCGAGGCATCGGGACTGACACCCAGCACCTTATAGGCATCCTCCAGCGAGTCGCCCTCCAGATGGAGCATGGCATCGACCTCCTGGGGCGACATCTGCATCCACTGGGCCACCTCTTTCAGGGCCGTCACCTCCACCTGGTCCACACGACCATCGGCCTGGGCAATCATCACGAGGAAGTTGAGCAACTGCAGGCGACCGGAATAATCGACATTCACGGCAATCTGCTGACAGGCCTGACGGATGCGCTCACGATAGACACTCGTTCCCTGACGGTCCTGCTCCATGAACAACTGGCGCATCATCTGGTCGCCCTGCTGGGCTGCCGCCTCGCCAAAGTTCTGGCGCAGCATGCCGCGCACCAGCTCCATCTCGGAGTGCATAACCTTACCGTCGGCCTTGACGATATAGGCCGCCAATACCAACATCGAAATAAAGAAACTGTTGCGGTCGCCTTGCTGCGACTGCTCCTGATCCAGGCGCAGGGTCTCGCCCTCGCCTTGTGAGGTAGCAGTATCAAAGAGTGCGCCAACAACAAATCCAATCAGTCCACCCAAGGGACCAAAGGCGCTCCATCCAAGATAGCCGCCTATCCATTTTCCAAAAGCCATAATCTGTTCTAACTAAGCCCCCAAGCCTCGAGGGCTCAGGGGTCATCCTATTACATTCATCAGGAAGTCAACGGCACCGTTCACGCCAAACTGCTTGACATTCAGCGAGATGTCATAGTTACGGGCATCCTGCCATTCACTGCCTGTATAGGTCTTCGTATAGAGCTCGCGACTGTAGTCGTTATCGACAATCATCGCAGCCGCATCGCTCTCCGAGATATCGTACTTACGCCCAATACGCATCTTACGACAGTCATCATCCGCATGGATGAAGATCTTCAGGGCGTTGGGATGATTGCGGAAGATGTGGAAACCACAGCGACCGATAATCACACAGGATTCCTGCTTCGCAATCCTCTTAATCACTTCGGCCTGGGCATCGAACAACTGACGTGAAGTCTGGTCGTGCTCCTGACCGCTATACTCATTCTTGGCCATATACGAGCGATAGAACTGGGTGAAGTCATCGCGCCACAGGGGGTTGCGGGACTCAATCTTCTCTACCGCCTCTTCCACAATATTATACTTGCGGGCCATCTCATTCAGAATCTGCTTGTCGAGCAGCTTCACATCGAGTCTGCGGGCCAACTCGGCTCCAATCTCGTGTCCACCGGTGCCGAACTGTCGGCTGATGGTGATGACAAATTTTTCCTCCCTATTCATAAGCATATAGATTAATTAGGTTTCAGCGTAAAGTATTATGTTCTGTGGCAAAGATACGAAGAAAAAATGAATCCCACAAAGAATTTAGCCATTTTTTTCCATATACAATGCGCACATCTCTGCACAACGCTCACCATCAACGCCTGCCGACACGATGCCACCGGCATAACCGGCTCCCTCGCCACAGGGGAAGAGGCCCTCCACCTGGACGTGCATCAGGGTCTCGTTGTCGCGGACAATGCGCACGGGCGATGAGGTGCGTGTCTCCACGGCAATCATCACGGCCTCGTTGGTCAGGAAGCCATGCGCCTGTTTGCCGAAGGTCCGGAAGCCCTGCTGCAGGCGATGGGAGATGGACTTAGGCAACCAGAAATGCAGGGGCGAGGACACCAGTCCCGGGGCATAGGAACTGCGAGGCAGGTCATAGCTCAACTTGCCATTCACGAAGTCGGCCATGCGCTGGGCCGGAGCCGTCTGCTTCATGTTGCCCTGCTGCCAGCAGTCTCGCTCAAGTTGCTCCTGATAGTGCATCATGGTCAACGGGTCATGCTCATCGCCTGTCATCACATCCTCGGGTCTGACCTCGACCACCATGCCGCTGTTGCTCCACTGGGTGCCGCGGCTGGCAGGACTCATGCCATTGACCACAATCTGTTCGGGACCAGTGGCTGCGGGGATGACAAAGCCGCCGGGACACATACAGAAGGAATAGACACCGCGCCCATCGACCTGGGTCACAAAGGCATATTCGGCAGCGGGCAACCACTGTCCCCTACCCTCCTTACGGTGATACTGTATCTGGTCTATCAGTTGCGAGGGATGTTCCAGGCGCACACCCACAGCAATGCCCTTGGCCTCGATATGTATCTTGGCATCAGCCAGATAGCGATACACATCACGGGCGGAGTGACCAGTAGCCAAAATAACGGGACCCAGGAACTCTTTTGTGGAAGGGGGAAGGGGGAAGGTGGAATGAGGAGAGGGGAAGGTGGAATGAGGAGAGAGGAATGAGGAATGAGGAGAGAGGAATGAGGAATGAGGATTGTTTTGCTGCACCTCAGCAATCACACCAACTATTCTCTTTCCACCTTCCACTTTCCACTCTCCACTCTCCTCATTCCACATTCCACTCTCCCCCTTCCTCATTCCACCAATAATCAACTGCGTCATCTTGGTCTGGAAATGCACCTCACCGCCACAGCGGAGGATGGTGTTGCGCATCGCCTCAATGACCTGGGGCAGACGATCGGTACCGATATGGGGATGAGCATCGGCCAGGATATTCGTCGAAGCACCGTGCTGACAAAACACACGGAGAATTTTCTCTGTGTTTCCGCGCTTCTTCGAACGGGTATAGAGCTTGCCGTCAGAATAGGCTCCGGCTCCGCCCTCGCCAAAACAGTAGTTGCTCTCGCCGTCCACCTGCTGAGTGCGGGTGATGTTCGCCAAGTCCTTCTTGCGCTCGTGCACGTCCTTGCCTCGCTCCAGCACGATAGGACGGAAGCCCAGCTCAATCAGTCGAAGGGCAGCAAAGAGTCCGCCGGGACCTGCTCCCACCACGATGACCTGCGGGCGCTGACTGACATCCTGATACTCCACACGCTCAAACTCATCCTCTATGGGCAGTTCGTTCACATAGACCCGCACCTTGAGGTTTACGTAGATGGTGCGCTGGCGGGCATCTATCGAGCGCTTCAGGATGCGCACAGCCTTCAGCGCGCCCAGAGCCAGGCCCTGTTCCTCAGCAATATATTTCCTTAAGTTTTCTGCGCTGGCCGCAACCTGCGGCAAAACGCGTAGTTGGTATTCGTTCGTCATAATATGGGCACAAAGGTACGACTAATTGAATAAAAAAACGAATAATATTTGGGATTTTTCAAAACGTACAAAAAAATCGCAATTCCTCGTCATTAATTCATATTTTTTAA
This sequence comes from uncultured Prevotellaceae bacterium, assembly GCA_902775605.1. Lineage (GTDB taxonomy): Bacteria > Bacteroidota > Bacteroidia > Bacteroidales > Bacteroidaceae > Prevotella. The sequence continues at coordinate 9,600 of CACYNE010000051.1, forward strand.
TTACCTTTGCACCTTAGTTATATAAAACAAGATATGAAAGTACTCAAGTTCGGCGGAACCAGCGTAGGTTCCATAGAGAGCATCCTTAGTCTGAAGCGCATTGTCGAGGCAGAAGAAAAACCTGTCATCGTAGTGGTGAGCGCCCTTGGTGGCATCACCGATAAACTCATTGCCACGTCTCGTCTGGCCCTGCAAGGCGACGAGCAGTGGAAGCAGGAGTTCGAGGCCATGCGCCTGCGTCATTTGAACATGATTGATACGCTCTTCAAAGAGCAGGACAAGAACCAGCGGCTCACCGACACCATCAATTCCCTGTTTGAGGAACTGAAGTCCATCTACTATGGCGTCTTCCTTATCCATGACCTCAGTGCCAAGACCGAGGCTGCCATCGTGAGTTATGGTGAGCGTCTGAGCAGCCACATCGTGGCGAACCTGATTCGTGGCGGCGTGCGCATGAACTCACGTGACTTCATCCGCACGGTGAAGAAGCAGGGCAAGCACGTGCTCGATGCCGAACTGACCAACCAGCTGGTGAAGCAGGCCTTTGGGTGTGCTGCGACAGTGTCGCAGCCTACAGGCAAGGGTGCGGAGGGCACACAGGGCGCGGAGGGCACGGAGGGCGCACAGGCAGTGCAGGCCGCGCTGGGCACGCAGGGCGCAAACGCCGCGCAGGCCGCCGTGGCCGTGGTTCCTGGCTTCATCGCCCGCGACCGCGACACCAATGAGACCACCAACCTGGGGCGTGGCGGCTCTGACTATACCGCAGCCATCATCGCCGCGGCCCTTGATGCCGAGGTGCTGGAGATATGGACCGACGTGGATGGCTTTATGACGGCCGACCCTCGCGTCATCAAGACGGCCTACACCATCAACGAGTTGTCGTATGTCGAGGCCATGGAGCTGTGTAACTTCGGTGCAAAGGTGGTCTATCCGCCCACCATCTATCCGGTGTGCGTCAAAAACATCCCCATCCGCGTGAAGAACACGTTCAACCCCGAGCATCCGGGCACGCTCATCAAGCAGAAGATAGAGAACGACTCCAAGCCCATCAAGGGCATCTCATCTATCAGCGGTACGACGCTGATCACGGTCACGGGTCTCTCGATGGTGGGTGTCATCGGTGTGAACCGACGTATCTTCTCTACCCTCGCCCAGAACGGCATCTCGGTATTTATGGTGTCACAGGCCTCTTCAGAGAACTCTACCTCTATCGGTGTGCGCGACGAGGATGCGCCCCAGGCCGTAGAAGTTCTCAACCAGGAGTTTGCCAAGGAAATTGAGACGGGCGCCATGTTCCCCATGCATGCGGAGAGTGGTTTGGCCACCATCGCCATCGTGGGCGAGAACATGAAGCACACCCCGGGCATCGCCGGTAAGCTGTTTGGCACACTGGGACGCTCAGGCATCAGTGTCATTGCCTGTGCTCAGGGTGCTTCGGAGACCAACATCTCATTCGTGGTCGATGGCAAGTATCTGCGCAAGTCGCTCAACGTACTCCACGACTCGTTCTTCCTGTCGGAATATAAGGTGCTGAACCTCTTCATCTGCGGCATTGGCACCGTGGGCGGCAACCTCATCGAACAGATTCGCTCGCAGTATGAGACGCTCAAGGAGACCCGCCAACTGAAACTCAACGTGGTGGGCATCGCCTCGTCGAAGAAGGCCATCTTCAATCGTGACGGCATCGACCTGAGCAACTACCGCGAGCAGTTGCAGGACAGCGACATCACCACCCTGAAGCGCGAGGTCATCGGCATGAACATCTTCAACTCGGTGTTCGTGGACTGTACGGCCTCGGAACAGGTGGCTAGCCTCTATCAAGACTTCCTCGACCACAACATCTCTGTGGTCACAGCCAATAAGATTGCGGCCTCATCGGCCTATGAGAACTACGCCCGCCTGAAGCAGACGGCAATGAAACGCGGCGTGAAGTTCCTCTTCGAGACCAACGTAGGCGCTGGACTGCCCATCATCGGCACCATCAACGACCTGCTGAACTCCGGCGACAAGATCCTGCGCATCGAGGCAGTGCTCTCGGGAACACTGAACTTCATCTTCAACACCATCTCGAAGGAGATTCCTTTCTCTGAGACGGTCCGCCAGGCCAAGGAGAAGGGCTATAGCGAGCCGGATCCCCGCATCGACCTCTGCGGCAAGGATGTGATTCGCAAACTGGTCATCCTCACCCGTGAGGCTGGCTATAAGGTGGAGCAGGAGGATGTGGAGAAGCATCTCTTTATGCCTGACGCGTTCTTCGAGGGCTCGCTGGACGCCTTCTGGAAGAACCTGCCCTCGCTCGATGCCGACTTCGAGGCACGTCGCCAGGAACTGGACAAGGAGCAGAAGCGCTGGCGCTTCGTGGCTAAGATGGAAGGTGGCAAGACCTCCGTATCGCTCGAGGCCGTGGGTCCCCGCCATCCATTTTATGGTCTGGAGGGGTCGAACAACATCGTGCTGCTCACCACCGAGCGCTACAAGGAATACCCCATGCTCATCCAGGGCTATGGTGCCGGTGCCGGCGTGACGGCGGCGGGCGTCTTTGCAAACATCATGAGTATTGCGAATATCTAAGAATGATATAGGACTCATAGGACCTATAGGACCCATAGGACCCATAGGACCCATAAGACCCATAAAACCCAAGAAAAAAAATGAAACACATCATCATCCTCGGCGATGGCATGGCCGACCACAAGGTGGAACGCCTGGGAGGCAAGACCCTCCTCCAATACGCCCGTCCAGAATATATGAACCGCCTGGCAAAGGCTGGGCGCACCGGTCGTCTCATCACGGTGCCAGAGGGATTCCCTCCGGGCTCTGAGGTGGCGAACACGGCTATTCTGGGCTATGAGCTCAACCAAGTATATGAAGGACGCGGCCCTCTGGAGGCGGCCTCTATCGGTTATGAGATGCAGCCGGACGACCTGGCCCTGCGCTGTAACATCATCACACTCGAGGATGGTAAGATTATCACTCATAATGGCGGCAACCTGCAGACGGAGGATGCCCGTGTGCTCATCGATTACCTGAATGAGCAGTTGGCAAAACCCATTAACGAGCAGCAGGGCTGTGAGCGCGTGAAGTTCGTGGCTGGCATTCAGTACAGACATCTGCTCATCATCAAGGGGGGCAACAAGCACATCACCTGTGCCCCGCCCCACGACCATCCCAACAAGCCCTGGCGCCCCTTGCTGGTCAAAGCCGAAGAACCTGTAGGCAGCAACACCACCCCCACCTTCCCCGTAGGCAGCGACAGCACACCCACCTTCCCCGTAAGCAGCGACAGCACACCCACCTTCCCCGTAAGCAGCGACAGTGTCGCTGCCCACAAAGGAGGCGGCCTGACGGCCCCCCAAACGGCCGCCCTCATCAACGACCTCATCCTGCGCTCGCAGGAGCTGCTGGCCCAGCACCCCTTCAACATCGAAAAGGCTAAGCGCGGCGAGCGCCAGGCCAACAGCATCTGGCCCTGGAGCGGTGGCTATCGCCCGTCGATGCAGACACTGATGGAGCAATACCCACAGGTAAAGACAGGTGCCGTCATCTCGGCCGTTGACCTCATCCAGGGCATTGGCAAATATGCCGGACTGCGCATCATCAAGGTGCCCGGCGCCACGGGACTGGCCGACACGAACTACGAGGGAAAGGCACAGGCCGCCATCGAGGCCCTGAAGAAGGACGACTTCATTTTCGTACATGTCGAGGCTACCGACGAGGCGGGTCATGACGGTGACCTGGACCTGAAACTCAAGGCCATCGACTATCTGGACCAGCGTCTCATCAAACCTATCTTCGAGGCTACCGAACAGATGAGCGAGCCTGTATGCATCGCCATCCTGCCCGACCACCCCACCCCCGTGGAGCAGCGCATCCATGTCAATGAGCCCGTGCCCTTCCTTATATATTATAAAGGTATAGAGCCGGACGAGGTGGAGAACTATGATGAGGAGTCATGTGTCTCGGGGGGCTACGGTCTCCTGCGCCTCCAGCAGTTTATGCAAGAATTTATGAAAATCAATTAAGATATGAAATACTATAGCACGAATGGAAAAGCCCCTGTGGCTGACCTGCGCAAGGCCGTGGTGAAAGGACTGGCCGAAGACCGCGGACTCTACATGCCCGAAGTGATTCATCAACTGCCCCAGCAGTTTTTCAGCGACATGCCGAAGATGAAGTTCCAGGATATCGCCTTCAACGTGGCGAGTGCCTTCTTTGGCGATGATGTTGATCTGGATGCATTGCAGGACCTGGTGTACGACACCTTGCAGTTTGAGTGCCCCGCCGTCAAGGTGAAGGACAATATCTATTCCTTGGAGCTGTTCCATGGCCCTACCTTGGCTTTTAAGGATGTTGGTGCCCGCTTCATGGCGCGCCTGCTGCAGTATTTCCTGCGTAAGGGGGCTGTAGGCAGCGGTTCCATTGGAGGTTCCGTAGGCTGCGACACTGTCGCAGCAAACAGAAAAGGGATGGTCAATGTGCTGGTGGCGACTTCGGGAGATACGGGGTCGGCCGTGGCCAACGGCTTCCTGGGCGTGGAGGGCATCCATGTCTATGTGCTCTACCCCAAAGGGAAGGTGAGTCCCATCCAGGAGTGTCAGTTCACGACATTAGGAAAGAACATCACAGCCATTGAGGTGGATGGTGTGTTTGATGACTGTCAGGCACTGGTGAAGAACGCCTTCATGGACGCAGAACTGAATCAGCACATGATGCTGACCTCGGCCAACTCTATCAATGTGGCACGTTTCCTGCCTCAGGCATTCTATTATTTCAATGCGGTGGCGCAGCTCACTGCCCTGGGCCATCAGCCTGAGGACATCGTCATCTGTGTGCCTTCGGGCAACTTCGGCAATATCTGCGCCGCCCTGTTCGGTCATCAGATGGGCATGCCCGTGAAGCGTTTCATCGCGGCGAACAACGCGAATGACATCTTCTTCAACTACCTGCAGACGGGACAGTATAATCCTAAACCCTCAAAACAGACACTGGCCAATGCGATGGATGTAGGCGATCCCTCTAACTTCGCCCGCATCATCAACCTCTATAGCGAGAACGGCAAACTCTCGCCCGAGGAGACACACCAGCGCATCACCTCACTTATCAGCGGCGCTACCTACAGCGACGAGCAGATCAAGGAGACCATGCGCCAGTGCTACCAGGAGACGGGCTACATCCTCGATCCTCATGGTGCTTGTGGCTATCAGGCACTGGAGGACAGTCTGCAGCCCGGCGAGATTGGCGTGTTCTGTGAGACGGCCCACCCGGCCAAGTTCAAGGAGAAGGTGGACGATATCCTGGGCATCGACGTAGCCATCCCCGAGCGCCTGGCAGCTTTTATGAAGGGCGAGAAGCAGAGTGTGCCAATGACCAAGGACTTCGACGACTTTAAGAAATACCTGCTATCGGAATGACGAAAAGACGAATGCCTGCAGAATGGGAACCGCAAAGCATGGTGCAACTGACATGGCCTCACAAGGACACGGACTGGGCGCCTATCCTGCCTGAGATCACGGCGGTCTATGAGGAGATGGCACGCGAGATCAAAAAGCGCGAGCCCTTGCTCGTCGTGGATGACATCCCGCATAACGACACCTGGGCACGCGACCACGGCTTCATCACCGTTGAAGAGCTAACAGCCAAAAGCCAACAGCCCGCTCGGCCGAAGGACGCTTGCTACCAACGGGACGCAAGAACAGCCAACAGCCATCAGCCCAAAACCCTCCTCGACTTCTGTTTCAACGGCTGGGGCGAGAAGTTCGAGGCGAAGCTCGACAATGCCATCAACCGTCACCTCTACGACCGGGGACTGGTCAAGGGCACCTACGAGGACCATCTGGACTTTGTCCTTGAGGGCGGCTCGATAGAGAGCGACGGCAAGGGCACCATCTTCACCACGACCTGCTGTCTGATGGCGCCACACCGCAACCAGCCGCTCACTCAGGCGGAGATTGAGGAGCGCCTGAAGGCGTATCTGGGCGCAGAACGGGTGGTATGGCTCAACCACGGCTCACTCATTGGCGATGACACCGACGGACATATCGACACGCTGGTGCGCATCTGTCCCAATGACACCATATTATATACAGGGGGGGATGACGACCATCCTGACCTGGCTCTCATGGAACAGGAACTGCAGGCGCTGCGCACCATCGACGGGCGTCCCTATCGCCTGCTGAAGCTCCCCCTGCCCCGTCCCATCTATGATGAGGGCGACCGTCTGCCAGCCACCTATACCAATTATCTCATCATCAACGGAGCTGTTCTTGTGCCGACCTATGCGCAACCTGACCTCGACGCCGAGGCACTCCACATCGTGGGCGACGCCTTCCCCGACAGGGAGATTGTTGGCATCGACTGTAGAGCGGTCATCAAGCAGCACGGCTCCCTCCATTGCTGCACTATGCAGTACTATTAAAAGGTAAAAGGGTAAAAATCTCAAACCTCAAATCTCAAAAAAATGAAAGTCGGAATCATTCAACAACATAACACAGCGGACATCGCCGCCAACAAGGCGCGTCTCGCTGAAAAGATACGCCTGCTGGCCCAGCAAGGCGCAGAGCTCATCGTTTTGCAGGAACTGCACAACGGTCTTTATTTCTGTCAAATAGAGGACGTCAACCTCTTTGACCAGGCAGAACCGATTCCCGGTCCATCGACTGAGTTCTTCGGTGCCCTGGCCAAGGAACTGGGCGTGGTCATCGTGACCTCCCTGTTTGAGCGTCGCGCCCCGGGCCTCTATCACAACACGGCCGTGGTCCTCGAGAAGGACGGCACCATCGCGGGCAAATACCGCAAGATGCACATCCCCGATGACCCGGGCTACTACGAGAAGTTCTACTTCACCCCCGGCGACCTGGGCTTCCAGCCCATCGACACGTCAGTGGGACGCCTCGGCGTACTCGTCTGCTGGGACCAGTGGTATCCCGAGGCAGCACGTCTGATGGCTCTGGCTGGTGCAGAACTGCTTATCTACCCCACCGCCATTGGCTTCGACCCCAACGACACGAAGGATGAACAGGAGCGTCAGCGCATGGCCTGGCAGACGGTACAGCGTGGCCATGCCGTGGCAAACGGACTGCCCGTAGTCACCGTCAACCGTGTGGGCGACGAGGATGGCGTGCCTTTCTGGGGCACCTCTTTCGTGGCTGGTCCTCAGGGAGAACTCCTCTATGAGGCACCTACTGACCAGGAGGTTGAGACCATCATCAATATTGACATGAAACGCTCGGAACAGGTGCGCCGCTGGTGGCCTTTCCTTCGCGACAGACGCATAGAGGCCTACGGCCAGCTCACCGCTCGTTTCATCGACTAAGCGTAGAAAAAAGATGGAATACTTGGTGGTTTCGGAATAATGTAGTAACTTTGTCGGCCAAAATGAACAATTTTCTATATCATATCTTCGCGCCATACAGGGTATGCCCCTTGGGAGCGCATGTGGACCACCAGCACGGGCTGGTGACAGGATTCGCCATTGACAAGGGCGTTGACCTGTGGTTTAATGTGAGTCAGAACGGACACGTACACCTCGAGTCAAAGACCTTCGAGGGGGTCGTGGACTTCGATATTGACGCGCCCTCGCAGGTGAAGGAACAACACTGGGGCGACTATGCCCGCGGTGCGAAATATGCCTTGAAAAAGCGCTTCGAACTGAAGCGAGGCATCGAAGGCGTCATCCAGGGCAGTCTGCCCGTGGGCGGATTGAGTTCCAGCGCTGCCGTGCTCATTGCCTATGTGATGGCATTTGCCAAGGCCAACGATATCACCCTGCAGCCTTTCGAGGTGGTGAAGATTGCCTCGGAGGCGGAACGCGAATATATCGGACTGAACAATGGTCTGCTGGACCAGGCCTGCATCGCCCTGGGTAAGAAGGACGGTCTGCTGTTCCTCGACTGCGACTCCAACGACTGGCGCATCATCAAGCGCAACCCCGAGATGCCTGAGTTCGAGATCGGCATTTTCTTCTCTGGCCTCACCCGTTCGCTGGTGAACAGTGATTACAACCTACGTGTGTTTGAGTGTAAGACGGCTGCATGGAACATGCTGGCCTACACCGAGCAGCCCCTCAAGACTTTCGACAAGACTTTCCTTCGCGATATTCCCAAGGCCACCTTTGAGAAGACACGCATTGCCATGCCAGCACGTTTTGCTCGCAGGGCAGAGCACTTCTACTCTGAGTATCGCCGTGTGCGTCAGGGGGTGACTGCCTGGGAGACGGGCAACCTGAAGCTCTTCGGCAAACTGAGTTTCGACTCGTGCGAATCGAGCATTCACAACTATGAGTGCGGTTCACCCGAATTGATTGCCATCTACGAGATTATGCGCTCTCTGCCTGGTGTCTATGGCGGACGCTTCTCGGGCGCTGGCTTCAAAGGTGCATGTATCGCCTTGGTCAATCCCGCATATAAGGAGGAAATAGAGCAGGTGCTCACCAAGCGTTATCTGGAGCAGTTCCCAGAATATGAAAATACCTTCAAGGTGTTCTGGGTAAAGCCGGATGATGGAGCTCGTTTTGTTTAACGAACACGGATTAAACGGATAATACGGATATGTTGCTATACAGTGACCTTACTTATGCAATCAACGGAGCTGCGTTCCATGTTTACAACAAGCTTGGTCACGGCTTCCTTGAAGCAGTGTATCAGGAAGCACTGGAAATAGAATTCCAGAGACGCAATATTCCGTATGAGCGAGAGAAAGAACTAAAGATAACTTACGATGGTGTTGAGTTAAAACAAACTTACAAAGCAGATTTTGTCTGCTATGGAAAGATAATCATAGAACTGAAGGCGGTAAGCGCATTGGATGACGCTCATCGTTCTCAGGTCTATAATTACCTTCATGCCACAGGCTTTAAGCTTGGTTTACTCTACAACTTCGGATACTCCGATGAACTTGAAAAAGAAAGAATAGTAGTTTAACGAACACAGATCTTACGGATATACACAGATAATCCGTTCAATCCGAGTCATCCGTGGTCAAATAAAAAAGAAAAAATAGTAGTTTAGCGAACACGGATCTTACGGATCAATCCGAGTCATCCGTGGTCAAATAAAAAAGAAAAAAATGAAATGTGTTGTAATTGCGGCGGGATACGCCACGAGGCTTGGAGAGTTGACTAAGAACTTCCCGAAGCCATTGCTGAAGATAGGTGAGAATACTATTTTGGGAAGAATGTTGGATGATATCGATCAGATTCCCGAGATAGATGAGCATATTATCATCACAAACCATAAGTTTGCAGGCATCTTTGAAGACTGGAAAAAGGACCTGCACTACACCAAGCCCATCACCATCGTTGACGATGGCACAGAGACCAACGACACCCGTCTGGGAGCCGTGTGCGACTTGCTCTTTGCCATGGAGAAACTGCACATTGACGATGACCTGCTGGTAGTAGCGGCCGACAACCTGCTCTTCTTCTCGTTCCAGGAGTTTGTGGACTTTGCCAAGCAGAAGCAGACATCCTGCATCATGTGTCACGAGCAGCCTTCCATAGAGAAGCTGCAGCGCACAGGCGTGGTGGAGCTCGATGCTGACAACAAGGTGCTGGGCATGGAAGAGAAGCCACAGGTGCCGAAGAGTCACTGGGCCGTTCCACCTTTTTATATATATAATAAGAAAGACCTCGACCTGGTGCGCCACTCCGTAGAGAATGGCTGCGGCAAGGACGCCCCCGGCAACCTGGCCCATTATATGGTGGAGCACACCACCATGCATGCCTGGCCAATGAGTGCCGGCAGATTCGATATCGGCAGCCTCGATACCTATTATGAGGCCGTGGAGAAATATGGAAAATAACAACATGAAATATGGAAAAAATTAATCTGAACAATAAGACCATCCTGGTCACTGGAGCTGCCGGATTCATTGGCAGTAATCTGGTCAAGCGCCTTCAGAGCGATCTCACGGGTGCCACCATCATCGGCATCGACAACATGAACAACTATTACGATGTTGCACTCAAGGAATATCGCCTCAAGGAACTTGACAACATCCAGGCGGGTAACACCTGGTCGTTCGTCAAAGGCGACATTGCCAACAAGGAGACGATTGACAGTCTGTTCAAGCAATACCACTTTGACGTGGTGGTCAACCTGGCTGCTCAGGCTGGTGTGCGCTATAGCATCACCAATCCGGATGCCTATATCCAGAGCAACCTCATTGGCTTCTACAACATCCTGGAGGCCTGTCGCAACCATCCCGTGGAGCATCTGGTATATGCCTCGTCCAGTTCGGTATATGGCGGCAACAAGAAGGTTCCCTTCTCTACCGACGACCGCGTGGATAATCCCGTGTCGCTCTATGCTGCCACGAAGAAGAGCAACGAGCTCATGGCCCACTGCTATTCCAAACTCTATAACATCCCCTCAACGGGACTGCGATTCTTCACGGTATATGGTCCTGCAGGACGACCTGATATGGCTTACTTCGGCTTTACCAATAAGTTGCTAAAGGGCGAGACCATACAGATTTACAACTTCGGCAACTGCCGTCGCGACTTTACCTATGTGGACGATATCGTAGAGGGCATCGTGCGTGTGATGCAGGGGGCTCCTGAGCGCAAGAAGGGTGAGGACGGTCTGCCCATTCCGCCCTATGCTGTCTATAACATCGGCGGTGGTCAGCCAGAGAACCTGCTGGACTTCGTCAACATCCTTCAGGAAGAGCTTGTTCGTGCGGGTGTCCTGCCACAAGACTTTGACTTTGAAGCACATAAACAACTGGTTCCCATGCAGCCCGGCGACGTGCCCACAACCTATGCCGATGCCACGGCTTTGGAACGTGATTTTGGTTTCACACCAAAGATTACCCTCCGCGAAGGACTGCGTCATTTCGCTGAGTGGTATGCAAAGTTCTACAAATAAAACGCATATTTCTTACAAAATCCTTTGTCAGTTGTGAAATTATTTGTACCTTTGCACCGATTGTACGAATTCAAAAGAAAAACAAAAAGATATTATGTTAGAAGAAAAGAAAGCAAACCTTACTGAAAACGAGCAGTTATTGAATGCAGAAACCGACCCCCAGTCGTGGTTTTCCTTTCAAAACATTTATGCTACTCTCATACTGAATTGGCAATGGTTCTTGCTTACCATGTTCATTTTCTTGTGTGGCGCATTGCTTTATCTTCGCTACACAGCGCCGACCTATTCTGTGTCAGCACGCATGCTGATCAAGGAAGATAAGAACGCTACTCGTCGCAACGCAACGAATATGCTGGCCAGCATGCAGGACCTGGGCTTTATGACCAATTCTGTAGGTTTGGAGAACGAGATGGAGATTCTGCAGTCAAACCTCCTGCTTCGTGATGCTGTGATAGACCTGAAGCTTTATTCTGAGTATTTCCGTAAAGGCTATGTCAAGAAAAATCTGGTTTATGGCACGCAGCCTATCAATGTTGACATTGACAGTACCAGCCTCAAACGTTTTGATCAGATGATGCTGGATGAGATGCGTAGCATCGAGTTGCAGTATGCTCGCAATGGAAAGATTATTGAGGTGACAGGTTCTCTGCTTAATAATGGCAAGCCCATTCATAGCTTCACTACAAAGATTAAGAATCTCCCCGCCACCTTGCAGACAGCCTATGGTACTTTGACTTTCTCAAGAAACATTTTATCTACCCCAGACAGCATTGAAGGCACATGGATTGTAAAGGTCGTACCTCCTCTGTCTGTGGCTCGTAAGTATCTCAACGCTATGAACGTGGCTGCTACCTCAAAGCAGACCGATATTGCAGAGATCACCCTTAATGATGCCAACTACAAGCGTGGTATTGATTTCCTGAGAGCCCTGGTGAACTGCTACAACCGTCAGGCCAATGCCGACAAGAACGAGGTTGCCCTCAAGACTGAGGAGTTTATCAACGAGCGTATTGAGAAAATCAATGAGGAGCTGGGTAACACCGAAAGCAGACTGGAGAACTATAAGAGAGCCAACGAGGTGGTAAACCTGCAATTGGATGCCACTCAATCACTTCAGATGACCAACAACTATTCTACCAAGTTGGCCGAAGCCACCTCACAGATTCAGTTGCTCGACTATCTGCGTCTGTATGTGGACAACCCCATCAACCAGTATAGCATCATCCCCTCTAACGTAGGTATGACCGATGCTGCCTCTACTGCCCTGATTACCAGTTACAACCAGCGCGTACAGGAGCGTAACCGCTTCCTGCAGACTGCAAGTAGCAACTCACCTCAGGTGCAGACCCTGACAGCCACACTGGATCAGTTGAAGAACTCTATTCTGAGTGCTTTGACGCAGGCTCGCCGTACGGCTGAGATTCAGCGCAAGACCATTCAGGATCAGTACAGCAAGTACCAGTCACGTATCGGCAAATCTCCTGAGCAGGAGCGTATCCTGACAGAGATTGGACGTCAGCAGGAGGTTCGTTCTGGCCTTTACCTGATGCTGTTGCAGAAACGTGAGGAGAACAGTATCTCACTGGCTGCTACTGCCGATAAGGGCAAACTCATTGACGAGCCCCAGTACATGGGTCAGGTGAGCCCCAAGCGCTCTATCATCCTGCTCGCAGCACTTATTCTGGGCTTTGCATTGCCCTTATGCGTGCTCTTCCTCCTGAGCTTCTTCCGCTATCGTATTGAGGGTCGTGACGATGTCATGAAACTCACCACCCTGCCCATCATCGCTGATGTGCCCGTGGCCAGCGAGAGCGTTAAGTCTGTTGCAGGCATCGTGGTGCAGGCTAACAAGAACAACCAGATTGACGAGATATTCCGCTCTTTGCGTACGAATATCCAGTTCATGATGAAGGAAGACGAGCAGGTGATTCTCTTCACCTCGTCAACCTCTGGTGAGGGTAAGACCTTCCTGGCAGCCAACCTGGCTGTGTCATTCGCCCTGCTGGGCAAGAAGGTAGTCCTCTGCGGACTTGATATCCGTAAGCCTGCCCTGGGTAAGCTCTTCAACCTGAGTGACCGTAAGGTTGGTGCTACGGCATTGTTAGCAAAGAATAAGGTTACTCTTGAGGACGTACGTTCACAGATCTCTGCCTCTGGCGTTAACGACAACCTGGATCTTCTCTTGGCTGGTCCTGTGCCTCCCAACCCCACTGAGTTGCTGGCCCGTCAGAACCTGTCTGACACCATTGAGATCCTGAAGAAGGAGTACGACTATATCATCCTCGATACCGCACCTGTTGGTCTGGTGGCCGATACCCTGCAGATTGCCAAGTATGCCAATGTCAGCTGCTTCGTCTGCCGTGCCGACTACACCCCGAAGGCCAACCTGGGCATCATCAACGGTCTCCACACCGAGAACAAGCTGCCTAATGCTTGCATCGTCCTCAACGGCGTTGACATGTCGAAGAAGAAGTATGGCTACTACTACGGCTATGGCAAGTACGGTAAGTACGGACGCTATGGTTACAGCCGCTATGGCTACGGTAAGTACGGCTATGGACGTTATGGCTATGGTAAGTATGGTTATGGCAACTACGGCAGCTATGGAAACTATGCCGATTCTCGCTATAGCAATAAGGAAGACAACAGTATTAAGAAGTAAGATATGATTATTGCAGTTGATTTTGACGGCACTATTGTAGAACATCGCTATCCTCAGATTGGCGAGGAGATACCTTTTGCCGTTGAGACGCTTAAGATGCTGGTTCGCGACCGCCACAAGCTCATCCTCTGGTCTGTCCGTGAGGGTGAACTGCTTGAGGAGGCTGTCAACTGGTGCCGTGAGCGCGGACTGGAGTTCTATGCCGTCAACCGCGACTATCCCGAGGAGACTGTAGATAACAACCCCCATTTCTCGCGCAAGCTCAAGGTCGATCTCTTTATTGACGATCGTAATCTGGGAGGTTTGCCCGACTGGGGTACTATCTATCGCATGATCACGCATCACAAGAAGTGGCATCACCTCATTGACGAAGCGGGTCGTACCTCTCTCGAAGATTACACACCCCCAAAGAACAAAAAACGCTGGTGGCAGTTTTAAACTGCATAATTATTGAACAAAATCTCTATTAGTTAATATGAAGAAGACAAATCTTTTTTTCACAGTATTCGTACTGGTGGCTCTATTAACCTCCTGTGGCAACGTGAAGAATATTGCCTACCTGCAAAATAGCGAGAGCATCGACTACGAAAGAACGCATGTGCTCTATGATGCTCGCATCATGCCGAAGGACGAGCTCACCATTACGGTCAACACAACCGACCCTGAGGTGTCATTACCCTTCAACCTCCTGATGCAGAATGCTTATCAGCAGGGCCGTTCGTTGACTACTGGTGGCGGTACTCTGATGCCTTATCTGGTTGACAACGAAGGATGTATCAACTTCCCCATTGCTGGACGCCTCCACGTGGCTGGCCTCACCAAGCGTGAGTGCGAGCGCGTGATTCAGGAGAAGATCAAGCCTTTCCTGGCCGATCAGGAGAATCCTATTGTCACCGTACGCATGTCCAGCTACTCTATCTCAGTCCTCGGCGAAGTGGCCAGACCTGGTAGCTACATGGTGTCACGCGAAGAGATCAACATCTTTGAGGCTTTGGCTCAGGCAGGCGACCTCACCATCTACGGTGTGCGCGACCGCGTGAAGCTCATCCGCAAGGATCCCTCAGGAAAGAAAGAGATTCATACGCTGAACCTGAACGATGCCGACATCGTGAACTCACCTTATTACTACCTGCAGCAGAACGACGTGCTCTATGTAGAACCTAACAAGGTGAAGGCTCAGAACTCAAGTGTGGGTAGCATGACAACGCTGTGGTTCAGTGCCACCAGCATCCTCATCTCGCTGACCTCACTGTTGTATAACATCTTAAAGTAAAGATGCCATGGCTGAGGAACATCATCATCACCATCATCATCACAAGAAAGATGGAGCGAGCCTCTTCAAGCAGCGCTCACTCAGAGCCATAGAAACACGCAAGAAGGTCGAGAAACTGCTCAAAATAGCCATGATTACCCTTGCTATCCTCATGGCTTTGGCAGTTATCGCATCCCGATATATTATGTAACAAAAAGGAACCAGAGATTCGCTCCCTGGTTCCTTTTTTAGTAGCATACGCCAAAGGGCAATCCCTCTGGCGTATTTTTTATGTTAGAATGTTATAAACGTCTCTCCCGCCCAGTCACTGTTGATGGTCACACCAATCGTTGTGGACGAAGACCCTGCTCCCGTGAACATCGAACCGGACACCCAAGTGATATAGTCCTGCTCCATCGGCACATCAAACTCGCGCTTGGTCAGTTCGTTGCCACTGCCATCAAGGGCAGTCACCATCAGGTGGATGGTTCCCTCCGTATCATGCAGGAAGGTGTACAGGTCAAACTGCTTTTGCCCGCCTGTCACGTCAAACTTGACGTCCTGCTTGCTGTTCACGCAGCCCAGTCCTGTGTGGGCGTCAAAGGCGCCCGAACCACCTGTATAATAGAAGCGCATCTTCTGCACGTTATTGGGGAAGTCGTCAGTCACCACAAAGCGACACATGGCCACGACACGGTTGAGGGACACCATTTGGTCCACCTGTTCCTGTTCGATATTCACCTCGCCACAATAAACGAACGTGTCCGAGAAGCCCTGCGCATTCGTAAACTTGATGCACGAGGCATCGGTCATCGTGGGATTGCCATTACTGCTGTGGCCCACGACCACCACCTGATAGGTTCCTTCCTCCAGTTGAAAAGAGCACGTGCCAAAGCCTTCTTTGTCCGAGGTCTGATTCACCTGCTTCAGACGAGTGCCGTCCATGGCATACACGGCGAAATTAAGCCTTGTCACCACTTCGTTCAGCGTACTACGGGTTACGGCACCATGTTCTCCTCTGGTCAGGTCCTCGAAGGGCGTTTTCCCAATCTGGAAAACGCTCACCTTCAGGTTGCCCGTTGCCTCGCCCTGCTCATTATCTTCCTCTATCAGAGTCTTTTCGCAGGCTGTCAGCAAACATGCAGAAAACAGTACAAGTACCGCACTGCATACCGTCAAAAATCTTTTCACATTTACTTCTCCCCACCCTACTTTAGAAGCCAACATTATTCTCAGGTTCCCAGTCACTGTTGATGAGGAACGATGTTGAGCTTGCATCTGCCGAATAAACCTTACCTGTCAATTTCGTCAAACGGTTGCGCTTCAGAGGCACATTGTTTACAACCTTTGTAAAGAGCACCTTACCGTCCGCATCCAGTGTCTCAATCGTGATATCCATGGTCTGTTCGTCGGTGGCCAGGAACAAATAAGTAATTGCTGTAGTGGTATTTCCAACCGAGCCCGAACCAGTCAATTCGTTGACAACACCTGTATTGACTGTTGCCAAGCCCGTGGTAGGATTCACGGCTTTTCCGCCTGCGGCAAATGTGATACGCATTTTTGACACATCAGCAGTCTTAAGGTCAGTTGAGTTTATCTGTACCTTGGCCACCACGCGGTTGAGCGTAGCACTGAGGTCCAGCGGTGTGTTTGTGGTAACGTTCACGGCCTCCGTGGCCACAAAGGTCTCACGTACACGACCACTTGTATATTCGGCCAGAGTGGGACTGGTCAGTGCGAACACATCACCATCAGAATAGCCACGGCCCACGACCACCATCGTATAGCTGCCCATGGGCAATGCCAGATTAAACTCTCCAAAAGTCTTACCAGACATATCGTTTCTGAGTTGTGTTACCTGATACTGCTCCGTGCCATCACTCTTATAGAATGCCAATGTCAGTGCCTTCACGCCTTCGTAATTCTCCACGGCCTCCGCAGCTCTCGTCATCTCTCTTGCTTCCGAGATCTCACCCTGGGTCACATCGAACCCACCGACATGCACCTTCACAGGTGCCATCTCTTCATTGTTCAACACTTGGTCTTCAGTTTCGTTGCTGCATGAAACAGCAAACAGGCAGATTAATACGCCTAAAACAATCTTTTTCATTTTGTTTGATTTTAAATGATTATTTTTTTATGTGACTTCATGCCACTGTAATAAAAAACACACTAAAATCCATTATATTGCTTTACATCCTATTTTTTAACACTTTTTATACTAAGCTTCCAAATAACACTACACAAAAAAAAGAGAGATTGGCACTCATCACCAATCTCTCTTTCTTATTATTTATTTATTCTCACTAATGGCACCCTTAGGCAGACACCGCCAGAGAAATACTTGCATTTCTGCAAAGAGGCCTGGAGCATCACATAGCGGAACAAGGTGCAGTCTGCACCGACGTTCACGCCGTCGCCATCATATTCGCCAATGAGACGCAAGGGCTTGTAGAACGAGGGCTGGAAGGTCAGACCGCCCACCACACCATTCCATTTGTCATTACAGTCCAGTTTCCATTTGCGGTATGCCAGATGCGCACCCACGAGTTGTCCCAACAACTCATAATGCTTGCTCGCTGCCACATAAAAATTCCTGTAGTAATTGCTCTTTGATTCACCCTTATCGCCAGACCCCACGACGTCCTGACCACCTATCACGAGCGAAGGCCACCATTTATTCTCCCTGATAGGCTGTAGCCTGGCCGAGAAATAACGGTCTTTCGAGTAGTAACCCACCTCAGCCTTCGGATTCATATCACGATGGAATTTCATCAACGTATAGCCATAGCCTATCTCAAGCCAACTGAACGGCTGCACCGTCAGGTAGTTTGTCCACGAGTTGTACTTCTCTCCGTCAAGGACCATCTTGTCGGGAATCATGTGCTGATCCACGAAATGCGCACCAAGATGTGCCACAGTCACCGTATCCATGTCGGCCGACGGCACACTGATCAGTCCCTCCATGCCATAATACTGCTGCGCACGGACGCCGGCAACGCTCAGCAAGGCTGCCGCTATTATCGATACAAACCTGTTCCCCATTGTACATTCATTTGATATTCACGCTCGTTCTCCTCAGGATCCGTATGATACTTCTTCATCGAGAATCCGTCAGACTGAGCACTGTAAGTCAACCTAAAGTTTGATGCCGGCCTGATGTTCACATCCTTGTCCGACTTCTTATATGGCGGCAGCATCATCACCACGCGGAAGCCTCCCGAATGACGGTAGGTCTTTTTCGTCAGTCTCTGGTAGAAAGGCTCATGCCACTGGACATACGCACCTATCGTGCAATGCTTGAAGTGACAGTATGCCTCGCCCTCCATGCCATAGTCCTTGTTGATATAGCGGCCACCGCTCAATCTGAACTCCGTGGCCCACTTGTCTATCCACACGTTGGCCCCGACCATTCCCGTCGGCGTCCAGTTCTTGCCTTCAAATGTCTGCTCGTCATACGACAGCCACCACTGGTTGGTCAGACCTGCCCTCGCCTGCACCATCAACCACGAGTTGATGGGCATCATCCATCGCGCATCCAGACCGTAGCGCTCCCTATTAAACAGACCAGCCGTCACCTTCACGTGCTGGTTGCCCCAGAACGCCATCTCCTTCGACAGCGTCGCCATGCCCAGCCTGATATAATCATACTTTTCGGCATAGCCATAGTTCACGGCACCATAGCTCAGCTGTCCTGCCGTCATCCAGCCATGGCCCATGTTCCATTTCAAACCGGGCGTCACGTTGATCAGCACGTTATACAGCCTTCTGTAATCCGTGTCGTTATAGTTCAGTTCAGCGCCACAGAACAGGTCCACCTGCCCGGCCCTTTCCTGACCATGAGCCACTATCGATCCCAGCAGCCATAACCCCAGAAAAATCCATTTCTTCATCTTATCTTATTATAATACTCTCTTGAACAGTGTTTTACAGCGCCAGGATCTGCTCGGCATGCTCCTTGGTCTTCACCTGTTTACCGGCAAAGACCTGCTCGATGATGCCCTCCTCGTTGATGATGAAGGTGGTGCGGATGGTCCCCATGGTCTTCTTGCCATACATCGACTTCTCGCCCCAGGCGCCCATGGCCTCTAACAGTTCATGGTTAACATCGGCAATCAGGGGGAAAGGCAACTCATGCTTTTCCTTGAACTTCACATGCGATGCAGCAGAGTCCTTGCTCACGCCAACCACCTCATAACCCTTGCCCTGCAACTCGCCGTAGTGATCGCGCAGACTGCAAGCCTCAGCCGTACAGCCACTCGTATTATCCTTCGGATAGAAGTAGAGCACCAGCTTACGACCTTTATAGTCACTCAGACGGATGTCCCGTCCCTGCTCGTCCTTGCCCAGAATCTCGGGCGCCTTGTCACCTATGTTCATAATAGTAATAAATAACTAATCCTTAAAGTCTGCTTTCCACGACCGCCCAATCAACAATCTGCCACAAAGCAGCCAGATGGTCTGGACGGCGGTTCTGGTAGTCCAGATAGTAAGCATGCTCCCATACATCGAAGGTCAGCAGCGGCTTCAAACCCTTCTGAATCGGATTGGCAGCATTTGTCTCCTGAGTAATGACGAGCTTACCCTCCTTGTCAGCCGACAGCCATACCCAGCCAGAACCAAACAGCGTAGCACCCTTCTTCTGGAACTCGTCCTTAAACGCCTCGAACGACCCGAAGTCACGAGCGATGGCCTCAGCGAGTTTTCCCGTTGGCGCTGACTTCGGACTCCCGCTGAACTGTCCGAAATATAGATTATGGTTCAATATCTGTCCGGCGTTGTTCAGCATGCCACCCTCAGCCTTCAGCACAATCTCCTCAAGCGAGAAGCCAGCCAACGGACTTCCCTCCAACAGCGCATTCAGGTTATTCACATACCCAGCCAAATGCTTTCCGTGATGAAACGCAATCGTCTCCTTACTTATCACTGGCTCCAACGCCTCCGCTGCATAGGGCAGCACCATCAGTTCAAATTTTCCCATATTCCAAGATCTTTTAGTCAACAACTAGTTAGTGACATTTTAGGATTATCACCTTTTATCGTTGCAAAGATAATGATTTTTCTACAAACAACCAAGAAACTCTTTTCATTTTTCTCCTTCTCCTTTTTAACCCTTTAAGACATCTTGAATCCTGAATCCTGAAACCCTACATTATTCCACTTCTGCCAACAACGCCGCAGGCACATACGCTATAGCTACACTCAACAGCCCATCCAGAGCAACGACCACCCTCTTGCAGCGTTTCACGCGCCTTATCACGCCCTCCACGCCCTCAAACTGGCCACCCATAATCCGCACACGCTTACCCACCTTTCCGATGATGGTATTCTCGTCCAGAAACATCACGCTGTCGTCAGTCTTTGACGCCACCCGAAGAAAATTCTCCATCTGCCTGTCGGGCACAGTCATAATCTCAGGCTTCCTCCCCGCCGTATGGTCCATCATATATCGAAGCGGTTCCAACAACTCATTCGCAGCCTTCAGACTACTTATCCGTTCCTGTGACGAGCGTACAAAAACCAAGTTGTTAATGGCTGGCATCAGCTCCCTATGAGGATTCTCACTCTCCGCATCCACCAGCCTATACGTCATGGGCACAAAGCACTCTATCCCCAGCCGTCCCAACTCGTCCTTCACCTTCATCTCCCGCGAGTAGGTCACCCTCATTGGAAACCATGCCTTGGCCTCACCACACATCATCGTGTCGTGTCCCACATCCTTACCCGCTTCGTCCGTCCTCATCATACCACTCTGATTAAATGAACAAATACGAATAAGACAAATCATAAACATCCCTAACTGAATCCATGCACTTTAAAGATGTCTTTTAATTCGTTAATATCTGAATGATATGTATTCGCCTGTAGATAGCTTAGCACTTCCGTTAAAAGATGCATTTCGTTAGAATCACTCACAGCCTTTATCGCCCTTCGCAAGTCTGGATTATCCAAGCAGTCTTTAGATTTAATTAGTTACTTGACCGCAACTATTCTGATGATTAACGCCCTTAATCCGCATGAGAATCTGAACCAGATTGGTATCAACATAACATTCTGGCACTATATGGAGATACGTTTCCTTCATTCTGCAAGATTTTCAATATTAAAGAATGCATCAACACCATAGTCATAAATATTCTGCATATCCTCATCTGTTGCAGTCTTAACAATGGTACCCCCATCCTTTTCATATATAAAGAACAAGCCCATGGCTGTTCGTTTTCTCAACAACTCCCCTAGTACATAAGGACTATGAGTGGCGATAAAGAAAGAATTGGCATATTCTCCATTAGCCATATCAAGAAGCCAGTTTGTCAATCCTGCCAGAGTCGGAGGAAACAAGTTGTTTTCTGGCTCTTCCAAGAAAATATCACAATGGTCAGTCAGAACATATCTATTAAGAACTTCTTCAAAATCACCTATGTCCGAAGCATGTGAAAAATTAAGTCTTTGTTCCCCATAATTCCTACCATATATCAATGGAACGCCTTTATCATTAGGATCGTCAGGATAAGTCGCATACTCTACGGCCTTTGTCCTTCCTTTCTTAACAAATAATTCATCATAGATTATCTTCTGAAGTTCTTCATTTACCCAATCTCCTGCAATTTTGCTCGGGTTCCCCGAATGACTGAGCATTGAATTCATATAATTGAGGTGTACATATAAAGGAATCAAAGACTGTAATCCACTAGAAACATCCGTTATATTCATGGTGCTTCCATTTTGGACCTTCACCATGTCCTTTTTCAAATCAGGATCATACCTATAAGATATATTAAGGTGAAGAACATCCAAAAGCGATGTTGTAGCCCTTCTTGCAGTTTCCCATTCTGACATAAAACTCCTGATGTTGTTTTGTTCAAGAGATATTTCAAACCAGTTTGGAATAACTGCAACAAGATTTCGCTCTGCAGGAATATACGATATTTTTGTTCTTTTATAATCCCATCTTGCCTCTTTCCATTCGAAAGAGAATTTCTTTTCAGAATTATCATAAGAGAACTGTCTTACCCTGAAAAACGTTGAATCAAAAACAACGTTTTTCAGGGTAAGACAAATCCTCCACCCTCAAACCTCCAGTATCCCGTCCACCTCGTGCGGCACGAACGGCCCCTCTTTGCATTCAAAGAAACAACTTCCGGAGGCCAATGACTCAACATTATGCCAGACGCCCTTAGGAATGTCCACGCCATACTTCCCTTCTTCCGGGCACAGCACAATGCACTCCTTCACCGACCCATCATCATGATAGGTGCATACCTTCACCCTTCCGCGCAACAGTACAAACGTCTCATCCTTCGTCGGATGCCGATGTATCGGCACCACCGTCCCCGGCTCCACCGCATTCAGGAAGCGGTGGCACTTATCATCCAGGCTCTTGTGGAAGTTATAGTTCATCCTCAGCCGCGCACTCCCTTTCGCCTGCTCCGTTACGCTATCTAACAGTTCCTCGTCTATTATCGTGTCCACAAAGACTTACAGTTCTCTCTCCTAATATTTATAGCGTTTCTCAATAACCTTCCAGTCCACAATTTTCCAAAGAGCAGAGAGATGAGCAGCACGGCGATTCTGGTAATCCAGGTAATAGGCATGCTCCCAAACATCGAAGGTCAACAGCGGCTTCAAACCCTTCTGAACGGGATTCGATGCCCCTTGCTCTTGCGTGATGACCAATGAGCCATCAGCATCAGCCGATAGCCATACCCAACCAGAGCCAAACAGACCTACACCTTTAGCCTCGAACTCAGCCTTGAAAGCATCAAGACTACCCCACTGTTTCTCAATCTGTGAAGCAAGCGCACCCTCAGGCTCCTGCGCAGTCTCACCGGCAGGTTTAAACTGCGTGAAATACATCTCATGGTTCAGTATCTGTCCCGCATTGTTGAATACAGCCCCAGCCGGAGCCTTTCGTACAATCTCTTCCAGCGTCATACCCTCATATTCACTGCCAGGAAGCAGCTTATTGAGATTATCTACATACGCCTGCAGATGTTTCCCATGATGGAAACCTATAGTCTCCTTACTAATCACTGGCTCCAATGCATCTGGAGCATACGGCAATGCCATCAATTCAAACTTTTCCATTGTTACATCGATTTTAGTTATTCTTTACGGTGCAAAGATAGGAATTAATATGACGCCACAATACTATTCGCCATTTATTTATAGTATTTTAAGGAACCACCGGGACGGGTCCCCTGATCTCATGCTCCCACTTTCGACAATACTTTATACCTTCTCTGAAGAGCTACCAACACACTACGTTCAGCCAATGGATTGAGTCCACGGAATGTGGTACGTCGTTTCAATTCATCCAAAGGTATATCCAAGAGCAACTTCGCAATACATTCGTCAGCAAAAGAATTAGACACCACATTTACACCTGTAAAATCAAGAACCACCTTCTCGTCACCATTAATGAGTGGCAAGAGTTTCTCACGAAGTTTCTGACCCATGTCACGGGTACCAAAGTCCGTTCCGTATTCAATAAACTTAAATTCTACCATAGCGATTCCAATTCTCCTGTTTCTACAAATGCCTCGTTATATTCCTCTGCAGCATCAGCACGGTGATCCACAATCTGATTGGGGTCAATCTCCTCACCCGTACCGATTTCCATATAGATAAGCGTACCTTGCCAAAACCCATTTTCGATGACAGATGTCTGCCCTTCTTTAATCATCAGTTTATGACTGCCCGAGTGCAGAATAAACTCCTTGCCAATACTATCCACCAGTCTTGATGTAGTGTACAGTCCAAAGCCCATACCCTTGCCATCGGTTATCGTGTCCTCCAGGCACAACCTGAGCGCTTCCGCCTCCGTGATGTCCTTGTATTTCTCATTCTCGGCCAATGAAGCCCTGATACCCATTCCGTCATCAGCAATCAAGATACGCAACACCTTTTGCGCCTCATCAAAATGCGTCATGGCAGTCCCCAAAGGTTTTCCAGAATGAATATGCACATTATCCATCATCTCGTACAGACAGTAGCTCAACGCCTGAAGCACACTGACCTCTATCTCGAAATGTGAGGTCATTGCATTCACGACATCTTGATACACAGCATTCAACGTCTGTGCATCAAACACGTCAATCGACACGTTTTCCGTGCCTTTGAAATACCTATCTAAAATGAATGCGACATCCATAAACAATATGATTTCACGTTGCAAAAATAAACATTTTCTTCCAATCAGCCACTACAAACCACAAAAAAAATTGTATTTTTCACTCTGGTAATCAAAAAAAGCCGACCATGCATTCCGCACAGCCGGCTATTTTTCGCTCTTCACTATTCACTCTTCCCTTCTATTCCCCCACTGGGAACCACCGGGACGGGTTCCTGTTTCATCATATACATAGGAGGAAGCTATCCTTTTTATTGCCATACCAATATTATCCTCACGTTCACGAATGAGCAGATGAATATGGTTCGACATCAGGCAATAAGCATATAGGATATAGTTTCTTCCAAAGGGAGTGCCATCAGGCTCATACGACTGAGCCTTCATATCCAAGGTATTAAGAAACTGGTAATAGTCCTCCTGCTCTTCAAAAATGTTGACTTCGTCTTCCTCCTTCTCGCTCGGGATAGCTCAAGCGAGCTTGGCTCTCCGCTCGCTCGTGCGTCGGTTCTGGTGATTTATACCACGCATCATCACATGATATATACCAGTGCCTGATGTTTGTCTCGCTCGCCTTGGCATTCTCAACTATTGATTATTGCTGACTCCTATTATTCGTGAAACAGGTACCCATTTTTTACTTGCTATCGATATTCTTCAGAATACCATATATACTCGTATATACAAGAGCTCCACCAGCTATTATCAGGTATAACCACATCAATTGGATTGACTTCAACTTATCGATTTGCCCTGCGCAGAGCATGATAACCGTACCTGTATATATAGTATAAGAACCTGTCAGCATCGCTATTAAATCTGAAAGTTCCCACTTATTATCCGTAAAATTAAGGCCTTTCTTACGATAGCCAATATATAAAAAACTTACAAATACAATAAATGTTACAGTAACAGAGATTACCTTGTAATTGCTGATAATAAAGTCTACAATTGAACTATACATTGCCACCTCGCTTTCTTCCTATTAGACCGAAAGCAATAAAACCTACAACTAATCCAGCAATAGCCTGCCAATATATGGGAAGATTGGGGAAGACACCAACCAGTATAGCAGTAGCAACAAGCACAACGCCAAAAACAGCCGCCAAGACAGTTGGTGAAAACATAGCCGAAACCTCCTCTTTATCCTTTATCTTATCTGCCGCCGGCATGTGCTGCTCTAACATCTCAGAATACTCAATAAGTTTGGTTATCTTATCCTCATATTCTTTAACCCTGACTACCAAATCGTCTACCTGCCTTACTTCCACAATCTCTTTCTTCAACTGAGCAGCAAACGGAAGAACTTCTGTAGCATACTGAGGGTAAACGGCTGCTAAGGCCTTAAAGGAAACTTTATTTTTCAAGCTCTCAATATACTCCAGTCGATCCAACACAATTACCTCACAGGCATCATAAGCAGCTCTATACAAATGTTTTCGTGCGCTTTCTATTTCATCGAGAATACCTTCTTTTTCAGCCTTTGTCATAGCTCGCATCACATGATCAAAGGCACTACGGAGCTCGTTGACTGAAGAAACAACAATCCCCTTTTTCCCATTATAGTATTCTACCAAGAGAAATATATGCTTAACTGATTTGTAGATATCCGACAACTCTGTCAGTTTTCCGCAAATCAATTGTTCTCTTTCCGTAACTTCTGCCATTTCAAAATTACATCAAACTAAGCTTAGAAACACGATTACGCATTTGAGCAACATCTGCTGGCATCACCACTTTACCCATAGTGAGCCTTATGCTGCCCCTCACCCTGTGCATATTCAGATCCTTACTGCTGCTTTCAGAGCTTATGCATTCATAATCTTTATACAAGAGATCATTAGAACTTGTTGCACCTACCAGCTCTGCTGTCTTATGCATCAACTCGTTGTTCATCTTGCAATGTTTTTAGTGAATAAATTCTTTTTCTGCCATAATTTTGCCGCAAAGATACAATTATTTTTCAATTTACAATGTTAAAAACAGATATTTTTCATTAAAAAAGGCATTTTTAACACAGCAATAATTGTTTCTTTCAACTATTTATTGTAATTTTGCGCCCCATTTCGGAGAGGGAGTCTTTGAACTCCCTAGACCTATTAAAAGACTCCATCTCAAACTTCTCCTGCTTCAATGCCTCTACCATCTCATAATAGTCCAACATGTTTTCACGGCAGAAGTCTGCCACTCTCACTTTCTTGTGACTCTTCTGCAAGTCACGAAACTGCTTCACATAATCTTTTATTTCCATATTGCGCTTAACTTTAGTGAATAAAATCTTGCGCAAAATTAGAAAAATATATTATCTCAACCAAATTAGGCTAGGTCCAAGGTTCGGACGCTTACCGAGCATCCTGCTACAGAAGTCATCCGCAGCCTTAATGTCTATAAGCTGTTTTACCATCTGCAGTTCATTAATGCAAAGATGAATTTGATCTAAAACCTTTTGTTCCATTGTTCAGGGATAATCATTTAAGATACCTTGATTCTCTATTGTGGAAGGCTTCAATACCACCTTCAAGTATATCGCATACATGTTCTTTTATTCCCTTAGCTTGCAACTCACTGAGTGTTGGGTCTGCACTATTATCAAAAGACAATTCCAATGGGCCGTTTACATACTCAAACCTGCTTGCAAAAGTTCTCTTTGACGAAGACTGTCCTAACTGATTGGCCACAATCACGTTTTCACTATCGGTAGCAACAACCAAATTGGCATTGTGAGAAACAATGATTATCTGACGGCTTTGTTTCTTTTCTCGTATCATCTTGCAAAGCAAGTCATAGATAGTCCTATTATCCAAGTTGTCTTCTGGCTGGTCAATAAAAATAGGATACTCAGCAGAACTTAGTTCCAAGAACAAGATAAGTAAAACAGTACCTTTTTTACCTGGTGACATCTGGAGCAAATGATCATTCTTATACTGAATATCAAAATGCAGTTTCAGATGATCTTCCAACAAGAATTTATACAAATCATCTATGCTCTCATAATCTTGATTCAATGGCATCTGAACAACATTAGTACCATCAAGCGAATAATTCAAAGCACCATCTCTCGCATTGCGAATGGACTTGAAGAAACGTGGCATTTCATCTAAATTCAAATAACTTGAATCTTTCGGGTACAAAGTATAAAAATAAGCACTATCCGTTAGCTTGTTCTTATTTACAGCGGGATAAAACAGCGATTCTTCTTTGGCATATCCAAGGGAAGCCACTAGTTTAATCTCATCAGTGATATTTGAATAGGTCAGATTCACCGTATTAACAATATCCTTGTAAAGTGCATACAATTGAGTTAGTTCGTCACCAGTCTTTTGCTGCAAGGCTCTATAATTGGCTGCGGACTCCTTAAACTTCTTGTCAAGCACTTTCGATTTCTCCAGACGACTAGTTTCCGCTTGTAATTTACCCTTCAGTGCCTCCAAATCTTTCTGCGAAGTAACCTTGGCTAAAACAGGTTTAATATCTTCCCTTATTTTAGCCAGTTATTTTTCGCAATTCTGAATCTTAGCCTCGTAATTTAATGCTTTAAGAGATTCCTTGAATTGCGCCTGCAAATTTCTTTGGTTTGCTTCATAATTGCCGACCAACTGCTTGAAATCATCCGGTATCTGATATGGTGCCAGAATTGACTGTAGCTTACTATATTTGGCTCCACTTTCACCGTCTACTCTCTCACCCAAAATCAACTCAATGCCATTATCAACAGTCGTAGAAACCTGAGCGATAAGCTCTATCAGACCCTTATAGTAAGCAATCCACTTTTGCAAATTCTGTTCATCAGCAAGGAACTGCTTGTATTTGATTTGTTCCTCTGGTGTAAGTGAAGACGCTTTGGTTATAGCTTCAATCTTTTTCTTCAACTCGTCAATAGATTTCTGTACATCCGCCACTTTTCCTGTTTCCTTCAAAGCATTGAAAGTATCTATGGCATCGTTTCTTTCTTTGAGCATCTCACCAAGCGACTTCTGAATATCTCCATTTTTATTGGCTATTTCGTTCTTCTTTCCGACATAAAATGCTGCAAACGTTGTATTTTGCCGTAAGATACTTATCAATAAGTTATTTAGTTCCTCTTCGTTGTCCTTTTCTGCAAGATAGTTTATATATAGTTGTGGTATGTAGGTTATTTTTCTGTTGTCCTCACTCTCCGAAGAAAGAACGTTTTCATAGTCATCTTTCCATCGCACCTTCAGTTGATAGCTGCCATCAAAATAAGTCCTTGGAATGTTCAATGCATCTGAGATTCGTCCCACCTGGGCAGCATCTATTGCATTTGCCATTGAGTGTAATAGCAAGGATTTGCCAGATGACTTACCCCCAATAATTGAATTGAGATTTTCATTAAAGTGAATTGTTTGCTTCCCAAACAAGCCGTTTGTATCCTCAAATTCTGCCTCAGTAATTACTAAACGACCCAGTTTATTATCTGGGTTTGAGGATTGTACCCTTACGCGTAGGTCAGGTTCGAAAATTATCTGCTTAAGCCCTGCGAAGTTGGTCATACCCTTTATCCAACAATTCTGCTTCACTGAATAGTTCTTAATGTTATGATTGTCGGAGCAGAGTACCATCGGATACTTTTTCTTAAGACTTGGAAAAACAAATTTCCTATACCCTTCCAAGTCTTCTTCTTTACCCATATCAAAGATATCAACACATCTGGCTATATCCTCTTTCTGAGCTTCGTAATGTGGTAAAGAATTAGTTATCTTGTCTATCCCATTTGATTTTGAACCCGCATGAATTGTCACCAATCCACTAAGGTCATGAATCAATTTACATGTATCAACAAGGTCATTATACACCTCATTAATTTGCACACCAGAAGAATAAATACGGGCGATATTCGTCCTATTCTTTATCTGCTCCCATACAAAGCTCAGATTAGCGTTTTCCGGGAATATGCCAATAATATGAATGGGCTCCTTACCCCGCGCGTCAGATAAAAATTCAATGCCCGGTAGTATAGTTATACGCCCCGCAGCAATGCGCTGTAGTTCGGATATTCTTTCAACATCTATAACATGGTGGTCTGTAATTGCAACAGTCGCCACATCATTTGCCAAGAGACCGTTAACGATATCATCATTCGTTACACTCCCGTCTTCATAATCGTATGATGAAGGTGTGTGGAAATGCAAATCCCATTTATGCCATTCAGATCCTCTATTCATAACTATTATTCTTTATCATGCTCAAACAACTCTGTCCTATAATACCAAGCATTGTTTCTGGTACATATCACCTTTTGGCACTTAGGACAAATAATCTCTTTTTCCTCTTTGACATCTTTATCGCCAGGGTATGAATACTCAAAAACTATCACTTCTGAGCCACAGTGCGGGCATGTCTCATGATCTATCTCAAAATCCTCATCATCACCAAATTCACTTCTACCTACAGAAACAAGTGATTCCATAGTCTCAGAATGAGAAAGGTCTGCATCGTTATTAACTGATTCAACTTCCATCTCTTCTGCACCATAGAAATACTCAATTGTGACTGGAATACGAACGCGTCCTTCCAAACAGTCAGTTACTTTGGGGTCTATGAAATACCATTGACGGTCTTCAGAATCATAATAACCTGTATCGTAGTCAGGATGACCAACTGAGATAGATGCAGTGATATTAGCATACGTCTTATAGAACAAGCTTCCTTCCTCCTTACCTATCCACTTGAATGGTTCATCCCATTGTATATCTATTTTATTGATAGAGCTATCATTAATATCCTCTATGAGCAGATGATTAATATATATCATATCATCACCATATTGTTCGTAAACCCAATCCTGTATTCGCTTCTCAATGCGCTCTTTAGACAACTCAAATACGTTTTTGAGTTTCTCCTGCGAAATCATCTTCTCAAATTCCTCCAAGGACGAAACGAAGTCGGTCAACTCCTTATATTCTAAATATTCGCTCTGGTAGTTTTTCAGGTCAGGGTCTTTTGCAAGAAGTATACATTTATCGTTATGGTCAATACACCATGCTTCCAGTTGACGCAGAGCAATCGCATCAGGAAATTCGTACTTCTTCTTAGTCGAGAAAGGAGGCTTCAAATCTTTGTAGTCACCAACAATATCCTTCAAATCAATGTCATCAGACAATGGCAGTCTCTCTATGTCGGCCCTATGTAGTTGGTGGTCAAGTTCATCTTCTACACGCTCTATCAATGTTACTGCATCAACAGCCATCAAAGCCTCAATATGTGTACGTAGGTCATCAAGCGCATACATATAAGAGGACTTCAACTTTTCAGCATACTTGCCGCCATTATTTTTCTCCACCTCTTCATGCAAATGACAACGTATCTCATGCTCAGTGATGTCCGGCATAAGGATATGGATCATCTCTGCCTGTGCTGCGTCAAAAAGGGTTGCTATGCATTTCCCTTTCACGAAGCCTTCTGCTACAAAGACGGAAGTATCTATAAAAACGTTTATCATCCTTCAATAAACTCTTGTATCTGCTTAAACTCATCAAGTTTCAATAGAGCCTCCATATTATCCAGTACAGCCTGTTTCAGATTTACCCCTCTTGCCTTCTTTGAGAACATTTCGGCATTCGTTTTACTCAGCACATCCTCAATACAGGAGTCCATCCACACTATATTGATGGTTCTGCCCGCTAAACCAGACTCTTGTATCCTTTTCATGATTACACGATTATCATTACCTGGAATCCTTGTGTCAGTATCCAGCACAGCCAACACCTCAACTCCATAATCTATAAGGGTCTTGGCCACAGCAAAAACATTAGAAAACCCTTGAGCAATTCGGATTGTTACATCATTTATCCTCATCTGCGGAAAGAGGGTTTCCATTACTATATAGTCAGTTTTGCCTTCTACTACGATTGTCTTCATAACGTATTATATACTAAAGCCATCCATAACAGCAATCATCGGGTCAGCCGTTGCCATGGCATATTTATACTTGTACTTCAACGCATCCAAAAACTTGTGATGTATAAAACATTCGTCTATCTCTGCAAAACTCCAAAGAAGTATATTATGAGGATGTAAAACATACAGCGATTCCAATGCCGAAGCAGTAAAATCATTCCTCGAAAGATAGATACCAAAAGTAGATGAAATCCTGTATGACAACCTCCCATAGAGTTTTGCAACCTCGTCAAAAGACACAGGTTCTCTCCAGTCTTTACACTCAATAATGAAACCTGCACCAAGTTCCTTCACAAACACAAAGCCATCAAACTGCTCCTTTATTCTGCGCACCTCATTATTATAAGGATAGACCACCTCAGCACCAGACAGTTCGAAAGCCCTCACAAACATATATTCCAATGCTTTCCCAGGACTCCATCCTGTGGCTGTCCCCGCCTTTATCCGTTTCCATAGTCCTTCCAATTTAGCCCAATCATATCGACGCACCCGATTAATCATGGCTAACTCTGTAGGTGTGTATTTAACCAGCTTCAGCATCATCTTTTCAGAAATTCATTGTTATTGAATCATCTCAATTACTATCATCCACCAGCTCAAATGCTGTCTTCCTATATTCTTTCGTAACATCTATATCCTTATCCATTGCATGAGTATATCCCTTATGCAGCTTTTTTGCAACCAGTTGCCCTTCCGAAGGATCAGCAAGCAATCGTGGTCTCAGGTTTCTAAGTAGTGCATATTTCTCTATCATAGCCTTAATTCCTTTATGAGAAAAGCCTACGTAATATAGTATCACCAACTCGTATGGCGATAATGTTGCTCTTACTATTGAAGCATAATTCCTTTTTGCTTTCTCATCCCAAACCTCAGCCTCATCAATGTATTTAAAGATTCCATACAGATGCCTGATATAATGGTCTAAAAAACACAGCTGGCGAACAGCTCCCAAGTCATATTTATAACTCTCACTAATGTCAAGCACTCTCTTTAATGTAGTATTTTCTTCACCTTCTTTGAAATGGTATCTATCTATCATTTCCTCATATAAGTAAGGGAACACCTCTCTACCATGCTTCACGGTCATTTGGCTACTGCCATTATTACAATGCTCTATCACTAAGCCATTGGTAATCTCCTGTTGCAAGTGAATTAGTTCAAACAGATTTCTTTCAAACCTCTCAATCGCTATATCTTGTCGTTGGTGTATATTCGCTTTATATTGTACCCAGAATGCAATAAAAGTAAGGCCTGCAGCAGCCATTGCTATAAACGGCCCCATGATTCCACCTAATGTATCCCCTATCTGACCTGTTTCCGACAAATCCAATATCGAGGAACTAGTCAGGAGCCAAGGCAAACAGCATATCAGCAAGGCAATCACGATAAACCATCCAAATGATTTCCAAAAGCCATTATCGAAAGTAGAATTGTCTTTCATCATTTTCATTCAAATAATTACACCCATTGATTCACATGCTTATTCTCTTCTGCCAAAGCAAGCAACTTGTTGAACTTCTCCACTCTATCCCTTGCTCCCTGTCCTCGCCGGTTCCCCCATCGAGTTTATCTCATACTTCTCATCTCCCCTTCTACCATCTTCATCAGCTTCGGCAGCATCCCTTCTATCTTCCTGCACTTCACCTTATTGTAGTGGAAGTCCATATCATCCAGGAGTTCATTACACAACTCCTCATCCATGTCACCACCATAGCCAGCGGCTACGACGGAGATGGCGGCAAGTTTACGGGCATCCTTGTCTGTTCTAAATCCCGAACTCATCAGTATCGTAGGTAGCGTCTCAAATAGGATGTTGCAATAGCGCAATAGCTCAGGGAAATAATCGTCCTCCGTGAGAAAGGCATCAAGCATCTCTTCTTCATACTGTCGAAGCAAAAGGAAAAATCTTTCCTTCCTAATCTTACCCTTCAGGCACTGAGGCTGTGTCATTACCCAGAACAGCGCATGCGACAGAACGATACGATCTTCAGAAGAATGATAGTAAAATAGACTATCCTCCTCCTTTGGATGCATCTCCTTTAACTGTTGCTCCATTTGAGCGAACTTCTGTTTACGTATCTCCTTCAGTTCATTTTTGTCCATTTTACGACATTAGAGAATAATTATTCAACGATAGTTGTGCAAAAATAAGAATTCTTCATGGATTCAATCCTATTTCTCGTTAACAATTACGCATTTTTAACGAGAAAAGGGCTTTGACATTACAATATCAGCCCTCTTCTAAATGTCAGAATGATAGTTCATCCCAACCCTATTGGTTTTTCCCATGACAATGTTTGTATTTCTTTCCGCTACCGCACCAACAAGGATCATTTCGTCCGAGTTTATGAGTCGGAGAAGGATATAATGGAATCTGTTTGGGGGCTGAAGGTTCAGGTCTTGGCTTCAGCAAGTCCTCCGTCGTCTTGCCATCCAGATGCCATTCCGGCAAGTCGCGGAATGTCTGTGCCAATGCATCTGACACCTGACGGTCATCCGTCTTAGTCTCTTTCACATCTATCCGCAGCATGATGTCCGTCATCAGCGATATCCATTCTGTATTCAGATTCATCTCATGTGCCAGCCAGAGCTTCGTCAGTATCTGGTTAGCTTCCTGTTCCGTGAGCGGTTTCTCCGCTTTGTTCACCATCAGGTCATAAAGCCGTTCCATCGAGGGAGCCATGATATGCGGAAATGGCATTCGTCCATATTCCATCACCCACTTCCGGCCATAGGCCGTATAGAAGTGCTTCGGATGGTCCCACACCACACGGTTAAACAGGCGTTTCACCTCCGTATCATCTGTAATCAAAGGCGTAGCAAAGAAACAGTCCTGTTCTCCATTTGGGTTAATATGGAAGATACGCCTTGTGCCAAACAGCGTATGGTTCAGCAAGTAGTTCCCTACGTTCTGCCATATCACGAGGTCAGCCCTGTCTGCGGTTCCTTCTATGAAGCCTATCAGCGCCTTCGCGGTCATGCCACCGAACAGGTTCAGTGTACCCATAGTCAACTGCTCCAGTCTGTCGAAGCCCAAAGCTTTCTTCCTGGCAATGTACTCTGACACATGAGGTTCGAAGTACTCCCTCACCTCGTCAAGCATCATATAAATGGCAAAGTCCTTACCCAACGGATGCGGACAAGAGATGATGCCACCCACCTTCGTTAATGGCAACAATGCGTCATAGTTCATTGACACTATACCATATCGGTTCTCTGGCAACATCAGTTTCAGCAGAAACTCCAGTTCAAACACGCTCGTTCTGTCCAGCACGTCCTCCGCACTGTATCGGATATGCCACTCCACATTCTCTATCAACTCATCCTTACGCGCACTGTCACTGTCCGGCACACCCAATCCCATCAGATCTGCCATCTGCACCAACTCCTCTTTAGTGTAGCGCGACAGCCACTCTGCAAGTGGCATATTCCGTTTCAGTTCCCTATTTTGCTTTGCCATTCATCTTTTTATATTTTGATCGATTTTACCCCTGATTTCTGTTCCTCCCCCATTGAGGCACAAAAAGGTATGAACAAAATGCCCATACCCCTTTAACAATCTTCTTTATCACATCCATTTTTATCATCAACTTCATGCCCCGCACAAACCGTATTCCCTTCTGCCAGCCGAAGAATTCTTTCCACGCTCTCCGCCGCCTTCGCTTTATCCCCGCCCTTCAAGGTCGTCACCACCTTCACTCCCGGGATATAAGCATCACCAGTAAACAGATAGTCACCCACCTCGTAGGTCAAGCACGACGGATTGTGGCCTGGCGTATGATACACCTTGGCCTGTACACCGTCAAACAGTTCAATCACCGACCCTTCATCACAAGTCACCACATTCTCCGATTCATATACTATCGGA
>CACYNE010000052.1 GCA_902775605.1 uncultured Prevotellaceae bacterium
AGTAAGCGGCGAGGTGGAGGACGAGGACAAACCCACCCCCGACCCCTCCCGTCCGGGAGGGGAGTCTGAGAACACTGGCAATGGAGGTTCTACCAGCGGAAATCAGGGCGGCAACGACAACCCCAGTGGAGGTGACGACGACCCAGAGAACTGATTTAAAGGTAAAAAGGTAAAAAAGTAAAAGAGGAAGGAGGTATGATATGAAGAACAAAGAAAGTTGGAAGACAGTGATTCAGATTGTGGTATCGGTGCTTAGCGCGATACTCACTACACTGACCACCACGAGTTGCATGGGACGAGGGCCTTTCTAAAGGCTTCAATAAAAGGAGCGGGGCGGAGAAAGTAATCATTTCTCCGCCCCTTCTTTATCGAGTGCTTTATAGATTATTTCCTTCTATGTCACCTGTCCCTATGGCATATGTATATGGTCTACTTTAGCCCCCCGTAATTCCCTGCCTTTATTGAAGTCTAAATGTCACAGGAAATCAGATTCTAATTTGGATTGGTGGAATTTCTTGATTTCATTATTTCTGCCTGTATCTTTTCAAGTTCTTTCTCTATTGGCAAGGCCAGTTTTTCGATTTGCTTTATTTCTAATGCCATTTTTTCGGTAATAGATTTAAAAGCCATAGGCTTCTTGGAATAGGCTTCGAATGTTATGGCAGCCATTGAGTATCCCAGTGTTGTTTGATTAGTAATCTGGTCTCCTAATCCTTCAATCATAAAACCACCTAGGATTGTTTTCCCAGAAACCCCACATTCTGTCTCAAGTTGTTTATAGTATCTATCACGCCATGAAATAAGGGCTTTTTGATATGGTGTTTCTCCAAGGGCTTTTACGCTATCAACCAGAAGTTGATATCGTTCTTGTTTCTTTTGTTTCTCATATTCTGTTATAAGTTCCTTAGCACGGGAAGGATTCCTACACTGATATACTTTTGCCCATTGGCTGTCCGATAATTTGTAATTCTCTAACCAATTACCTTTAATTATGGTCCCATCACGAAAGAATGTTGTACCGTCAACAAAAAAGTGTCCAACTGTCTTTGTAGACAAATTCCCCTCAAATCTATCTCCGTTTCCATAATTGAGTTCTCCTTCCATTAGTTGGAACATAATGGATTCACTACTTTGTTGTATTGGCTTTATACGACCTTTAAATTCCATTCCTTCCCCATCGCGTAATGTTGCATTATCGCCTATAAGGAGAATTATTTTGACTATATCAAAAGTTTCATCATTATTAAGATCGTAATTAGGAATTTCAGCTGATAAAAAAGAGCGTTCCTTGCCAATTGCTTTCCCGTATATATAAATAAATGAGTTTGGGTTACTATATTTTACTATCACAGGACTCTGATTAAAATTACTTTCTAAATACAATGCTTGAGCGCATTTTATCCTTAATGCTCCTGCCTTTTTGGGTTTATAATTCATAGAGTAATCATCCATGTTATAAACATAAAATAATCCGTATATTCTATTTGTTCCTGTTGGGGTCTTATCATATTTTATTCCTTCAACGACCAATCTGTTAGTTTGATACGAAACCCTACCTTGCAATAAAAGATTAGGAGTAAATGAAGACATGTCATAGAACTCGGCGATTGATCCTTCAAATAATTTTCCTTTAGAAACAATGCCGTTAATTAAATAATGCTGTGCAGTAAAATCAATATTTTTATTCTCAATAAAGAAGCTTTGCATATTGAATATTTTTTACACCAACTATTAACTTCGTCTTTAATAGCGGTAAACTCTTTTCCCGCGTTTAAGTCGGCAAAGACATAGTCATTAGTAACATGTTTTGTAATAGTTGCAAAATCATTCTGAGAATGAACAGATAAACAAGCGCTTAATAGCAAACTTAAAAGAATATATTTTCTCATATGGATAGTTTTTATTTCATTGTGGTTAATCTTTCTTGACCTTCTCCCATAATGCACATCGGGTCATGTTCCCTTTGACATTTTCATTTGGCTTTTCGTCAACCTTACGAATTCCAAGTTCCTCATCTTTTCTTCTTAGATATGATGCCATGGGACCATGCAATTTACGAAAGCTCCCCTTTCCCACGGATATGTTTTTAGTATAATCTTCTTCGAACAGATCACGATACACTTTAATAAAGTCTTGGGAACTGAATATTACCGATAGTTTGTTGCTATTGATAACTTTCTTAAACTTCTCAATGTCCATAGTCATAGCGATAATCTCCCTACTCCAGATACCCTATGAAGCATTTTACGTAATTTATTAGTTAACTACATAACAAAAACGTGGGTATCCACCTTCTACCCGTCTGCAATCTGAGGCCTACCACAGCCCTGTGTGTTGACGAGTAGAGTGATACCCACGAAAGTATTGCTGATAAACCCGTAGGTGTGCGTTGAAGGCATGGTTAGCCCTCACGCACACGACGGGATACGTTTTCAGCATACCCGTGACATCAACTCTGCATTGTCTTTGACACACATCTTTTTGTGGTAATTTCAGATTGCCAATCGACAAAGCATCGTGTGACGCTTTTCCGCTATGTAGTGACCAGCCTCGCAGCTCCATCCGTCTCAATGGACATCATGACCACAAGACTGTAATCAGGTGCAAATATACAAAATATCTTTCAATCTTGTATAATAATGGCAAAAAAAATAGTTTTTATGTATTTCTTTAGCAAAGATATTAAGGGAATAAAGGGAAGATGTATGGCCAATAGGGAGAGAATCGGCAGGTAACATATGCCACAGGGACAGATACTGTCTTAAAAAACAAATTTTGAAGAGTACAAATAGAAAATTTTAACTTTATTTGTCCATATAGAATCCAAATGCATAGTGGTCCTGTTTCAATTCAAGATTGAAGCAGGCCTATTACTTACTTCTAATATGAATTATATGCTATTCCTTTGTATTATCGAATAAAATGATTACCTTTGCAGCCATCAAGGGAAGACTGCGCCCGGCGGCTATTCTTCAGCCAACGTCCCAACGTCTATCCCGTGAGGCTGGCCTTCAATGGGTTCAGCCTCCTTCTTTTTTCTGCTGCAGGCAGGTTTCTCACGTTCTGGGTCATACTTCTCTCCGCTTTTCCAAAGACTGTATATGAGTAATAGCAGTTTGCGCATGATGGCAGTTACTCCTACCATTTTCGACTGAGGGTTCTTCTTGCACAGCCTGACATAGAAATCCTTCATCTGAGCGTTGTACTGAGTACTGACAATTGCAGGGAAATAGAGCGCAGTTCTGATGTGTACATTGCCTTGTTTGGATATGTGCCGCTTTGGATCAACGGGGCCAGACTGATGGGCTGGCACGTCAAGTCCTGCATATCGGGTCAGCTGTTTGCGGTTGGTTATCAGGGCAAAGCCGTTGGTCTCAGCCAGTATCGTGATAACTGTCATATACCCGATGCCTTTGATGGTGACGATACGGTCTATTCTCTCTGCCAGACCTGGTTCTTGTTTTACCTTTTCCCGGATTGCCTTCTCGTTACTTGCCAGCTGCTTGTCAATCTCGTCTATGAGCTTGTTGTAGTGCTTGACGATACTTCTATCAACAGTCTCACTATGTGCTAGTGACTCCAGATGATTGTTTAGCTCCGTCTTGACCTTGTTGATGTCGGCCACGAAGCGAGTCATCTGACGCAGTTCCTTGAAGATGGGCGATGGCGGTGTCCACGTCTTGAGCCGCTTGTCGAGGCATCCCATCATTCCCAGCGTATAGGCATCCATATCGTCAGTCTTGGTAAGGATACCCTCGTACTTAGCAAAGTCACGGGCCTTGTTGGGAAGCACCACACAAATATTCAGCCCAAGTTTGTGGAGATGATAGGCCAGAGCTTCGTAGTAGACTCCTGTCGGCTCCATCAGGTAACGTAGGGGATAACCCTTCAGAGCCTCTTTGCGGCTCCATTTGACGAACTGGTTGAAGCCTGTCTTGTTGTTGTTAAACACTACGGGAACTGTTGAGCATCCCATGTCGAACTCATACATACACAGACAGGCTGTGAACGTACTCTTAGCAATGTCGATTCCCACGCACTGCGTAAACCACTTACTAGGTTCAAAATTCGGTTTCATACGGTTTGAATTTAAGTGAATAATACATTAGTGATTATAGACCCAAATCCTCACCGCCTTTCCTCTTGTATTAACTCTGAATCATCCTATGCCATACATAGTGATGTCCTATGATACTTCGTCCTGGCTCCAAAGATCTGTGAAAGAGGGTGGAAGTTAGTCCTGTCCCACGAGATAGTCTGCACTTCTCTAGGTGAGTGTCTTCTCACCCTCACGGCCTAAATCTCTAGCAAAACTACGAAATTCAAACCGTACTGCATCCATCTACAAGAATTAATTCAAGTAAAATGGAACAATTCCATAATCGGATGCAAAGGTAAGAGGTTGCAAAGGTAAGAGGTGACTGACATTACTGTCTTTGAGTCCCAAAAATGGTTGCAGGCTGGTAGTTGACTAGATGTCAAGGGAACAAGTTCCTATGGCATCCTTAATATTGTTTGCAGTATTTTCAATTTGGTGGTTTTGAGGTTCGGGTAGATGATGTAAACAGCCAGCGTTGGTATGATGATACTTCACTCTAAATTGTCATGTCCAAAACTCCTTTTCTCCAGTATCATCCATTTCACCCTGGCACTTGGGACAGGTCTTCATATCCCAAATGCGAATATCATCGCTGCCACATTGCAAACAGAGTCTGCCTACCTCGCTCCTGAACGATGGAGCTACGTCTGCAATGATACCACCCACCACAATGTTCTGGATGGTATGGCAATGAGCACATGAAACGGCTGTAATCTGTTGTCTGAACAGGCCGCGCCCTTCATATACCTCGGCTTCATAGCCACAGGACTTACAGCGATATTTCCGTTTCCAGGACATTGCTCAATTAATATCAACGATAATCATATATATGCCACAGGGACAATAACATCTGATAGTTAATAGAAATATGGCGGGAGATGCGACTAATAGATGCGGGGACCGAAGATGGTGGTGCCCACACGCACCATGGTGCTGCCATGCTGCACAGCCAGATGGTAGTCCTGACTCATGCCCCACGAACGCTCGCAGAAATAGGGGGCGTCGGCAAAGAAGTCGCGCTTCAACTCGTCGAAGAAACGGGCGGCAGTGTCGAACTCCTGACAGATCTGCGCCTCGTCATCGACATTCGACGCCATCATCATCAGTCCACAGATCTGGACATGGGACATCTGGCGCCACTCGCCATCAGAAAGTAACTGACGACAGGCATCAAGGGTGAGTCCGTATTTGGTGGCCTCCTCGGCAATGTGGAGCTCAAGGAGTACGCGCACTACCCTATCGGCCTTGGCAGCCTGCTTCTCAATCTCGCGGAGGAGCTTGAGGGAATCGACAGCCTCGATCATTGAGATATACGGGGCGATATACTTCACCTTGTTGGTCTGCAGATGGCCAATGAAGTGCCACTCGATGTCCTGGGGCAGTTTTTTTACCTTGAGAGCTAACTCTTGCTCGTGGCTCTCGCCAAAGACGCGCTGACCCTCTTCATAGGCTGCGGTGATATATTCCTCGGGGTGGAACTTACTGATGGCAACCAGTCGCACCCCTTGGGGGAGCGACTGGCGCACTTCGTTCAGTTTTTCTTTGACTGGATACATAAGAGAGAAAAGATTATCCCTGCTGTTCGTACTCGGGTTTGTCATCGGCCTTGGCACTGCCCTTGGCAACATGTTCAAAGACATCCATCAGCTGGGTCTCGGCCACGCTGGCGATGGAATAGTCAATCATGGTGCCACCCATCACCTCGTCGAGGTTCTTGACAGCACCGTTAAACGAGCCTGCCTGAACGAGGTAGTTGACGTTGGATTTCTTTTCCTTCTCAGTTTTCTCGTCGATAGTGATAAATTGCAGCTTAGCCTTATACCAGCGGTCAGCCAACTCTTGGTCGCTGAAGAAAATCTCGCCGTAGGGTGCCTTCTTAATGTCGGTCACGGTAAACTCGCCACTGATATACGACGACATCTCCTCGATGATGCGCTCCTCGGCCTCGCTGAAGCTCAAGGCATCAACGACATAGGCCTCGGTAACCTTCTTCTGGAGGCCGTCCTCCATAGTCTTCTCATAACGTATTTTACATTCAAACCAGTTTGCTGTTCTACTTCTCATCATTGTTGTATTATCTTTTATATAAATAATGTATTTATTCAAAAATCGGTTTTACTCGTCCTCGTCTTCTTCCTCACCTTCCTTATCATTCTTCGAGCCCAAGGCACGCATAGCCTTACGCTTGGCGGCCTGCTTCTCTTCCTCAGCCTCGCGCTCGGCACGGCGCTGGAGAATCTCCTCGGCCTTCTTCTGATACATGGCATCCATCTCCGACTGCAACGTGGTGTCCTCCTCCAAGGCACCTGTCTCAGGGTCATAGACGGCATCAAAAGGATCGCTCTCCATCTCACTCTGTACTGGTTTCACAAACTCAATACTTTCGGCCGGCGGTATTATCTCGACATAGACCCAGAAGCACAGCAGAGCGATGATGATGGCACTGCCCACGGCGATGCCGCCACGGATGGTGCTGCGACGCTGAGACAGGGCACTACGCATATCGTCGATACTCTTATAGCGCTGGGCGGGGTCGGCAGCGATGGCCTTCTTCACCACGGGCTTATACTCGAAAGGCATGGAGCCCTGCTCAAAGAGATATTCAATGAGTTTGCCGAGGGCATAGACGTCGCTACGCTCATCGACAGCGCCATGCTCCAGCACCTCGGGAGCCACAAAGCGCTCGCA
This sequence comes from uncultured Prevotellaceae bacterium, assembly GCA_902775605.1. GTDB lineage: Bacteria > Bacteroidota > Bacteroidia > Bacteroidales > Bacteroidaceae > Prevotella. The sequence goes on from CACYNE010000052.1 coordinate 6,788, forward strand.
GTCGCCATAGAGGTCGCGCTGATTTCCCATCGTCAGATAGAACGAGCCGTGGGTGAGGAGCACAGGCGTGTTGTCGCCCTTGCGGAAGAAGATGTTTGACGGGGCGAAACACAGCTGATAGACACCCTCGGCATGCAACTTCTCAGTATAGTCCATGAGTCCGCCGACCACCTGGTCAGTAAAACTCTTCTGAGCCACCACGGCAGGGCTTGCAAAGAGCAGTTGTGAGAGGGTCTGCCAGTTGCCCGACTCCAGCTCAAGCTCATAGAGTCCGCCGCTGTCTTCGTGAGACTCAAAATGAAGTTGATGCTTGACGCGCTGACGCAACGACCACTGGGCGTCTTTCTTCACCGCCTCGCAAAACGCGATGCTGTCGGTGAGCGCGTCTTTCAGCTCCACCACAAAGCGGTATTTGCCATCTATCTGCTTCCTGTAGAAGTTGCCCAACGGCAGTTTCTCACGCTTAGGCAACATGGCCTCTTGTGCATTCAGAATCTCTTCGAAATTCATACGGTTTTCATTTTGAGTCGTGCAAAATTACGCAATAATTCCGAATTGAGCAAACAAATAAGGATTTTTTCGGCAGAACATGCCGTTATGTCGAAAGAATGTAGTAACTTTGCAGACGTTTTATTAAACGGATAAAAGATGCCTGAAATATCAGTTCGCGGACTGGAGATGCCTGAGTCACCTATCAGAAAACTCGCTCCCCTGGCCGTGGCCGCTAAGAAACGCGGCACAAAAGTGTATCATCTCAACATCGGACAGCCTGACCTGCCTACACCTCAGGTGGGACTGGATGCCCTGAAAACTATTGATCGTGAGATACTGGAGTACTCACCCTCGCAGGGCTATCAGAGCTATCGCGAGAAACTGGTGAACTATTACGCCAAGTACAACATCAACGTCACAGCCGACGACATCATCATCACCTCGGGTGGTAGTGAGGCGGTGCTCTTTGCATTCCTCTCATGCTTGAACCCTGGCGATGAGATTATCGTGCCCGAACCCGCTTATGCCAACTATATGGCCTTCGCCATCTCGGCGGGTGCCAAGATACGCACCATCGCCACGACGATTGAAGAGGGTTTCTCACTGCCCAAGGTTGAGAAGTTTGAGGAGCTAATCAATGAGCGCACTCGTGCTATCATGATTTGCAACCCGAACAACCCAACAGGCTATCTATATACCCGTCGCGAGATGAACCAGATTCGCGACTTGGTGAAGAAATACGACCTCTATCTCTTCTCGGACGAGGTTTACCGTGAGTATATCTACACCGGCTCGCCCTATATCTCGGCCTGCCATCTGGAAGGCATCGAGCAGAACGTCATCCTCATCGACTCTGTGTCGAAGCGATACAGCGAGTGCGGCATCCGCGTGGGTGCCCTCATCACGAAGAACAAGGAGGTGCGTGCTGCCGTGATGAAGTTCTGTCAGGCCCGCCTCTCTCCCCCATTGATTGGACAGATTGTGGCCGAGGCTTCGCTCGACGCCCCCGAGGAGTACTATCGCGACGTCTATGACGAGTATGTGGAGCGCCGTAAGTGCCTCATCGACGGACTGAACCGCATCCCTGGCGTCTATTCGCCCATTCCCATGGGTGCTTTCTATACCGTGGCAAAACTGCCCGTTGACGATGCAGAGAAGTTCTGCCGCTGGTGTCTGTCGGAGTTTGAATACGAGGGACAGACGGTGATGATGGCTCCCGCTGCTGGTTTCTACACCACACCTGGCGCCGGCATCAATCAGGTGCGTATTGCCTATGTGCTGAAGAAGGAAGACCTGATGAAGGCACTGGTGGTACTGCAGAAGGCTCTGGAGGCTTATCCTGGAAGGGTTGAGTAGGATTGAGGTGTGAAATTTGAGGTTTGAGGTTTTGAATTTCCCACTTTTCATAGCTAAGAGAATTTTCAGTGACAAGGGCGATCGCCGCAAGGTGAGTCGCCCTGCCATTCGTATTGCCACCGTGGGCGTCGCCATCGGACTGGCAGTGATGATTATCACCGTCAGCGTGGTGCTGGGATTCAAACACACCGTGCGCGACAAGGTGGTGGGCTTTGGCAGTCACATCCAGGTGTATAACCTACAGGGCAACCTCTACCCCATCAACATCAACGACAGCACCCTCAAGGCGTATGAGAGTGCAGAGGGCGTGAGTCACGCCGAGCGCTTTGCCACCACGCAGGGCATCCTGAAGACCGACAACGATTTCCTGGGTGTGATGTTCAAGGGCATCGGACCGGAATATGACACGCGCTTCTTGCAAGACTGTCTGGTGGAGGGCGAACTGCCTGCGTTCTCTGACTCAAAGACCAAATACCCCTTGGTCATCTCGAAGACGATGGCCGACAAACTGCGCCTGCATGCGGGCGACCGCCTCTTTGCCTATTTCATTGGCGACGACGACGTGCGCACACGCCGATTCACCATCAGCGGCATCTATCAGACCAACATGAAGCGGTTTGACGACATGATTTGTCTCACCGACCTCAGCGTTGCCCAGCGCCTCAATGGCTGGGACAGTCTGCAATGCACGGGTGCCGAGGTGCTGGTCAAGGACTTCAACCGACTGAAAGAAACAAACTCAAACCTGTTGTATCTCCTGCGCGAAAAGGAGGACCGCGACGAAGAGGCGTCGGTGAGCTATGCCATCACCGACATCTATCCGCAGGTGTTCTCATGGCTCGAACTGCTCGACATCAATGTGTGGATTATCCTGGGACTGATGATTGCCGTGGCTGGATTCACTATGATTAGCGGACTCCTTATTATTATATTGGAACGCACGCAGATGATTGGCATCCTCAAGGCACTGGGCGCTCGCAACAGCACCATTCGCCACACCTTCCTGTGGTTCGCCGCCTTTATCATCGGGCGCGGACTGCTCTGGGGCAACATCCTCGGAGTGGGACTGGTAGTGCTGCAACAGCAGACGGGATTCGTGAAACTCGACGCCCAGACCTACTATGTCAACGAGGCTCCCATGGAACTGAATCTGGTGCTCATCGCGCTGATCAACATCGTCACACTGCTTGTCAGCGTCTTTGTACTCGTGGCACCCAGCTACCTGGTGTCGCACATCCACCCCGCACGCTCCATGCACTACGAATAGTCACATTTATACTAATCTTATTCGTTTTTTCCTTTTTTTTATATATTACAAGAAAATATTGCACGATTTTTTTTGTTTTGTGCAGAAAACAATGTACCTTTGCACAAAATTTTGAAATTTGTGCAATGAACACTGGTTCTAGTTTTAATAAACTCATCTATGATGCCATCATCAAGAACTGGGATGCCGATGCCTTGACAGACTATCAAGGTGCAACGCTTCAGTTCCATGATGTGGCAAGAAAAATCGAAAAGCTGCATATTGTATTCGAGAATTGCGGTATTCAGAAAGGAGACAAGATTGCCATCTGTGGACGCAATTCTGCCCACTGGGCTGTCACCTTTCTGGCCACACTGACCTATGGTGCTGTGGCAGTGCCCATCCTTCACGAATTCAACGCAGAGCAGATTCACAACATCGTCAACCACTCAGAAGCTAAAGCATTATTTGTAGGCGATTTCGTAGCCAAGGAAATCGACCCCGAGCAGATGCCCCATCTTGAGGGTATCGTCTTTATGCCCGACTTCTCACTGATGGTGTCGCGCTCAGAGAAACTGACGTATGCGCGCGAACATCTTAATATGATGTTTGGTTCGAAATATCCCAAGAACTTCCGTCAGGAGCATGTTCACTATCACGAGGACCAGCCTGAGGAATTGGCACTTATCAACTATACCAGTGGTACCACGGGATTCTCGAAGGGCGTCATGCTGCCCTATCGCACCCTGTGGAGCAATGTGACGTTTGTCATGAGCCGACTGTCGAAGCACGTCAAGGCGGGCGACCCCTTGCTCGACATCCTGCCTATGGCTCACATGTATGGCATGGCTGTGGAATTTCTGTTTGGCTTCTGCAATGGATGCCATCTGTTCTTCCTCAACCGTCTGCCATCACCCACCCTCATTGCCAAGGCATTTACGGACATCCGTCCCACACTGGTGGTGTCGGTGCCCCTGATTATTGAGAAGATTATCCGCAAGAAGGTGTTCCCCATCATCCAAACCAACAGGATGAAGCTCTTGCTGGCCATGCCTATCGTATCGCAAAAGGTCAAGACAAAGATCTGCCAACAGGTGTATGAGGCCTTTGGCGGACGCGCCTACGAGGTCATCGTGGGTGGTGCCCCGCTGTCGAAAGAGGTAGAGGAATTCCTGATGAGCATCAACTTCCCCATCACCGTGGGCTATGGTGCCACAGAGTGTGCCCCGCTTATCAGCTATCGCGATCACAAGGAGTTTGCACCCAGTTCGTGCGGATGTCCTGTGGACAACATGGAGGTGCGCATCGTGAGTGACGACCCACAGAATGTGCCTGGCGAGATTATCGCCCGCGGCATGAACGTGATGCTGGGCTATTATAAGAATGAAGAAGCCACCAAGCAGGCCCTGGACAAGGATGGCTGGTATCACACCGGTGACTTGGGCACGATGGATGCCGACAAGAATATCTATATTCGCGGACGCATCAAGAACATGCTGCTGGGTGCCAGCGGACAGAACGTCTATCCTGAGGAGATTGAGGACAAGCTGAACTCACTGCCGATGGTCAGCGAGAGTCTGGTGGTGCAGGACGGCGACAAGTTGGTGGCACTGGTATATCCCGACCAGGACGAGACAGCTGCCTTCAGTCAGGAAGAGTTGGAAGCCGTAATGGAACAGAACAGAGACAACCTGAATGCCTTGCTACCTAACTTCAGTCGCATTAGCCATATCGTACTGCGCGATGAGGAGTTTCAGAAAACACCGAAGAAGAGTATCAAGCGCTATCTATACCACGTTTAAACAAATCTAAGAATATGGAAAAGATACCTAGTTTTAACGAACTCATCCAGAAAAGCATCATTGCCAACTGGGATCTGGATGCACTGACTGACTATAAGGGTCAGACACTGCAATATCATGATGTAGCTCGAAAAATTGAAAAGGTACATATCCTTTTCGAGAACTCTGGCGTTCAGAAGGGTGATAAGATTGCACTCTGCGGACGGAATAGCAGTCAATGGGCTGTGGCCTTCATCGCCACACTGACATACGGTGCCATCGCAGTGCCCATCCTCCACGAATTCATGCCTGAGCAGATTCACAACATCGTGAACCACTCAGACGCCAAACTGCTCTTCGCCGGCGACTACGTGGCAGGCATCATCAATCCCGATGCTATGCCTAACCTGGAGGGTATCATCCGCAACACGGACTACTCGCTCCTCGTGTCGCGCTCAGAGAAACTCACCTATGCTCGCGAAAACCTCAACGCGCTCTATGGACAGAAATACCCCAAGTACTTCCGTCAGGAGCACATCAACTATTATATTGAGCAGGATCCCAACGAACTGGCACTGATCAACTATACCAGTGGCACCACGGGATTCTCAAAGGGTGTGATGATTCCCTACCGTGCCTTGTGGTCGAACTATGACTTCGCCTGCAACGTGCTGGGAACAACCATCAAGAAGGGTGACAACATCATCTCTATCCTCCCCATGGCCCACATGTATGGCATGGCCTTCGAGTTCCTCTTCGAATTCCTGCATGGCTGTCACGTGTTTTACCTGAACCGCACACCATCGCCTGCCATCATCGCACAGGCCTTTGCCGAGGTGAAGCCCCGCATCATCATCGCTGTACCTCTGGTCATCGAGAAGATTATCCGCAAGAAGGTGTTCCCCAAGATTCAGAACAACCGCATGCGCCTGTTGCTGCAGATGCCTATCATCTCGGTCAAGGTGCGCGAGATGATCTGTAAGGAGGTGCTGAAGGCCTTCGGCGACAATGCCTACGAGATTATCATCGGCGGTGCTGCCTTCAACCAGGAGGTGGAGCAGTTCATGCACCGCATCAACTTCCCCTATACCGTAGGTTACGGTGCCACCGAGTGTGCACCCATCATCTGCTATTCTGACTGGCACTCCTTCAGACCCAAGTCTTGCGGACGCGCTGTGGTTCACATGCAGGTGAAGATTGATTCTCCCGATCCTTCATCCGTTCCTGGCGAGATTCTGGCTCGTGGCTTGAACGTGATGCTGGGCTATTATAAGAACGAGGAAGCCACTGCTGCCACCCTCGACAAGGATGGCTGGTATCACACAGGCGACCTGGGCACGATGGATGAGGATGGCAATGTCTATATCAACGGACGCTCGAAGAACATGCTGCTGGGCGCCAACGGACAGAACATCTATCCTGAGGAGATTGAGGACAAGCTGAACTCCATGACGATGGTTGTTGAAAGCATCGTGGTTCAGCGCGACTCCAAGTTGGTGGCACTGGTTCATCCCGATTTGGAAGAGGCAAAGAACATGGGCTTTACTAAGGAGGACATCGCAGGCATCATGGAGCAGAACAGACAAACGCTCAACCAGATGCTTCCCGCCTATGAGAAGATTGCCGAGGTGGAGATTCGCGAAGAAGAATTCGAGAAGACACCAAAGAAGAGTATCAAACGATTCCTCTATACATAATCAGTATAAAAACAAAGAAAGGCTCCAGAAAATGGAGCCTTTTTTTATTTAGGTATTCAGAAGAACTGCCGTACGCACGCGACTCAGTGTCTCGGGTGTCATCTGCAGATAGCTGGCAATATAGACCAGCGGAGCGCGAAGCACCAGTTGCGGACAACTCTTCACCAGTTTCTGATAACGGTCCTGCGCACTCTCGAAGCGCAGCATATCGGCACGCTGCTGACTGATGATCAGCGACTCCTCCAGAATCTTACGATAGAGAATCTGGATATTGACGCTTCGCATGGCCACAGCCTCTAACTCTTTCTTAGGCAGAGCATAGATGACGGTAGGCTCTAACGCCTGAATAACCTGCGTGGTAGGCTTTTCCATGAACAGGCTCTCGATACTCATCATGACCGTGTTCTCAGTAGCCATATATTCCGTCAGCTCCTTACCATTCTTGAAGTAGAACTGGCGCGCCAGTCCCTTCACTATCCAATATATATGTTCGCACGTCTGTCCTTCATCAAGGATTCTTTCTCCCTTTGCAAACTTCATGGGCACGAGCACGCTTTCCAGGATGTCGAGCTCATCGTGCGTCATTGTACTGTATCTACGGGCCAATTCGCGGGCCACGTCGCGTGGGGTTAAACTTAGGTTTGGCATTTTATAATTGTATTTGTCGGTTTTTTATATAGGTTGTGTAGTCTTAAACTGTCGTCAGTCAAGCTTCAGCACAGCGAGGAAGGCTTTCTGCGGCACCTCCACATTGCCAATCTGCTTCATGCGCTTCTTGCCTCGCTTCTGCTTCTCAAGCAGTTTGCGCTTTCGGCTCACATCACCGCCATAACACTTGGCCAGCACATCCTTTCGCACCTGCTTCACTGTCTCGCGGGCAATGATCTTGGCACCGATAGCTGCCTGGATGGCAATATCAAACTGCTGACGTGGAATCAGCTCTTTCAGTTTCTCGCACATGCGGCGACCAAAGGTCACGGCATTGTCCTGATGGGTCAGCGTAGAGAGGGCATCAACAGGCTCGCCATTGAGCAGGATGTCCAGCTTCACCAACTTAGAGGGACGGAACGAGTCAATATGGTAGTCGAAGGAAGCATAGCCCTTCGAAATACTCTTCAACTTGTCGTAGAAGTCAATCACAATCTCGCCCAGAGGCAGCATGAAACGCAGTTCTACGCGATTGCCACTGACATACTGCTGATCTATCAGTTCACCACGCTTGTCAAGACAGAGCGTCATAATAGGACCGATATAGTCGGCAGCAGTGATGATAGAGGCACGGATATAGGGCTCCTCAATATGGTCAATCATCGTCTGGTCGGGCAGTCCCGAGGGATTGTGCACCTCTTTCTCCTCACCCTGCTTCGTATAGCACATATACGATACGTTGGGCACGGTGGTGATGACATCCATATCGAACTCACGGTCCAAGCGCTCCTGCACAATCTCCATGTGGAGCAGGCCCAGGAAGCCACAACGGAAGCCAAAGCCAAGAGCCACAGAAGACTCAGGCTGGAAAGTCAACGAAGCATCGTTGAGTTGCAGTTTCTCGAGCGAGGCACGCAGGTTCTCATACTCAGCGGGGTCAATAGGATAGACGCCTGCAAACACCATCGGCTTCACTTCCTGGAAACCCTCGATGGCTTTCTCGCAGGGACGATCCACATGGGTAATGGTATCACCCACCTTCACCTCCTTTGAGTTCTTGATGCCGCTGATGATATAGCCCACATCGCCTGTGCGCAGTTCCTTACGGGGAATCATGTCCATCTTCAGCACACCCACCTCGTCGGCCTCGTACTCCATGCCGGTATTAAAGAACTTCACCTTGTCGCCCTTGTGAATCACGCCATTGGTAATCTTGAAATAGGCAATGATGCCACGGAAGGAGTTGAAGACAGAGTCGAAAATCAACGCCTGCAGAGGAGCCTCCTCGTCGCCTACGGGATGAGGAATGCGGTCCACTACAGCATTCAGAATCTCGTCAACACCCTCGCCCGTCTTTCCTGAGGCGCGGATGATGTCCTCGGGGTCGCAACCAATGAGTTCCACAATCTCGTCCTCTACCTCATCGGGCATAGCGCTGGGCATGTCAATCTTATTAATGACAGGGATAATCTCCAGGTTGTTGTCGATAGCCATATAGAGGTTCGAGATGGTCTGTGCCTGCACACCCTGTGTGGCATCGACCACCAGCAATGCACCCTCACAGGCAGCAATACTGCGTGACACCTCATAAGAAAAGTCCACATGTCCTGGAGTATCAATCAAGTTGAGGATATATTTCTCTCCATCACGCTCGTATTCCATCTGAATGGCGTGACTCTTAATGGTGATGCCTCGTTCACGCTCCAAATCCATATCGTCAAGCATCTGACCTTCAGTTACTTGAATCGTTTTGGTGCGCTCAAGAAGTCGGTCCGCCAGAGTGGACTTACCATGATCAATATGCGCTATGATGCAGAAATTCCTTATATTCTTCATTTAATTATATGCTCTATTAGTCTGCAAAGGTACAAAAAAGATAATAAAATGCTGACTCTTTTACATTTTTTTTGTATCTTTGCGCCCGAATTATCAATAACGACACTTATGAAGAAATATTTCTTGCTGGTATCTTCCGTCATCCTGCTCTCTGCCTGTCAGGAATCTCTCGAGGAAAGAGCTGCTCGCGAAGCACGCGAGGTGACTGAGACGAAGTGCCCGATGCCGGTTGGCAATAACATGTATCTGGATAGCGTGGTATTCAGCATCCCCACCCTCACCCAAACGCAGTACTTCCGCTTCACTGGCGATACTGACAACGACAGTGTGACCACCGTGCTGCAGGATGCCGATGTGAAGACCACCTTGGTTCAGGAACTGAAGAATACGCCCAACTACAAGGCCCTGATGGGGCGTGGTGCCAACTTCCGTTATGTCTATCGTTCGACGAAGAACCCTGAGACCATCTATCTGGACATCACCATCAAACAAGAGGATTATCAATAATCAGAAAATACGATTCAAAATTTATCAATAACCACAAAAAAGCCATAAACAATGCGAAAGACTTTTTTATTAGCAGGAGCCTTCATGGCCCTCAGCATGCAGGCAGGAGCACAGACAACTCCTGCTGCCGACTACAAAGGAACGGCAAACGGCAACCCCATCAGTGCCAGTGTGTTCTGTGCCGACCCAACGGCTATTGACTACGAAGGCCGTCTCTACGTCTATGGTACCAATGACCATCAGCAGTACATCAAGAATGGTAAGACTGGTTCGAATGGCTATGGTAACATCAAGTCGCTGGTGGTATTCTCTACCGACGACATGGTGAACTGGACCTTCCACGGCACCATCGATGTGGGTAAGGTTTGCACCTGGGCAGGACAATCGTGGGCTCCCTCTGCCGTATGGCGCGAGAAAGAGAACGCCAATGGAACGACAACCAAGGAGTTCTATGTCTATTTTGCCAACGGTGGTGGTAGCGTGGGCGTCATGAAGAGTACGAAATCGCCCCTCGGTCCGTTCTCTTCTCCCTTGGGACAGGCCATGATTCGTCACGGTCTGCCTGGTGTGGATCCCTGCAACTGGTTGTTTGACCCAGGTGTAGTCATCGACGAAAATGGTGTGGGATGGATTGCCTTTGGCGGTGGCGACCCTCAGTCTTCAGGTTCTAAACTCTGGCCAGGCAACTCACGTATAGCCAAGTTGAAGTCATCAATGACAGCTCTTGACGGTGCAGCGGTGAACCTGCCTGCTCCTTACCTTTTCGAGGCCAGCGAGCTGAATATCATGGATGGCAAGTTCGTCTATACCTATAACACATCGTGGAGCGACCGCAACGACTGGAACTCGTTCGAAAAGCGCAATGGTCAGCCCGCACCCTCATCATGCAGCATGTGCTATATGGTGAGTGACAATCCCCTCGATCCCGACTCATGGGATTATCGCGGTGAGTATGTGCCCAACGAGGGTAACTTCGGCATGGGATGGGGCAACAACCACACGCACTTGCATAAATTCAATAACAACTATTATCTGTTCTACCACTCTACCCTCTTGGAGAGTGCCATGAAGGACAAAGGTGCCATGAATAGCGGTGCCTCGGGCTATCGCTCCATTGGTGTGAACAAAGCCACTGTGAACGAAAGCACGCAGAAAATCAATAAGTTGACGCTGAGCAAGACGGGTGTCACAGCAATCAAGAACATGGACCCCTATCAGTTGCAACAGGCTGAGACGATGGCCTCATCGGGTGGCATCAGCTATGAGGATTATAAGAACATCAAGACCGTGCCCTCGAAGAACAGTCTTGGCAACGACGCCTCTGAGAACCTGTATATCAAGATGGCGCCCGGCTCATGGACTTCTGTTCGCAAGGTGGATTTCGGCAATGACGGAGCCAAGTCGTTCACACTGAGAGCCAAGGGTACGGGAAAAATGGAGATTCGCTTCACCAGAACAGGACCGGCCCAGGCCACGGTGGAGTTCTCGTCAACAACCTTCGAGGATCACACCATCGAGATTGACCCCTCAGTGTTCAAGGGTGTCAAGAGCAATGTCTTCTTCGTCTTCACAGAGGGAACAAATGTGCAGTTTGATTCTTGGCAGTTCTCTAACGACATGTCCAGCGCTATCAACGATGTTCACGCGCAGCCCTCAACTTCTTCTATTAAGAAAGGACAGGAAGGCGCTTACGACCTGAACGGACGCCGTGTACAGAATGGCAACAACCAGCACGGCATTGTCATAGAGAAGGGGAAAAAGGTAAAAAAGTAAAAAAGTAAAAAGAAAAATAATAGCGACAAAAAACGGACTGAGATTCATTTCTCAGTCCGCTTTTTTATTTGAGTGAGTTGACTTATGCCTCCTCGGGCTTCATGTTTGTGTAAACAGTCTGCACGTCGTCGAAGTCCTCGAGCTTCTCAACCATCTTGTCGATAGTCTCACGCTGCTCGGCAGTAACCTCCTTCAGGTCGTTGGGGATACGAGTGAACTCAGCACCAGTCACCTCAAAACCGTTCTCCTCCAAGTGCTTCTGGATAGCGCTGAATGAAGAAGGATCTCCATAGATGGTGATGCTATTCTCTTCCTCGTCCTCATCAAACTCATCGTCCACACCGTAGTCAATCAGGTCGAGAATCATCTCGTCCATATCCAGTCCATCCGTCTTCTTGAAGGTGAACACAGACTTGTGATCGAAGAGGAAGCTCAGAGAACCCTGAGTACCCAGGTTACCATTGAACTTATTGAACACCGAACGAACGTCGCCCACAGTACGGGTGGTATTGTCAGTCAGTGTCTCAACGAAGATAGCCACACCGTGAGGGCCATATCCCTCGTAGGTTACCTCCTTGTAATCGCTCTGGTCCTTACCCATTGCGTTCTTGATGGCACGCTCGATGTTGTCCTTCGGCATGTTCTCACGCTTTGCATTGGCGATGCAAGCACGCAGTGCGGGGTTGTTCTCGGGCTCAGGACCACCAGCCTTCACGGCGATGGCAATCTGCTTTCCGATCTTTGTAAATGTCTTGGCCATGTGGCCCCATCTCTTCAGCTTTGTAGCTTTACGATATTCAAATGCTCTTCCCATTTTTTTATTGTGATTTTTTTGTTATTTCGTTATTTGCGTTATGACGATATTTCGTTATGACGATTTTTATCTGAGCTCAGCATTGAGCTGCTTCTTCAGGTTGGCAATCAACTTCTGCATAATCGCATCAATCTGCTTGTCGTTCATCGTTTTCTCTGTATCCTGCAGGATGAAGTTCACGGCGTACGACTTCTTGCCAGCGGGCAGGTTCTTGCCTTCATAGACATCGAAGAGTTCCACCTTCTTCAGGAGCTTCTTCTCGCTCTGACGAGCAATCTGCTCAATCTGTGCAAACTCCACGGCGTTGTCCACCAGCAGAGCCAAGTCGCGACTCACGGCAGGATGCTTAGATATCTCGGTGAAGGTCACCTCATTCTTCTTCGTAGCCTTCATCAGCTGGGTCCAGTTCAGCTCAGCGAAGTAAACAGGCTGCTGCAGGTCAAACTGCTTCAGGAGTTTCTTCGAGAGGATACCCATCTCGATGAGCTTCTTGCCACCACGGTTCTCGATGACGATGCCAGCAGAGAAATCTGGATTCTCAGACTTCTTCTGAACCATTAAGCCTTGCTTCATGCCAATACGACTCAGAATGTTCTGCACATAGGCAGCGAGTTCATAGTAAGTGGTGTCCTCGTTGGGATGAGCCCAAGAGCCCTCTACGCGCTTACCCGTCACCCAGATACCCATATAGTTCTCTTCCTTATAGGCCTGCATGGGGTTCTCAGGATTCTCCTTCTCAGCGTCGAAGAAGTAGCAGTTGCCAAACTCGAAGAACTTCAGGTTGGCATTCTTACGCTTCACGTTGTGCTCGATGCTCTCCAAGCCACCATAAAGCAGGGTCTGACGCATCACGCCGAGGTCACTTGACAACGGGTTCATAATTTTAACCACGTCCTGTTTGTCGTCATAATATGACGACTTCGTCAATGAGTTATTCAGTATTTCGTTGAAGCCAGCGCCCACCAACTGCTCAGAAACCAGGTTCTGCAACTTGTGCTTGCGGTCCTCATCAGCCTTGATGACGAGGCTCGACTTCAACTGTGTGGGAATCTCCACATTGTTATAGCCATAGATACGCAGGATATCCTCCACCACGTCGCAGGGGCGAGTCACGTCCACACGATAGGCAGGAATTTCCAACTTCAGGCCCTCAGCATCCTCGCTGAGCACCTTCATCTCCAGTGTCTGGCAGATACTCTTGATAGTCTCCACGGGGATGTCCTTACCCACGAGGTTGTGCACATAACTGTATTTCAGGTCAACCACAGCGTTCTCCATCTTCTCGGGATAAACGTCGCAGATATCCATTGACACCTTACCGCCTGCCAACTCCTTGCAGAGCAGAGCAGCCTGCTTCAGGGCATAGAT
>CACYNE010000053.1 GCA_902775605.1 uncultured Prevotellaceae bacterium
GCCAGGCAGCTGTCCGCCCTCACCAGGCTTAGCACCCTGCGCCACCTTAATCTGTATCTCCTCGGCATTCACCAGGTACTCGGCTGTCACGCCAAAACGTCCACTGGCAATCTGCTTGGTCTTACTTGAAAGGCTCACGCCATCCACCTCTGAGTGATAGCGGGCGTTGTCTTCACCACCCTCACCAGTGTTACTGCGTGCACCCAGCTTGTTCATGGCCAGTGCCAAAGCCTCGTGGGCCTCGATGCTCAGCGCGCCAAAGCTCATGGCACCTGTTACGAAGTGCTTCACGATGCTCTCAACGGGCTCCACCTCGTCGATAGGTGTTGGCTTGGCAGCCTTCTTGAATTTAAAGAAGTCGCGGATGAAGATGGGGCTCTCCTTCTCGTCGACGATGGCCGACCACTGCTTGAACTTCTCGTAGTTGCCCTGACGTGTAGCCAGCTGCAGCTGTGCGATAGTCTCAGGGTTCCAAGCGTGCTTGATACCATCTTTGCGCCAAGCAAAGAGGCCGTTGTTGGGCAGGACAGTATCATTTTTGCCCCCCTGCGGAAGCCATCCCCCCGTTTGGCGGGGGGATTCCGCGTGCAGACGGATAGCATCCCTCGCAATCTCCTTCAGGCCTACACCACCGATGGTGCTCACCTCTGTGCCGAAGTATCTTCTCAGCAGATCCTCACTGAGGCCGATAGATTCAAAGATCTTGGCTCCACGATACGAGCGGATGGTACTGATACCCATCTTACTCATAATCTTCTTCAAGCCCTTATCCACAGCCTTGATGTAGTTTTTCTCGGCTGTAGCGTACTCCTCCTGAATCTTGTGATGCTTCACCAGATCGTCGAGGATGGCGAATGTCATGTATGGACAGAGTGCGCTGGCACCATAACCCAGCAGCAGGGCTGCGTGCATAGTCTCGCGAATCTCGCCGCTCTCAACAATCAGGGCTGTCTGTACGCGCTTACCCACGCTAATCAGGTAGTGGTGAACGGCACTTACGGCCAACAGCGATGGGATGGCAGCGTGCTTCTCATCGATGTCGCGGTCGCTGAGGATGATGTAGTTCACACCCTCGTCAACACTTGCCTCAGCATCGTGGCAGAGTTTGTCCAAGGCCTTGCGGAGACCTTCCTCGCCTTTCTCTATATCGAAGAGGATGGGCAACTTCTTGGTGTTGAATCCCTTATATCGGATATTACATAATATATCAAGTTGTGTGTTAGTCAGCACTGGCTGTGGCAGACGCACCATCTTACAGTTCGATGCGTCGGGCGTCAGGATGTTGGTTCCTACGGCACCGATGTACTCTGTCAACGACATCACCAGCTCCTCACGGATGGGGTCGATGGCAGGGTTGGTGACCTGTGCAAACTGCTGACGGAAATAGTTGAACAGCACCTGTGGACGGTCAGAGATGACTGCCAGCGGCGTGTCGTTACCCATGGCGGCAACAGGCTCCTGACCGGCTGTAGCCATTGGGATGATGGTCTTGTCGATGTCCTCCTGACCAAAGCCGAAGGTGATGAGTTTCTGCTCGAAGTTGCTCACTGAGTTGTCCACCTTTCGACCGCTCTTCAGCTTCTCCAGCTGCACGCGGTTCTCGTTCAGCCATTCGCGATAAGGATGAGCCTTGGCCAGCTGCTCCTTAATCTCGCCATCGTAGTATATCTTACCCTCCTGGGTGTCAATCAGCAGAATCTTACCTGGCTGCAGGCGACCCTTCGATACTACGTCGCCTGGCTCAAAGTCCATCACGCCAACCTCGCTGGCCACTACCATCATACCACCCTTGGTGATGGTGTAGCGGCTGGGGCGCAGTCCGTTTCTGTCCAGCATTCCACCTGCATAGCGACCATCTGAGAACAGCAGCGCTGCAGGACCATCCCATGGCTCCATCAGGATAGAGTGATACTCATAGAAGGCTTTCAGGTCCTCGCTGATGGGGTTCTTGTCGTTAAAGCTCTCTGGCACCAGGATAGCCATCGCCTGTGGCAGGCTCAGTCCGCTCAGCATCAGGAACTCGAACACGTTGTCCAGGCTGGCAGAGTCGCTCATGCCCTCCTGCACGATGGGGCGCAGGTCCTTGATATCGCCCAGGGCCTCACTTGAGAGCACGCTCTCGCGAGCCTTCATCCAACCGCGGTTACCACGAATGGTATTTATTTCTCCGTTGTGGGCCAACAGACGGAAAGGCTGAGCCAACTTCCACTTGGGGAAGGTGTTGGTAGAGAAACGCGAGTGTACCAGCGCCAATCCACTTGTAAAGTAATCGTTTGATAGATCAGGGAAGTAGCGACGCAGCTGTCCGCTGGTCAGCATACCCTTGTAGATGATATTCTTGTTCGACAGCGAGCAGATATAAAAATCCTCGTTGTCGATACGGTTCTCTATGCGCTTGCGTACCTTATATAATATACGCTCGAATACGGGCACCTGCTCGTCGGCAATGCCAGTTACGAAAATCTGTTTGATGTCGGGCTCAACCTCACGAGCTGCGGCACCCAGCACCTCAGGGTTGGTAGGCACAGCGCGCAGGTGCATCAGCGTGAGCCCCTCGCGCTCAATCTCCTCAATCATCACAGAGAGGATGTCCTGCTGCGCCTTCTCGTCTTTTGGCAGGAATACCAGTCCCGTTCCATACTTACCTTTTTCGGGCACGGGGATACCCTGCAACAGGATAAACTCGTGCGGAATCTGTACCATGATACCGGCTCCGTCGCCAGTCTTGTCGCGGGTCTCAGCGCCGCGATGTTCCATGTTTTCCAGCACCTTCAGTGCATTGTCCACCAGATCGTGACTCTTTCCACCGTGGATGTTTACAACCATTCCTACGCCGCAAGCATCGTGCTCGTAGTCGGATTGATAGAGTCCAAATTTCTGGGTTTGCTCATTACATTTTGTCATATTATCCTTACTTTTGCTTTCTCTTTGTTTGAAAATCGATGCAAAGGTACTGCATAATGTTATTATGATGACGTTTTCGGTTTCGTTATAATTCTAAAAAATGGCCGATTCTTACAATCTATAGGATTTATGCCCTGTTTTCTTACACATTGATAACAATTGATTGTTTTTCTGCCACTAATTCTTACACATTGTTATTTTATATCATTTTTGTAGATTTTCAATGAATTTACGGACTTTATTTTTCTACATTTTTGCTGTTTGTGTCAATGTGTAAGCAAAATGCGTTATTTACCTTACAAACTGTCACTTGGACGAAAAAAGTAGAACGAAAGCCAGGAAAGAGTCTTTGTCACCTCGCAGAATCGTCGTAATTTTGCCAGCGAATTCAGAAGAGTCACAGTGACATGAGTTAGTTATTAATTAAAGGTTTAAGGTATGAAAAAGATTGAAGCAATTATCCGCAAGACCAAATTTGAAGAGGTCAAGGAAGCCCTGCTTTCGTCGGACATCAACTGGTTTGAGTATCACGACGTGCACGGCATCGGACAGAGCAGACAGGAACGTATCTATCGTGGCGTGATGTACTCAACTGACGTGATTGAGCGTGTGGCAGTGACCATTGTATGTCGCGATCAGTTCTTGGAACCCACAGTGAAAGTGATTCTTGAAGTAGCCCACACAGGCGAGGTTGGCGACGGCCGCATCTTCGTGAGCGATGTGCTGGAGACCTATTCTATTCGCACAGGCGAGAAGGGCGACACCGTACTCCGCGACAAGAAGTAATTAAGAGTTAAGAATTAAGAGTTAAGAATAAATTTTCAGGATTATGAACGAAATTGGAATTTCACTCGATACTGTATGGATGCTATTGGCAGCCATGTTGGTTTTCTGGATGCAGCCAGGTTTTGCCCTCTGCGAGGCTGGTTTTACGCGCGGTAAGAACACCGCCAACATCCTGATGAAGAACTTCGTCGACTTCATGTTCGGCTCACTTCTCTTTTTCTTCCTCGGCTTCGGCTTTATGTTTGGTGCCGACACGCTGGGAGGTTTCATTGGTATGCCCAACTGGGGCGACCTCTCTTTCTATGAGAGCGACCTGCCCGTCGAAGGTTTCTTGATTTTCGAGACAGTGTTCTGCGCCACCTCAGCCACTATCGTCAGTGGTGCTATGGCCGAGCGCACCAAGTTCTCTATGTATCTGGTTTACAGCGCCATGATCTCGCTGTTCATCTACCCCATCGAGGGACATTGGACCTGGGGTGGCGGTTGGCTGTGCAACGACGCTGCCGACAGTTTCATGATGACCACCTTTGGTGACATCTTCCACGACTTCGCCGGTTCTGCCATTGTCCACTCTGTAGGTGGTGTTCTCGCCCTGATTGGCGCCCTGGCCCTCGGTCCCCGTATCGGCAAGTATGGCAAGGACGGCAAGAGTCGCGCCATTCCCGGTCACAACCTCACGATGGCTGCCCTCGGTGTGTTCATCCTCTGGCTGGGATGGTTTGGCTTCAACCCCGGTTCTCAGCTGGCTGCTAGTGGTGAGGTCAACCGCATCGCCATCTCTCATGTGTTCCTGACCACCAACCTCGCTGCTGCTGCAGGTGGTGTAGCCACCATGTTCCTCACCTGGTTCAAGTATGGCAAACCCTCACTCTCGCTGACCCTCAACGGCGTGCTGGCAGGTCTCGTAGGTATCACCGCTGGTTGTGACCTCGTTTCACCCGTAGGTGCTGTAGTTATTGGTCTTGTGTGTGGTATCGTGCTGGTCTATGCCATCGAGTTCATTGACCACAAGCTCCACATCGACGATCCCGTGGGTGCATCTTCAGTACACGGTGTCTGCGGTATCCTCGGTACCATCATGACCGGTTTGCTCTCTACCTCTAACGGTGCTCTCTACGGTCACGGCTGGGGCTTCTTTGGTGCTGAGTGCTTCGGCATCCTCGTCATCGACCTCTGGGCTGCTGTCTGCGGTTTCGCCCTCTTCTATGGCATTAAGAAGTTGCACGGACTGCGTGTGGGCAAGCGAGTTGAGGAAGAAGGTCTCGACATCTATGAGCACGGCGAGGCTTGCTATAACAACTAATAAATAAACAACACAAATCATCACAATAATAGAAAGGAAAATAGTTATGAAAAAGATCATGTTTTTCGCAATAGGATTGGCCATGTGTGCAACAACCGTTAAGGCACAGGATGAAGTTGAGACTACTATTAGCACCGATCTGGTGAATCAATATGTGTGGCGTGGCCAGAGTCTGGGCGGAGCAGCTTTGCAGCCCACTCTCGGCGTGGCCTACAAGGGCCTGTCGCTCAGTGCTTGGGGTAGCATAGGTGTCACCGATCCCGCCGACACCAAGGAGTTTGACCTCACACTGGCCTACACCCTGGGCAAGTTGAACATCGGCATCACCGACTATTGGTTCGACAAAAACGGTGCCGACCCCGCAGGACGCTACTTCAAGTACGATGCTCACGGCACCAACCACGTGTTCGAGGCTAACATCGGCTATGATTTTGGCGTGGCATCACTCCAGTGGTTCACCAACATTGCAGGAAACGACGGCATAAACAAGGACGGCAAGCGTGCCTATAGCAGCTATGTCGAGGCGGTTGTCCCATTTAAACTTGCTTCTGTCGATTGGACTGCTACGGCCGGTGCCGTCCCCTTTGCCACCGACTTCTATAACGATTGGACATCAGGCTTTGCTGTGACCAACGTGGCGCTGAAGGCCACCAAGGATGTGCGTATCACCGACTCGTTCACTGTGCCCGTCTTTGCAGAGGTGTCTGGCAATCCCTGCACGCAGAATGCTTATTTTGTATTTGGACTCACACTGATTCCATAGTTTGTTTGTCAAACTGCATTTTCTTTTATCTGAAGCGGGGCATCGCGATTGGCGATGCTTCGCTGTTTTTTTCGGAATAATCTACTTCGTTTTCATGCATTTTTGTTACCTTTGCCCCCTATTAAAAGCAAATTGATAGTAAAAATGAAGAAACTCTGTCATTACATATCGGAATATATGGGGGCGTTGGTGCTGGGTGCAGCCCTGCTGGCGTTGCTGTTTCCAGGGGTGCTGCAACAGGTGCCGACAAAGGTGATTAATTATCTGTTGGGCGTGGTGATGTTCGGCATGGGACTCACGCTCCGCCTGCAGGACTTCAAGATCGTGTTCAGTCGCCCCAAGGATGTGGTCATCGGATGCCTGGCGCAGTTCACCGTCATGCCGCTGCTGGCATGGACCCTCGCACGCGTCTTCTCGCTTGATGAGGCTCTGGCACTGGGTGTCGTGCTGGTAGGCTGTTGTCCTGGCGGTACGGCTTCCAACGTGATTACCTATCTGGCCAAGGGCGACCTGGCACTCTCCGTCGGTATGACGGGCGTCTCCACCCTGTTGGCTCCATTCCTCACGCCATTGCTCACGTGGGCCTTGGCAGGCAAGAGTGTCAACGTCGATGTGGCGAGCATGTTCCTTAGCATCCTTTGGGTGGTCATCCTGCCTATCGTCGTGGGACTCGTCATCAAGGCTCTCTGGCCAAGGTTTACCGAGAAGGCCGTCGATTATCTCCCTGCTTTTTCGTCTGTTGCCATTGCCCTTATTGTCGCGATCATCATTGCGGCGAATGCCGATAAGCTGTTGGTAGGAGGTCTCGTCATCGTCTTGGTGGTGATGCTCCATAACCTCTGCGGACTGGGTGTAGGCTATCTCATCGGACGCCTGCTGGGCCTCTCTGAGCCCAAGAAGCGCGCCATCTCTATTGAGGTGGGTATGCAGAACTCAGGACTGGCCAGCAGTCTGGCTACGCTCCATTTCGCTGCCTATCCCTTGGCCACCATCCCCGGTGCCATCTTCAGCGTGTGGCACAACATCTCAGGTGCTGTCGTTGCCTATCTTTATCGAAAGGTGAGAATATAAGCATTGACATACTTAGGCTGCTTCTAGCCATACTATAGACTCGCTCTAGATTTACTCGCGAGTATGGCTAGAGTATGACTAGAGTATGGGTGCTCTATAAGTGAACGATGGCAAATCGTAAGATAATCATAAATTATAACCGTTCCAACTTTTGATGACCATTTTTTATAAGACATTCGCATGTTCCAGTTCCTTGCGCTAAGTTGTATCTTATAAATTATAACAAAACGAGTTGAAAATTGGTGGTTTTGCTAACAAAACGACAATATATCGTGATTTTTGTAACAATCTGACACTTTTTCCATTGGTGTTGTTTCCAAAAGACACGAGATTTTTGGTTATTTTGATTTTTTGCGTTACCTTTGCCGACGATTTACGAAATAGAGGATAGCAGATGAGAAAGATACCCTTCACCAAGATGCATGGTTGCGGCAATGACTATATATATATTAATGTGTCGCAGCATCACATTGATGACCCCACAGAGGCGGCCATCCGCTGGAGCGACCGTCATAAGGGTATTGGCTCCGATGGGTTAGTGCTCATTGGCGTGTCGCCCGTGCCTGAGGCTGATTTCACGATGCGCATCTTCAATGCCGATGGTTCGGAGGCCATGATGTGTGGCAATGCGAGCCGATGCATAGGCAAATACCTCTATGAGCGCGGACTGACCACCAAGCAGGAGATTAGGTTGCTGACCCTGTCGGGCATCAAGACGCTTCGACTGTATGTGACAGACGATGTTGTGGAGAGCGTCACCGTGGATATGGGTGAGCCGATGATGGAGGAAGAGAGCCAGTTTGTGGCGTCGCGCGATTTTGATAAGGGGACATTCGTCTCGATGGGTAATCCCCATTACGTGATCTTCACTGACAATGTGGATCAGGTGGGTGAGATGGGACGAGCCCTCGAACAGCATCCCGCCTTTCCTCAGCGCTGCAACATCGAGTTTGCCCGTGTGGAGCCCGACGGCACCATCAGGACCAGGGTGTGGGAGCGCGGCAGCGGCATCACCCAGGCTTGCGGCACAGGTGCCTGCGCCACCGCCGTGGCAGCATGCCTGACGGGTAGGGCAGGGCGCAAATCGGACATCGTGATGGATGGCGGCACGCTCAGCATCGAGTGGAGCGAGGCCGACAACCACGTCTATAAGACGGGGCCGGCAGAGTTTGTGTTCGAAGGAGAAATCGAATTATGAATTGAGAATTGAGAATTGAAAATTGAGAATATGGCATTAGTAAACGAACATTTCCTGAAGTTGCCAAACAACTATTTGTTTGCAGATATAGCCAAGAAGGTGAATGCCTTCAAAGTGATGCACCCCAAGGCCGACATCATCTCGCTGGGAATCGGTGATGTGACACAGCCCCTGTGTCCTGCCGTTGTCGAGGCGATGCATAAGGCTGCCGACGAGATGGGCACCGCAAATGGCTTTCGTGGCTATGGTCCTGAGCAGGGCTATGACTTCCTGCGTGAGGCCATCCTGAAGAACGACTTCCTGCCTCGCGGCATCCATCTGGACATTGATGAGATATTTGTCAACGATGGTGCGAAGAGCGATACGGGCAATATCCAGGAACTGATTCGTTGGGACAACTCTATCGGCGTGACTGACCCTATCTACCCCGTCTATATTGACTCGAACGTGATGATTGGTCGTGCAGGAACGGTGGAGGACGGCAAGTGGTCGAACGTGATCTATATGCCCTGTAATGCAGAGAACGGTTTCGTGCCAGAGATTCCCAAGCGTCGCGTCGATGTCATCTATCTCTGTTACCCCAACAACCCCACGGGTATGGTCATCACCCGCGAGGAACTGCGTAAGTGGGTGAACTACGCCCTGAAGAACGACACGCTGATTTTCTATGATGCCGCTTATCAGGCCTATATACAGGATGAGAACATCCCTCATTCTATCTATGAGATTCGCGGTGCACGTCGTTGTGCCATCGAGTTCCATTCCTACTCAAAGACGGCCGGCTTCACAGGCATCCGTTGTGGCTATACCGTGGTGCCCAAGGACCTCACCGCAGCCACGTTGACAGGCGAGCGCATTGCCCTGAATCCGCTGTGGTATCGCCGTCAGTGCACCAAGTTCAATGGCACCAGCTATATCTCGCAGCGTGCTGCTGAGGCCATCTATACGCCAGAGGGTAAGCAACAGGTGAAAGAGACCATCAACTACTATATGGAGAACGCCAAGCACATGCTGGAAACCCTGCGCTCGCTGGGCCTGGAGTGCTATGGTGGCGAGAATGCTCCTTATATCTGGATGCGCGTGCCCGATGGCAACAGCTCATGGCAGTTCTTCGAGAACCTGCTCTATGGGGCCAACGTGGTTTGTACGCCTGGCGTGGGCTTCGGTCCTGCAGGCGAGGGCTATGTGCGCTTCACCGCCTTCGGCAGTCATGAGAAAACAGACGAGGCGCTCGATCGTATCGCCAGTTGGAGCAAGCAGTAGAATTGAGAATTGAGAATAGGATTATGTGTGGAATTGCAGCAATACTAAATATTAAGGAACATTCACAGGCTCTTCGCGAGAAGGCCTTGAAGATGAGTCAGAAGATTCGCCACCGCGGACCTGACTGGAGTGGCAT
The DNA here is from genome assembly GCA_902775605.1 of uncultured Prevotellaceae bacterium. Lineage (GTDB taxonomy): Bacteria > Bacteroidota > Bacteroidia > Bacteroidales > Bacteroidaceae > Prevotella. The sequence continues at coordinate 9,425 of CACYNE010000053.1, forward strand.
TTACTGTGGTGGCTCGGCCATCCTCGCCCACGAGCGACTGAGCATCGTGGACCCGGAGAGTGGCGGTCAGCCCCTTTTCTCGCCAGACAAGAAGCAGGTGCTTGCCGTGAATGGCGAGATATACAACCATCAGGAGATTCGTCGCCGCTATGCTGGTCAGTACGAGTTTCAGACGGGCTCTGACTGTGAGGTCATCCTCGCCCTCTATCGTGAAAAGGGCATCAACTTCCTCGAAGACCTGAGCGGCATCTTTGCCTTTGTGCTCTATGACGAGGAGAAAGATGAGTTTCTCATTGCCCGCGACCCCATCGGCGTGATACCCCTTTATATTGGTTATGACAGCGACGGCAAGGTGTATGTGGGTTCTGAGCTCAAGGCCCTGGAGGGACAGTGCGAGCGCTATGAGCCTTTCCTGCCCGGCCATTACTACTGGAGCAAGGAGCCAGGCATGAAGCGCTACTATCAGCGCGACTGGTTCGACTATGAGGCCGTGAAGGATAATGCCGCCTCGGTAGATGCCATCCACGATGCCCTCACCGATGCCGTGAAGCGTCAGCTGATGTCTGACGTGCCTTATGGCGTGCTGCTCTCAGGCGGCTTGGATTCCAGCGTGATCTCTGCCATTGCCGAGAAGTTCAGCGAGCACCGTATTGAGGACGACTCGAAGACCAAAGCCTACTGGCCCCGCCTGCACTCGTTTGCCGTGGGCCTGAAGGGTGCGCCCGACCTGGCCAAGGCTAAACTCGTGGCCGACCATATCGGCACCGTGCACCACGAGATCAACTATACCATTCAGGAGGGACTTGATGCCATCCGCGATGTGATTTATTTCATCGAGACCTATGATGTGACCACCGTCCGTGCCTCTACCCCCATGTACCTGCTGGCGCGTGTCATCAAGTCAATGGGCATCAAGATGGTGCTTAGTGGCGAGGGTGCCGACGAGATCTTTGGTGGCTATCTTTATTTCCATAAAGCACCCTCGGCAAAGGACTTCCATGAGGAGACTGTGCGCAAGCTTGGCAAACTGTATATGTACGACTGCCTGCGCGCCAACAAGAGTCTGTCGGCATGGGGCGTTGAGGGTCGCGTGCCCTTCCTCGACAAGGAGTTCCTGGATGTGGCGATGCGCACCAACCCAGAGGCCAAGATGTGCCCAGGCAAGACGATGGAGAAGAAGATTGTGCGCGAGGCTTTTGCCGACCTGCTGCCTGAAGAGGTGGCTTGGCGACAGAAGGAGCAGTTTAGCGATGGCGTGGGCTATAGCTGGATTGACACCCTGAAGGCCATCACAACGGCAGCCGTCTCTGACGAACAGATGGCACATGCTGCTGAGCGATTCCCCATCAACCCGCCAAAGAACAAGGAAGAATACTACTACCGCTCGATATTTGCAGAACATTTTCCTTCTGACAGTGCAGCTCGCAGTGTGCCTAGCGAGGCCTCTGTGGCTTGCTCCACCGCCATCGCACTGGAATGGGATGCTGCCTTCAAGAACATGAACGACCCCTCAGGTCGTGCCGTGAAAGGCGTCCATGAACAAGCGTACTAACGGAAGCCCAATAGGGCCGTGAAGGGCGTACTAAGTGGAAAAAAGCGCTTGTTGTAGGGCGTTTTATGCGGTAAAACGGGCTGAAAAGGTGCGAAATTCTTAAAAACTGCAAATTATTCAACTGAAAATTTGGCTGGTTAAAATATTCTTTGTACCTTTGCACCCGCAAATGAAAGGAACACACTTTCAAATGGTGCCTTAGCTCAGTTGGTAGAGCATCGGACTGAAAATCCGTGTGTCCCCGGTTCGATTCCTGGAGGTACCACTCCTCCTTTCATTATGAATCCCGAAACGTTAAATCTGAGTTAATATTGTTGTGAATTGTAGGACTATAGTCAAGATTTTGTATTTTTGTATGCAAATATTGTAAAACGATGGCAGTAGAAGAGACAAGATGGGCCGTTTTGTATTGCCCCAAGAAAGGCTTTGGCAGCAAGCGCAAGCGCTGGGAGCGTCTGCAGGAACAGCTTGATGCCCAGCATATCCTGTACGACTTTGTGCAGAGTGAGTCGAGCGACAGTGTGGAGCGCCTGATGACGATGCTGGTGCACAATGGTTATCGCACCATCATCATCATGGGAGGCGACACGGCCCTGAACGATGCCGTCAACTGTCTGATGCGCGAGGAGAAGAGCGTGCGCGACCAGGTGGCGCTGGGCATCATACCGAATGGTCTGCTGAACGACTTTGCCCGTTTCTGGGGCTTCGACGAAGATAACGATGCCCAGACGGTGGCCTGGCTGAAGAAACATCGCGTCAGGAAGATTGATGCCGGCTGTATTCGCTATGAGGGCAAGACAGAGGGAGAGGCTGTTCGCTATTTCGTGAACTGCATCAACATCGGCATGACGGCTGACATCATGAACCTGCGACGTCAGGCGCGTCAGGTGCTGGGTTCCAAGCAGTTGGCCTTCGTATGGTCGTTGATTCCCATGATATTCCATCATCATGACTATAAGATGCGTCTTGAGATTGACTATGACGTGGTGGAGCGCAGTGTGATGACCGTGTGTGTGGGCAATGCCCTCGGCTATGGTCAGACCCCAAGTGCTGTGCCCTATAGCGGACTGCTCGACGTCTCTGTGGTCTATAATCCCAAGGTGAAGCAGTTTCTTGAGGGACTGTGGCTCTTGGTCACAGGCCGCTTCCTCAACCACAAGAGCGTGCATCCCTATCGCACCCGTCGCATGGCGGTAGAGTCGGGCAAGTCGCTCGTCAGTGTGGACGGACGGCTCATCGACAAACCCGTGGGCAAATATTTTATACAAGTGGAGCCAGAGGTCATCAACTTCTTGATTCCAGATTAAAATACGACTGAAAGATGGCGAAAATGCCATCTTTTTGTTGTTTTTGACCAAATATCTAAAAAAAATGCCCAAATATTTTGTAGTCCAAAGAAAAATGCGTACTTTTGGAAATGAAATCTAAAACGTGAATTATTTAAAATACAAACCTTAAGATAGGAACTATGAGTTATTTACGATTCGAAAAAGCCGTGATGACCAATTTGGAAGAGAGCCTTCGTCGTGAATTGCTCCGTACCAACCGAGGTGGTGCCTATAGCGCATCTACACTTGTAGATTGTAATACGCGTAAGTACCACGGACTCTTGGTAGTGCCTGTACCTGAGATTGATGACGAGAACCATGTGCTCTTGTCATCGCTCGATTGTACGGTGGTGCAGCACGGAGCGGAATTCAACTTGGGTCTCCATAAGTATCAGGGCAACAACTTCAGTCCTAAAGGACACAAGTACATCCGTGAGTTTGATGCCAGTTTGATTCCTACCACCGTCTATCGTGTGGGTGGTGTCGTGTTGAAGCGTGAGACCATTTTCCAGGCCTATGAGGACCGCATCCTGATTCGCTATACGCTGGAGGATGCTCATTCAGCCACTCAGTTGCGCTTCCGTCCGTTCCTGGCATTCCGCTCAGTGCGTCAGTTTACCCACGAGAATTCTGTGGCCAGTCGCGAGTATCAGCCTGTTGACAATGGCATCAAGACATGCATGTATAAGGGCTATCCCGACTTGTTCATGCAGTTCAATAAGAAGAACGAGTTTGTCTTCCAGCCTGATTGGTATCGTGGCATCGAGTATCCTAAGGAGCAGGAGCGTGGCTATGCTTCGAATGAGGACCTCTACGTGCCTGGCTATTTCGAGTTACCTATCAAGAAGGGCGAGAGCATCGTCTTCTCGGCTTCTACTTCCCAGATTAAGTCAAACACACTGAAGACGCTGTTCCAGAAGGAACTCGACCTCCGTGTGCCTCGTGATAATTTCTATCACTGCCTGGTAACAGCCGCTCATCAGTTCCACAACCGTGAGGCCGACGACACCCGTTACCTCTTGGCTGGCTATCCTTGGTTCAAGTGTCGCGCCCGCGATACCTTTATCTCGTTGCCGGGTCTGACTCTGGCCATCGACGAGCAGGACTATTTCGAGCTGGTGATGAACACCGCCGAGCGTGGACTGCGTGAGTTTATGGCTGGCGATCCTCTCACCGTCAAGATCTATGAGATGGACCAGCCCGATGTGCCCCTGTGGGCTGTCTGGGCCATCCAGCAGTATGCCAAGTATGCTGGCCGCGACAAGGCCTTTGAGAAATATGGCAAACTGCTTCAGGATATCATCGTATATATTAAGGAGGACAAGCACCCCAACCTGCGTCTGGATGATAACGGACTGCTCTATGCCGATGGTCGCGACAAGGCGATTACATGGATGAATTCCAAGGCCAACGGAAAACCCGTGGTGCCTCGTTCCGGCTATATCGTTGAGTTCAACGCCCTGTGGTACAACGCCTTGAAGTTCTGCGCCTCGATGGCAGCAGAGAAGGGCGATGCCAAGGGTGCTGAGGTGCTGGAGACGCTGGCAGCAAAGACCAAGCAGTCGTTTGTCGATACCTTTGTCAATGAGTACGGCTATCTGCTCGACTATGTCGATGGCAATATGATGGACTGGAGTGTACGTCCCAATCAGATCTTTGCTGTGGCTCTCGACTACTCGCCGCTCTCTCAGCAGCAGATGAAGAGCGTGGTTGATATCTGTACTCGCGAGTTGCTGACGCCTAAGGGCCTGCGCTCATTGTCGCCAAAGAGTGGTGGCTATAATCCCATGTATGTAGGTCCGCAGACACAGCGCGACTACGCCTATCATCAGGGCACCGCATGGCCTTGGCTGGGTGGCTTCTATATGGAGGCCTGTCTGAAACTCTACAAGCGCAGTCGTCTGTCGTTCATCGAGCGCCAGATGGTGGGCTATGAGGATGAGATGGACTATCATGCTCTGGGCACTATCTCTGAGCTCTTCGATGGCAACCCGCCCTTCCACGGACGCGGCGCTATGTCGTTTGCCATGAATGTGGCTGAGATTCTGCGCACCATGAAGTTATTAGAGAAATATTCATATCAGAAATAAGGAGGACCGACTATGAAAGTATTAATGTTTGGATGGGAGTATCCTCCTCACGTATTTGGTGGATTAGCCACTGCCAACTATGGTATCTCGGAAGGTCTGAAGGCTCAGGGCGACATTGACACCGTGCTTTGTCTGCCTCATCCCTTTGGCGACGAGAGCCAGCATGCCTGTCGTATTGTGGCCATGAATGCTGTTCCTATTGCCTGGCGCGATGTTAACTACGATTACGTCAAGCATCGTGTAGGCAACATCATGGATCCTGACTATTATTTCAAGTGCCGCGATCATATCTATGCCGACTTTAACTATATGCATGTCAATGACTTGGGATGCATGGAGTTTGCAGGCGGCTATCCGGGAAACCTGCACGAGGAGATTAACAACTACTCAATCATCGCAGGCGTGGTGGCCCGCACAGAGGAGTTTGATATCATTCACGCTCACGACTGGCTGACCTTCCCCGCAGGTATTCATGCCAAGCAAGTCAGTGGCAAGCCTCTGTGCATTCACGTGCATGCTACTGATTTTGACCGTTCTCGTGGTAAGGTGAACCCCACCGTTTATTCCATCGAGAAGAATGGTATGGACAATGCCGACTGTATCATGTGTGTGTCGGAGTTGACACGTCAGACAGTCATCAATCAGTATCATCAGGATCCTCGTAAGTGCTACACCGTTCACAACGCCGTCTATCCTCTGCCACAGGAATATCAGGACATTCCTCGTCCTGACCACACCGGCAAGGAGAAGGTGGTGACGTTCCTTGGACGTATCACCATGCAGAAAGGTCCTGAGTACTTTGTCGAGGCTGCCAACATGGTGCTTCATCGTACTCGCAACGTGCGTTTCTGTATGGCTGGCTCTGGCGATATGATGGATCAGATGATCTATCTCGCTGCAGAGCGTGGCATTGCCGATCGCTTCCACTTCCCTGGATTTATGCGTGGCAAGCAGGTGTATGAGTGTCTCAAGGCCTCTGATGTCTATGTGATGCCTTCTGTCAGTGAGCCCTTCGGCATCTCGCCCCTTGAGGCCATGCAGTGCGGCACGCCTTCTATCATCTCTAAGCAGAGTGGCTGCGCCGAGATTCTGGACAACTGTATCAAGGTGGACTATTGGGATGTGCACGCCTTGGCTGACGCCATCTACTCTATCTGCGTCAACGAGTCGCTCTTCAACTACCTCAAGGAAGAGGGTAAGAAGGAGGTTGACCAGATTACCTGGGAGAAGGTGGGACGCTGGATACGCACCCTCTACAGAAGAACCCTCGGGTGGGAAGAGTAAAAAGGTAAAAAAGTAAAAAGGAAAAAAAGGAAAAGAATATGAAAACAATTTGTTTATATTTCGAGATACATCAGATTATCCATCTGAAGCGTTACCGTTTCTTCGATATCGGTACCGATCATTATTACTATGATGACTATGAGAACGAGCGTAGCATCAGCGACATTGCCGAGCGCAGCTATATGCCTGCCCTGAACGCCTTGCTCCAGATGATTAAGGAAAACGGCAAGTATTTCAAGGTGGCCTTCTCGCTCTCAGGCACAGGCATCGAGCAGTTGGAGTATCACGCTCCTCAGGTCATCGAGAAGTTGCAGGAACTCAACGAGACTGGTTGTGTGGAGTTCCTCGCCGAGCCTTACAGCCACGGCCTGTCATCGCTGGCCAATCCTGAGGCTTTTGCTCGCGACATGAAGAAGCAGAGCGCCAAGATGGAGGAGCTCTTCGGACAGAAGCCTACGGTGGCTCGCAACTCATCGCTTATCTACAGCGACGACATCGGTGCGCAGATTGCTGCTCTTGGCTTCAAGGGTATGCTCACTGAGGGTGCCAAGCACGTGCTGGGTTGGAAGTCGCCCCACTATGTCTATAACTGCAACATGGCTCCGTCGCTGAAGCTCTTGCTGCGCGACGTAGAGTTGTCTGACGATATCTCACTGCGTTTCAACAACGCCGAGTGGGAGGGCTATCCTCTCTTTGCTGATGCCTATATCGATCGCATCGCCCGTCTGCCAGAGGAAGAGCAGATTATCAATATCTTCATGGAGCTTTCAGCGCTCGGCATCGCTCAGCCTCTCAGTTCTAATATCCTCGAGTTTATCAAGGCTCTTCCCGCTTGCGCCAAGGCCAAGGGTATTACCTTCTCCACTCCAACGGAGATTTGCATGAAGACCAAGAGCGTGGGTGCCATTGACGTGCCTGATACCTTGTCGTGGGTTGACGAGGAGCGCGACTGCTCATGCTGGCTGGGTAACGCCATGCAGCGCGAGGCCTTCAACAAACTTTATAGTGTGGCAGACCGTCTGCTGATTGCCAATGATCCGCGTATCAATCAGGACTGGGATTATCTGCAGGCATCCAACAACTTCCGTTTCATGACCACCAAGCCCTCGAATGTTGGATTGGATAGAGGTATCTATAGCGGTCCCTTCGATGCTTTCACGAACTATATGAATATCTTGGGTGACTTCATCAACAGGGTGAACGCTCTGTATCCTGAGGAGATTGAGAACGAACAGTTGAACTCACTGCTGACCACCATCCGTAATCAGGGTGATGAGATCGAGATGAAGGATAAGGAGATTACCCGTCTGAAGGCAAAGCTGGAGAAACTGGAACCTGCTGAGGCTCCTAAGAAGGCTGCAAAGAAAGAAACTAAAAAAGAGGCTGCTGAGCAGCCCGCCCCCAAGAAGGCAGCGCCTAAGAAAAAGGCTGCTCCGAAGAAGGAGGTTTAAAGACAATAGTATCAATTTAAAAGGGGGCATTCCGATAGGAGTGCCCCCATTTCTTTATCCGTTCTTTTCTGTCATGTATTTCCAATAGCGGCGCGGCATATCGCTGAGCTGTTTCCTGGGGTTCATGCGCTCTTTGATGCAGATGGCCTTGAAATAGGTGCGCCAGAGGTCCTGGAATATCTTATCGTTCTCGCTGAGCACGGCTTCATCCATCTTGCCGTTTTCCAGGTTGAAGGGCACGGAGGCCTCATCCTCAAACGTCACGCGTATCACGGCTTTCCCGTCATAATAATAGCCATAATGTCGTTTGGCATCATAAATCAGCCACGACTGGTCGTTAAAGCGGTCCTGAAAATGGTCAATGATCAGTGGCAATACGTTATGGTCGGGCGATACCACCGCAAGATAAGTACCGTCCTTGGCCTTCTGGAAGCGGATAAACTGCTTCATGCGTAACTGTTCGTGTAACACGCGGCGACAGCTGTTACGCACTTCCAGGACGTCAGGATCGCTGGCATTTCTCTCAAACTCCTTCATCTTCAGGCGAAACACCTTACATATAAAGTTAAAGAGTGGCTGGTTCAGCGTGCGCTCCTCAGACAGCCAACTGATGGTAATCATGTGAAGTCCATCGGGCGAGAGATTCTTCTCTAGTCCCTTCCACACACGCTCGGCCTTCTCACTGTCTGTGTGTACCACATGAGGCTCGTCGGCAAACAGCGGCAGTTGCTCGCCCTCTGCCAACAGATACTCCGGCTGCTGCTTGAGGAAGAAACTGTCGAAGACGGCAGTCAGCAAGCCGTCAAGGGAACCATCAAACACATAGACCGTCATTCTTCTTTGAAATCTATCATGAGTTGTTGCTCATTGGCTGCCCGCTTCTGCTGTGCCTTCGAAAGCAGCAGGGGGCGCAGGCGCTCTGGGCGTAACTCGTTAATACCTATGATTGGTTGTGAGAACGATGATGTCAGTTCGCCACAGGTAATGAAATACTTCGCTTTCTTCATCACCACGCCCATCTTCTTGAGGTGATAGGACGTGATGCGGTTGAAACGGCGTGAGTTGACAATGAGTATGGCACTCTTCACGCCGATGCCTGGCACGCGCAGAATCTCTTCATAGCTGGCGCTGTTGATATCCACAGGGAAAAACTCTGGGTGGCGCAAGGCCCAGCCTAACTTCGGATCAACATCCAGGTCCAGATGGGCATGCTTGTCGTCCACAATCTCATCCACCTTGAAATGATAGAAGCGCATCAGCCAGTCGGCCTGATACAAACGGTTCTCGCGTACCAATGGCGGTTGCTTCAAAACGGGTAGGCGAGGGTCGTAGGTGTTGACGCTGACATAACCCGAGTAATAGACGCGACGCATGGTGGGCTGCTGGTACATGGCGTTCGACATCTTTAATATGTCAAGGTCTGTCTCCTTCGTTGCACCCACAATCATCTGCGTCGATTGACCTGCGGGAACGAAACGAGGCGCATGGCGATACTTCTTCCTGTCTTCCTTGTTCTCCAGCACGCCTTGTTGTATCTGCGACATGGGCAGGAGAATACTCTGATGGTCTTTCTCTGGTGCCAGCGCCTTCAGCGACTCTTCCTTGGGAATCTCGATGTTGATGCTCATACGGTCGGCATAGCGTCCGGCCTCCTGTAGCAGTTCTTGCGAGGCGCCAGGGATGGTCTTCAGGTGGATGTAACCGTTGAAGCGATGCACCGTGCGCAAATCGCGGACAATGGCGGTGAGTCGTTCCATTGTATAGTCAGGATTCCTCACCACGCCGCTCGAAAGGAATAGTCCCTCAATGTAGTTGCGCCGATAGAACTCCATCGTTATCTCCTCGAGCTCTGTGACAGAGAGTGTGGCGCGAGGAATATCGTTCGTACGTCGGTTGATGCAATAGGCGCAGTCGTACTTGCAGTAATTGGTCAACATTACCTTTAATAAGGATATGCAGCGCCCGTCATCGGCAAACGAGTGGCAGATGCCTACGCCGCCCACTGTAGAGCCCACCATGCCTTTCTTACCTGAGCGCACAGTACCGCTCGACGAACACGATACATCGTATTTCGCCGATTCTGCGAGTATCCGCAACTTCTCCATTGTTTTCTCTGTCAGCATGGTGAACAACTTTTCCGCAAAAGTACAAAAAATCTCGCAGACGAAATCTATCTATATGAAATAATTTGTGAGATTAAATATTTATTAGTATCTTTGCAGCGCTAAACCCGAGTTCTTGTTTTTGGTTGATAACAAGAAAAGAGGGAAAAAGAAGAGGTTTTTCTTTATCAGATCTTTGTGGTTAAAGGGATTTGGACAAAAAAGTCAAAATCAGGTCAAAAATCATCAAAATGTGGTAAAAAACAGAAAAGCCGCGCTTCACAGCGAGGCTTTTCCAACTAAATTAATCAACCATAAACCTTAACCATTAAAAATCTTTTACGATGCAAAGATACGATGTTTTTTTGAAATAGCGGTCGAATAATAGTTAAATAGGGTTTAAAAATCGATATTTAACGATTTTTCCACCTAAAATCACAAATTTTCTACCTAAAAAGACAATAAGTGTAGAAAAAATTTGCTCAAAAGAGATTTTTTTATTAACTTCGCTGGCGAATAATAAACTACTAATACCGCCCTATGATGACGACCATTTTGATAATTGCCTATACTTTGATGGCCATCTTGCTCATTTTCTTGGGAAGAAAGTTCTATCAACGTAGCGTGCGCATGCGTAATCGCCTGCAGATGGACCATGTATATACCAATATTTCCCATGAATTGCTAACACCGTTGACGGTTATCGCGGCTTCTATTGAACAATTATCCAAGCAGGAGCCTGGTCATGCAAAGGATTATGCGCTCATGGAACTGAACGTAGAACGCATGACGCGATTGATTCAGCAGATACTGGAAGCCAGTAAGTCGCAGGCCGGGGAACTTAAACTCAAAGTGTCTCATGGCGATGTCATTGAGTTTATCCGCCAGACGGCTCTTTGCATAGAACCGCTGATGCATAAGAAAGGATTGCTGTTTGTCATCCAGTGCGAGCCAAAGTCCATGATGGGGTGGATTGACACCGACAAGGTGGATAAGATTATCTATAACCTATTGTCTAATGCGGCGAAATACACGCGTACACCTGGCGAGGTGCACCTGAGGGTCAGAACAAATTCGGACTTCGACCAGGTAATCATACAGGTAACAGATAATGGCATTGGTATTCCTGCGGATAGAATGAAAGGTATCTTCACCCGCTATTACGATGGTGATTATCGTTGGATGAAGGAACATGGTACTGGTCTGGGTTTGGCGCTGACGCGTGACTTGGTATATCTGCATAACGGCAACATAGAATGTGAGAGTATCAAGGACAAGAGCACCACCTTTACGGTGACGCTGCCCATCAGAAAGGATGCTTTCGCTCCTTCACAGATTGACGACCTGCATCCCATTGACCTGAGTAAGCCGCAGCATGCCATCATCGATGTGGAGGCCATGAACCAGCTCGTCAAGGCGGAATTGATGTCAGAGAGGGCTGAGGATGAAGACCTTTATCGGATTCTGATTGTGGAGGATAATGAGGATCTGCTGATGCTGATGGCTTCACTGTTGTGTAAGCACTTCAATGTGCATACGGCTAATAATGCCCAGGCCGCGCTTGACTTCCTGAGCCAGCATCCCGTGGATCTGATTGTGTCGGATGTCTCGATGCCAGAGATGGATGGCAACGAGTTGACCAAGAAAATCAAGTCAACGCCGGAATGGAGTCACCTGCCCATCATCCTGCTGTCTGCCAAGACCAGTGAGGAGGACCGCAAGGCCTCGATGCTGGTGGGAGCCGATGATTATATCACGAAACCTTTCCGCCTGGGCGATTTGGAGTTGCGCATTACCAATATCATTGAAAACCGCATTCGTATTGTGGGTGAGCGAGCCAATAACAATGCCGACAACGAACCTCGTCAGTTGAGTCCTGATGAGGAGTTCTTGCAGCGGGCTCGCGAGTGCGTCAGGAAACACATGGATGACTCGGAATTTGATCGCGATGCCTTTGCCAGCGAGATGGGCGCTTCGCAGTCAACGCTCTATAACAAACTCCGTGCTTTGACAGGCATGAATGTCAGCACCTTTATCCGTGATATACGCATGAAAGAGGCCAAACGACTGGCAGAGACTCACAACGACCTGCGTGTCAGCGACTTGGCCTATATGGTGGGCTTCAAGGATCCCAAGTATTTTGCCACGTGCTTCAAGAAGGAGTTTGGCATTCAGCCGAGCGAGATAATAGCAGCAAGGCAGAGAACGTGAGAAGTCCGTTGAGCATTAGCAACTCATAGCCAAAACGATAGTTCCACAGTTGTTGTGCCATATAATCTATGGCATAACAGATGAATGGTGATGCCACACAGACCAGTGGCACCCAGCGGTCGCGTACCTCTCGTTTGGTAAACAAGCCAAAGGCAAAAAGACCTAATAGTGGACCGTAGGTGTAGGACACAATCGTATAGATGGCATCGATGAGCGATTTACTGTTCAACAGATGGAACAACAGGATAAAGACGATAAACAATACGCAAATCACAAGGTGCGTGCGCTTTCGCAGGCTCTCATCGTGCGCTTTTTCTTTGATGTCCACACAAAAACTGGTGGTCAGTGATGTCAGCGCTGAGTCGGCACTCGAGAACGAGGCGGCAACAATGCCGAGGGTGAAGAGGATTTGAGGTGCGAGGTTTGAGATTTGAGGTGCGAGGTTTAAGGCGTAATCGCCCTGCACAAACATCGGCAGCAACTCATCACCTTTTGAGGGAATAGCGATACCCTGACTCTCAAAGAGTTGTGCGAGCAGGATGCCCAGAGATAGGAAGAGCAGGTTGGCAGGCACAAAGGCCACTCCATAGGAACACATATCCTTCTGGGCTTCGCGCAAGGTGCGACAGGTGAGGTTCTTCTGCATCATATCCTGGTCAAGTCCCGTCATCACAACCACAATAAAAGCACCACTGAGAAACTGCTTCCAGAAGTTATGAGGCGACTGCCAGTCGTCCATCACGAAGATGCGGCTTCGCTCGTCGTGGGCTACGGCCCTCATGGCATCCATCAGTGAATAGTCCATCTGACGCATCACCATATATATAATAAGGAGAAGGGCCGAGAAGAGACAGAGCGTCTGAAAGGTATCGGTGAAGACCAGCGTGCGAACGCCTCCTTTGCGGGTGTAGAGCCAGATGAGTAGTACCATGACGCTGACGGTGACGGCGAAAGGCACGCCAAAGGCTTCGAGTACGAACTGCTGGAGGATGATGCAGACCACGTAGAACTTCACGGCAGAGCCAATCATCTTCGACAACAGGAAGAACCATGCTCCCGTCTTATACGACTGGCGCCCCAGACGTTGGCCCAGATAGGCATAGATAGAGGTGAGGTTCAGTTTATAATAGACGGGCAGCAACACAAAGGCCACTGCCAGATAACCTACGATGAACCCCAGACAAACCTGCAGATAGGTCATCTGTGAGGTAAGCACCATACCTGGCACACTGACAAACGTAACGCCAGAGATTGAGGCGCCCACCATGCCAAAGGCTACCATATACCACGGTGAACGGCGATTGGCTCGGAAGAAGGTTTCATTCGTGGCCCGTCGCTGTGTCAGTCTGCTGATAAAGAGCAAAACTGCAAAATAAATTAATATAGTTGCAATAATCCACATATCGGCCTGCAAAGTTACGAAATAATTTGGAATTGAGAATTGAGAATTGAGAATTTTTTTGTATCTTTGCATCGCAAATACATAACCAATAATTCAAAAACGTATGAGCAAGCAAAAGAAATTCATTCTTCAGGAAAGTGAGATTCCTACACAGTGGTATAATATTCAGGCAGACATGCCCAACAAGCCCCTGCCTCCCATCCATCCGGCCACAAAGCAGCCTTTGGGCGTAGATGACCTGGCACATATCTTTCCGCGCGAGTGCTGTGTGCAGGAGTTGGACACCGAGCATCGCTGGATTGACATTCCTGAAGAGGTTCTCGATAAGTATAAGTTCTATCGTTCCACACCGCTGGTGCGTGCCTATGCCCTTGAAGAGGCACTGGGAACACCCGCGCATATCTATTTCAAGAACGAGAGTACCAACCCTCTGGGCTCACATAAGATTAACTCTGCCATTCCTCAGTGCTACTACGCCAAGCAGGAGGGCACCACGAATGTTACCACAGAGACCGGTGCCGGTCAGTGGGGTGCTGCCCTGAGCTATGCCGCAAAGATATACGGTCTCGATTGTGCTGTCTATCAGGTGAAGATCACCATGCAGCAGAAGCCTTATCGTTCTTCTATCATGCGCACCTTTGGTGCTGTGGTCACTGGCTCTCCCTCAATGTCAACCCGCGCCGGTAAGGATATCCTGACCAAGGATCCTACGCACAGCGGTTCGCTGGGCACAGCCATCTCTGAGGCTGTTGAGTTGGCCACAACCACACCTAACTGTAAATACACACTGGGTTCTGTGCTGAACCACGTTGGCCTGCATCAGACCATTATCGGTCTGGAGGCTGAGAAGCAGATGGCAATGGCTGGCGAGTATCCCGATATCGTCATCGGCTGCTTCGGTGGTGGTTCTAACTTTGGTGGTATCGCCTTCCCCTTCATGCGTCATAACCTGAGTGGTGAGCGTCACACAGAGTTTATTGCTGCCGAGCCTGACAGCTGTCCTAAGCTGACTCGCGGACAGTTCCGCTATGACTTTGGTGATGAGGCTGGCTATACACCCCTGCTGCCCATGTTCACTCTGGGTCACAACTTCAAACCTTCAAACATCCATGCTGGTGGTCTGCGTTATCATGGTGCTGGCATGATTATCTCTCAGTTGATCAAGGACGGACTGATGCATGGTGTGGATATTCCTCAGCTCGAGACCTTCGAGGCTGGCATGCTGTTCGCTCGTACCGAAGGCATCATCCCTGCTCCCGAGAGCTGTCACGCCATCGCCGCTACCATCCGCGAGGCTAACAAGTGTAAGGAGACAGGCGAGGAGAAGGTGATCCTCTTCAACCTCTCTGGTCACGGTCTGATAGATATGCCCAGCTATGAATCGTATATCAAGGGCGATCTGCAGAACTATACCGTTACAGACGAGATGATTGCAGAGAATCTTGCAGAACTGGACAAAGAAAAGTAAAAAGGTAAAAAAGCAAAAAAATAAAAGCTGCGCTTCCCGATAATGGTTGGCGCAGCTTTTTTTTAACCTTTTGTTTTTCCTCCTTTTTACTTTTTTGTTTTTTCACCTTTAACAGATTTCAATCTGACGCGACAGCTTTACCTTCTCTTCCACTATCTTTGGCAACTCAACGGTCAGCACGCCGTGCTCGACCTTGGCTGTGATAGCGTCTTTCTTCACATCGTCAGGCAGAATCAGGGTCTGCTCGTACTTTGAGTAACTGAACTCACGGCGCAGATAGCGCACAGACTTGTCCTCCTCCTTTTTCTCACTCTTCTGTTCCATCTTGATGATCAGGTTGCCCTCATCATTGATATGAACGTTGAAGTCTTCCTTCTTCATGCCTGGAGCCGCCAACTCAACGGTATAGGTCTTATCCGATTCTTTTACGTTGATGGCAGGTGCGGTGCAGTTTGCACGCGGCATATAGTCGGTGTCAAAGAAATCGTTGAACACTGCTGGAATCCAATTGTTTGTTCTCATCATAGGTGTCATAGTTTTGTCCTCCTAATTGTTTTTATTTGTTGAACATGTTTTTTGTCAATTTTGAGCATCTTGCTCGCTAAACATATTGCAACATCAGTGCCAGTGCACAAAAGGAAGACAAAATGTCAGAATAGTGAGACAAATTGTCATAGAGTGCCCCTATTTATATATAAAAGGTGTAGCTTACTTCTGCTTCAGCAAGTCGCGAATCTCGGCAAGCAGTTCCTCCTGGGTGGGACCCTTGGGAGCTTCTGGCTCGGGAGCGGGCTCTTCCTTCTTGCGGTTCAACTTGTTAATGCCCTTCAGCATCAGGAAAATACAGAAGGCCACAATAATGAAATCTACTGTGTTCTGAATGAAATTACCATATTTCAGCACAGCGGCCTCTTCGCCTTCGCCAATCTGGAATGCCAAACCGGTGAAATCCACATTGCCGGTCACCATACCAACCAGCGGCATCAGTACGTCGTCAACCAGGCTACTAACAATCTTGCCGAAGGCAGCACCGATAATCACACCAACTGCCATGTCCATCACGTTGCCCTTCATGGCAAACTCTTTGAATTCTTTAATAAATCCCATAGTCTTAAATTGTTTAAATGGTTAATATATAAATTTTGTAATCTATGTTTTGCAATATCGTCTTTTCCACCTTGACGGGAATCACTTTTAGCCCATCATTTTAACTTTTCACTTTCTTTAATACTGATTCTGGGTGCAAATATAGGAATTTTTTCGTAACTTTGCACGCGAAAAGAGGAAAAAATGCTAAGAGAAAGCAAAAATAACTCGATTTAAAGTATTAAACCCTTTAATAAATAAAAGTAAAATGACAAAAGTAGCTATTAACGGCTTTGGCCGTATCGGTCGCCTCGCTTTCCGTCAGATGTTCGAGGCTGAAGGTTATGAAGTAGTAGCAATCAACGACTTGACCAGCCCCAAGATGCTGGCTCACCTGTTGAAGTATGACACCGCTCAGGGTGGTTTCTGTGGTAAGTTCGGTGAGAACAAGCACACTGTTGAGGCTGGTGAGGACTTCATCGTTGTTGATGGTAAGAAGATCACTATCTATGCTATTCCTAACGCTGCTGAGCTGCCCTGGGGCAAGCTGGACGTAGACGTTGTTCTGGAGTGCACAGGTTTCTACACATCTAAGGAGAAGGCTTCTGCTCACCTGACTGCTGGTGCTAAGAAGGTTGTTATCTCAGCTCCCGCTGGTAACGATCTGCCCACCATCGTTTACAATGTAAACCACAAGACTCTGACTCCTGCTGATACCGTTATTTCAGCTGCTTCTTGCACCACCAACTGCTTGGCTCCTATGACCAAGGCTCTGAACGACTTCGCTCCCATCCAGAGCGGTATCATGACCACCGTTCACGCTTACACTGGTGACCAGATGATTCTCGACGGTCCTCAGCGCAAGGGTGACCTGCAGCGTGCTCGTGCCGGTGCTCAGAACATCGTTCCTAACTCAACTGGTGCTGCTAAGGCTATCGGTCTTGTTATCCCCGAGCTGAACGGTAAGCTGATCGGTGCTGCTCAGCGCGTTCCCACTCCTACAGGTTCTACCACCATCCTGCACGCTGTTGTAAAGGGTGAGGTTGCTGTTGAGGATATCAACGCTGCCATGAAGGCTGCTGCCAACGAGAGCTTCGGTTACACTGAGGAGAAGCTCGTTTCAAGCGACATCATCGGTATGAAGTTCGGTTCACTGTTCGACGCTAACCAGACCATGGTTTCTAAGATCGGTGACGGCAACTCTCTCGTACAGGTTGTTGCT
>CACYNE010000054.1 GCA_902775605.1 uncultured Prevotellaceae bacterium
AAAAGTAAAATCCCGCATAACTACTTGAGTTATACGGGATTTCTATAATTGCTTGTTGTTTGCTTATCAAACTTACTTCACCTCCTCAAAGTCGGCATCTTGGATATCGTCCTGGGCGTTGTTGGTCTGCTGCTGTTGCTGCTGACCTGCATCGGGACCGGGCTGAGCACCTGCCTGCTGGTACATCTTCTGAGTTGCGGTGTTCATCACCTGATTCAGGTTGTTCATGGCGGTGTCGATGGCAGCGACGTCGCCAGCCTTGTGAGCGTCCTTCAACTGCTGAACGGCAGCCTCTACGTTGGCCTTGTCGGCACCCAGCTTGTCACCATTCTCGTTGAGGAAGGTCTCGGTCTGGAAAATCATAGAGTCGGCCTGGTTCATCTTGTCGATGCGCTCGCGCTCCTTCTTATCGTTCTCGGCATTTGCCTCTGCCTCAGCCTTCATGCGGTTGATCTCGTCCTGTGACAGACCAGATGAAGCCTCAATGCGGATGGCCTGCTCCTTACCGGTTGCCTTGTCCTTGGCAGAAACCTTCACGATACCGTTGGCGTCGATGTCGAAGGTAACCTCGATCTGAGGCACACCACGACGGGCGGGAGCGATGCCGGTGAGGTTGAACTGACCCAGGCTCTTGTTTTGAGAAGCCATAGGACGCTCGCCCTGCAGCACGTGGATGGTTACCTCTGTCTGGTTGTCGGCAGCGGTAGAGAATACCTGACTCTGCTTGCAAGGAATAGTGGTGTTGGCATCGATCAGCTTAGTCATCACACCACCGAGGGTCTCGATACCGAGAGTCAGAGGAGTAACGTCGAGCAGCACGATGTCCTGACCAGTCTCCTGGTTGAGGATAGCGCCCTGGATAGCAGCACCAACGGCTACCACCTCGTCGGGGTTAACACCCTTTGAAGGCTCCTTGCCGAAGTAGTTCTTAACCAGTGTCTGCACAGCAGGGATACGGCTTGAACCACCTACGAGGATTACCTCATCGATATCTGAAGTAGAGATGCCTGCGTCGCGAACGGCGTTCTGACAGGGCACCAAACAAGCCTGAATCAGGTTGTGGGCCAGCTGCTCGAACTTAGCACGTGTGAGGGTCTTCACCAAGTGCTTGGGAACACCACCAACGGGCATGATGTAGGGGAGGTTGATCTCCGTAGAAGTAGTGCTTGACAGCTCAATCTTAGCCTTCTCGGCAGCCTCCTTCAGACGCTGCATAGCCATAGGATCGCTCTTCAGGTCAGCACCCTCGTCGTTCTTGAACTCCTGAACCAGCCAGTCGATGATTACCTGGTCGAAGTCATCACCACCCAGGTGAGTATCACCATTGGTAGAGAGTACCTCGAACACACCACCACCGAAGTCGAGGATAGAGATATCGAATGTACCGCCACCGAGGTCGAATACGGCAATCTTCATGTCCTTGTTGGTCTTGTCGATACCATAAGCCAGAGCAGCTGCTGTAGGCTCGTTCACGATACGACGTACGTTCAGACCGGCAATCTGACCAGCCTCCTTGGTGGCCTGACGCTGAGAGTCAGAGAAGTATGCGGGCACGGTGATGACAGCCTCGGTAACCTCCTGTCCGAGATAGTCCTCGGCGGTCTTCTTCATCTTCTGAAGCACCATAGCAGAGATCTCCTGAGGAGTGTACTTGCGGCCATCGATGTCAACACGGGGATAGCCACCCTCGTTGACTACAGAGAATGGTACGCGTGAAATCTCCTTCTCGGTCTGCTGCCATGTCTCACCCATGAAACGCTTAATAGAATAAACGGTGTTCTTGGGGTTGGTGATAGCCTGACGCTTGGCGGGATCGTACGCTTGCCTTCGCTGTTTGCAATCACAACAGGCTCATTTCCTTCGAAAACAGAAACACAGCTGTTGGTTGTACCTAAGTCAATTCCAATAATCTTTCCCATAATTGTATCTTTTTTAATTGTTTTTTTCGAATAATTGTCGATGATGAAATAGCAAAGCGTGTGCCAAAATCATTTTTTTTCGTCACAAACGACCATTTGTCACGCCATTTTGTCACAAGTATGAAAAATAATATATATCTTTGCAGTCGAAAATAATTCAATATTGAGAGATATGAAACGAATTTTGGTATGTGTGGTGATGGCATTCGCTGTGATGGGCCTTCAGGCTCAGGAGGATGCTCACGGCTATATCGTTAAGACCAAGGGAGCCAAGAAGGTGGCAGTGACCGATACTT
This sequence comes from uncultured Prevotellaceae bacterium, assembly GCA_902775605.1. Lineage (GTDB taxonomy): Bacteria > Bacteroidota > Bacteroidia > Bacteroidales > Bacteroidaceae > Prevotella. The sequence continues at coordinate 2,216 of CACYNE010000054.1, forward strand.
CAAAGGAGGGCGAGCAGGCCCAGGAGGAAGCAGAGCCTCAGGATTTCCTTGAGAAGAATTTCCGCTATGTGAGCCTGTGCAACTGGCAGGAAGGCATGCGCTTCATGGTGATTCCCGATAAAAAGGATATGGTCATCAAGACCTTTGCTGACGCTTCAACGGGTCAGATGGTGCCCAGCACCAAGTTGCGCCATCAGATTATGACCTATCAGGGTCATGACAACAAGCACGGCGGATTGCACGAACGCATCTATTTCCATAATGAGGACGACGGCAAGAGCTATTATTTCGAGGTGCCAACAGCCACATTTGATGACTATTGCATCGGTACGCAAGGCGTGCCTACGCTGGCCTATCTGGGCGATGTCGATGTAGCCCGTCAGGTGTTGGTCGATACCACGCTCTTCACCCTGGCAAGCGAGTATTATGTGGACACAGAACTCAATGGCGATGGTTGTGAGGCCATCACGGTGCCCATTGGTACTGAGGTTCAGGTGAGGTCTATCGGCGTAGGAACGCGTAACTTCCCCGTGAAGATTATTGTGGCTGACAAGGATGGACGTGAGTTCTACCAGAATGTGGCCATCAGTCGTACCAATAGCGGTCTGCGCAATGACGAATATCAGATCAGCAACATGATTGTCCACACGTTTAAGGGAGCCTTCGAGTTGCCTTCTGACAACATGGCAGCCAGTTCGGTTTATCAGAAGTACATCGGACAGGAGGTCTTTACACTTTACTCTACGGCCATGACTGATGCCAGTGGCAGAACGGCTCAGATAGCACGTCTATCCACCTTTGTCATCAAGGACATCCGTGCACAGCGCGGCACTAATTATGTCAAAATGACACTCCGCGGTGCAGGTTCTGGCAGAGAATATGTCAAACAGATTACTTTCAATAGTACCAATGTGGCAGGCGATATTGCTGGACAGCACGAGGATTATTTCTCTAACCTCTTTGTTCTTGGCAATCCTTTGAAGTTGGAAGGTGTGAAGAAGAACCACATAACTGACATCCAGAAGAGCATTGTGCATGCAGGCTATACGGAGAACGAGGTGAGGCTGGCCCTTGGCGAGCCTACTGGCAGGGGCGAGGATAACAATGGTAAACTCATCTGGACTTATAATACCCCAGGTCGTCCGTATGTGGTTGTGTATTTCGATGCTAAGCTGAGGCTGGTAACTGGCATTAAGAAATAAGAAAGAATATACAAGAAAAAGATTCTCGCTCAGTGATGGGTGAGAATCTTTTTTATGATGTGTGATGATGTCAGCGATTACTGTTCGCTGAGCTTTTCCATAATCTTTGCCTCCAACTCGTCGCAGAGCTCCTGGTTGTCCTTCAGCAGTGCCTTCACGGCATCGCGACCCTGACCCAGTTTGGTGTCTCCATAAGAGAACCAAGAACCGCTCTTCTTGATGATGTCATACTCAGAAGCCAGGTCAACAATCTCGCCAATCTTCGAGATGCCCTCGCCGAAGGTAATCTCAAACTCAGCCTTGCGGAAGGGAGGAGCCACCTTGTTCTTCACCACCTTGACACGCACCTGGTTGCCGATGGGCTGGTCGCCGTCCTTCAGTGTGGTCACCTTGCGGATGTCCAGACGCACAGAGGCGTAGAACTTCAGGGCGTTACCACCAGTAGTGGTCTCAGGATTGCCAAACATCACGCCAATCTTCTCGCGCAACTGGTTGATGAAGATACAGGTGGTGTTGGTCTTGGCGATGGTAGAGGTCACCTTGCGCAGGGCCTGGCTCATCAGGCGAGCGTGCAGACCGACGGAAGAGTCGCCCATGTCGCCCTCAATCTCCTTCTTTGGCGTCAGAGCAGCCACAGAGTCGATGACGATGATGTCGATGGCAGCAGAACGAATCAGCTGATCGGCAATCTCGAGGGCCTGCTCACCATTGTCAGGCTGAGAGATATACAGGTTGTCGATGTCCACACCCAGCTTCTGGGCATAGAAGCGGTCGAAAGCGTGCTCGGCATCAATGAATGCAGCCACGCCGCCAGCCTTCTGGGCCTCTGCGATGGCGTGGATGGCCAGTGTGGTCTTACCTGATGACTCAGGACCGTATATCTCGATGATGCGTCCCTTGGGATAACCGCCCACACCCAGTGCGGCGTTCAGGCCAATAGAGCCTGTGGGAATCACATCAACGTTCTCTATCTTTTCCTCGCCCATGCGCATGATGCTTCCCTTGCCGAAGTCTTTCTCAATCTTCTGCAGGGCAGCTTGGAGGGCTTTCATCTTCTCCTGTTGTGGAGTCAACTGTTCTGTTTCTTTTTTAGCCATTGTTGTTGATATTTCTTTTTGTCGTTATGACGTTATTTCGATATTACGATATTGCGAGATTACAGCTCCAGGTCACCGTCGTGAATCTCGTGCCAGGGCAGACCCTGCTTGTTGAGCTGCTCCATGAATGGATCGGGATCGAACTCCTCGACGTTGTGTACGCCTGGCTTCTTCCACAGACCCTTGCAGAACATCATGGCGCCAATCATGGCGGGCACACCAGTGGTGTAGCTGACGCCCTGCATACCCGTCTCCTCGTAGGCAGCGCGGTGTGAGCAGTTGTTATATACATAATAGGTGTGCTCCTTGCCATCGTTGCCGATACCACGGATGCGGCATCCGATAGAAGTCTCGCCCTCGTAGTTCTCGCCCAGATCCTGTGGGTTAGGCAGTACGGCCTTCAGGAACTGCAGGGGAACAATCTTTACCTTGGCCACGCCAGAGCCATCAGCCAGCGGAGCCTCGTACTCCACCTCGTCGATGCGGCTCATGCCGATGTTCTGAATCACCTCAAGATGTTTCAGGTACTGCTGACCGAAGGTCATCCAGAAGCGTGCGCGCTTGATGGTGGGGTAGTTAATTACCAGCGATTCAATCTCCTCGTGGTGCAACAGATAGCTGTCGCGAGGACCGATGTTGGGGTAGTTCAGGTCCTTGTGAATCTCCAGTGGCTCGGTCTCCACCCACTTGCCATCTTCCCAGTAGAGTCCCTTCTGGGTAATCTCGCGGATATTAATCTCGGGGTTGAAGTTCGTGGCGAATGCCTTGTGGTGGTCGCCAGCGTTACAGTCAACGATATCCAGATACTGAATCTCCTTGAAGTGATGCTTGGCAGCATATGCCGTATAGATAGAGGTGACGCCTGGGTCGAAGCCGCAACCGAGGATGGCTGTGAGGCCGGCCTGCTCGAAGCGCTCGCGATAAGCCCACTGCCAAGAGTACTCGAAGTGAGCCTCGTCCTTAGGCTCGTAGTTAGCGGTGTCGAGGTAAGAGCATCCGCAAGCCAGACAGGCATCCATAATCGTCAGGTCCTGATAGGGCAGGGCGAGGTTGATGACCAACTCCGGCTTGAAGTCGTTGAAGAGCGCCTTCAGCTGCTCCACATCGTCAGCATCTACCTGAGCCGTCTTGATCGGCATTTTATATCCTTTCGCGTGAATAGCCTCGACAATAGCGTCGCACTTTGCCTTACGACGTGAGGCAATCATGAATTCAGTGAATACGTCTGCATTCTGAGCAATCTTGAATGCTGCAACGGTGGCCACGCCACCTGCTCCAATCATCAAAACTTTTCCCATTGTTCTTTTTTCTTCTATGATGTTTCGTTGTATTGATTTCTTTGGTTGTGCAATCCAGAAGTCACGGTAGATGTCAGACTGACCTGCCGTCTTCTTTGAGGCGATAGTATCCTCAAAATTTCTGTCCAATCGGTATTCTCTTCCCATAAGCCATTATTTTATTTCGTCACCACGGATGCCCAGGGCAGCCATGAGTGAATAGCCAAGTATCTCCTGACGGAAATTGCCGCCCGGCATGGGCTGCATGGCAAACACGGTGATACGCTTCTCGTCGTCATCCAGTTTGCGAATCACGTTGCGTACCTCATTATATTGTGCCTCGTCGGGAATCACCATCACGCGTTTGACGTCCTTCTGCTGTAGTACCGTTTGCAGGGTGTCCAGGAAGAGCGAGTCCTTATCGACAAACCCCTCGCCATTGGGCGTGCTGAAGCAGAATTCCCCCAGATTGCCGTTGAAAGCCATGCCCTCCAGCTCGCTGTCGAACTTGCCAGGAGCGAAGTTCTTCATCTCCGTTTGCTCCTTGTCGTGGGTGAGGATGACCACCGTCTGGTGCTCACCTTCCCGCAGTCCGCCGTCCAGCGCCACACACTCTGCCCATCGTGCCATGTCTGCTTGTGGTATGCGCCTTTCGAGCATTCTCTCAAAGTTAACTATCAAGTCGAATGCCACTTTGTCAACAAAGTTAGCATCCGCAATAATCACGTTCTCATTCATCGCCTGCAAAGGTACAAAAAAGTAAAGAGAAAAGCAAAGAAAAATTTGCTTTTTTTCTTTGCTTTTCCCTTGTAGATAAAAGAGTTGTTTTATTCCTCGCTCAGGATGATAACAACACGGTTGTCGTCATTGTTGGCAAACGGTTGCTCAGTGTCACCCTTTACTTCAACCTTTATGCGTTTTGCTGCGATGCCTTTTGCTTTGAGAGCCTTCTTGACGGCCTCTGTACGCTGCTTGGCAATCTGCTTGTTGACCTGAGGAGTACCAGTTTCCTTGTCAGCATAGCCCTTCAGCAGGATGGTAGCCTTGGGGTTCTCGTTGGCCCAGGTCACGATTTCGTCAATCTTAGAAGCCTGGTCGGCCTTGATGTCACTCTTTGACAGGTCGAAGAATACGTTCTCAGTAATCTTGTCTGCCTTCTTGGCTACTGCCTGTGCGTCAGTCTTAGGCTGCTGAGGCTCTGGCTTCTTCTGTTCAACCACGGCGGGCTTAGCAGGCTTTGAGGGCTTGTTGATGTCATAGACATAGGTCTTACCCGTCATGGGGTTCTCCACCTCAGCATACACCAGCTCGAAGCTGTTGTCCTTCTTCACGCGATACTTGGCGTTCTTCAGCTTCAGGTCCTTGTTGTAGAGGCCGTTCACTTCGCTCTCTTCCATATCCAGGTAGATTTCAGGCATAGAACCTACCTTTACGGCAGCCTTCTTGGTGTTTCTGTCGTATCTGCCCAGTCTGGCATTGGTAGCAGCCAGCTGGTTGGTAGCCATCTGTGTCGAGATCTCATACTCCAGAGCCTGTCTCTTGGCAGCGCGTGTGGTGGGGTTCACACGGGTCTGATAAGCCTCGAGGGACTCGTTAGGCATGCGCTTCTCCCAGAGTTCCATCTCGCTGTTCAGCTTGGTGGTCATCATCTGATAGTTGCCCATCTCCTCTGCCACGGTGAAGGTCTTAGCCTCTGCAGCAGGCTCTTCCTTCTTGGCTTTCTTGAATCCGAACTTATAGGTGACGCCAGCCATAGCGTAGGGCCACCACTTCTCGTTGCCGCTCAGCGTGGTGTTCTTCTGGCGAACATAGTTTGTTCCTGCCTCCAGGTTGACGCCCCAGTTCTTGGCCACGTTGAACTCAACCATACCTCCAACCTTCCAGGCGGTGTTCCATCTGTCAGAACCCTCAGAGCTGGCAAAGGCGTAGTTGTCAATCCATGCGTGAGGAAGAGCGATGTTGAAAGGTGCACCGGCAATGGCGATGACATTGACGAGATTCTCCTGGTTGGGGAAGAAGATGTTCGAGAGGTTGAACATCATGTCGAGGTCGATATTGGCTGCCTTGCTCTTATACTCAGAGCCATCGGGCAACTTGGCTTTCCAAGTACTTCCGTTGGCCTGCAGTCTCAGTCCGAAGGCATCGCTGAAATTGTAACCCAGCGATACAGCTCCCATGGGGTTCCACTTGCGGTCGATGTTATCGCCGTTGAAAGCTCTCATCACACCACCCTGCACACTTACGAAAGCGTGAGGATAAGGCTTTGTCTCCTGTGCGGAAACGTTCATGGCAAAAGCAATTGCCAGAGCAGAGATAATCAATTTCTTATTCATAATCATCAGGTGTTAGGTGTTTGTAAATTAGTTATTGTTTAAGATATTCACGTCAACACGGTTGAATGGGAACATGAAGCCACGCTCCTTCAGCATCTGATAGACCGTCTCGTTCAGGTTGAAGTACACTTCCCAATAGTCAGTGCCTTTCACCCACGAGCGTGTCACTACCGTCACACCACTGTCGCCCAGGCGAATCAGTCCCATCCAGGGGGCAGCCACGATAGGCGAGTCGCTGACAGGTGCCTGAATCACCTTGGGGTGGTTCTGCAGGATGTCCATAATGGCTTTTCTTACCTCGTCGTAGTTGGCACCATATTCAAACTGAAACTCCAAATCCACGCGGCGATAGAGCTCCTTTGAAGAGTTTTTCATCGTGCCACTGCTCAGTGTGCCGTTGGGAATCAGAATGATCTGGGCATCGCCTGTGCGGATAATAGTGTTGAAGATCTGAATCTCTTTCACCACGCCGGCATAGCCCTGTGCCTCGATGAAGTCGCCCACCTTAAACGGGCGGAACAGCAGAATCATCACACCGCCTGCAAAGTTCTGCAGCGTGCCGCTCAGGGCCATGCCTACGGCCATGCCCGCAGAGGCAAACAGAGCGATGAACGATGATGTCTCGATGCCCAGAATGCCAACGATAACGATGACGAGCACGAACCATAGTACTACGTTGATAATGCTGTTAAGGAAGGTGTAGAGCGTTGTGTCTACCTTGCTGCGCTGGAGCATCTTGGTAAAGAGTTTTATCAGCATCTTTATCAAGTAGCGTCCCAGGAAATACACGATGGCTGCCACAATCAGGTTCCTACAGAACGTGAGTCCCCATTGCCATAGTTGCTCATAGGGAACAGCCGCAAATAGTTTATCGATAATAGTTGTCATAATGTCTAATAAATTGTAATTGCAAAGATACATAAAAAGATGTAAAGAACAAATAATTTATCGATAAAATCATAAATCGTGGGTAAAAAATCAAATAATTGTGCCGTTTTCACGAAAATGAGCTTACTTTTGCACTGGTTTTATGAACAACATGACTATGAAGAGTATATTGGAAGGACGTCCAGCCTTGAAGGCCGAGATTGAGAAAATCGCCGAGGTGGCAGGCTATCTGTGGCAAAACGGATGGGCTGAGCGCAATGGCGGAAATATCACAGTGAATATCACGGAGTATGTTGACGATGAGATTCGTCAGATGGCACCCATCAGTGATGTGAAGCAGATTGGTGTGACGCTGCCCGCCCTCAAGGGATGCTATTTCTATTGCAAGGGCACAGGCAAGCGTATGCGCGATCTGGCTCGCTGGCCAATGGACAATGGCTCTGTGATTCGCATCCTCGACGACTGCGCATCTTATGTCATCATTGCTGACAATGCCGTGATGCCAACCAGTGAGTTGCCCAGTCACCTCACAGTTCATGCTCGTCAGATAGAGACCAACTCAGGCTATAAGGCTACTGTCCACACCCATCCCATCGAGCTTGTGGCCATGAGTCACAACCGTGCTTTCCTGGGCAAGGATGTGCTGACCAAGATTCTGTGGTCAATGATTCCCGAGACCAAGGCCTTCTGTCCGCTGGGTCTGGGCATCGTGCCTTACACTCTGCCAGGCTCTAACGCCCTGGCCGACGCCACGCTGAAGGAGTTGGAGGATTACGATGTGGTGATGTGGGAGAAGCACGGTGTCTTTGCCAAAGGTACAGACGTGATGGATGCCTTTGACCAGATTGACGTTCTCTCAAAGAGTGCCAAGATTTACATCAACTCCAAGTGCATGGGTTTCGAGCCCGAGGGCATGAGTGATGAACAGATGAAGGAGATGACCAAGGCCTTCAATCTGCCTAGATAAGAAAACAAACTACTTACTATATAAGATATATATACATATTTTTTGTACCTAGTAAAAAAGAGGGCCCCGCTATTGTGAAATAGCGAGGCCTTCGTCATTTATTAACTTTTCAGTATTTAATAACTCTCTCCATAACGTTCCTTGGTGATGTCGTTCAGCGAACGGCCGCGTGTGTTGGGCATGCCGATGAGACCCACGATGAGTGAGACGACGAGCAGTGCCACCATGCAGTAGGCAGCCAGTGTGAAGCCCTCGCCATTCTCACCATAGATATATGTGAAGACGAGTCCCCAGACAGCCGACAGGCCGCGCACGATAAAGAACATCAGACCTTGGGCGCCAGCACGGAACTTGGCAGGGAAGAGCTCAGAGCCCCAGAGGGCATAGAACACCTGCACAGAGCTACCGTTGTTAAGACCCCACAGAATGGTGAACACCCAGATGCCAGCAATGCTGGTCACGCTGCCGCCAATCACCAGTATCCACGCTGTCAGTGCAGCCGCCAGTCCGAATATATAGAAGAAGCGGTGGGCCACCTTGTCCACATAGAACGAGATGATAAATGTGGTCACCACCACAAACACCCAACTCACACAGCTCAGCATGTTGGCTGTCTCGTTGCTCAGTCCGCCTGCCGTCTCATAGACGTGCGGCATGAAGAATCCCATCACCGATGCCACGAGGTTCCATGTCAGGTAGATGGTGGCAAGGAAGATGACCGAACGCACAGCCACCTTGTTGGTAAACAGCATCTTGATATTCTCCACGATGCCGCTCTGGTCTTTCTCCTTGTTGGCCTCAAACTCGGCGCTCTCCTGCAGTTGGCGTTGCAGGTTCCACGCCACGAAAGCCACTACAAAGAGAGTGAAGAACACCACACGCGACGAGAATACCTCGATAGCAGCCTGCGCCGCATCAGCGCCAATCACGGCGTGAGCCAGCGACTCTACAGGGGCATAGAGATAGCCGCCTGGGGCAAACAGCATGCCGAAGAACAGGATCAGCATGGGACCGATGCCCCACGACATCTGCGAGATACAGATGTTACGGCCTCGGTTGTTCACCTCTGACGACTCAGAGATATATGTCCACGAGGCAGGCACGCCGATACCCACAGAGATACCCGTCACCAGGAATCCGCCCAGCAGCATGGGATAGCTGACGGAGAACATCACAATCAGCATGCCCAGCATATAGACCAGCAGGTTATAGGTGAAGATGAACTTACGTCCGAACTTATCTGCCAGGAATCCGCCGATGATGGCGCCGATGGCGGCACCCATGGCGTTGGCACTGAGGGCGTTGAGCCATCCCAGGTGCATCTCGCTCAGTCCCAGATAGTTCTGCCACAGCGTGATGCCGCTCGAGCCAGCCACGATGGCGCCAGCATCGAGGTAATTGTTCAGAGACACGGCCAGCGTGCTCTTTAATGAACTGGATTTTGCCATTTTCTTTCTTTCGTTATTTCGATATTACGATATGCCGCCAATGATTATCTCTTCGACGTCACGTCCTTCTCGTACTGCTGGATGGCAGCGATGAACTCCTCGCCCACGGGCACGTTATTCTTCAGGTTGAAGTAGTCGAAAACAGCGCCGAAAGGCATTGACTTCGCCTCTTCCATCAGAGCCAGACGCTCGAAATACTGACCATTGTCCTCGTACTGGCGCAGCAGCTCCTTGGGCTCCAGGAGGGCCTGCAGGATGCACTTCTGAGTAGCACGTGTACCAATGATATAAGCACCGATGCGGTTGATAGAAGCGTCGAAATAGTCGAGGCCCACGTGTGCACGGTCCAGGGCGTCGCAACGCACCAGTTCCTTGAAGAGGTCCAGTGTCTGGTCGTTCATGATGGTCACATGGTCAGAGTCCCAGCGAACGGGGCGACTCACGTGCAGCATCAGCTCAGGCACATACATCAGCAGCGTAGAGATGAAATCAGATACGTTCTCAGTCTGTTCATAGTGGCCTGTATCCAGTGTGTACATCTGCTTACGTGTAGCGCAGTAAGCTGTATAGAAGTCGTGCGAACCCACGGTATAGCTCTCCAGTCCGATGCCAAACAGCTTTGCTTCAAAGCAGTTTTTCACGCCGTCGAGTTTCTCTTCCATAATCTCATCGAGCGATGCAGCCAGAATCTCGCGATATTTCTTGCGCTGCACAGGCATGTCTTTCGAACCGTCGTGCACCCAGATATTCATGATACAGGGGTCGTTCTGAGCCTTACCCATGGCGTCGGCAATGCGGCGACAACGCTTGGTGTGTTCAATCCAGAAGTCGCGGATGCCCTTGTCAGGGTTACTCAGCGTCAGTTCGCCACTCTTGGGATGTGAGAACGACGTACTGTTGAAGTCCAACTTCATGTTGTTCTCCTTCGCCCAGTCAATCCAACTCTGGAAGTGTTTTACTTCTACCTCGTCGCGATCCACGAACTTGCCGCCGAAGTCGCCATAGATCTCGTGCAGGTTCAGGCGGTGGTTGCCGCCCAGCAGGGTCTTGACAAACTCGATATCCTGGCGCACCTCATCTATATTACGTGCGCGACCAGGGTAGTTGCCTGTGGTCTGAATACCACCACTCAGGGCGTCGTTGCGCTCGAAGCCTACCACATCGTCCGTCTGCCAGCAATGCAACGAGATCTGCTGCTTCTGCAGTTGTTTCAATACTGCGTCCGTATCAACGCCGATGGCAGCGTAGCGGTCTTTCGCCACGGCATATGCCTTCTCAATCAGTTCTGCTTTCATTTGTGTTATTTTTTAGTTTTGTTGTTATTTCGTTATTTTGATATCTCGTTATCTCGACATGTCGTGATCTCGAGAAATCTATTATAAGCCTCGTCCCATACAGCCTGGTCCTGTGGCTCATACTTCACCAGCTCCGTCGAGTTGGCAATAATCTGGCGCATCTCCCAGATGTTATTTGCCAGACCAGCTGCTTGAGCCTGCAGCATGATGTTGCCGATGGCAGTACACTCCTGAGGGCCAGCCAATACGGTGGCGCCTGTAGAGTTGGCTGTAAACTGGTTCAGGTATTTGTTCAGCGAGCCTCCGCCGATGATATGCAGCACGTCAAGGTCGAACGATGCAAACTCCTTCAGCCACTCGAATACCTGGCGATAGCGCAGGGCCAGCGAGTCGAAGATGCAGCGACAGATCTCTGCCGGCGTCTCAGGCACGGGCTGGTTGGTTTCACGACAATATGTCTGGATGGCGCCAATCATGCTCGATGGTGCTGCAAACATCGCATCGTCAGGATTAATCAGACTGCGGAAAGGTTCTACGTTCATCGCGCTGCCCTGCAACTCAGGGTGGGGCAGACGGCGCACCTCTTCAGGCCATTCCAGTCGGCAACGCTCATAGAGCCACATGCCGCAGATATTTTTCAGGAATCGTGTGGTGCCTTCTATACCACCCTCGTTGGTGAAGTTGCGCTCATAGCTCAGGTCGTTGATAATGGGCTCCTTCGTCTCGATGCCCATCAGGCTCCATGTGCCACTTGACAGATAAGCAAAACGCTCGTCTTTTGCAGGCACGGCAGCCACTGCCGATCCCGTGTCGTGACCAGCCACAGCAATCACAGGCACTGGTCCCAACCCCGTCAGTCGTTGCACCTCTTCCGTTAGCACGCCAATCACTGTGCCAGGCATCATCATGCGTCCAAACATCTTGCTGTTCAGACCCACCGACTTCAGCAGACGCTCGTCCAGTTCCTTGGTTCTGGGGTTCAGCATCTGACTTGTTGAGGCTATCGTATATTCGCACACCATGGCGCCTGTCAGCATCCAGCTCAGGGCGTCTGGCACAAACAGAATCTTCTCGGCATGCTTCAGCGCCGTGTTCTCCTCACGCTGCATGGCGTAGAGCTGGAACAGGCTGTTGAAGTTCATGAACTGTATGCCAGTCACGTCGTACACCTCTTTCTTTGTGATGACGTTCTTCAGATAGTCGTCCATTGCCTCAAAGGTGATGGGGTCGCGATAGGCGCGAGGATTTCTCATGATGGCGCCGTCGCTGCCTATGCACACGAAGTCCACGCCCCACGTGTCGATGCCAATCGATGTGATGTTCATTCCACGATTGGCCACCTCTTTCAGCCCGCGAATCATCTCAAAATAGAGGGCATGGATATCCCAATAATAGTGTCCGCCCTGCTCGATGAGGTTGTTGGGAAAGCGTGTCACCTCTTCCAGCACGATGCGCCCCCCGTCGAGGTGTCCCACGATGGTGCGTCCGCTGGTGGCTCCCAGGTCAACGGCAAAGAAATATGATTTGCCTTTTATGCTCATAAGTATGTTTGTCTTTTAAGTCAGTCTCAATATTTTGCTGCAAAGTTACGTCAAAAACCACTATCTATACCGCATATTTTGATTTTAATACCACGTTTTTTGAAAAAATTTCCACTTTGTGATTAATCTTTCTTCTTTTGCTTACGTCTAAGGGGTGATAACTAACTAAAATATCATTAAATTAATTAAAAACCAAAAACAATGAAAAAGATTTTGATGATGATCGCTCTGATGGCAATGCCTTTTGCTATGCAGGCACAGACTAAGTTTCATGACGCCGAACTCAGCGAGGCTCAGGGTGCAGTAAAGAAGATTACCCAGGACATGATGGGTCGCCAGCAGGTTACCACCTTCACCCAGGATGGTAAGATGCAGCGTGATGGCATGAGTGGTGCTGTTTATGATGCCAACGGCTATCTGCAGTCAGCCAAGATGACCATGCGCGACCAGGAAACCACCGTTACCTATAAGTGGCAGGATGGCAAGGTTGTCAGCCAGACCATGAACATGATGGGCAACGACATTACCACCACCTTCACCTATAACGAAAAGGGTGCTGTCGCTTCTCAGTCAATGAACTTCGGCGGTCAGGGTATGGAAATGAAGTACACCGATTACAAATACGATGCTAAGGGCAACTGGATCAGCCGCAAGACCAACATGATGGGTCAGGATATGGAGCAGACCCGTACCATCGAGTACTACGAATAATAACCGAAGACCTTAATACTTGGGAGAGGGGGCGCCTCGTGATGAGACCACCCCTCTTTTTTTGCCCATAACGAAAGGAGACCTAAGCAGCGTGTGCTTAGGTCTCCTTTGCTATCTAAGTGATATGAGATTCTTACTCCTCTTCCTGAGCAGCCTTGAAGCTCTCAAGATCCTCCACCTGGAAAGCCTTGATGTAGGCAGCCTTACCAAGAATATTCTCCTCGGCCATGCGAACATAGACGTTGGCACTCTTTTCGAAGAGCTCGGGAGCCTTGGTAGCGTCGCGCAGGATGAGCAAGCTCATCACCAACTCGGCAGTCATGTCGTAAAGACGACGAGCCAGGAAGTCCTGTGCGTCCTGATTCTCAAGAGCCTTCACGTTGTTCAGAGCCTCCTCGTAAACAGGGATGAGCTTCTCTACACGAGCCTTGAGACCCTCAAGAGAACTTGAGGTCACAGTGGCGGCGGCCATCTCCTTGATGTTGTTGAGCATGGTGCCGTTGGTGATGTAGCGGATAGCAGCTACAACCTGCAGCTGAGTGGTACCCTCATAGATAGAGAAGATACGGGCGTCGCGGAACAGGCGCTGGCTCTTGTACTCCATGATGAAACCTGAACCACCGTGGATGCTGATAGCATCGTAAGCGTTCTGGTTGGCGTACTCAGAGTTCATACCCTTGGCCAGTGGTGTAAAGGCATCGGCCAGACGCTGATACTTCTTCAGCTCCTGCTTCTCCTCAGGTGTGAGCTTGCGGTCGCGCTCGATATCCTCCAGACACTTGTAGATGTCAACGTAAGCGGCTGTCTCGTACAGCAATGAACGACCAGCATCGAGCTTGGCCTTCATGCGAGAGAGCATATCATATACAGCGGGGAAATTGATAATCTTATCGCCAAACTGCTGACGCTCCTTGGCGTAAGCCAGACCCTCGTTGTAAGCCTCCTGCTCCACACCTACTGACTGAGCAGCGATACCCAGACGGGCACCGTTCATCAGAGCCATCACATACTTGATCAGACCCAGACGTGTGCTACCGCAGAGCTCAGCCTTGGCATTCTTATAAGTCAGCTCACAGGTAGGTGAGCCGTGGATACCCAGTTTGTGCTCGATGTGACGTACATCAACACCGCCCTGGCGCTTGTCATAGATGAACATTGACAGACCGCGTCCGTCCTTGGTGCCTTCCTCAGAGCGAGCCAGCACGAGGTGGATGTCGCTATCACCGTTGGTGATGAAACGCTTCACACCATTCAGGCGCCAGCAGTTCTCCTTCTCGTCGAAGGTGGCCTTCAGCATTACGCGCTGCAGGTCGGAACCAGCATCTGGCTCAGTCAGGTCCATACTCATACCCTCACCGGCGCAAACGCGGGGGATGTACTTCTGGCGCTGCTCCTCGCTACCGAACTCATACAGCGTGTCGATACAGCTCTGCAAGCTCCAGATGTTCTGGAAACCGGCATCGGCAGAAGAAATCATCTCAGAGAGCATAGAGAACACGGTGTTAGGCAGGTTCAGACCGCCGTAACGGCGAGGCATACTGACACCCCACAGACCAGCCTTACGGGTGGCGTCGAGGTTCTCGTAAGTCTTAGAGGCGTAGATCATACGACCATTCTCGAGGTGTGGACCTTCGAGGTCAACGCTCTCAGAGTTTGGCTCGATGATATTGGCAGCCACGTCGCCAGTGATGTCGAGAATCTGCTTGTAGTTCTCGATGGCATCACCCAGATCAACGGGGGCGTAGTCATATTCTTTCGCATCAGCGAAACCCTTTTCTTTCAGCTCAACGATACGAGCCATCAGGGGGTGGTTCAAGTAGAACCCGATCTCAGGATGA
>CACYNE010000055.1 GCA_902775605.1 uncultured Prevotellaceae bacterium
TGGAACAGATTGGTTGTGATTACCACTCTATTCCGAAAGGTCTAAAGCTATCTTTCTCTATAAGGCTCTCGAGTGCCTCATGAAGTTCGTTATACACCTAACTGGGAAAGTGAGACTGGCCTACTACTTGCCCTTGATGAAAAAAGCCAGGAAACGCTGGGCCACGTTGATCCTGCGCAGACGCTCGGTGGCGTCCTTCGTGTCGGTGAATGTCCAGTCAGGAAAGGTGCCCTCGCCGGCGCTGTAGTACTTCGAAAGGGTCGAGATGCTCGCTATGCCGTCAATCTGCATGTAGGTCGCCACATAGTCGCGATAGCTCTGAATGGATTCGAAAAACAGGTCATCCTTCTTCTTATAGCGCTCGTTGAGCAGGCGCATAATCCACACATAATCATATTTATGAACCATGACGCCCTCGTTGACCAGATATATCAGGGCTTCCTTCACGCGCTTGTCGCCCTGACCGAGAAAAGGTGCGTTACAATCCTCCCACTCCGTAGCGTTGCCGGTCTCCACCAGGGCCTTTGCCCAGGTGTGACCATCCTTCGTATCGGAGATAATAAGAATCATAGAGCGGTGTCGGTTTGCTTTGTTCTACAGTAGGAAGATCAGTCTCAGAATTATTTGCAAACGCGTTCGCTCCCCCCCCGCAAATGCCAAGCGATGTGAGCACCACGGCCGTCGCAGACCAGCGTCGGGCTGTTCCGTCAAGGGCGAGGGGCTGAGTGTAAAAAGCTTGTCTTGTCATTTGCGGTTAAGGCATTCGGTTTTTAGTTTAGTGCCTGTCGTTTTCAAGGCCAAGGAATGCAAATGCAAATATACCGTGTTTTATTTACACCACAAAGAGTATATTCATGCTATTTTTTTGTAAACCAAGAATTCTTGATTTAAATTAATTTGTGTGGAAAAATGAAGTTTTTTCCTCAAATGCGTGGCGTTGTGAGTGAAAATGTTTACTTTTATACTTTGTCCGTTTCTCCCGAATTAAAATCGGGGATAACAAACGAAGGGGGCTATCCCTTTCCCATTTTTACTGAGCGCCCGTTCATTCGCCCCCTGTCCCGCCGTGGACAGCTGCACACCATGTTTCGATATGTTCAGATGAACCCGCAGCGGCTGGCTACCAAGCGCCTGAAGCCTGGCTTTTTCCGCGTGCAGAAGGACATAGAGATAGGAGAGAGAAAATACGATGGCGGGAAACATCACATCAGTCGTTCCGAATGCGTCGCCCTCAACGCAATGGCTGAAGAAATCTGTAACGGCCTCAATTTTCTCTCGAAAAAATAGCGAAAATCTTTGGTAATTCCAAGAAAATTTCGTACCTTTGTAGGGTAATCACTAGGCCGTATAAAGCCATGATTTACAATTAATTAACTATTATTTATTAATCATTAAAATCAAGAGTATGAAGGAAAACATCAACGACATCCAGCTCACCGAGCACTTCTCGCTGGGCGAGTTCTGCAACCTCGCCAAGTATCCCGACAACAGCCCCACCATGCAACAGGTGGCGGCCATCACCTACGGTTGCATCATGATCCTCGAGCCCGCCCGCCAACTGGTGGGGCCCATCGTCATCAACAGCGGACTGCGAAACAGCCGAGTAAACACCCTCGTCGGCGGCGTCAGCAACTCGCAGCACCTCCTGGGCCAGGCCGCCGACATTCGTCCCCGCGACGCCTCGCAGTTTCAGCGACTGGTGGCCTTCCTGCGCACCCACGCCCACACCGACCAGCTGCTCACCGCCTCCTCCTGGCTCCACATCTCGTGGAACCCCCTCGGCCCGCCCCGCCACTATGTCCGCATCGGCTACTATTGATTCATGACTATTAAAAGAAGATGGGAGGATTTCTCCCTCTTCTTTTTTTTCAAGAAATTCCTTCTTTTCCCAACTTTTTCGTACCTCTGGCTTATCAGCCGAAGGTACTCACGCTCGGAAAAATCCAAATAAATTTGGTTTTTCTCTCACTTATTCGTACCTTTGCACCCAAAATAACGAAGATATAGAAATGAAGCAACTGAAAGCAGCACTCTTCGACCTTGATGGCGTGGTGTTTGACACGGAACCACAATACACGATATTCTGGGGAAGTCAATGCCGATTGTATCATCCGGAACACCCCGGACTGGAACACGAAATCAAAGGCTCTACACTGGACCAGATCTATGACCGCTGGTGGAACGGACCCTTGGTGGAGGAGCGCGAAACAGTAACACGACGCCTCAATGAGTTTGAGGCGCAGATGGATTATACCTATATCGCAGGCCTGGAGACTTTTATTCGTGATTTGCATCGCAATGGCGTGAAAACGGCGGTGGTGACCAGCAGTAACATGCCGAAGATGCAGAGCGTGTATAAGGCCAGACCAGAGTTCAGGGAGTTGTTTGACGAGATACTGACCAGCGAGGACTTTGCCGAGAGCAAGCCGTCGCCCGACTGCTATCTGAGAGGCGCTGCGCGTTTTGGCGCCCAGCCCAGCGAGTGCGTGGTGCTGGAGGACAGTTTTAACGGACTGAAGTCGGGCAGGGCCGCAGGCATGTTTGTGGTGGGTCTGACAACGACGAACAAGAAGGAGGATATCGAGCCGCTGTCTGATATTCAGATGGCTGACTATGAAGGCTTTAACTATGAAGCCTTGATCCAGAAGTTTAATGTTTAATAATTAATTATTTAATATAAAAAGATGTCAGGATATTTAGTGAGCGATGAGCGTAAAGTAACCACCCACCGCTTTATTGAGATGAAGCAGAAGGGTGAGAAGATTTCTATGCTCACCTCCTATGATTTTACTACGGCAGGTATTGTGGACCGTGCCGGTATTGATGGTATTTTGGTGGGCGACTCGGCCTCGAATGTGATGGCGGGTAACTCGACCACGCTGCCCATGACGGTGGATCAGATGATCTATCACGCCAGGGCGGTGTCAAAGTCCGTGAAGCGTGCCCTGGTGGTGTGCGACATGCCCTTCGGCTCGTATCAGACGGGCGTACACGATGGTGTGGTGAACGCCATTCGTATTATGAAAGAGAGTGGATGCGACGCCCTGAAGATGGAGGGCGGCGTCGAGATATTAGACACGGTGAAGGCTATCCTGGATGCTGGCATCCCCGTGATGGCTCACCTGGGACTGACCCCTCAGAGCATCAATAAGTTTGGTACCTATGCCGTGCGTGCCAAGGAGGAGAAAGAGGCTGCCAAGTTGCTGAGCGACGCCAAGGCGCTGAGCGAGGCAGGCTGTTTTGCCGTGACGCTGGAGAAGGTGCCTGCAGCACTGGCTGAGCAGGTGACGAAGGAGATCAGTGTGCCTACCATCGGCATTGGTGCCGGCGGAAAGTGCGATGGTCAGATTCTGGTGGTGGCCGATATGCTGGGCATGAACAGGGGCTTCTCACCACGCTTCCTGCGTCGCTATGCCGACCTGAACACGGTGATGACCGATGCCATTGGCCAGTATGTCACTGATGTGAAGAGTGGCGACTTCCCCAACGAAAGTGAATCGTATTAAGGGGAAAGAGGAAAGTGGAAGGTGGAATGAGGTTAGATAAAGGATATTAAGGTGAATACGCAGAATACAACGGTACATATCAGGCTGTGGCACAGAGAGTTCTGGCTGATGGCGGTGGCAAACCTGCTACTGTCCATGTCGGTCACGATGCTCATCCCCACGCTGCCTCTATGGATGACGACGGCCCTGCACTTTACCTCGAAGGAGGTGGGACTCATCATGGGTGCCTTTGCCGTGGGACTGTTCCTGCCGGGGGTGTTCTGTTCGTATGCCGTGCAACAGCAGCGCAGAAACATGGTGTTCTTGCGTTGCGTGCTGTTGCTGGGCGTGTCGATGATTCTGCCCATGGTGCCCTCGCATGCACTTCACCTGCCACTGGTCATTGGCCTGTGGCGCCTGTTGCAGGGGGCGCTCTTCGGTCTGGCACAGATGGTGCTGACATCGACGCTGATCATCGACACCTGTGAGTCGCACCAGCGCACCGAGGCCAACCATTCGGCCACGTGGTTCGGGCGCTTTGCCTTGTCGCTGGGCCCCATGCTGGGCTTGCTGCTCATGGTGCTGTCGGAAGCCCTCTGTCCGGTTCATCTGGACAGCGAGTGCGAGAACGACCTGCTGTTTCTCAACGTGGTGTTCGTATCGCTGGTGTTCTGTCTGGCAGCCATGGTGCTGGTGCTGATGATTCACTTCCCCTTCAGGGTGCCCGAGGATGGGGTGCGCCTGATAAGCCTCGACAGGTTCTTCCTGGTGTCTGGCTTCCCCCTGTTCCTGAACCTGATGCTGGTGACGGTACCTATCGGCATGTTGATGTCGATGCCCGTGCCTGCCAACTCCTACGGCATGGTGATGATAGGATTCCTGCTGGCACTGCTGGCTCAGCGCTTCGTGTTCCGCAATGCCGAGCTGAAGAGCGAGGTGGTCACGGGACTCATCATGATTTCGGCTGCGCTGGTCATCCTGCTGGCGTCGCGCATGTCGCCCCTGACCACACCCCTGCTGGGCCTGGGCCTGGGCATCGTGGGAACCAGGTTCCTGCTGTTCTTCATCAAACTGAGCCGCCACTGTCAGCGCGGCACCTCGCAGAGCACCTTTATGCTGGGCTGGGAGAGTGGCCTGGCGCTGGGCGTGGGCCTGGGCTATTACTTCTTTGCCGGCAACACGCAGTTGCTGCTCACCGTGGCCCTCTCATTGGTGACCCTCTCGCTGGTCATGTATGTGGCGTTTACTCACCAGTGGTTTGTGAAGCATAAAAATAGGTGAGGAATGAGGAGTGAGGAAAGTGGAAAGTGGAAAGTGGAATGAGGAAAGAGGAGTGAGGAAAGAGAAGAGAGAAAAGAAATAAAACGATAAAACTATAAAAGTTATGAAACAATTTAACGACAAAAATTTCGTGCTTGAGACTGAGGTGGCTCAGGACTTGTATCACAATCATGCAGCTAAGATGCCCATCATTGACTATCACTGTCATCTGATTCCTGAGATGGTGGCTAACGACCACCAGTTTAAGAGCATCACCGAGTTGTGGCTGGGTGGCGACCACTACAAATGGCGCGCCATGCGTACTAACGGCGTGGAGGAACGCTTCTGTACGGGTAAGGATACCAGCGACTGGGAGAAGTTTGAGAAGTGGGCCGAGACCGTGCCTTACTGCTTCCGCAACCCCCTGTATCACTGGACGCACCTGGAGCTGAAGACTGCCTTCGGCATCGACAAGCTGCTGAGTCCGAAGACGGCTCGCGAGATTTTTGATGAGTGTAACGAGAAGTTGAAGCAGCCCGAGTTCTCTGCTCGTGGCCTGATGAAGCACTATAACGTGGAGTGTGTATGCACCACCGACGACCCCGTGGACGACCTGCATAACCATATTGAATATGCTCGCCACAAGGCCGCTGACGATCCCATGATGATTCCCGCATGGCGTCCCGACAAGGCGATGAACATCGAGAAGGCCGACTTCGCCAAGTATGTGGAGACACTGTCGGAGGTGAGCGGCGTGACCATCACCAAGTTTGCCGACATGCTGGACGCCCTGCAGAAGCGTCACGACTTCTTCGCAGAAAATGGCTGTAAGCTGTCTGACCACGGCATTGAGGAGTTCTATGACGAGGACTATACCGACTCGCAGATTGAGACCATCTTCGAGAAGGCCATGCGCGGACAGCAACTGTCTAACCTGGAGGTCCGCCAGTTTAAGAACTGCTTCCTGACCCGCATGGCAGAGATGGACGCCGACGCCGACTGGACACAGCAGTTCCACTATGGCGCCATCCGCGACAACAACACGAGGATGTTCAACGCGCTGGGTCCTGACACAGGCTTCGACTCTATCGGCGAGTTTACCACCGCCAAGGCCATGTCGAAGTTCCTGAACACCCTCGAGATGGAGGGCAAGCTCACGCGTACCATATTATATACGCTGAACCCCTGCGCCAACGAGGTCATCGCCACCATGCTGGGCAACTTCCAGGGAGGCGAGCCCGGCAAGATTCAGTTCGGATCGGGCTGGTGGTTCAACGATCAGATGGACGGTATGACCAAACAACTCAACGCCCTGTCGGTGCTGGGCCTGCTGAGTCGCTTCGTGGGCATGCTGACCGACAGTCGCTCGTTCCTGAGCTATCCCCGTCATGAGTACTTCCGCCGCATCCTCTGCAACCTGTTGGGCAACGATGTGGAGAAGGGATTGCTGCCTGATGATCGCGAGACACTGGCACGCATGGTTGAGGACATTTCATATAATAACGCACGTCGTTATTTCCGGTTCTATTAAGAAAGTGGGGGAGTGGTTTAAAAAACTTCCCCACTTTTTTGTATAATTCGAAAAATTAGAGTAATTTTGCACCCGGTTTTTTTAAAGTAGTATATTTTATGTGTGGAATTGTTGGATATATCGGACCCCGTGAGGCCTATCCCATCCTGATCAAAGGCTTACGCCGTTTGGAGTATCGCGGCTATGACAGTGCTGGCGTAGCAATGATTAACAACGAAGGCAGCCTTAACGTTTATAAAACCAAAGGAAAAGTAGATAATCTGACTGAATTTTGCACTGACAAGGATGTCAGCGGAAATGTAGGTATTGCGCACACACGTTGGGCCACCCATGGCGAGCCCTCATCACGCAATGCCCACCCTCATTATTCAGAATCACATAATTTGGCCATCATCCATAACGGTATCATCGAGAACTATGCCGACATCAAGGCAAAGCTGATTGAGAAGGGCATCACCTTCCAGAGCGATACCGATACTGAGGTGCTGGTGCAGTTGGTGGAATATATCATGGTGCAGAAGCAGGTTGACCTGGTTCAGGCTGTTCAGCTGGCCCTCTTCCAAGTGATTGGCGCCTATGCCATCGCAATCATCGACAAGCGCGACCCCAATCAGGTGGTGGCTGCACGTAAGCAGAGCCCGCTGGTGGTGGGTATCGGCGAGGGCGAGTTCTTCCTGGGCTCGGATGCCAGTCCTATCATTGAATATACGGACAAGGTGGTTTACCTGGAGGATGGCAACATTGCTGTGATTCGCCTGGGCGAGGAGCTGAAGGTGATCAGCATCCTGGGTGAAGAGCAGAACCTGGCCGTGAAGACGGTGGATATCGACCTGGGTCAGATTGAGAAGGGTGGCTATCCTCACTTCATGCTGAAGGAGATTTTCGAGCAGCCCGAATGTCTGACAAACTGCATGCGAGGACGTGTCAACGTAGAGGCTGATCACGTGACGCTGAGCGCACTGATTGACTATCGTCGCCAGCTGCTGAACGCCAAGCGCGTGGTTATCGTGGCTTGCGGTACCTCTTGGCACGCAGGATTGATTGGCAAGCAGATTATTGAGTCGCTGTGTCGCATACCCGTAGAGGTGGAATATGCCTCTGAGTTCCGCTATCGCAACCCCGTGGTGGGCAAGGGCGATGTGGTGATTGCCATCTCGCAGAGCGGTGAGACAGCCGACACGCTGGCTGCTGTGCAGCTGGCCAAGGAGCGCGGTGCCTTTATCTATGGTGTTTGTAACGCCATCGGTTCGAGCATCCCCCGCGCCACGGATACTGGTACTTACATCCACGTGGGTCCTGAGATTGGTGTGGCTTCGACCAAGGCCTTCACGGGTCAGGTAACGGTGCTCACCATGATTGCATTGGCCATGGGTGAGGCAAAGGGCACTATCGATCGTCAGGAGTACCTGAAGATTGTGAAGGGCCTGAGCGAGGTGCCTGAGAAGATTCAGGAGGTGCTGAAGACCAACGACAAGGTGGCCGACCTGGCACGTACCTTCACCTATGCACACAACTTCCTCTATCTGGGTCGCGGATACAGTTATCCCGTGGCTCTGGAGGGCGCGCTGAAGTTGAAGGAGATTTCATATATCCATGCTGAGGGCTATCCCGCAGCAGAGATGAAGCACGGTCCTATCGCCTTGATTGACTCAGACATGCCTGTGGTCGTCATCGCTACGCACAACGCGATGTATGAAAAGGTGCTCAGCAATATCCAGGAGATCAAGGCCCGTCAGGGTAGGGTGATTGCATTGGTCACCAAGGGTGATACAACCATCTCGAAGATTGCCGACGAGGTGATTGAGCTCCCTGAGGTGATGGAGTGCTTGGAGCCTTTGGTGGCTACCATCCCTCTACAGCTATTGGCCTATCATGTGGCTGTTTGCAAAGGAAAGAACGTTGACCAACCAAGAAACTTGGCGAAGTCTGTTACCGTTGAATAATTCAAGGGCGATTCGTTTATTAAACGTTTCGCCCTTCTTTTTAAGGAAATAAGCAAGATTGTAAATATAGGTAAATGAGAGATGTAACATTGGTTCTGCAGGACGGAACAACATTTAAAGGAAAGAGTTTTGGCTACGAACAGCCTGTGGCTGGCGAGGTGGTCTTTAACACGGCAATGATGGGTTATCCCGAGAGCTTGACGGATCCTTCTTATGCCGGTCAGCTGATGGTTCTCACCTTCCCACTGGTGGGTAACTATGGTGTGCCCAAGTTCTCGTTTGAGGACAACGGACTTCCTACCTTCATGGAGAGCGACAAGATCTATGCTTCGGCCATCATCGTGAGCGACTACAGCGCAACAGGCTATTCTCACTGGAATGCTAACGAGAGCCTGGCCGACTGGCTGAAGCGCGAGAAGGTGCCCGGCATCACGGGAATCGACACGCGAGCACTGACCAAGGTGCTGCGTGAGCACGGCGTGATGATGGGTCGTCTGGAGTTCGACGGCCTTGTAAGCAGCGACACCGCTGCTGCAACCGAGATGGAGGACTACGGCAGCATCAACTGGGTGGCTCGCGTTTCTTGCAAGGACATCATCCGATATAACGAGGGTGCCGGTAAGAAGGTGGTCCTCGTGGACTGTGGTGTCAAGGCCAACATTATCCGCTGTCTGGTGAATCGTGGCGTAGAGGTGATCCGTGTGCCCTGGAACTACGACTACACCAACCTGAACTTCGACGGACTCTTCCTGGCTAATGGTCCTGGCGACCCTGATATGTGTGAGGACGCCGTGCAGATTATCCGCAAGCAGATGTCGATGAGCAGAAAGCCTATCTGCGGTATCTGTATGGGTAACCAGCTGCTGGCCAAGGCTGGTGGTGCCAACATCTACAAACTGAAATATGGTCACCGCTCGCACAACCAACCTGTGCGCGAGGTGGGCACGAATCATTGCTATGTGACGAGTCAGAACCACGGCTATGCTGTGGATGCCTCGACACTTGGCAAGGACTGGCGTGAGTTGTTCGTCAACATGAACGATGGCTCGAACGAGGGTATCTGTCACCAGACGAACCCCTGGTTCTCAAGTCAGTTCCACCCTGAGGCTTGTTCTGGTCCTGTGGATACAGAGTTTATGTTTGACCGTTTTATCGATGCACTGTAAGAAGGGTAAAAAGGTAGAAAAGGACTCCGAGCTCTGCTCGCCCGAGCATCTATGGAGCGCAAGAAAAAGATAAAATAGAAAACGACAAGAAGATGAGAGACAACAATATAAAGAAAGTCCTGTTACTTGGTTCAGGCGCCCTGAAGATTGGTGAGGCCGGCGAATTTGACTATAGTGGTAGCCAGGCCCTGAAAGCCCTGAAGGAAGAGGGCATCAAAACGGTGCTGATTAATCCTAACATTGCCACGGTGCAGACCTCGGAGGGTGTGGCCGACCAGGTATATTTCCTGCCTGTGCAGCCTTACTTCGTGGAGCGTGTCATCGAGAAGGAACGTCCTGACGGCATCCTGCTGGCCTTTGGTGGTCAGACGGCACTGAACTGTGGCGTGGAACTGCATCAGAGCGGCGTGCTCGAGAAGTATGGTGTCAAGGTGCTGGGTACGCCTGTGCAGGCCATCATCGACACGGAGGACCGCGAGCTCTTCGTGAAGAAACTCGACGAGATTGGCGTGAAGACCATCAAGAGCGAGGCTTGCGAGACCATCGAACAGGCACGTCAGGCTGCAAAGAACCTGGGCTATCCTGTCATCCTGCGTGCTGCCTATGCACTGGGTGGTCTGGGCTCTGGTTTCTGTGACAACGAGGAAGAACTGAATAAGTTGGCCGAGAAGGCCTTCGCTTTCTCTCCCCAGGTGCTGGTGGAGAAGTCGCTGAAGGGCTGGAAGGAGATAGAATATGAGGTGGTGCGTGACCGTTACGACAACTGTATCACCGTTTGTAACATGGAGAACTTCGACCCCCTGGGCATCCATACGGGCGAGAGTATCGTTATCGCTCCCTCGCAGACGCTCACCAACTCAGAGTATCACAAGCTGCGTGCACTGGCCATCAAGATTATCCGTCACATCGGTATTGTGGGCGAGTGTAACGTGCAGTATGCGTTCGACCCTGAGTCGGAGGACTATCGCGTCATCGAGGTGAACGCTCGTCTGAGCCGTTCGTCAGCTCTGGCCTCAAAGGCTACGGGTTATCCCTTGGCTTTCGTGGCTGCCAAGCTGGGCATGGGCTACGGTCTGTTTGAGTTGAAGAACTCGGTTACCAAGACCACGAGTGCTTTCTTCGAGCCTGCCCTCGACTATGTGGTATGTAAGATTCCTCGTTGGGACCTGTCTAAGTTCCACGGCGTAGATAAGGAACTGGGCTCTTCAATGAAGTCTGTGGGCGAGGTGATGGCCATCGGTCGCACCTTTGAGGAGGCCATCCAGAAGGGCCTGCGTATGATTGGTCAGGGCATGCACGGCTTCGTGGAGAACAAGGAGCTGAAGATTGGCGATATCGACGCTGCCCTGCGCGAGCCGACGGACAAGCGTATTTTTGTCATCTCGAAGGCCATGCACATGGCTGAATATGATATCGACAAGATTCATGAGCTCACGAAGATTGACAAGTGGTTCCTGCAGAAGTTACAGCACATCATCGACATCGACGAGCGTCTGAAGAAGCAGAACATCAACACCATCGATGCTGACCTGCTGCGCGAGGCTAAGGTCTATGGCTTCACTGACTTCCAGATTGCACGCGCCCTGAAGCTCGATGGTGAGTATGGCAACATGCACAAGGCGTTGCTGCTGGTGCGTAACCGCAGAAAGCAACTGGGCATCCTGCCTGTGGTCAAGCAGATTGATACGCTGGCAGCAGAGTATCCCGCTCAGACCAACTATCTGTATGTAACCTACTCGGGCGTGAGCAGCGATATTCAGTATGAGAACGATAAGAAGAGCATCATCGTGCTGGGTTCAGGTGCCTATCGCATCGGTTCGAGCGTAGAGTTCGACTGGTGTGGTGTGCAGGCTCTGAACACCATCCGCAAGGAGGGCTATCGCTCGGTGATGATTAACTATAACCCTGAGACGGTATCGACAGACTATGACATGTGTGACCGTCTGTACTTCGACGAACTGACCTTCGAGCGTGTGATGGATATCATCGACATGGAGGCGCCTCATGGTGTCATTGTATCTACGGGTGGTCAGATACCTAACAACCTGGCCATGTATCTGGACGAGCAGAACGTGCCCATCCTGGGAACACAGGCAAAGGACATCGACGGCGCTGAGGACCGTGCCAAGTTCTCGCAGATGCTGAACGAGCTTGGCGTGAACCAGCCTGAATGGAGCGCGCTGACCTCGATGGAGGACATCAATCAGTTTGTCGAGAGGGTAGGCTTCCCCGTGCTGGTGCGTCCTTCTTACGTGCTCAGCGGTGCTGCGATGAATGTCTGCTCGAACATGGACGAGCTGGAGCGCTTCCTGAAGTTGGCTGCTAATGTGTCGGCAGAGCACCCCGTGGTGGTGTCGAAGTTCATCGAGCATGCCAAGGAGATTGAGATGGACGCTGTGGCTAAGGACGGCGAGATTATGGCATATGCCATCAGTGAGCACATCGAGTTTGCCGGTGTGCACTCGGGCGATGCTACCATTCAGTTCCCGCCTCAGAAGTTGTATGTGGAGACGGTGCGTCGCATCAAGCGCATCTCGCGTCAGATTGCCAAGGCCCTGCATATCAACGGTCCGTTCAACATCCAGTATATGGCGCGTGAGAACGATATCCTGGTAATCGAGTGTAACCTGCGTGCCTCTCGTTCGTTCCCCTTCGTGTCAAAGGTGCTGAAGCTGAACCTCATCGACCTGGCTACGAAGGTGATGCTGGGACTGCCCGTGGAGAAGCCCTCGAAGAACCTCTTCGACCTCGACTATGTGGGCATCAAGGCTTCACAGTTCTCGTTCAACCGCTTGCAGAAGGCCGACCCTGTGTTGGGTGTGGATATGGCTTCTACCGGTGAGGTGGGTTGTATCGGTGATAACACAGATACGGCTCTGCTCAAGGCAATGCTCAGCGTGGGTCACCGCATTCCTAAGAAGACGGTGCTGCTGTCAACTGGTGGTGCAAAGCAGAAGGCTGAGATGCTGGATGCTGCTCGCATGCTGGTGAACCACGGATATGAGCTCTATGCCACCAAGGGTACGAGTCAGTACCTCTCGAATAACGGCGTCGAGAATACGCTGGTGCTGTGGCCTTCGGAGGAGGATGAGAAGAAGAACGAGGCTCCCTCAGCTCTGGAACTGCTGCATGCGCACAAGATTGATATGGTGGTCAACATTCCCAAGGACCTGACGTCGCATGAGTTGACGAATGGCTATAAGATTCGTCGTGCCGCCATCGACCTCAATGTGCCTCTGATTACAAACGCTCGTCTGGCTGCTGCCTTCATTCAGGCTTTCTGCAATGTGGGCATCGAAGGCATTGGCATCAAGGCCTGGAACGAGTATTAATCAAGATAGGAAAGAAAAAAATATAAAGAACTTTTAGGTTTTCTTGTATGGATGCGAAATTTTTTGTACTTTTGCATCTATACAAGAAAATTTAATGATGAAGATATATCCACTTTTGTTCAAACCGAACCTGCACACAGTAGTGTGGGGAGGCGAACGCTTGTGTCCTTATAAGGGGTTGCCTGCATCGGAAGAGCCTGTGGGCGAGAGCTGGGAGGTGAGTGCAGTGCCTTCAAGTCCCAGCATCGTGGCTAATGGCGAATATGCGGGTCGAGACCTCATCTCTGTCATTAACGAACAGCCTGAGGCGATCCTGGGCAAGGCGGTCTGTGAGAAATATCACGGGCAACTGCCTTTGCTGGTGAAGTTTATCGATGCCAAGCGAGACCTGAGTATTCAGGTACATCCTGACGATGAGATGGCTCAGCGCGTGCATGGCAAGATGGGCAAGAGCGAGATGTGGTATATCATCGATGCCCAGCCGGGCAGTTTCCTCTATGCAGGACTGAAGAAGGAAATTACGCCCGAGGAGTATAAACAGCGCATTGCCGATGGCTCGATAGTAGATGTGCTGGCTCGCCACGAGGTGCATGCCGGCGATGTGTTCTATCTGCCTGCAGGACGTGTGCATGCCATCGGCAGCGGTATCTTGCTGGCTGAGGTGCAGCAGTCGTCGGATGTCACGTATCGCATCTTCGACTATAACCGCCCGGGAATGGATGGAAAGCCTCGCGAACTGCATACCGACCTGGCTGCAGAGGCTTTGAACTATCATGTGGAGGATGAGTATCGCACGATTTACAACGCCATTCAGAATAAGGCCAACCTCATTGTCAACTCACCTTATTTCAGTGTGCGCGTCACGCGTACGGAGAAGATGTTCCATCGTAATCTGCTGAAATACGATAGCTTTGTCATCACAATGTGTATCGCTGGCGACTGTGAGTTGCGTTTCCGTCAGACGGGTGAGGTGGTGCTGCTGAAAGAGGGACACAGTTGTCTGATTCCTGCCTCACTGGCTGACTATGACGTGGAGCCTATGAAGGGGCAGACGCGTGTGCTCGATGCTTTTATTGATAACATGGATAAGAGTATCGTGGGACAGGTGACGCGCTTCCTGCATATCACGGCTTGATGATGGACAGGTGACGTGCTTCCTGCATATCACGGCTTGATGATGATTAATGGTTGTTTTCTTGAGCCGATATAGGCGCCTGAGAACTAATAGCGACTCTCTCGCTTCATGCTCCATACATGGAGGCTAACTCCCACGATGACAATGACTAATGGGATGGAAGTGACGGCGTTGACAAAGGTGAAATGAAGCAGTTGGAGCGTTGCAAAGAGCAAAACTCCAAGAAAAATGAGGCCTAAACCACCGTATTTGACGAGTAATTTCATATAAAATCGTTAAATTTGGTGCAAAAGTACAAAATAAATTAGTGCTAATGGCCTGTATTACAATATTTTTTTGTACCTTTGCACCCGCAAATTGCAAAAATAACATTATTTAATTTTTTAAAGTAGTATGAATCAGTACGAAACCGTTTTCATTTTAACTCCCGTTTTGTCTGACGAACAGACAAAGGAAACGGTCGCTAAGTTCAAGAAGGTGCTCACCGACAAAGGTGCTGAGATCGTGAACGAAGAGGCCTGGGGATTGAAGAAACTGGCTTACCAGATCGAGAAGAAGACCTCTGGCTTCTATTTTCTCATCGAGTTCAAGGCTGAGCCAACAGTGATTAAGACTCTGGAGACCGCTTATCGTCGTGACGAGAAGGTGATTCGTTTCCAGACTGTTAAATTCGACAAGTTTGCTGCAGAGTATGCTGAGAAGCGTCGCAACAAGCTCGGTAAAAAAGAGGAGGCTTAAACTATGGCAGAACAGAGTGAAATCCGTTATTTGACTGCTCCTTCTATCGATACGAAGAAGAAGAAGTATTGCCGTTTCAAGAAGAGCGGTATCAAGTATATCGACTACAAGGATCCCGAGTTCCTGAAGAAGTTCCTGAACGAGCAGGGTAAGATTCTGCCCCGTCGCATCACAGGTACCTCTCTGAAGTACCAGCGTCGTGTGGCTCAGGCCGTTAAGCGTGCACGTCAGATTGCATTGCTGCCTTACGTAACCGATTTGATGAAGTAAACAAAGGAGGACGCAAGAATGGAATTGATTTTGAAAGAAGATGTTATCGGCTTGGGATTCAAGAACGATATCGTGAATGTAAAGTC
>CACYNE010000056.1 GCA_902775605.1 uncultured Prevotellaceae bacterium
CAAGAAACTTGGCCAACTTTGTTTGATATTCCTCCATATTAGAAGAACGCATCATGCCTCTTGTAGTTGATGTTTCTGAATAAGCATTGTAGAAGATACTAGTGTAGGTTGTATTACCACTTTTATAAGTTCCATAAAGCACTAAAGTCTTCATTTTCTCGGTAGTCAATGCATCCGCAAATCCATAATAACCATCTTCTGCATATACAGGCTGGAAGCGTTCTATCAGATAATAACCAG
Organism: uncultured Prevotellaceae bacterium; assembly: GCA_902775605.1. Lineage (GTDB taxonomy): Bacteria > Bacteroidota > Bacteroidia > Bacteroidales > Bacteroidaceae > Prevotella. The sequence goes on from CACYNE010000056.1 coordinate 241, forward strand.
CTCGCACATAGTAGGTATAGCTGAACATGCATAAAATGGATTTCAGTTTGTCATTCTCAAAAACATAGTCCACAGCACAGACATCACTCCCAATATAGTATTTATAGATTATAGAATTTTCACTACTACTCACGAGTTCCTTATTTACTGCCGATTTTACCGTTGACATTGATGCGCCCCAATTCAAATATGGATCATCGTAAAGTGAATACTCTGGAGTTATTTCTATTTCACATACTCCAGTCGTACTTCCATTTGATGCAGTAATCTGGGCCTGACCAACATGATTACCTGTCACCAATCCCTTTGAATCAACTTTAGCAACAAAATCATTACTTGAAGTCCACTTGGTTGCACCATCAGCCTTTAATTGTTTTGTGTCTTCATAATGCATGGAAACACTACCAGGTGTAACCACAAGGACGGGATCAGAATCGTCATCATCTCCACACGAAACAAATCCAACACTCATGATTGTAACCAATGTTACACCAAACAGATAATAAATATTCTTTTTCATAATTAATAAAAATAGGTTATTAGTAAAGATAATAAATATACAAAAAGAAAACGTGGACAATTTACTTCGTCTACGTCTTCTGTGGTATCGGCAAACACCTTAGTTTCTTAAACGAGTAAAAGTCCACGCCGTTAGGCGCGAACTATCTACTTTAGTTCTTGAAACTATCTTTGAAATTTTGCCGATTTTCAGAAGACAAGAATCAAAAGTGAAAGTTCAAATCCAATATGTCCTTTTATATTTTACTTAGCCCATAGGCAATCTGTTTTTTTAGGGTTATACATTATATGTTATTGATTGCCGTTTCCGAATAGTTCTTTCTTAAAGAAGTCGATAGCTTTTTTCAAGGGCTCTAAGTCGTTCTTCACGATACTGAACACTTCATCTGCATCAACCTCGAAATAGTGATGGGCCATAATGTCTCTTGTTCCCATGACCTTCTTCCATTCTACTGCTGGATATGTAGGAAGCAACTCTTTGTCGGTGAGTTTTCGAGCGTTTTTATTGATTCTCCCAAAGCAATGAGTACCATACAGGCCGCATCAAGTTTCTCCATACCAAAAGGCGAAAGGAGGAAATCGTCGGCTGTGTGAATCTGCACAGTCCGCTCCTGCAGTCGGGTAATAGCCGTCTCAATATTCTTTAGGGTCTCATAGACCATAGCCTGTTTTTCAGTAGACTTGAATTCCATATTTTATGATTTGCTGTTTAAATAACGGGTTCATGTTTTCGCGCATTCGCACTACATCAACGTCGCAACCAAGCAGTTCCTGCAAATAGATTTTTACCCCAGCGCGGTTGAACAGGTTGGGCTTCATTTCAACACAGACATCGACATCGCTGTCTTCTCGTTGTTCGTTTCTTGCAACTGAACCAAAAAGAAGCATCGAACTAACCCCATAGTGCTCGCTGAGATACTGACGGGTTGATTTCAACTTTTCTATTGTTTGTGCTCTGTCTAACATAAGCATTGTTCGGATTTGTTGGCAAAGATAAATAAAAAAGCCGAAAGTGCAAAACTTTCGGCCATAATTCTTTATAATGAGTTGATGTGATTTCTTCCTATTTATAGAAGTTCTTCTCGAAAGCCGTAAACTCATCCTGCTTTAGGATGCAGCGTTTCCACCATGACTCGATAAAGCCGAAACCATAACCCATCAGTTGGGTGAAGGCGGCAGGGATAGAGAGTAGGCCTACCCATGGACTGCGGTTGCGGATGCTGGAATCGATGAAGATGACGCTGCTATAGAAAAGCAACGGCAGCATGGCGAGCGTGCAGAATACGAAGCCAACACCCTGATGCATGTTGTCGTGAGGACGCATTCCGTTGGCGTCGAGCCATTCGCCCTCGATGTAGAGCTCGGCTCCCAGGGCGAAAAGCAGTAGGCAGCCGATAACGCCTAATGTGAAGACGGTGGGCAGCATGTGGACCAGCTTCAGCGTGCCGGGATGGCGTTTCTCAAGATTAATGCGGGCTATACCACTATTATATACCTGACGGAAGAACTTGCGGAAGTCGGTACGGCGCTTGTGCCATACCCATGCCTCAGGGATGAGTGCTGTCTTATAGCCAGCCTCGATGATGCGATAGGAGAAGTCGATATCTTCGCCAAAGCGCATCTTGGTAAAGCCTCCCAATTCTTGATAGACCTCACGGCGAATGCCCATGTTGTAAGAACGTGGGAAGAACTTGTCGAGCTTCTTGCCTTTACCACCACGGATGCCGCCAGTGGTAAAAAAGGAGGTCATGCTGTAGGAGATGGCCTTCTGAATGGGGGTGAACGATGGGTGTGAGGCATCGGGACCACCCCAGGCTGCTAATTGAGAATTGAGAGTTGAGAATTGAGAATTATGATTTGATAATTCGGTTTCTACAGCTTTCAAATAATCATTTGGCAATACGACATCGCTGTCGAGCACGATGAGCCATTCGCCTTTGGCTCGCTCGGCTCCGTAATTGCGGCTCTGACCAGGACCGCTATTTTCCTTGTAGTAATAAGACAAATCAAGGATGCCTGCGTATTTGTCGCAGACATCCTTGCATGGTTTCTTCGATCCGTCTTCTACGATAATGACCTCAAAGTCCTTCTCCTCTTGGTGACAGAGGCTTTCTAACAATTCATCGACCTCATCGGGACGATTGAAGACGGGAACGATTATTGAATATTTCATTGCTTTTGGCTTTTGGCCATTGGCTTTTAGCCAATAGCTTAACCGCTAATTGCTAGCGGCCGATTATTCCTTTGCGCGAGCCAGGTAAGAACCGTCGCGAGTGTCAACCTGAATCAGGTCGCCCTCGTTGATGAACAGGGGAACGCGAACCTCAACACCAGTCTCCAGAGTAGCAGGCTTCAGGGTGTTGGTAGCGGTATCGCCCTTGATGCCGGGCTCAGAGTGAGTAACGCGCAGGATAGTCTTCACGGGCATTTCTGCATAGAGGATGGTGCCATCGGTGGTGTCAGAAACAACCTCCACGATGTCGCTCTCCTTCATGTACTCGTGACCAATTACCAGCTCGTTGTCAATGGGAATCTGCTCGAAGGTCTCCTGGTTCATGAAGATACGGCCAGACTGGTCCTCGTACAGATACTGGTAGGGGCGACGCTCGATGATAACGTCTTCCAGTTTCTCACCAATGTTGAAGCGGCGCTCCAGCACACGGCCGTCGCTAACGTTCTTCAACTTGATAATCATAATGGTGTTGCCCTTACCCGGCTTGCGATGCTGGAAATCGATGCAAACCCAAATGGCGCCGTCCATGCGAATGGCGGTGCCTTTCTTAATGTCTTGTGAATTAATCATATAAGTATATAATAATGTATATTTTGTAATTTTCGGTGCAAAGGTACGAAAAAAAGTGAAAAGTGGAAAGTGAAAAGTGAAAAATTTCGCATTAAACTTGCGTAATTCAAAAGATTTGTGTAATTTTGCAGCCCGAAATGTGGTTTTTGGATCATATTTGATGGTGAATAATAGTAAATAAATTAAGAATAAAGCAATGAAAAGAACATTTCAGCCGCACAATCGTCGCCGCGTAAACAAGCATGGTTTCCGCGAGCGCATGGCCACAAAGAATGGCCGGAATGGCCGCCGCGTCCTGGCTTCTCGCCGTGCAAAGGGCCGCAAGAAGTTGACCGTATCTGACGAGAATCACGGAAAGTAAGCCGTTCGTTGGCAACAGACCAATAAGCGGGATGAGGCTCATGGCTTCATCCCGTTTATTTTTTCCAGAAAAATTCTTTCTTCTCGGATATTTTTCGTATTTTTGCCAGAAAAACTGGCGAAAGTACTTTTTGCTTGGCAAAAAAAGGATAAAACCTTTTGTTTTGTGCTTGCTTAATAGTACCTTTGCAATCAGAAAGCATTATTAAGTGATGAACACAAAAGAATTTTATAAGAAACTGACAGCGCCAATCATTTGGGGCAACTTGCTGGCCATGCTTGTGGTTGTGGTGTTGCTTTGTTTTGGATTGAAGTGGTGGCTGTCTGCTTATACGAATCATGGTGAAGGCGTAGAAGTGCCTGATTTATATGGCATGACACACCAGACTGCTATGGAAAGAGTAGAACCCGAAGGTCTTGTGGTCGTGGTGAACGACTCCACATATATTGCCGATATGCCTGCAGGCGCTATTGTTTCCCAGTCGCCAGAATCGGGTATGGAGGTAAAGGTCGGCCGTGTCATTTATGTCACTATCAATTCTTTGACCATGCCTCGCGAGCATATCCCTGATTTGATAGACAACTGCAGTTATCGTGAGGCGCAGGCTCGTTTGAAGTCGCTTGGCTTCGTGTTGCTCGCTCCGAAACTCATTGATGGAGAAAAGGACTGGGTTTACGGCATACAGTACCGTGGACGTAATCTGGTGGCGGGCGATGCTGTGCCTCGTGAGTCAGAGCTGACCTTGGTCATTGGTAATGGTACTGCAGGTGAGGATATAAGCCTGGAAGATACTGATGACGAAAGTGGTCTTTCCGGCTATTCCGAAGACGATGTTGATGATTTCCTGGAAGTGGTAGAGTAAAAAAGAATTGCGGCTTTGATAGACGAAGATTATATTGACGACGAGCTCCTGGAAGAAGGAGAGGCTTCTGAAGACGAAGGTCAGGGCCTGTATGAACACCTGCGATTGGAAGTGGACCGCGGTCAGGTGCCCTTGCGTATAGACAAGTACCTGACGGAGCATACTCAGCATGCTTCCCGTAATCGTATTCAGCAGGCTGCGGATGCAGGTTTCCTGTTTGTGAATGATCGTCCTGTCAAGAGCAATTACAAGGTTCGTGCAGGTGATGTCATTACGCTGATGCTCGACCGTCCGCACTTCGATACCACCATTGAACCAGAGGATATCCCCCTTGATGTGCGCTATGAGGATGATGAACTGATGGTCATCTACAAACCCGCAGGTATGGTGGTTCATCCAGGCTGCGGCAATTTCCATGGAACCTTGGTTCATGCCATCGCTTGGCATTTGCGGAACCTGCCAACGTATGATCCAAACGACCCGCAGGTGGGATTGGTTCATCGCATAGACAAGGACACCAGTGGTCTTCTCGTTGTCGCAAAGACGCCAGAGGCTAAGTCGTCTCTTGGAAAGCAGTTCTTCAAGCACGACACACATCGCAGTTATAATGCCTTGGTGTGGGGTAACTTCGTGGAAGACGAGGGCCGCATCGAGGGAAATATAGGTCGTGACCCCAAAGACCGCTTGCGTATGGCTGTCTTTCCACCAGACTCAGAGATAGGAAAACCGGCAGTGACCCATTATCGGGTGCTGGAACGCTATGGCTATACAACCCTGGTGGAGTGTATTCTTGAAACGGGGCGCACTCATCAGATTCGTGCGCACATGAAGCATATCGGGCATCCGTTGTTTGCCGATGAGCGCTATGGTGGCGACCAGATTCTTCGTGGCGAACGGACGGCCAGTTACAAGGCTTATATCCAGAATTGCTTCAAGCTCTGTCCGCGTCAGGCGCTACATGCCCGTACGCTGGGCTTTGTGCATCCAAAAACCGGCGAACAGATGGACTTTACCAGTCCGCTGCCGGATGATATGAATGCTGTGATTGAGAAATGGCGCAACAGATTAAAGAACAATGAACTAAAAGTAATTATATAAATACTATGCAGCAGCAGAAACGCACTATTGCCATCGTCTGTGGTGGCGACTCCTCTGAGCACGATGTGTCCTTGCGCTCGGCTCAGGGTCTCTATTCTTTTTTTGACAAGGAACGGTATAATGTATATGTGGTTGAGATGAAGGGCACCGACTGGCAGGTGTTCTTGCACGATGGTACTACTACACGTATGACGGTTCATGATTTCTCTTTTAAAGAGGATGGAATGAAACGTACTTTCGACTATGTCTATATCACCATTCATGGCACACCTGGTGAGAATGGTATCCTGCAGGGCTTCCTGGAGATTCTGCATATTCCCTATAGCACCAGTGGTGTGTTGGTTGAGGCTATGACGTTTGATAAGTTCGTGCTGAACAACTATCTGCGTAGCTTTGGCGTGAAGGTGGCCGATAGCGTATTGGTACGTCGTGGACAGGAAAAGTTGATTAGCAAGAAGGATATTGTTGAGACGATCGGCATGCCTTGCTTCGTAAAGCCTGCCAACGATGGTAGTTCGTTTGGCGTGTCAAAGGTGGTGAAGCCTGATCAGTTGGCAGCTGCCATGCGCAAGGCTATGATGGAGAGCGACGAGGTGATGATCGAGCAGTTCCTCGAGGGTACTGAGATATCTATCGGATGCTATAAGACCAAGGATAAGTCGGTGGTGTTCCCCGCTACCGAGGTGGTCAGCGAGAACGACTTCTTCGACTACGATGCCAAGTATAATGGTCAGGTGCAGGAGATTACGCCTGCTCGCATCCCTGAAGAGACGGCAAAGCGTGTGGCTGAGATAACCAGTCACATCTATGACATCCTTCATTGTAATGGTATTATCCGTATTGACTATATCATCTCGAAGGACCAGCAGATATCTATGCTCGAGATTAACACGACACCAGGAATGACGCCTACCAGCTTTATTCCTCAGCAGGTGCGTGCCGCAGGACTGTCGATGACTGATGTCCTGACAGATATTGTTGAAAACCAATTTTAAGTGATATGATAGAAGGCTTAGAGCAGTTTGATGCCATCCGACCTTATGAGCCGGAAGAGATGAAGCAGGCCTTTGAGGATCTGCTTAATGACCGTCAGTTCGGTCTCATTATGAAAGGGTTCGCTCCTTGGCTGCCCAAGTTCATTCGTAATGGTCTGCTGCGCCTTGCCTTCACTGGGGTGAAGTCGCCTCTGGATTTCCAGATGCGATTTATGAAGCCTGTGGTGAGATATGTCATCCGTAAATATACTGATGGCTGTGTGTTTATCCATGATTCATTGCCTGCCGACAAGCAGACCCCTCGTTATACATTCATATCCAACCATCGTGACATCGTGCTCGATTCTGCCTTCCTTGATCTAAAACTCGTAGAGGCTGGCTATCCCACTACTGTCGAGATTGGTATTGGCGACAATCTGTTGATCTATCCCTGGATTAAGCGGTTGGTGCGCATGAACAAAGCCTTTACGGTGCGCCGCGGCCTGACGGCTCATGAAATGTTTGAGTCGAGCCAGTTGATGAGCCGGTATATTCACTTTGCCGTGACCCACAAGAAGGAGAATATCTGGATTGCACAGCGTGAAGGTCGAGCCAAGGACTCGGACGACCGTACGCAAGAGTCGGTGTTGAAAATGATGGCTATGGGTGGTGATCTGCGCGAACTGAACATTGTTCCGCTGACCATCAGCTATGAATTCGATCCTTGCGACTATCTGAAGGCTCAGGAGTTTCAGCAGAAGCGTGATAATCCGTCGTTCAAGAAGAGCAGGCAGGATGATTTGGATAATATGAAGACGGGTATTCTGGGTTATAAGGGACGCGTGACCTATCACTGTGGTACGCCTGTCAACCAGTGGATTGATGAGATTGCGGGTCTGCCCAAGAATGAATTCTTTACCACATTGGCACAGCGTATGGACCGTGAGATACATCGTGGCTATACTCTCTATCCCTGTAACTACATCGCCTATGATGAACTGGAAGGCGGACGTACTCAGGCCACTCATTATAATGAGGCAGACCGCCAGCGCTTTGAGTCTTATCTGGCTGGACAGCTGGAAAAGATTCATATTCCTGGCAAGGACGAGTCTTTCCTGCGTCATAAGCTGTTGGAAATGTATGCCAACCCCGTTAGAAACTTATTCGCTGCCCAATGAGAAACCTGTTGTGTCTGTTGGCTTTGGTCGCCGTCAGCGCCTGTACTCAGGACGCTTATGAGAAGGGCGAAGGCGTCTATTCTGAGATGACGGCACAGTTGGCAGATGCTCATGTTAACAGCGACAAGCGTGTGGACTATGTGGATACCGATGAGGGCGAACGCCTGATGCTGAGCAAGTCGGCCTCTGCAGGTTTTATCACGAAGGCTGACACCACTTATCGTGTATCCTTCTATTATAAAAAGGTGGATGATAAGGTGGAGCCCTTGGCAATGGGACGCGTGTCTGTCCTATCGCCGATGAATCCAAAGGACATCAAGGAGATGAAGACGGATCCCGTGAGGGTGGAAAGCATGTGGATAGGAAAGTCCAAGAAATACTTGAATGTGGGACTTTACTTGATGATGGGCACTACAGAAGCTGATAGCTTGAAGCAAGTATTAGGCTGTCGGCGAGACGCGCTAATAACCAATGTTGATGGCACTTGTACGCTCCGTCTGACATTCTATCACGATCAGGGTGGTGTGCCGGAGTATTATTCCCAGCGTGTTTATCTGAGTATTCCAATACAGGGCGTCAAGGCCGACTCCATTTGGTTTACGGTGAATACCTACGATGGTCAGAAAATATTAAAGGATTGTCTGTGATTACAGGCAATCCTTTAATACTTTTAGATCCTCGTCAGTGGTGGCCCAACTGGTGACGAAACGGCAAATCATGTGACGATCATCGTAAGGTCCCCAGTGAGTGAACTGCATGTACTTCTCTAATCGTTGTACTTCCGCATTGGGAATGATGACGAACTGCTGGTTCGTAGGCGAGTCGATAAAGAAGGAATAGCCATGCTCCTGGAACAGTTGTTTCATCTGCATGGCCTTTTCTATGGCGTGACGTGCCAGCTTGAAGTAGAGGTCGTCAGTAAACAGAGCCTCGAACTGCAGGCCAATAAGGGCTCCCTTTGCGATGACTGCGCCATGCTGCTTCTGTATGGAGAAGAAGTGCTTATGGGCATTGCCGTGTGTAAACACCACGGCTTCGCCGCACAATGCACCTATCTTAGTGCCACCAATATAGAATACGTCGCAATGACGAGCCAGATAGGGCAGGGTGATATCGCATTCTTCTGCCATTAATCCATAACCAAGGCGTGCGCCATCAATATAAAGAGGAATGTCGAAGCTGCGGCACACCTGATAGATGTCGTCCAACTCCCGGGCTGTGTAGAGCGTTCCCAATTCGGTTGGGAAGGTGATATAAACCAGTCCTGGGTGCACGGCGTGGTTCCTGTTGCCGTCGGCCATGAAGTCGTCGAGATACTTGCGCAGTACACGTGCTTCCATCTTTCCCAGTGTCTCTGGCAGGGTGATGATCTTGTGCTCAGTAAACTCTACGGCACCTGCTTCATGCACATTGATATGACCTGTGCCCACGCAGATGACGCCTTCATACTGATAGAGCATCGAGTCGATGGTGGTGGCATTGGTCTGTGTGCCTCCTGTCAGGAAGAATATCTGAGCATCGGGCAAGCCACAGGCCTGACGAATACGGCGCTTGGCATGCTCAGAAAATTCGTCAAAGCCATAGGGCGTAGGACGTGCACCGTTATGTTTTACAAGGGCGTCGATTACCAAAGGATGTGCGCCATTGTCATAGTCACATTCAAATGAAACCATTATCTATTTAGTTCTGTTTGGGTTTTGATATCAGATATGACAATCCCATAGACAGGATCAACGTAGTGAAGATGAACACCAGCGACCATACTGTGGGAATCTCGATATGGGGCATGTTGAGGTCGAACCCCAGCCAATTAGCTCCAGCATTAATGTATTCGTTCATGGCAAGCAGCATCTTGATGCCTACAAAGATAAGTATGACGCCAAGGCCGTACTTCAGATAGGTGAAATACTTGGCTACAGCTGCCAATGCAAAGTAGAGGGCACGCAGGCCCAGGATGGCGAAGATGTTTGATGTGAGCACGATGAACGGGTCGCGGCTCACAGAGAATACGGCAGGGATGGAGTCAACGGCAAAAGCCACATCAGTGGTTTCAATAACCAGCAATGTTATAAAAAGCGGTGTGGCTAAACGTTTCTTGCCTTCCTTGATAAAGAATTTCTCACCATGCATCTGGTCGGTAACGGGGAAGAACTTCTTGAAGAGCCGTACGATAATGTTCTTCGAAGGGTCAGTCTCTTCATTCTCGTTGTGACTGAACATCTTGCTGCCAGTGTAAAGGAGAAAGAGTCCGAAGAGTCCTAATACCCATTCAAACTGCTCCACCATCGCAGCGCCAGCGAAGATAAAGATGCTGCGCAGCACCAGGGCACCGAAGATGCCCCAGAACAATACCTCATGCTGGTATTTCCGATCAACGCCGAAGAAGGAGAAGAGCATCAGGAATACGAAGAGATTATCCATTGAGAGAGATTTCTCAATGAGATAGCCCGCCAGGAACTCCATGGCCTTCTCGTGTGGCTCAACAGGGTAGAGCAGGTAGATGCCTGCACAGAACACCAGTGAAACGCCAATCCAGACGCCCGTCATCTTCAGGGCTTCCTTGATGCTCACTTCGTGTTCACCTTTCTTGCCGAACATCTTGAGGTCGGCAATCAGCATGATAAAAACAAGGACGTAGAAAAGCAACCACGCCCAAAGAGGAAGAATATCCATATTTAAAGAGCTTCTAACATTCTTTTCAGTACTACCGAGCAACTGATTTCACGGTTGGCAGCCTCTGGGATGACCAGCGAGTTCTTTGACTCGATAACATCGTCAGTCACGATGAGGTTACGACGTACGGGCAGACAATGCATGAACTTACCATTGTTCGTCCAAGACATGTGTTCGGTATCTACCGTCCATGAACGGTCCTCACAGGTAATCTTGCCGTAGTCGGCAGGGTTTGTCACGCCAGGATTACTCCAGTTCTTGGCGTAGATGAAGTCAGCACCTTCGAAGGCTTTCTTCTGATCATACTCCACGCGGGCATTTCCCACGAACTTCGGATCAAGCTCATAGCCCTTGGGGTGTGTGATAACCAAGTCCACATCCTCGGCAGCATTCATCCACTCGGCAAATGAGTTGGGCACAGCCTGAGGCAGAGCACGGCAGTGGGGAGCCCAGGTCAGAACGACCTTTGGCTTTTGGTTATTTGCTGTTAGCTGTTGGCTCTTCCAGCTTTCTTTAATCGTAATCAGGTCAGCAAAAGCCTGGAGAGGGTGCACGGTGGCAGTCTCCATGGCGAAGACGGGCTTGCCAGAGTATTTGATAAACTGGTTCAGAACGGTCTCGGCATAGTCATATTCACGATCTGTGAGACCGGCAAACGAGCGTACGCCGATGAGGTCGCAGTAGCAGCCCATCACGGGAATGGCTTCCAGCAGGTGCTCGCTCTTGTCGCCGTCCATGATGACGCCGCGCTCTGTCTCCAGTTTCCAGGCACCAGCATTCACATCAAGCACGATGACGTTCATGCCTAAGTTCATGGCAGCCTTCTGCGTAGAGAGACGTGTACGCAGACTATTATTAAAGAAGATCATCATCAGGGTCTTGTTCTTGCCCAGATACTGATACTTATAACGGTCGTTTTTGATTTCGAATGCCTCAGCCATCGCCTTATCCAGCGGGCCCAGGTCCTGTACATTAATAAAACTCTTCATATTTCTTTCTTGTTTTAACTTCTAATTTGTCCTTCACCCTCAATGAGCCACTTATAGGTGGTAATCTCTTCGAGTGCCATGGGTCCACGGGGACCAAGTTTCTGGGTAGAGATGCCTATCTCGGCACCAAGGCCGAACTGGGCGCCGTCGGTGAAAGAGGTGGGAGCGTTCCAATAGACACATGCAGCATCTACATGAGCCTGGAACGTGCGAGCCGTCTGCTCGTTCATCGTGATAATGGCCTCGCTATGTCCAGAACCGTTCTTGTCTATATGGTCAAGAGCTTCATCGAGCGAAGCGACAGTCTTGATGGCGAGCTTGTAATCCATGAACTCAGTGCCAAAGCTGTCGTCGGTAGCCTGCTCCAACAAAGGGTATTTGCCTTCCAGGGCAGCGTATGCTTTCTCGTCAGCATAGATGATAACGTTCTTCTCTGCCATTGGGGCAACCAGTTGATTTAGTAGATCTATTTTCTCTAAATGCACCAGCAGGCAATCCAGAGCATTACAAACCGAGACACGACGCGTCTTGGCATTGTTGATGATAGCACGGCCCATCTCCAAGTCGCCATCCTTGTCAAAGTAGGTGTTCACCACACCTGCACCCGTTTCGATGACGGGAATGCGGGCAGTGTCGCGTACAAAGTCGATGAGCTTGCGTCCGCCTCGAGGGATGCAAAGATCCACGTAGCCCACGGCATTGAGCATCTCGCCAGTAGCCTCGTGAGTGGCAGGCAGCAGGGCCACCACATCCTTTGAGACGCCATATTTCTCGAGTACCTCGTGAATGAGTGCCACCTCTTCGCGATTAGAGCAGTCAGCATCCTTGCCGCCTTTCAGCACGCAGGCATTGCCACTCTTGAAACAAAGAGAGAAAACGTCGAACGTCACATTGGGACGCGCTTCGTAGATCATGCCGATAACGCCAAAGGGAACAGAGACGCGACAGAGACGCAAGCCATTGGGCAAGGTCTTTTGTTTTGTGATATGACCAAGAGGTGAGGGCAACGTGGCAACGTTGCGCATGTCGGAGGCAATGCCTTCCAATCTGCTTGGTGTCAGTTGCAGACGGTCATAGAGCGGATTCTCCTTTGACATCTTAGCCAGGTCCTCTGCGTTAGCCTTCAGGATGCGCTCCTGCTGATTGATGATGGCATCGGCAACAGCCAGCAGAATCTCGTTGCGCTGCTGGTCGTTGAGCAAAGCCAGACTCTTGCTGGCCCTTTTGGTCTTTGCGAATTGTTCGTTCATCTTGATTCAGTTCTTAATGTTCTGTCGGTAAGAATTCGGTGTGAGGCGTAGATGCTCTGCGCTCCATCAAATCGATGAGGATATCCTCGCGTTCGCCATTGGCGATAATCACACGGATGCCCGCCTGCGATACCTTTGACGCTGTGGTGTATTTTGAGTGCATACCACCACGTCCGAAGGCACTCTTTTCTGCCTTGATATATTTAGAGAGGTCGCGCCCAGGTTTTACCTGTGGGATGATGCGAGAGTCAGGATTGTCAGGGTGACCATCGTAGATGCCGTCGATGTTTGAGAGGAGAATCAGCGTGTCTGCCTGCATCATCTGAGCGATGAGGCCCGACAGTTCATCGTTATCCGTAAACATCAGCTCGGTGACACTCACCGTGTCGTTCTCGTTGACAATAGGCAGCACATCGTTCTCAAGCATCACTTTCATACATGCCTGCTGGTTGCGGTACTGCTCGCCCGGCTCAAAGTTCTCCTTCATGGTAAGCACCTGCCCCACATGAATGCCGAACTCGCGGAACAAGTCGTAGTACAGACCTACGAGTTTTACCTGTCCGACAGCCGAGTAAAGCTGTCTCTGCTCCACGCTGTCGAGCGAGTGGTCAACTGTTAGTTCTCTGCGTCCGCAGGCCACGGCACCAGACGAGACGAGGATCACCTCGAAGTCCTGTTTGCGCAGCCATGCAATCTGGTCGACCAATGCCGACATGCGGGTCACATCAAGCTTGCCGTCTTTACGTGTCAGGACGTTCGAGCCCACCTTGATGACAATCCTTTTCTTCATGATTTTCTTCTTTCTTCGATAAAACACATAAACTGGTGCAAAATTACGAAAAATATTTGTAATTTTGCACGCTCGTAAGTTAAATTCAATTTAAAGAATCACATTTGTAGGATGATTACCGTTATGGCTACACTTTTTGCCATTGTCATTGTGGGATACATGGCTGGCAAACTGGGATATATGGGTGGAGAATTTGATCGCAAACTGTCTAGTCTGGTGATAAACTGGACCTGTCCGGCGCTGATCCTGTCATCGGCGATGACAGGTGAACTGCCCGACAGAAAGTTCATCCTGCCATTGCTGGCCATTAGTGTGGTGACCTATGTGGTCCTGACAGGCCTCGCCTTCTGGTTGCCGCGCTATGTGACGCAACGTAGAGAAGATGAAGGTGTGGTAGGCTTTGCCATGATGTTTGGCAATGTGGGATTTATGGGTTATCCTGTGGTGGCCAGCATCTTTGGTCATGAGGCAGTATTCTATGCTGCTGTGCTCAATGTCGTTAATACGTTTGCCGTCTTTACTGTAGGAACAATACTCGTAACGGGAAAGGGCGAGGTGGAAGGCCATCACTTCCAGAAGAAAGTGCTTTATAGCTCACCTATGCTGTCGGCCTATTTGACGATGCTGATTGTGGCATTGGAGATAGACAATATCCCGGCTTTTGTAAGTCAGCCACTCACCATGATAGGCAATATCACGGTGCCTGCAGCCCTGCTGATTATCGGTTCCAGCATGTCGCAGTTGCCTCTTAGGGCTTTGATGGGAAACAAGACAGTCTATGTAACTACCTTCCTGCGACTGGGCGCGGTGCCGGTGAGTATGTATTTCCTGTGCAGCCTGCTAGGCTTCGACTCCTATGTCGTCAACATCAATACCGTTGTTATTGCGATGCCGGTTGCTACCTATGGCACCATCCTTTGCCTGAGGCATAACCGCGACACCACGCTGATGTCGGAGGTGACGTTTATCACTACTGTTCTCTCGATGATAACCATCCCGCTACTGGTGATGATGTTCTGAAATAAAAGAAGGACAGCCCACATTTGTGAGGCTGTCCTTCTTGCTTATGTTGTGAGATTGTTATTTCTCAGCGTCTTTCTTGCGAATCTCCACACGACGAATCTTTCCAGAGATGGTCTTGGGCAGTTCGTCCACAAACTCCACGATACGGGGGTATTTATAGGGAGCTGTCTCCTTCTTGACATGCTGCTGAAGTTCCTTGATGAGGTCTTCGCCAGCCTTGTCCTTCCATTCCTTGCCGAGAACGACGGTAGCTTTGACCACCATGCCGCGGATATCGTCAGGCACACCGGTGATGGCGCACTCCACGACAGCGGGGTGAGTCATCAGCGCCGACTCTACCTCGAACGGGCCGATGCGATAGCCGGAAGACTTGATGACGTCGTCGATACGACCCTCAAACCAGTAGTAGCCATCCTCGTCTCGCCAAGCCATATCACCAGTATGGTAGATGCCGTCATGCCAAGCCTCGCGCGTCTTCTCCTCGTCGCGATAGTAGCCCTTGAAGAGACCAACAGGCTTCTTGTCACCCACGCGAACCACAATCTCGCCCTTCTCACCGTCCTCGCATGGAGTGCCGTCGGCACGCAGCAGATCGATGTCGTACTGGGCATTGGGAATACCCATAGAACCAGGCTTGGGAGTCATCCAAGGGAAGGTGCCCAGCGTCATCGTTGTCTCTGTCTGGCCGAAACCTTCCATCATGCGGATGCCCGTCTTCTCAAAGAACTTCTCGAACACGGCGGGATTCAGAGCCTCACCTGCGGTGGTGCAGTACTCCAGAGACGAGAGGTCGTACTTAGAGAGATCCTCGCGAATCATGAAGCGATAGATGGTGGGAGGTGCGCAGAACGAGGTCACCTTATATTTCTCCATCTGGCGCAGCAGCGTGTCGGCATTGAACTTCTCATGATCGAACACGAATACTGTGGCGCCAGCAAACCACTGGCCATAGAACTTGCCCCAAACAGCCTTGCCCCAACCGGTATCAGCCACTGTGAGATGCAGCGAGCCTTCGTGCAGGTTGTGCCAGAAGACTCCAGTTGTTAGATGGCCCATCGCATAGAGATAGTCGTGAGCCACCATCTTTGGCTCACCGCTGGTGCCAGAGGTGAAGTACATAATCATCGTGTCTTCGTTGTTGTTGACGAAGGCGGGGCGCACAAACTTGGGTGCCTGCTTCCATTCTGCCTGCCAGTCGCGGAAGCCCTCGGGGATGGGTTTACCGTGATCGGTGATGGTGATATACTGCTTCACCGAAGGGCTCTCGGGCATAGCCAACTTGATCTGCTCTGTGACATAGGCGTCATCAACGCAGATGATGGCCTTGATAGATGCACGCGTGTTACGATAGACAATGTCGTGCTTGGTCAGCATGTGGGTGGCAGGGATCACCACGGCACCAATCTTACACAGGGCCAGCATGACAATCCACCACTCATAGCGGCGTTTCAGGATGAGCATCACAGGGTCGCCCTTGCCGATGCCCAGTGTCTGCAGGTATGATGCCGCCTGATCACTCTGCTCCTTGAGCTGAGCATAGGTGGCGCGTATCTCTTCTCCCTGATCGTTGGTCCAGAGGAGCGCCAGCTTCTCTGGTGCCTCTTCTGCCCAGGCGTCCATCACGTCGTAGGCGAAGTTGAAGTTCTCTGGGATGATGAACTCCAAGTTCTTATTGTAATCCTCTACAGACTCGAAGTGTGTCTGCTTTAAAAATCTTTCTATCATGTCTAGTTTATTCTACTGTAAATGCTAAGAATTTCACGGGTTTATTTCCTACTGCCAGCATGCCGTGGGGCTTGGTGGAGTCGAAATAGATGCTGTCGCCCTCTTCCAATACGATGGTCTTGCCGCCGATATAGAGTTCCATCTTGCCCTCGAGCACGAGGTTGAACTCCTGTCCGGCGTGTGTGTTCTTATAAATGGTGTGAGCCTCGGGCTTGGGCTCTACGGTGACGATGAATACGTCGGCCTTGTGATTGACGAAGCCACTCACCAGACTCTGATACTTATAGGCCTTGGTACGCTCTACGCTCATGCCCTGACCTTTGCGTACCACGAAGTACGACTTCATGTGGGGTGCCTCGGCAAACATCAGTTCCTCGGCGCTCACGCCATACTTATGGGCTATCTTCATCAGGTTAGAGATGGTGATGTCCACCTCGCCCTTTTCAATCTTTTCATACTTCTCCGAGCTGATGCCGATGGTCTCGGCCATCTCGCTTACGGGAATATCGAGTACGTCGCGTAGTCCACGCAAGCGTTCACCAATCTGTTTCAGTTGTTCGTCCATAAATTCTCAATTCTCAATTTTCAATTCTCAAGTCTCAATTTACTTCGCTCCAGCCTTCAGACCGCGGATGACGGCAGAGGTGAAGCCTGCATGCTCCATTTCGTTCAATCCCTTGATGGTGAGGCCGCCAGGAGTGGTTACCAGGTCGATGGCTGCCTCAGGATGCAGGCCGCTGGCCTCTAACAGCTTCACGGCACCCAGCATGGTTTGCATCACAATCTCCTTGGCTTGGTCGGCCTTAAAACCCAGTTCCACGCCGCCTTCGCTGGCAGCACGGACATAACGCATGGCGTAAGCGATGCCACAAGAGGCAAGGGTGGTGCCTGCAGCCAGGTGAGCCTCGTCGGTGAAGAGCGTGTTGCCCATGGCGTCGAAGATGGCCTTCACTGCCTCTGTGTGGCGCTGTGACACAGCACCGCACTCAACGAGGAACGTCATGGAGGCCAGCTGCGCGATGGCGATGTTGGGGATGCAGAGGAAGAGCGGCATGTTGATGCCGATCCACTCCTGAATCTTGGCTGAGGGCACACCGGCAGCGATGACGATGAGAATCTTCTCTGCTGTCAAGGCGGGGGCGATGCCTTTTAGAACCTGCTCTACCAACCAGGGTTTGACAACTACCATGACAACGTCGGCCTCCTTAGCAGCCTGTGCGTTGTCTGTCATGGTGCGGATGCCCTGCTCAGAGAACTTTTTCAGTACGACCTCCGACGGGTCGCTCACAATGATGTTGTTATTGTCGAAGTAGTCGGCCTTGATCATGCCTTCTACGGTGGCACCGCCCATTGCGCCGGCGCCTATTACTGATATTTTCATAATGCTTTCTGTAAACGTTCAATGAATTCGTCGGCCAACTCCTTGGTGAATGTCAGGGGTGGCAACAGGCGGAGCACATTCTCGCCAGA
>CACYNE010000057.1 GCA_902775605.1 uncultured Prevotellaceae bacterium
ACTTAAAAAACGAGAGAGATTTATGGAAAAAAGACTAATGACAATGTTAGTGGGCTTATTCCTTCTGGTAGGAGGAGTATTGGCTCAGACAAAAGTCAGCGGTACCGTTGTGTCTCAAGATGACGGACAACCCGTAGTTGGTGCAACGGTCCTGGTTGTAGGAACCAGTACAGGTGCTGTGACAAATGCCAGTGGACAGTTCTCACTGACTGTACCTGCAGGCAAGAAGACTTTGCGTATTACTTATATTGGTATGGAACCTCTGGAGGTAAGCGCTCGTCCAAACATGCGCATCCTGTTGACTTCTAACAACAAGGCTCTGGATGAAGTCATCGTTGTGGCTTATGGCACACAGAAGAAGTCTTCATTCACGGGTTCTGCCCAGAGTATCAGTGCAGAGGACGTAGAACTTCGCCCTGTAACGAGTGTAACAAAGGCATTGGAAGGAAACGTGACTGGTGTTCAGATGACTTCTGGTTCTGGTCAGCCAGGTTCTTCTCCAAACATCCGCGTTCGTGGCTTTGGTTCTATCAATGCTTCAAGCGCACCTCTTTATGTGGTTGATGGTATTCCTTACGATGGTAGTCTGGCATCACTGAATCCTTCTGATATCGAGTCTATGACCGTGTTGAAAGATGCTTCTTCTGGTGCTCTGTATGGTGCTCGTGGTGCCAATGGTGTTGTGATGATTACAACCAAGAGAGGTCAGGAGGGTAAGACTAACGTGACATGGCGTTCTAATGTAGGTTGGGCAAACCGTGCCAATAAGCGTTATCAGAACGTAAGCCAGAAAGAGTACACTCAGCTGGTTTACGAGGCTCTGCGTAATGCAGAGTGGGATGGCGGTGCTTCTTGGACAGAAGCTGAGTCTATCGCTCGTGCTAGCCTTGGCAGCGAACTCGGTGGCGAGAGCTACAACCCCTTCAAGAACTATACTTGGGATCAGATTATCGACCCCGCTACTGGTCAGGTTCGCGCAGACGCTCAGTCTGCATGGAATGAGGACTGGCTCGATGCCGTTACTCGCGACAACGCTCTGCGTCACGAGCATCAGCTCTCTATGAGTGGTGGTAACGAGAAGACCAAGTACGCTATGTCACTGGGTTACCTGAACGAGGATGGTATCTTGAAGACCACTTCTTTCCAGCGTTATAACGCCCGCGTGAATGTGGATACTAAGGTGAACGACTGGTTCCGTGCTAATGTTGGTTTGAATGTGGCTCACTCTATTTCAAACTTCAGCGACTATGAAGGTACTTCATATTCAAACGTATGGTACACAGCTCAGTTTGTCAATCCCTTGTTCCCTGTATACCTGAAAGATGCTGAAGGTAAGTCTGTCTATAGAAATGGTCAGATTGAGTACGACTGGGGTGAGGCTTTGGCTAATGGCGACCAGCGTCCAGGTTCAATGAGCGACCATAGTTCACTGGGTATGCTGATGCTCGACAAGGCTGACATCCGTCGTGATGTAGCAGGTATGCGTTCTGGTTTGGTATTCGGTAGCGACGACGATAAGATGGGTTGGGCAAAAGGCCTGAAGCTGGCTATCAACTTCGGTTTCGACTATGACAACAATAACCGTATGCGTTATATGAATATGGAGCATGGTAACCAGGCTGCTTCTGGTGGCTTGCTCACCAAGTACAGTATGCGTACTCAGAGCTACACTTTCAACCAGCTGCTGACTTGGAACCGTTCTTTTGACAAGCACTCTTTCGATGTTCTTGCAGGTCACGAGTTCTATGCTTATAACTACAAATTCATTGATGCAGAGCGTTCTGGTTTGATGAGCGGACTGCTGGAACTTCGTCCTGGTGCCACTCTGAAGGATGCTGACAGCTATTCTTTGGATTATCGCATCAACTCTTGGCTGGGTCGTTTCAACTATAACTACAACGATAAGTATTATTTCTCTGCTTCTCTGCGTTCTGATGCTTCTTCACGCTTTAAGAGCGGTAACCGCACTGGTACTTTCTGGTCTCTGGGTGGTAACTGGCGTATCTCAAGCGAGGAGTTCATGAAGGATGTGAAATGGGTGGACAACCTGTCACTCAAACTGAGCTATGGTGAGCAGGGTAACGATGACATCCTTGATAGCGATGGTAATTCTAACTATTATGTATGGCAGGGTCTGTCAAGTGTGGCCTATCCTAATGCCAATACTGTGGGTGCTGTGCTCTCTACACTGCAGAACAACGAGGTGTCTTGGGAGAAGAACTCAAACCTAAACATTGGTTTGGAGGGAACTCTTCTGGATCGTCGCATCCGCTTCAGTGCAGAATACTATGTTCGTAAGACAACTGATATGTTGCTGTCTTACCCCATGGCTGTTTCAACTGGTTTCTCTGGTTACTCTGCCAACGTAGGTAACATGAAGAACTCTGGTTTTGAGTTCGAGTTGTCTGGTACTCCCGTTCGTTTCCAGGACTTCGAATGGAATGTTTCTTGGATGGGTTCTACTATCAAGAACGAGGTTACTAAGCTGACTGCTGAGTCACCTGAGATTCTTTCTGGTAGCTATATCATCAAGGAAGGTCTGCCTCTGAATACATTCTATCTGCGTAAGAGTGCTGGTGTGGATCCTGCTACTGGTAAGCAGCTCTACTGGGTTTACGACCTTGATGCTGATGGCAACCGTGTGAACGAGCGTATCAGTGATAGCTATGCTGAAGCATCTTCTTGCCGTTATGAGATGGGTTCTCGTATTCCAGATCTGTATGGTAGCATTGGTACCGATGTCAGCTATAAAGGTTTCAACCTGTCAATCCTGACAACTTATTCTATTGGTGGTAAGGTGCTGGACAACATGTATTACAACTCAATGAACCTGACCTATCTGAGCAGTACTTGGAATAAGAATGTGCTGCGTCGCTGGCAGAAGCCAGGTGATATCACCGACGTTCCTCGTGTAGGAATTAAAGAGAATGTTCACGTTACTGATCGTTACCTGATCAACGCTTCTTACTTCGCCATTAAGAACATTACTCTGAGCTATACTCTTCCAAAGTCTTTGGTGAGCAAGGCTAGCCTGGGTGGTGTGAAGGTTTATGGTTCTTTCGACAATGTGGCTTTGTTCAGTCATCTTGACGGTATGGATCCTCAGTATAATTTCAGTGGTGGCACTACTTATTCTTACTCACCGAATAAGACGCTGACCATGGGTATTGAAGTTAATTTCTAATACAAAAAAGAAAGGAATAAAATATGAAAGCAATATATAAATATACACTGATGGGCTTGCTTGGTGCAACCATGTTGACAGCCTGCTCAGATGATCAGTTGGACACCACGCCTTCTACCTCTGTTGCAACAGAGAAAATGACAGGTTCTGCTGGTAGTGCCATTGCAGCTATTGATGGAATCTACCGTACAATGTACACCTATGGTTATACAACAGATTGGGCAACTGAGGAGTTTGGACTCTCTGCTATCAACCTGGCTGCCGACCTGATGGGTGAAGACCACATTCAGGCAAAATCTGGTAGTGGTTGGTTCTACTTTGACTATCTCTATGATGTGAAGGGTGACTATACTAATAACGCAGGTCGTCCTTATGGTGTGTGGAATTTCTTCTATACACTGATTGCCAATGCCAACTATGTGACAACGGCTGAAAAGACAATGACTGGCGACCCTTCAGACGTGAATTATGTTGTTGGTCAGGCTTATGCTATCCGTGCCTTCAGCTATTTCATGCTGGCTCAGTGGTATTCACGTACTCTGGTAGGTCATGAGACGGAGCCTTGTGTGCCTATCTACACGGAGCCCACTACAAAGGATACGCAGGGTAAGGCTCGTGAGACTGTTGCTAAGGTATATGAGCAGATTGACAGCGACATCAAGAAGGCTGAGGAACTGCTCTCTGCTACGGAGCACGCGCGTAACAGCAAGTCACACATCAGTTTGGCTGTAGCTTACGGTCTGCACGCACGTATCGCACAGGTAGAGGAGAAATGGAATGATGTTCTGACTTATTCTACCAAGGCTATTGCCGAGGCTAAGAAGGAGAAGATTAATATTATCGAAGTCAGCCAGTTTGCCGGACTTAACAAAGTGTCTGCATCTAACGTGATGTGGGGTGTGAGCATCATTGCTGACCAGACCACAGGTTATGCAAGCTTCTTCACTCATATGGATGCTGATATGGGTAAATATGGCGCATCTGCCCGTCAGCAGATTACTCGTAGCCTCTACAACAAGATGGGTGCTAACGATGCCCGTCGTGCTTGGTGGAACCCAGCTGATCCCGCAAATGGTGACAATGGTTACCAGCAGGAAAAGTTCAAGTTCGTGAACTATGCTACATGGGAAGGTGACTATATCTTCATGCGTGTTGAGGAAATGTATCTGGCAAAGGCTGAGGCCGAGTGTATGCTGGGTAATGATGGTGATGCTCAGAACACGTTGAAGGCCTTCATGGCATATCGTGATCCTGATTATACTTGCGCAAAGACTGGTACAGCAATGTCTGCAACAACCGATTTGGCAAGTGGTTCGCTGCGCGAGGAAATCATCAACCAGCGTCGTATTGAGTTGTGGGGTGAGTTTGGCCGTATCTATGATATTCGCCGTTTGCACCAGGGCTTCGTACGTAGTACAGCCGATGGTCATCCTTCAGGTGCAGCATCAGCTAAGTTGAATGCTGCCACAAGTAATCCTGAGAGCTACAAGTGGGTGATGGTGATTCCTCAGTCTGAGTTCGATAGCAATGCTAATATGGACGCTGCCAAGGATCAGAATCCATTTGATTAACCAATTATAAAGAGAATATAGTTATGAAAATGAACAAAATATTGATGGGACTGGCAATCATGGCTGGTGGCCTGTTCACTTCATGTGATACAGATAATGAAGGTGCAATATATAATGTATATACGCCTAACGTGTCATTTGAAACTGATGAAGCTGAAACATTGGTCAGCGAAAGTTCAACAGATGTGAAGGTGAAATTGGTACGTTTCGGTACAAGTGGTGAGTACACAGTTCATTATACTGGCACTGCTGATACTGAGGGAATTTTTACTGATGAGAATAGCGGTACAGTTACCTTCCAAAATGGTTCAAGTACGGCATATGTTACTCTGAAAGCTGCTAATATGGAAAAGGGTAATACCTATACTTATACCATGACGCTGAGTGATGAGGATATTGCTACTGCTGATACGATTATAGGTAATCCCGTTCAGAAAATTGATGTAGTTGTTACATGTGATTATACTTGGGAACTCTTTGGTACTGGTGTCTTCTCTAGTCCAGAAGCTATGGAAGGTGCATGGAAACAGAAAATCTACCGTGCTAAGGAAGAACCTACTCTGTATAAGTTGCCTGCAACTGGTTATGAGTACGATCTGAAGATAACCATTAAGGATGATGGTACGGTTATTGTTCCTTTCCAGCCTGCATGGAGCTATCCTGGCTATGGCGACGTGTATGTATGGGGTAATGCCCTTGGTGACTATGCAGCAGAAAATGCTTCTGAAATTGCTGGTACCTACAATGCTGAAACAGGTGTGATTACGCTCAATTTGTTCCATTATCTTGCTGCTATCAATTATCCGTTTGGTACATTTACTGATACTATCACTCTTGATGCAGAATAAGACTGGAATCTGGACAATAAAAAAAATCGGAAGTCAAATGGCTTCCGATTTTTTTTGTTTTTCTCTTCTTTTTACACAGTTATCTCTCCGCAGATACTCTGCTTCATGAACTTACGCACCAGCTCTGGGTCGTCGTATTTGCCCTGCAGATACATCAGTTTGGTGACTGCTGCCTCTACGGTGCCGTCGTAGCCGCTGATGACGCCGGCTTCCTGAAGTTGGTAGCCAGTGTCGTAGCGTCCCATCTCCACACAGCCTTGCAAGCACTGACTGATATTGATGATGACCTTGCCTCTGCGAGTGCCTTCACGCAGGGCGCTGAGCAACCAGGGGTTCTGGGGCGCATTGCCTGAGCCGAAGGTGCGCATCACTATGGCGCGCAGATTGGGTGTGGCAATGATATGACGAATCAAATCCTCACGGATGCCTGGGAACAGCGAGAAGATTATCACGTTGTTGTCGAGGCGGAATTGAGGGGTGAGGGATGGGTTCTGAAGACGGATGGCTGATGGACGATGGATGTACTCGTCGTGATAGGTGATCTCTACACCTGCATCCGCCAGATGGGGATAGTTGAATGACTCGAAGGCATTGAACTCATCAGCACTCTGTTTGGTGGTGCGATTGCCGCGCATCAGGTGACCATTGAAATAGATGCCTACTTCGGGCACCATCGCCGTGCCGTCCTGACGACGGGCGGCAGCAATCTCGATACTGGTGATGAGGTTCTCCTTGCCATCGGTACGCAACTGGCCGATAGGCAGTTGTGAGCCGGTGAGGATAACGGGCTTGGTGAGGTTCTCGAGCATGAACGACAGGGCTGAGGCTGTATATGCCATCGTGTCTGTGCCGTGCAGAATCACAAAGCCGTCATACTCCTCGTAATGATTGGCAATGATATGTGCCAACTCCGTCCACAGCTTCGGTGACATGTCGCTGGAGTCGATGGGCGGGTTGAACTGATAGGTGGCTATTTCGGTCTGAAACTGTGCCAGTTCTGGCACCCTACTAAGCAGGTGCTCGAAGTCAAATGGCTCCAGAGCACCTGTCTGTGGGTTGTGGTTCATACCGATGGTACCACCGGTGTAAATCAATAGTATCTTTGAGATTTGAGGTTTGAGGTTTGAGATTTGAGGTTTGAGGTTTGAGATTTGAGGTTTCATTCTTTTATGTTTTTTGTCGTTTTAACAATTTTGATGAGTACTGCATATATTCGATTCCAATCGGCATACAATGATTCGAATTGAGAATCATCGATGTATTTTGATTTGTGGATTAGGTCTAGCCAGAACCCTGTTTCTCCAGCCTCTTTTAAGGCGATACTCATTTTGTTGCAAAAATCAGCTCTACTTTGGGCATTTTTTCCTTCGAACGAGTTGGCTCCGATACTAGTTCCTGATCTGAGAATCTGCTTTGACATGACATATTCATGTTTCTCATCTGTAAGATACTTATACAGGTTGACAATCCTTATGGCAAAGTCGCTTGCAATATCATAGATATTATTCTCAATAGTCTTCATCTACTAAACCTCAAACCTCAAATCTTAAACCTCAAAACCTAAAGTCAAGCTCCACGTCAACCATGTTGTAGTTGTGTTTGTCAGAGTTAATGGTGCGGTCGTTAACGCGGGCATACTCCAGGTTGATTTGCAGGTTCTTGGTGAACAGGTAGTCGGCACCGATTTCGTACAAAGTCTTGGCTCCTCCAACAAATTGATTGGCATCATTAATGAAACCATTCCAAGAATTGGCCTCACGATAGAGGTCGTAGCGAGCCTTAACATGCATCTTGTTCTTCTGGATAGGAGCAATGCAAAGGGCATAGATACCATCGGCCTTGTCGCTGGTGTGGGCTGCATTCCAACCCTGGCTGTGGATATACTCCGTGCGGAAGGTCCAGTCGTTCTGGGCATATTCACCAGAGAGGGCGTAGCGATTCTTCTCGCCAACGCCGGCACGACTACCAGTCCATCCGAAAGCACCAATGCGCATACCCTTAACGGGCATTACCCACATTCCACCGATGATGTCCTTGCGGTTGTCCTTATCCTTCTGGTTGATGCCCTCACCATTGAAAGCACCTACCTGATAGTGCAGCAGGTTGCGGCCTTCAGCATTCTTGAGGAAGTCACCCTGAATCTGCACACCGATGTCACGACCATTAGAGGCATTACCGCCACAACGATCAGAGAAACCAGCCAACTTGCTCACGTTCTGAGAGTAGCTCATGAATCCCTGCGTAATAGGGTGCATGGGGTTCTCGAATGTGAAGGGACGCTTGAACTGACCTGCCTTCACCTTGAAGAACTCGTACTTCTGCCACTCACCAAAGAGGTCAACCAGACGAATGTCGGTTGAAGACTTGTCGGGATCGTAGGTGTTACCATTGATCTGCATCTGTACCTTCCAGTAGAAGTCCTCGTGAGCACGACCTTCCAATGCCATACGTACCAGACGCAGATTGAAGGCGTTGCTCTCGGCTCCGTCTTTGTCGCTGGCCTGATACTGCACCATGCCGTAACCACTGAACTTCACATTCTTAAACCATTCGCTCTGAGCCTGTGCGCCCAGTGTTGCGCCCATCATCAGGGCTGCTAATAATACTTTCTTCATATTGTTTGCTTTTTGTTGTTTTATCTTTTCTTCAGTAGAACTACATTCTCAACATGTGGTGTGTGAGGGAACATATCTACGGGTTGCACCTCTATCACCTTGTACTGCTCGTCCAGGTCCTGCAGGTCGCGAGCCTGCGTGGCTGGGTTACATGATACATAGACAATGCGGTCGGGGGCTGCGCGCAGAATAGTCTTCACAACGTCGGGATGCATACCGGCACGTGGGGGGTCGGTGATGATGACGTCAGGACGTCCGTGCTCTGCGATAAAGTCGTCGGTGAGGATATCCTTCATGTCGCCTGCATAGAACAGGGTGTTGCCGATGCCGTTGATCTCTGAATTGATCTTCGCATCCTCGATAGCCTCAGGCACATACTCGATACCAATCACCTGCTTGGCTTTCTTGGCTACGAAGTTGGCAATGGTACCTGTGCCGGTATAGAGGTCGTAGACCATCTCGTTGCCTGTCAATCCTGCGAACTCACGTGCTACGCTGTAAAGATGGTAGGCCTGCTCGGTGTTGGTCTGATAGAACGACTTGGGACCCACCTTGAATTTCAGGTCTTCCATCAGTTCAAAGATATGGTCTGTACCCTTGAACACGATGATGTCCTGATCGCCAATGGTGTCATTGCACTTTTGGTTGTCGAGGTAGAGTAAGGACGTGATCTGTGGGAAGGTGTCGGCTACGTGTTGCAACAGGTCGAGTGCTTCTTTTTCGCCGCCCGTCTCATCATAGTGGAACTGGATAATCACCATCAACTCACCACTGGCGCTATTGCGGATAATGATGTCACGCAACAGACCAACCTGAGCGCGCAGGTCGAAGAACGATATGCCGTGCTCCATGGCGTAGTCGCGGATGTCGTTGCGGATCTGATTATGCAGGTCGTCCATCAGCCAGCACTTCTCAATAGGAAGTATCTTGTCGAAAGCACCTGTGATATGGAAACCGATGGCGGGCACATCCTTCAGGCTCTGACTCTCGTCCTTAGGCAGTGCCGTAATTTCCTCTTTCGTCAGGTAACGTTTGTTGGCACATCCGAAGTCCAGCTTGTTACGATACTCTTGTGTCTTTACCGAACCGAGGATAGTGCGGAACTCAGGCAGTTCCACTTTGCCGATACGGTGCAACTGGTCGAATACCTGCTGCTGCTTGAACTTCAACTGTTCTTCATAGGGCAGGTTCTGCCATTTGCATCCACCGCATACACCGAAGTGCTTGCAAAAAGGTACGGCGCGCACCTTGCTGTATTCTACAAAGCGCACCACCTCGCCCTCGGCAAAAGAGTGCTTCTTGCGTCGAATCTGGATGTCGCAAACGTCACCAGGCACGCAGAATGGTACGAAGACCACCAGGTCGTTCCAGTGGAACAGGCATTTACCTTCGGCAGCAACGGCCTCAATGGTAACGCCTTCTAACAGGGGTAATGGTTTCTTGCTTCTCGCCATTATAATTTTAAATCTTAAATCTCAAACCTCAAATCTCAAAGTCCAAACAAGCACGCTGAACGGTGTAAGGACGTACCTTGCCGTTGGCTACTGCTACATGCTCAGGATGCTGGGCATAGCCTTTCAATGCCTCTTCTGACTCAAGTGTGGAGTCGAGCATTACGTCGGCATTTGATGATGCCAGGCGTCCGCTGATATTTACTTTCACGTCAATCAAACCGGGAACCTTGCCTACGAGGCCTTCAAGTCCGGCTTTGATGCCTTCTTTTACTGTCTGTTTCTCCTCTTCTGACAATTCTGGGTTTAGTGTCCAAAGAATAATGTGTTTTACCATATTATATATAAATAAAATGAAATCGATGCAAAGGTACAAAAAATAATCGATTCGCACTGCATAATTATTTTTTTTTGTATTTTTTGCCCGTTTTCTTTGGTAATGTGCAAAAATTCTACTAACTTTGCACAATTCGAAATACAATAACTTTATATAATAATCTTAAATATCCAAATTAATGAGTCAAAAGAGAGTTTACCTCTTCGGCAACGGTAAGGCCGAAGGTAATGCAAAGATGCGTGAGGAACTCGGCGGTAAGGGCGCTAACCTTGCTGAGATGAACCATATTGGTGTTCCTGTTCCTCCAGGTTTTACAATTACTACTGACTGCTGTAATGAATATTATCAAGTTGGACAGCAGAAGATTATGGAGTTGCTGAACGATGACGTAATGGCAGCTGTAAAACATATTGAGAACTTGATGAATTGCAAGTTCGGTGATGCTAAGAATCCTCTGTTGGTTTCTGTACGCTCTGGTGCCCGTGCTTCAATGCCTGGTATGATGGATACTATCCTGAACCTGGGTCTGAACGACGAGGTGGCTGAGGGTATGGCCGCTAAGACAAATAATCCTCACTTCGTATACGACTCTTATCGTCGTTTCGTACAGATGTACGGTGACGTGGTGCTGGAGATGAAGCCCGTTAACAAGACAGATATCGACCCATTCGAGGAAATCATCGAGAAGGTGAAGAAGGAGAGCGGTGTTGTTCTGGACAAGGATCTCTCTGTTGAGGACCTGAAGAAGTTGGTTAAGCTGTTCAAGGCTGCCATCAAGGAGCGCACTGGTAAGGACTTCCCCAACGATCCTATCGAGCAGTTGTGGGGTGCTATCTGCGCTGTGTTCCGTTCTTGGATGAACGAGCGCGCTATTCTCTATCGTAAGATGGAAGGAATCCCCGACGAGTGGGGTACAGCCGTATCAGTAATGGCTATGGTATTCGGTAACATGGGTGATACCTCTGCTACTGGTGTATGCTTCAGCCGTGACGCTGCTAACGGTGAGAACCTGTTCAACGGTGAGTATCTGGTGAACGCACAGGGTGAGGACGTTGTGGCTGGTATCCGTACTCCACAGCAGATTACAAAGATTGGTTCTCAGCGTTGGGCTGAGCGCGCTGGTATCTCTGAGGAGGAGCGCGTAGCCAAGTATCCTTCAATGGAGGAGGCAATGCCTGAAATCTATGCTGAACTGAATGGTATCCAGGATAAACTGGAGCATCACTATCACGATATGCAGGATATGGAGTTCACCGTACAGGAGGGCAAACTCTGGTTCCTCCAGACACGTAACGGTAAGCGTACAGGTGCTGCTATGGTGAAGATTGCTATCGACCTGCTCCACGAGGGTATGATCGACGAGAAGACTGCCATCCTGCGCTGCGAGCCTCAGAAGCTCGATGAGCTGTTGCACCCTGTATTCGATAAGAAGGCTTTGGCTGCCGCTAAGGTGATTGCTCAGGGTCTGCCTGCTTCTCCTGGTGCTGCCTGCGGTCAGATTGTATTCCACGCTGACGACGCTGAGACCTGGCACAACGATGGTCATAAGGTCATCCTCGTTCGTATCGAGACATCTCCTGAGGACCTCGCTGGTATGGCTTCTGCAGAGGGTATCCTGACTGCACGTGGTGGTATGACCTCTCACGCTGCTGTGGTTGCCCGTGGTATGGGTAAGTGCTGCGTATCTGGTGTAGGTGCCCTGAATGTAAGCTATAAGGACAAGACTGTCGAGATTGACGGTGTAGTATATAAGGAGGGTGACTTCATCTCTCTGAACGGTACAACTGGTCAGGTTTATGCTGGCGAGGTTACTACCAAGGCTGCTGAGTTGTCTGGTGACTTCAAGGAGCTGATGGACCTCTGCGACAAATACACCAAGCTGCAGGTTCGTACCAATGCTGATACTCCTCGTGACGCTCAGCTCGCTCGTGAGTTCGGTGCTAAGGGTATCGGTTTGACACGTACTGAGCACATGTTCTTCGAGGACAAGAAGATTGTTGCTATGCGTGAGATGATTCTGGCCGACAGCGTTGCCGGACGTGAGAAGGCTCTGGCTAAGCTGCTGCCTTACCAGAAGGCTGACTTCAAGGGTATCCTTGAGGCTATGGACGGTCTGCCCGTGAACATCCGTCTGCTTGATCCCCCTCTCCACGAGTTCGTTCCCCACGATCTGGCTGGTCAGGAGACTATGGCTAAGGAAATGGGTGTTAGCGTAGAGGATATCAAGCGTCGTGTTGACTCACTGGCTGAGAACAACCCAATGCTGGGTCACCGTGGTTGCCGTCTGGGTATCACCTTCCCTGAGATCACTGCTATGCAGACAAAGGCTATCCTGGGTGCTGCTTGTGAGCTGAAGAAGGAGGGTAAGAATCCTATGCCTGAGATCATGGTTCCTCTGATTGGTACTATCAACGAGCTCAAGCAGCAGAAGGAAGTTATCCAAAGCGCTGCTAAGGAGGTATTCGCTGCTGAGGGTGTTGAGGTTGAGTTCGAGATCGGTACAATGATTGAGATTCCTCGTGCTGCCCTGACAGCTGATCTGATTGCTTCAGAGGCTCAGTACTTCTCATTCGGTACTAACGACTTGACACAGATGACCTTCGGTTACAGCCGCGACGATATCGCTTCGTTCCTGCCTGTATACCTCGATAAGAAGATCCTGAAGGTTGACCCATTCCAGGTTCTCGACCAGGAGGGTGTTGGCCGTCTCATCAAGTTCGCTGTTAAGGAAGGTCGCGAGGTTCGTCCTGAGCTTCGTTGCGGTATCTGTGGTGAGCATGGTGGTGAGCCCAGCTCTGTGAAGTTCTGCGCTAAGATTGGCATGAACTACGCATCTTGCTCTCCCTTCCGTGTGCCCATCGCACGTCTGGCTGCCGCCCAGGCTGCCGTAGAGGAATAAACGGTAAGATGCTGAAAATTAGTGAAATACGAGGCAAGTACTTGGTGAAATACGAGGCAAGTACTTGGCGAACAGGTACTTGCCTCGCTTCTTT
Organism: uncultured Prevotellaceae bacterium; assembly: GCA_902775605.1. Classification (GTDB taxonomy): domain Bacteria; phylum Bacteroidota; class Bacteroidia; order Bacteroidales; family Bacteroidaceae; genus Prevotella. The sequence continues at coordinate 13,000 of CACYNE010000057.1, forward strand.
TCTGCTCATTCTGCTCATAAAACAAGCAGTCCATGACGAGTTCGTTTTACAAATGCTTTACACTAAATCAGCAAATGTTTTACACTAAAAAATGGCACTGCAAAACGAGAACAAAAAGAAGTCACATTATTCACTAATTTTTTAATTGATATGGTAAACTTAAAAGCAACTGTAAGAGTAAGAACAAAGAATGGTCTCTATCCTGTTTACATTCGCTTTACGAAAGGTAATCAGGTTTCATATGTAAAAACCTCGTGGGTGGTTAATGACAAAGGATTAGACCAGAAAAAGAACATCACAGATCCTTTTGTCTTCCATCAGGTTTCCATCTTGATGGATAGTTATTATAAGCAACTCAATCAGATTGAAACATCCAAGTGGACAACTTCGGAGATAGTAAAGTACTTGACTGAGTTCAATAATGATCTCTCATTTTCGGATTATACGCGAAAGCATATCGACAAATTGATAAGAAGTGGTCACGAACGAACTTCTCGAAATTACAAGTGGGCATTAAACCACATGGAGAGATTTGCTGAGACAGACAACATCATGTTTTCTCGATTGACATCTTCTTTTCTTAATCGATGGATTGAGTCACTTTCGGAAACCAACCGTTGTAAAGAGCAATACCCTGTTTGCATGCGTGAGGTCTATAAGGCTGCTATTAAAGAATACAATGACGAAGAGCTTGGAATTGTCAGGCTCAAGAATCCCTGGAGTAATGTAACTATTCCAAGAAGTGACGTTCCTGAGAAGCGAGCAATTACTGCTAGTATGTTGCGGAAGTTTTTCAATGTGGTTCCTGACCGTAGCAGATTCACCAATCCTCTTATGGAGGTTGGTCAAGATGTTGCTTTGATTTCGTTTTGTATGTGTGGACTTAATGCTGTTGACATCTTTAATGCGAAGAAGGATCAGTATGTGAATGGTATTTTTCACTATGAACGCCAGAAGACAAGAATGAGCCGTTCAGACAGAGGCTACTTTGAAATTCGTGTTCCTGAATTTCTGAAACCAACTTTTGATAAATATCTCTCCAGAAAAGCCAGTTCTCCATGGTTATTCAACTTTCATGAGCGATTGTCAACATCTGATTCCTTCAGTGCCAATGTAAATATCGGCATCAAACAGATATGGGCAAAAGTTGACACCAATTACAAGGCTTCTTTATATGCCTTCCGTCACAGTTGGGCTACAATAGCTCAGAATGAGTGTGGAGCGACAATGAACGAAGTGGACTTTGGTCTTAACCATTCTATTAACAAAATGGCCAAGGTTTATGTGAAGGTGGATTATACCCCGGCTTGGATTCTGAACGAAAAGGTTATTGATTTTATCTTCTTTACTGATAAAGAATCTAAATTCGTGGAGAAAGAAGATATAACTTTTGAGAGAATATCTAAGTATAATAATATACGCGCCGAGGCATATGTGATGGGTAAGAAAGTTTGTGCAATAGAAGACACCGGCTTTACAAATGTTGACCAGATAATGGACAAACTGATTACTTTGCTACCCAAGAAAATAAAGAAGACCCGTGTCCAGTTTAAGATTACGAATGTAGATAAGAATCTTACTCAGATGTATCAACGAGTAGTTTCTTAGGATGTCTAACTTGAAAGATAGAAAAAGCTCAGATATGGCAACTTACCGTATCTGAGCTTTTTCGTATGTGTATTTGTTTTACAGAAGATAGTTTTGCTGAATGTTCGCCAGTTGTTGCAAATCTACGAGTCTATACCGCTTCTTGCCTGGTGAAATTCTAACAGGCACTAACTTGCCGTTTTTAATCCATCGAAGAACGTCTGCCTTCCCAAACATTTTGTATGCCTGAGTTTGGCTAACTTCAAATTGCCCTTTTTCAATTTGATGTATTCGCAAGGCAACCTTTGTTGCTAACTTGTCAACGAACTGGTCAAATGAAACAGTTTGATCTCCAAATTGGAGCACTGAATTGTCGTCCATATTTCTTTTGATTTAAATACAATGATAAGGAGGGCCTACCTCCGTGCATGAATAAATTCTGCTGCAAAGGTAGCCCTAACTAATCATCTGCCGACATACAACGACTATATAGGATTTCTTATATAGTTGTTATATCGCTCTCTAATTTGCAGTTTGTGATACTGCTTTCATCTTACAGACTTTCTTTCAGTCTTAATACGAAGCTTCTGCAAGTGG
>CACYNE010000058.1 GCA_902775605.1 uncultured Prevotellaceae bacterium
TGGAGAAACAGTTAGACAGATCGTACCAGATGCAGAACGAATTTGACGAGGAGTTGTTCCCCATGTATCTGATGGGTGAAGGTGTCAGCACCGCTCAGAGCTACGACGCTGCCAAGATGCAGGCTATGGAAATGGCAAGACAGCAATTGGCTGCTCAGCTCCAGACTGAGGTGACAGCCCTGATTGAGAGCAACGTTTCAAACAACCAGCTTGGTGCAGAAGAAGCAGCAACAGTCTCGAAGACGATTATGTCTGCCAAGTCACTCATTTCAAAGAGTCTCGGCCGTACCATTCCTGTTGTAGAGGTATATCGTGACAAGAAGAATGGCAACAAAGAGGTGTCAGTGCGCGTGGCTTACAGCAGCAAAACAGCCAAGGCTGTTGTGAAGAAAGCTATTCAGGATGATCTTGAGAAAGAAGGTAAGAGCTTGCAGAATAAGCTCGACGAGCTGTTAGGTTGGTAATAAAAATATTTTTCATGAAGAAATTATATTTCATCTGCCTCCTTGTATTCCTAGCCTTTAGTACTTCAGCATCTGCTGATGACGGCAAACTGGGCAAAACGCTTCAGAAGGAATGCAAGAATCAGATTAAACAATTGAAGAAAGAAGGATGGACCGTCTGTGGGCAGATTCAAACAATTGAATCTGCCCTAGAAGGTCATTTCCTTAAGATGCAAAGAACCGGAGGTTTTCGCGTTGAAGGTAGAGCTAAAGCAAAAGACATAAATAATGCGAAAAACATAGCTACAGCAAAAGCCCAAGCAGAATACTCGAAGACAAAAGGGACTAAGCAAGAGGGTGAAAATATAATCAAGATTTCCAATATAGACGGGGAAGACATTATTAGTGACCAAACAATTGACATCAATATCCATTCAAAGACAGCATCTCAAATAATCAATTTTGATCCTACGGTTATACTCTGTCGAGAAACGGAAGACGGTATGATAGAAGTGCTAGAGTTTTTCGTTGTTAATTTTGAATAAAAACATTTGTAATGAAGAAAATAATTGTACTCATATTTCTATTTAGTTATTGGTTATCACCTAAAGTGATGGCACAAAGAACTGAACTAGTAAGCGAAACTGACACCCTTGAAGTAAGTGAAGATGACGACATCACCTTAAAAGAAGCTAAGGAAAGATGTATTCAAAGAGCTAAAAACAAAGCCATCAAGAAAATCTTCGGTGAAAGAGTTTCTGCTAGTACAATCATACACGATGAAGATATAAATGGCAAAGGAGGGAATTCAATATCCTCAACAGACATTATCACTATGTCTTTAGCAGACTGGAAGGATGTAAAAGATCCAGAAATTAATGTAGAGTATATCAATGGGAAATTGTTTTTTACCGCTAATGTTTATGGCGAAGCGACTGAACGAACAAGCGCCAAAACAGAGTTAATATGTGAAATATTAAAAAACGATGCTGGAAAAAAAATTCCAGCAAAAAGATTCAATTATGGTGAGCGCATATATATAAAGTTCAGAGCACCAATGGATGGATATTTGGCAGTTTATTTGCTAGAAGGAAACAAGTTAGAAAACAAGTTTGCAAATTGTTTACTGCCTTATCCAGATGACTCAGATGGAAAGTTCGAAATTAAAAATGGTAAGAACTATATACTATTCGACTTAGAAGAAGATAGTTCTGCAAAACAATATAAACTATCAACAAAACAATCTGTAGAATATTTTCAATTGATTTTGCTCTTTTCGCCAAACCCATTTGTTAAATGCAATGACGAATCACGTGACCGTCGGCATCCTAATGCTATAAAATGGCTAGATTTCCAAAAATGGCTGAAACGTTTTCAGCAACAAGATCGAGATCTGATTATAAAAGAATATGAAATTAGCGTAACAAATAATCAATAGCATTATTTGATAAACTAGAGCTATGAAGAAACTGAATGTAAATCCGATACTCCGCCATTGCTCCATTGTGATCTTTGCATTTGTCACGATGGGCCTATTGGCCACAATGGCACTAAACCTGTCGTTTCTGAACCCTGTGGCTCAGACAATGAAAGGTTTCTCGCTCACGGACATCTACTACCACGTGATGGCAGAGTATGGTGAGCGCGACACGAGCCGCGTGATCACCATTGTCGATATGACAGAACTGGTGGATCGTGCAGACATCGCCGATGTGTTGGCTCAAATTGAAGAGGCGAAGCCCAAGGCCATAGGCGTTGATATAGTATTCGAAGGATGGAAGTCAGACACTATTGCTGACATGTACTTGTCGGATGTGGCCCACGCCTACGACAACATTATCTTCTCATATCGCATGACCGACTATCTTAACGACTCGATAGGCTATTCACGCGAAATACATTCGTTCTTCACAGAAATAGGTCCTGTCAAGGAAGGCTTCACCAACTATGAGCGTTCCCTCTATGGTGCCCTGAAGCGAAAATCCAATCTTCGTCGCGTCTGCAACGGAGAGATGCGCAATTCTTTCGTTCAAGAGGTGGCATTACGCTTTACTGACGGGCAACTCAAGGAGCACATGTCGGATGATCTGAACATCAACTTCCGTCCCACTGTCTTCCGTGTGGTATCTCCCGATTCCATTGCCGAGCACCACGACTGGATAGAAGACCATGTGGTACTGTTTGGTGCCACCCACGAACTGGCAGACATGCACTACACCCCATTAGGTGAGATTGCCGGAATAGAATTGCTGGCCTACTCTCTACAGACCATCTTTGAACAGACTGAGGTACGTTATCCCGACTGGTGGGTGACATCCATCATCTCGTTCTTTATCGTGCTGTGCACTTATTTGTGGCGACGCCATTACATGAAGTGGGCCAAGAGTCGCAAGTCACCCTGGCTCAGTTTCTTCCTCACCACCACATTCGTAATTGGTTCGCTGCTGTTTATCTGGTCAGCCGTCCTCGTAGGACTGGGCTTTATCACATTCTATATCACAGGCATCAGTATCAACCTGGGATGGGCCATGGCAGCCATTCCGTTCTTAGGCGGTGCCGATGAGTTCTTCCGACTGACCACACGCAGATTTTTTGGCTTTACCTTCATGTGAAACTATCAATAAAAGAGATACTATGACAAGGAAACTGGTTATATTGACAATGCTTCTGACATTCTTTGCTGTCGGAACATTTGCACAAAAGTATGTCGTCATCAGCGTGACAGGCAAGGTGACACTTGAGAGCGGCACACAGAAACGCGAACTGAAGTTACGCGAGACGCTGAATCCACAGACCGTCCTGAATGTGCCCTATAAAGGTCAGGTGGAACTGCTTGACGAGGCCAACGGAAAGAAATTCACCATCAAGGTGCCTGGAAAAGGGGCTATTGGCAACATGCTGAAAGACCGTCAGAACTCGGTCATGCAACTCACAGCCCAGTATCTTTCATACATTAAGGCCCGTGTAAAGAGCGACGGTGAACTATCTTCACGTCGATACAGTGACCCTGCCACAGTAACCCGCGAGGTGTGCGTCAAACAGGACACTTACGAGGAACAGTTTAACCAGTTCCGACAGGAGTCACAGGCCAAATACCAGAAGTTCCGTCAGGATGCCATTCGCAAATATGCCGAGTTTGTGCGCAGCGCATGGAAAGAGTTCGGTCCTCTCCCCCCACGTCCAAAACCAGAAAAGGAGAAAGAGACTCCTCCTGTGGTCATTGAAGAGAAACTTCTGCTGAATCCCATCAGCAGCACACCTATCAAGATTGACGCTCAGCCCATTTCATTGCCCGACGTCAAGCCTCAGCCTGTACCCATGGTGCCCATCCTCGAACAGCCCATCTTCATCGAAGAAGAAGAACAAGAGATGGTGAACATCCCGAAGGGTGGTAAGAACCAGCAAGGCAAACTTAATGGCAAGGAAGAGAAACTTGATGCCAATGTGCCACAGGGCGATATCATCTCACAGGAGGAACTCCGCAAACGAATGCAGGAGGAACAGGAGATGGTCGATATCCCTCAAGGAGAAAATCAGCAGGGAAAGATAAAGGGAAAAGACGAGAAGCTTCAGGCAGACGTACCTCTGGGAGATATCATCTCACAGGAAGAGTTGTTCAAGCAGAAAAAGAAGTATGAACAGGAACTCATGGCCCAGTATGTGGACTTCGACCTCTATGGCACCTCGCTCCACGCCCGTTTCACGGAAAAAGAGGCGTTCAAGATTAAGAAGCTGACCCCCGATGGTATCGCTGATGTCTATGAGCAGATGGCAAGTGCCAACTTCAATAACACCATCCGTGACTGCCTGGAGCTCCGCATACGTCACCAGCTCAATGACTGGGCATATCTGAACATGCTTCAGTCACTGGCCAATGCCTGTTTCCCCACACCCAACGAAGCTACGCTGTTCATGGCATGGATTGCCCAACAGACAGGTTATAAGGTTCGTTTGGCCATCAGAGACGACCGTCTCCACATGCTCTATGCCACTGAGCACATGATTTACGGACGCGGCTATTACACCATCGACGGTGTGGACTACTATGTCTTTGGAGAAGATGTGGGCCGTCTCAAAATCTGTGACGTAGAGTATCCCAACGAACAACCCCTCTCGCTGCGCATCACACAGCCCATGCAGATTGCAGAGACACGTACGGAAACACGCACCTTGCAGTCTAAGCGCTATAGTGACATGGTGTTTAAGACTGACGTCAATAAGAACCTGCTCAACTTCTATCAAGACTACCCCACCTCATCCGTTGGTGGCAACATCATGACGCGTTGGGCCATGTATGCAAACGTTCCCCTGGATGCCACCATCAGCAACTCACTGCTGAACGAGCTCCGCGAAAAACTCAAGGGCATGAACGAGAAAGACGCCATGGAGCGTCTGCTGAACTGGGTTCAGACAGCCTTTGTCTATGAGTATGACGACAAGGTATGGGGTGGCGATCGTGCTTTCTTCCCAGAGGAGACTCTCTACTATCCTTATTGCGACTGCGAAGACCGCAGCATCCTGCTGTCACGTCTGGTACGCGACCTCCTGGGATTGAAAGTTGTTCTCGTTTACTATCCTGGACACTTGGCCATGGCTGTCTGCTTCAACAATGATGTCCCCGGCGACTATATCGAGTACAACGGCAACCGCTATGTGGTGTGCGATCCCACCTATATTGGTGCCCGTATAGGTATGACTATGCCTGGCATGAACAACAAGGAAGCGAAAGTTATTCTCTTGTAACGACAATAAATCGTATCAGTTTCTTTGCAGTGACAAAAAATATGATTACCTTTGCAGGCAAATTTTGAAATCAATTGTAAGGAGATGAAGATTTTACTGTTGGGAAGCGGCGGCCGCGAGCACGCCCTGGCTTGGAAAATTGCTCAGAGCGAGCGAGTAGAGAAACTGTTTATTGCCCCTGGCAATGCCGGCACCTCAAACTGTGGTGAAAACGTGAATATGAAGGCTGACGATTTTGAGGCCATCAAGCAGTTTGTGATAGAGAAAGGCATTGACATGGTGGTTGTAGGCCCCGAAGACCCACTGGTAAAAGGCATTTACGACAACCTCAAAGCTGACGAGCGGACCAAGAACGTTCCCGTTATTGGTCCCTCAAAGGCTGGTGCCGTGCTCGAAGGATCAAAGGACTTTGCCAAGGCCTTCATGCAGCGCCATAACATCCCCACTGCCCGTTATGAAACGTTCGACGGCGAGCATCTGGAGGATGGACTCAAGTTCCTGGAGACCCTCGAAGCTCCCTATGTGCTCAAGGCCGATGGCCTGTGCGCCGGTAAGGGTGTGCTGATTCTCCCCACCCTCGACGAGGCAAAGAAGGAGTTGAAAGACATGCTCGGTGGTATGTTTGGCAACGCCTCAAGTCGCGTAGTCATTGAGGAGTTCCTCAGTGGTATCGAATGTTCTGTCTTCGTACTCACCGATGGCACCCACTATCAGATTCTGCCCGAGGCCAAAGACTACAAGCGCATTGGTGAGGGTGATACAGGTCTGAACACAGGCGGCATGGGTAGCGTTTCACCCGTACCCTTTGCCACAAAGGAATGGATGCAGAAGGTGGAATACCGCATCATCCGCCCCACAGTGGATGGTCTGAAAGCTGAGAACATCGACTACAAAGGCTTTATCTTCTTTGGTTTGATCAACGTAAAGGGCGAGCCCATGGTCATTGAATACAACTGCCGCATGGGTGACCCCGAGACAGAAAGCGTCATGCTGCGACTGAAGAGCGATCTCGTTGACCTCTTGGAGGGTGTTGCCGAAGGCAATCTGGACCAGCGCACCATAACCTTTGACGAGCGTGCTGCGGTCTGTGTCATGCTGGTCAGCGGTGGTTATCCTCAGGAATACAAAAAGGGCTACCCCATCACTGGCATAGACCTGGTTGAGGGTTCTGTTGTCTTCCATGCCGGCACAGCATTAAAGGATGGACAGGTAGTGACTAATGGTGGACGTGTCATTGCAGTCTCTTCCTATGGAAAGGACAAGGCAGAAGCTCTCAAGAAGTCATTCACCGAAGCTCAGAAGATTAAGTTCACGGACCAGTATTTCCGTCGCGACATTGGTCAGGATCTGTAATCGGAGGCAATTGAATTGACCATATTTAAACTCTGCGGCATTGAAGAAATACCTATATAACCGCATCACAGGAAGCATCGTATTTATACATGCTTCCTCTGTTTATGGTGCCCTTACATGGTTGCCAGCAGGTCTTCTTGCCCAAAGCCTCTGGTTACAATTACTCCTAACGATTGCCGCCAACAGCCTATTGATTGAGATGTGTATCTATTTCAAGCTACTGCGTCTCAACAACTGGATTGTGACAGCCATCTTCATGCTGCTGACCACCTGTTGTGGTTTCACCTATGGGTCCCTGGAAGCAGGCATTTCTAGCGCTACCATCGCTCTGGTTACCTTTATGCTCTTTCTCACCTATAAGTCTCCCAACGATGTCGGACACACCTACTTTGCCTATCTCGCCATCGGCGCGACCAGCCTGTTTTTCATCCCAATACTCTACATCACACCTTTACTTTGGTTGCTCAGCCTTTACCAATTGCAGTCGCTGAACTGGCGCACGTGGTTTGCATCCATACTGGGGCTACTGACGCCCTATTGGTTTGTCCTTCCTTGGTTTTTGTATCAACGCATTCAGGACGACATGTCCATCCAGTTCCCGCTGTTCTCCTTGGACGAATTGCCAACAAACGGCGATGCAACCCTGATGCCCATACAGATCGTTGTATTTGCTGTAATCGCCCTTCCTACCATCATTGGTGCCTTAAACTTCTGGCAACAGAGTTATAATGAGAGTATACAAACGCGCCTATTCTTTAATTTCCTGCAATGGCAGGGATTAGCCATCGCATTGATTATCATCCTACAACCGCAGTATTACAACACGCTCATTCGAATGATGATTTTCTGTGCGAGTCCCTTCATTGCCCATTTCTTTGCCCTGACCCGTTCTAAGATTGTCAATTATATATTCTTCGTAACACTGGCCATATACATCGTCCTCTCCATCGTCACCACACACAAACCGATACTTGACGGCGCCAATGAGGCTATTCTACAATTATGGAATGGATAATTGACCTCCTCACCAACTACGGTTATTGGGGTATGCTGATGGCTGCCTTTCTGGCTGGCAGCGTATTTCCTTTCTCCAGCGAGACAGTCATGCTCGTCCTTCTAGGTTCAGGACTGGATGGTTGGCAACTTGTCATCTATGGGTCCGTTGGCAACACGCTCGGTTCCGTATTCAACTATTACGTAGGCAGACAAGGTAAGGTGGAATGGATTGAGAAATACCTAAAAATCAAGAAAGAACAGATGGATCGTGCCCAACACTTCATGGCAGGACGAGGTGCCTGGATGGGCTTCTTCGCCTTTCTACCCATCCTTGGCAGCGCCATCACCGTGACATTAGGCTTTATGCGTGCCAATATCGTCATCTCATTCATCAGCATTGCCATAGGCAAATTCCTGCGTTATTGGCTCTTGGTATATGGTGCCGAATGGTTATTCTGAGAAATATTCTCCCGTTTAACTCCCTTTAACTCCTTTAAATCCTTTAACTCCCCAAAAAGTATTAACTTTGCAGGCTGAAAAAAAGTTTTAACGTTAAAAAACCAACCTGTAAAAATGAAACAATTCCGTCTCGTGGACAATATCTTCGGATGGCTGACCTTTTTGATTGCCGCCTTTGTATATTGTTCAACCATCGAGCCGACAGCCTCATTCTGGGACTGCCCTGAGTTTATTACCACTGGCTACAAACTGGAAATCGGTCACCCACCTGGCGCACCGTTCTTTATGTTGACCGCCAACCTATTCTCACAGTTCACCAGCGATCCCACACAAGTGGCTCGCATGGTCAACATGATGAGTGCGTTGCTGTCTGCCACCTGTATCCTTTTCCTCTTCTGGAGTATCACGCACCTGGTGCGCCGTCTGCTCATTGACAAGTGGGAGGATCTGTCTGCATGGAAGCTCGTCACCATCGAGGCATCCGGTCTTGTTGGCGCATTGATTTATACGTTCAGCGACACTTTCTGGTTCTCGGCTGTCGAAGGTGAGGTATATGCCTATTCTTCAGCTTTTACCGCTGTGGTGTTCTGGCTCATCCTGAAATGGGAGGATCACGCCGACGAGCCTCACTCTGACCGTTGGCTGGTACTTATCATGTATATGACTGGCCTGTCTATCGGCGTTCACCTGCTGAACCTGCTGTGCCTGCCCGCCATCGTTTTGGTGTATTACTACAAGCGTTTCCCCAATGCCAATATCAAGGGCAGCATCGTGGCCCTGCTCATCTCGTTCCTGTTGCTGGCAGCAGTACTTTATGGTGTTGTGCCTGGCATCATCACCGTAGGTGGTTGGTTCGAGCTGTTCTTTGTCAACACCCTTGGCATGTCGTTCAACACTGGTGAGTATATCTACCTTGCACTGCTTGTCGGTCTGGTTATCTGGGCCATCTACGAGACTCAGATGGCAAAGGAAAGCAAGCAGAGCTGGATTCGCCAAAACATTGCATTCCTGTTGGCTGTAGGCATGCTTGGCATTCCTTTCTATGGCTTTGGATGGAGTGCTTTCTTCATTGGTGTGGTGGTACTGGGTCTGCTGGCAGCCATACTGTTTGCCCCTGGCATGAAGAAAGAGATTATCTCTCCTCGCATCAAGAACACCACCCTGTTGTGTATGCTTATGCTCATGATTGGCTATTCTACTTATGCTGTCATCGTCATTCGTTCATCGGCCAACCCGCCCATGGACCAGAACTCACCCGAGGATATTTTCACCTTGGGTAACTATCTGAGCCGTGACCAGTATGGTTATCGCCCTCTGGCCTATGGACAGTCATTCAGCTCTGAATACAAGATTGACCAGGAAGGTCGTGTCGAGATGGACGAGGGACAGCCCATCTATCAGCGTCGCGAGAAGAAGACGGCCGATGAGCCTGATACCTATTTTGTGGTCAGCACCAAGGACAAGCCCAAGTACGCACAGAACATGCTGTTCCCTCGTATGTACAGCAGCGACCAGCGCCACATCTCCCAATATAAGAGTTGGGTAGGTGGTTTCAAGGGCACCCAGGAGCCTTCAAACTATCACCAGGGCAGTTATGTCACTGTTCCCACCCAGTGGGAGAATATCAAGTTCTTCTTCGCATATCAGTGCAACTGGATGTACTGGCGTTACTTCCTCTGGAACTTCGCCGGTCGTCAGAACGATATCCAGGGTAATGGCGAACTGGAGCATGGTAACTGGCTGTCGGGCATTCCATTCATCGACAAAGCCCGTTTGGGCGACCAGTCATTGCTGCCCGACGACCTGAAGAACAACAAGGGTCACAACGTATTCTATTGTCTTCCCCTCCTTCTAGGTCTGCTTGGCATCTTCTGGCAAGGCATGATGCGTGGCCAAAAGGGCATCAAGCAGTTCTGGATTGTGTTCTTCCTGTTCTTTATGACAGGTCTGGCCATCGTGGTCTATCTCAACCAGACACCCTTGCAGCCTCGTGAGCGCGACTATGCTTATGCCGGCTCCTTCTATGCCTTCGCCATTTGGTGTGGCATGGGTGTTGCCGCCCTTGTCTGCATGCTCGAGAAGATATTCAAGAAGAACATGCTCATCCCCGCCATCGCGGTCTCTGTTGTGGCATTGCTGGTACCCATCCAGATGGCCTCACAGACATGGGATGACCACGACCGCTCAGGCCGCTACACCTGCCGTGACTTTGGTCAGAACTACCTGATGTCTATGCAGGAAGAGGGCTATCCCATCATTTTCACCAATGGTGATAACGACACATTCCCCCTGTGGTACAACCAGGACACTGAGGGTGTGCGCACCGATGCTCGTGTCTGCAACCTCTCTTATCTGCAGACCGACTGGTATATCGACCAGATGATTCGTCCCGCCTACGACTCTCCCGCCCTGCCCATCACATGGAGCCGACTGGAGTATTGCTCAGGCACCAACGAATATATCCGCGTTGACAAGAAGATTCGCAAGGCTATTGAGTTCCTTCAAAACGAGTACCCCAAGGAGACTGCCGAACTCTTCGGTGAGGATCCCTTCGAACTGAAGAACGTCCTCAAGTTCTGGGTACGCGACCAACGCGACAGCGAACTGAAGCGTCGTCAGGCCGAGGCCATCATGTTCGCCCAGATGAAGATTCCCGAGATTGCCAACGATCCCTACTATCAGTTTGACCAGTCACTCAAGGTAATTCCCACGGACACCCTCTTCATGACCATTGACAAGGAGGCTGTCAAGAAGAGCGGCATGCTGATTCAGGGCGACTCTATCCCCGACCGCATGGTCATCTCTCTCGAGGGTCACAGCGGTGTCGATAAGAGCAAGCTCATGATGTTCGAGATGCTGGCCCATGCCAACTGGACTCGTCCTATCTACGTGGCTTATACCGTAGGCCAGGAGAATTACATGAACCTGGGTGATAACTTTGTGCAGGAAGGCCTTGCTAACCGCATCACGCCATTCACCACAAACATCAACGAGAAGCCCGTGCCCGGCATGACAAACTTCGATACCGAGAAGACTTACACCAACGTCATGAAGCGCTTTAAGTTCGGAGGAATTAGCGAGCCTGGTGTTTATGTGGATGAGACAGTCATGCGCATGTGCTACACCCACCGCCGTCTGTTCGTCAAGCTGGCCATGCAGTTGGCCAACCAAGGCGACAACAAGCGTGCTGCTGAGGTACTGGCCCGCGCCGAGAAGGAGTTCCCTGCCTGCAACGTGCCTCATGATTATCAGTCTCTCTCCATTGAGATGGCACAGGTCTATGCTGCCATCGGCAACAAAGCCAAGGCCAAGGAACTTGTCGAGATTCTCTGGAAGAAGTCTAATCAGTACATGACCTATTACCTGTCACTCGACAAGGATAAATTCCTAACCGTAGAGCGCGATTGCCAGCTCCACATGTTCTATATCATGCAGAGCCTCATCACCGTGGCAGACAGTATTGATGAGAACATGGGTCAACTCTACACGGCTCAGCTGTATGCTCTGCTGGAGAAATACTCATCAAAGGGTGGTCGTATGCCCCAACATTAAAACTGAGATATGTTTATTGAGCAACCCGCCATCTATCTGAGATGGCTCTACCCTAAGGCCCTCTGGCGAATGGACCGTCACGAACGAGCAGTCTATCTGACGTTCGATGACGGGCCAATCCCCGAGGCCACACCCTTCATCCTCGAAACACTGCGCACAGAAGGCGTCAAAGCCACTTTCTTTGTGGTAGGCGACAATGTGCGTAAGTATCCTGAACTCTTTCAGCAGATTCTCAACGAGGGGCACGGCGTGGGCAACCATACGCACAATCACATTGGCGGATTGCGACACACCATCAAGGAATACAGCTATAACGTCGAGAAGGCCAACGCCTATATCCACAGCCGTCTCATGCGCCCGCCTCACGGCTGGATGCGTCTCAGCCAATATGCTTGGCTCAGTCGCAAGTTCAAGGTGGTCATGTGGGACGTAGTCACACGCGACTACTCCAAATGGCTCACTGCCGAGGATGTCGTCAACAACGTCAAGCGCTACGCCCGCAATGGCTCTATCATTACCTTCCACGACTCTCTGAAGTCCATCGAGAAACTGCGCACAGCCCTACCCGAGAGCATCAAGTGGCTCAAGGAGCAAGGCTATACTTTTAAAGTGCTCAAAGACAATTCTGAAGAATAACAAAAGAGGGTGTTCATTTGAACCCCCTCTTTGTTTATCACTCTTGCTTGTAATCATATGACTTACGGGACCAAAACAAGTTGTTTTGGCTTTAAAAGTGCCATACTTTTTACTCGTAATCATATGATTTCAACAAAAAGTCAATGAGTTATCAACGAAAAGTCACTGAATTCTCAACGAAAAGTCAATGAGTTACCAACGAAAAGTCAATGAGATATGGTAGAAATAA
>CACYNE010000059.1 GCA_902775605.1 uncultured Prevotellaceae bacterium
CAAGAAAAAAATACTCTTGGTGTACATTACTCCATCGGGCAAGGGCCTGAAGATTGTATTCAAGGCTGATGCTGCGAGGGGTAATCTCATCGACAATCAGCACGCTATGGCCGAGGTGCTTGGCGTGGAGGTTGACGAGAGTTGCAAGGATGCAAGCCGCATGAGCTTCATCTGCAAGGAATCGGATATTTTGTACATTGACAAGGAACTATTTACGTATGAGAACAAAGAATTTGCTGAGAAATACGATGCTGAGTATAGGGCTGGTCATTCTGGTGCTGCTGCGCCTGTTGCTGTGGCCAACACGAGTAATAAACAAAAGTCTGTCGAAGATGGGCAGGTGGCTGCTGAGTCAGTACCGTTAAAGTGGCGCGGCTATGATGTACAGTCTATTATTGATGCTCGCTATGCAGATAAGCTGCCCTGTGCAGCCGACTCGAACCGCCATAACGAGAGCCTCAAACTGGCAACCGACCTGCTGCTTATGCTCGATGGTGACAAGCAAGCCGTTCAGCGCATTGTGGAGGCGCAGAGTTGGGTCAAAGAGATCATCGACGAGAGGGATGAAAACGTGGGGCAGACGGTTTCCTCAGCCGCTGAGTGCGTGGCGCAGAAGGAAAAGAAATACGCCTCTTCACTTCCTTCCAAGGCGATGCAAGAAGCAATACAAAAGGCCACGGGTAAAACGTTTCTGGAAATCACGAAAGCGCAAACGCAGACGGTAGAAGGTAATCATAATTCTCAATTCTCCGCTCTCAATTCTCAATTAGAAGACTGGGGTACACAGATTGAGGCCATGTTCGATGACTTTCCTGTGTTGAAGGATATTTGTAAGGGCCTTAAAAGGAACCAATATCCTGCGGCAATGATTGTGGCTGGCGCGTTTGAGATGACGCTGATGACACGCTGTACGTATAGGTTCTATCATCGCCCAGAGGAATTGCGACGATTGAATAGTTCGGCTCTGATTATTGGTGACCCTGCAAGTGGTAAGTCGTTTGCCACCAGGCTCTTTAAACTGCTGGCTGCGCCCATAGTGCAGGCGGATAGGGTAGGGCGCGACGCCATCAATGCCTATCGCGAGCAGATGCGCACCAAGGGTGCCAACAAGGAGAAACCTAAGAAGCCAAAGGTGGTGGTGCGCGTGCATCCTGCTCGAACCTCGAATGCGCAGTTTATTCAGGACATGGTGAATGCCGTAGAGGTGGTGGACGGTGAGGAAATGCACCTGCACATGCTGACCTTCGATACGGAGTTGGACAACACGATATGTGTGCAGAAGGGCGGCTCGTGGATCGATAAGATGTCGCTAGAGTTGAAGGCGTTTCACAACGAAGAAGACGGTCAGGCATACTCGAACAACGACTCTATCCTGCAGGATTTCAACGTGTATTGGAACTATGTATATACGGGCACACCTATCGCTCTGAAAAAGAAAGTGAACGAGCAGAACTTTGGAAGTGGTCTCGCAACACGTCTCACCGTGATTCCTCTGCCAGCTACCAACTTTGAGATGATGAGCAGGGAATCGACTGTTGATTACGAGAGCGATGCGCGCTTGAAGGCGTGGGCCGAGAAACTCGACCGCATGAAGGGCGAACTCAGTGTTCAGAAGATTGTAGACGAGCTCTACGACTGGACAGCACGAAGGATGGCCGATGCCGCAGAGAACGACTCACGAGCAGACGAGATGCTACTGAAGCGCTGTGCCTACCACGGTTTGAACTACGCAGCTCCGTTCATCGTGATGCGCCATTGGGATAAGATGAAGCAGGACGGTGACTACTGGTGTGGCGAGTTTGAGACTGACGAGGTAGATTGGAAATTGGCTGAACTCATCGTGAACATCCAATATGCCTGTCAGCGGCACTATTTTGGAGCGATGGCCGAGGCTTACTTCGACAACAAACTGAAGGATGCGAGCGTCAATGTGCAGCGCAAGCAAAAGACCCTTGAGGGCTTTGAGCGTCTGCCTGAGGAGTTTACTGTGGATGATGCCACACGCTGCTTCTCGTTGGCCAACGATACTGTGGCGCGCGTCAAGATAAGTCGCCTGATAAAAGATCGTCTGGTGGAAAAGGCTGGCGAGTTCGTAGAAAACGGCACCACTAAGGCTGTGTTTAAAAAGACTGGCCGCGCCATGCGCTGACGCCGTATCACCGTATCACCGTAACATGAACATTTAGAGAATATGACAAACGTAGAAATTAACAAACAGGCACGACTCTCCCAGCACTTTACGCTCGCTGAGATGTGCAAAACGAGTGCGAAGACGGCAGATGGAAATATCCCTTCGCACGTACATATCGAGAATCTGAAACGCCTTTGTGGCTGGCTGGAAATGCTGCGCGACGAGTGGAACCGTCGCTATGGTGAGGGCGATGACCCCATCATCATCAACAGCGGCTATCGAAGTGAGGCTGTGAACAAAACAGTAGGCGGTGCCAAAGGCTCAAACCACCTGACAGGCTGCGCAGCCGACATCCGCGTGGCAGGGATGGAGCAAGCCCTGCGCTATGCCGTCATCCTGCTGGACATCAGCGATGAATCGCGCGAGGACTTTGATGAGTTGCTGTTGGAACGTTCGTCTCGTGGCACCTACTGGCTCCACTTCGCAGTTCGTCCACCAAGTCAGGAGAATCGCCGTAAGGTTGCGTTTTTGCGAGCGTAGATGAGCTTGCTCAATCTACTGAGCTTTAGCAAGTTCGAACGAAGTTCAAAATCAGGTTTATTCAGACGTAAGATTAGCCGCCGATACTCTGTTTTCTGCAGGGTGTCGGCGGCTTATCGTTTTCATGCAAACTGTATGTGTTTCAGGAAAATACGTTTTGGTAAGGAAATGGATTTCCCTATCACAAATGGAGCGAATACACTAAGACACGAAAAAAGCGACCCACATGGTAAGCCGCTTTTAAAATATATATCTATTCCTATTCCTAATTTTCAAGAATCCACTTCCACAGTGGCATCACTTCGATGGTGCCAAACTCATCGGTGATAGTGTCTGACTCATCGTAGGTGAGTATGATACGACGACTACAAGGCAGACGACGCGGAAACTTATGCCATCCATCAATATTTTGAGATACAAATTGTTTAATGAATTTGCAAGAAATTACACGATTTTATTTAATGGGTTAAACAAAATTAGCCAAATTTCATATAAAACGTTGATGATAGTGATGTCGCCTTTGATGCGTTGTACTTTAAGTTTCATTGCAAATTTCTATTTTTGAATATTCAACATATACTTTGTATTTCATGCAGTAGCGGCCATTGAGACACGCTCCAATCTGTATCAAATTTCGCCATAACCTGCTGAAAATCAATATAGGGTCAAATTCCGCTGGAATCACGAAGGCGAGAGGTTTTAAGACCTCTCTTTTTTGTTTTTGGAATTTTACACTTACTTTATTGTATTAAGCGGATAATATTCCAGAATTATTTGTATCTTTGCAGCGTGAAACGATGCGAGACTGCTTCCGCTCGGCAATTCAAACTTGTTTGATTGCCCTCGCTCAACCGCAGCCTTGCACTCGATAATAATAAATGATGTAACGATTATGGCAACAATAGTATTACAAGTTCCTGATGAGAATCTTGTTTCGAAAGTGAAGCAGGCTTGTAAGATGTTGACGGGTGTAACAAAATTTAGGCACAGATAGAAAGTAACAAGAAAACCCACATCGAGTTACCTCAATGTGGGTGCAAACTTATATAAATGGATTATAATAGACCTACTTTAAGAATTTATGTACTTATTCTTTGAATTTCATGCTCTTCCAGCTGTTGCTGATTTTTGGAGAAAACATGACGATAGGTGTTTGTGCCTTGTTGTTCACTACTGCCGATTTTCGAATCACTTCCTTGCGGATATATTCACCTAAGGAGCCGAAGTCCACGTTGCCCTTCGTTTCCTTAAGTTTCTTGAGCAGGAAATAAGTAAAAAGTCCGTGCCCCTTCTCTGCATAAGGATAGGCAGTTTCGTCCCCTTGTGCTGCCGAGAATACCACCATGTTGCCTTTGGGCTCTTCTGGCCGTGCCTTGATGGCAACACCTCTGGCTGATGTTAACATGCCGTCGCCACGTATCGAACCACTGAAGCAGGCATCCATGATGAGCGTCACAAATTTGACATTCAGATTTGATAATGACGAATATAGTTTTTCTAAGCTATAGGCCGCCGACACATCATTGCCTGCCACATCGACTGGCAGCAGGTAGCCAGCACCGTCTTTCTCGTTGGGAATACCATGACCGGCATAATAGATGATGAGTTTTGCATCACCCTCATAGGCATTGGCTACACGGATAGCCCAATTCAACTCTGCCGTCATCGCACCTAATGTGGCATCTTCCACATAGTGAATGTTCTCGGCAGGTATGCCAAGCGTGTTCTCGCAATAGCGTCTGAAGGTGCGCCCGTCGTTCAGCGAACAGGCCACTTTTGCCACCTTCTTGTAGTTCTCGTTGGCTATAATCACTGCAAAGGTTTCTGAATTGGATGCCGACGATATGGGGATGTCCATGTCAACATCTGACGTCGTGGCATAGACACTGGGCTCAACCGTCTTATTACGCTGTGCTACGGCACCAGCCAAGTCTGCATCCAGTTCATACTTCACCGTTATCTTCTTACTCTCGGAATAGAGGTCTGGAGCAACCGTCATTCCCAAAGGCAGTGTCAGGTTGCGCAGCTTGGTGCACCAACCGAATACGCGGTTGCCCATATGGGTGACTGATGCTGGTATCTCAATCATAGTAATTGAGGAACGGAAGAAGGCATAGTCCTCTATGCTGGTGACGGTGTTAGGTATTACCACATAATCTATATTCGTAAATCCGGCAAAAGCAGCCCTGCCAATGGTTGTAATGGTATATTCCCTTCCGTCTGTAGCCGTGTATTTCGCAGGTATCATCAAGGTTCTTACTCGTCCCTCCGACAATTGCGCAATCTTTCTGTTTTGCGCATACATTGGGAATTTGTCTTCGTCCACTTTGTAGTCTTTGTCACGAATGGCAGCCGTCATATCTGCATCATTCAGCACAATATCAAACCTCGTGCCCTGTATCTCAATTTTCTGAGCAAAAGAGACAGAAGACACGCAAATGACAACGACTGTCGCAATCCAATTCCTAATCATATCCTTAGAAGGTATAAGCAAATCCCAAGCGGCCAACGAAGTACCATTTGCCATTGTGATTGTGATCGACGATGGCACTCTTGGCTGTGCCGCTACCTGCTGCAGAACTAAATGCCGTAGCCTCAATCTGCATGGCTATATTGTGGGTCAAACGAAAATCGCACCCCAGTCCCGCATGATAGCTAAAACACTCTTCCGTATCATCATATACACTATATTCCGACTGATAAAAAGAATTAGATGCATATGTATTTGATATGATGTCAGCGCATCCCCATTGCGTAAATCCAGCTCCCAAGAGCACGTATGGGCGTATAGGTCGAGGAGCCATGAGGAAGATATGGCCATTTAAGAATGCATTCATCTTGATGTAGTTATAATCGTCAACCACCCCCAAATAGTCTTTTTTTGAATAGACAGGGCTGTATTCAAACGAGGGCTCAATACGGAAGTAGTCGGATATGTTGTACTGGTACTTTACCCCGACGCCAACCCATGTAAAGCCATCCCCTGTGCCTACAGGAATATTGATTCCTATACCATTCATGCCCTTCTGTGCAACTCCGTTCAGACTAAATGCCATTGCCATGAGCAATGTTAAAATCACTTTCTTTGTTTTCATACTTATCCACATCTATGAATCCGTCTTCTGGTAAGTCAATATAATAGTAGTTGTCAACACGGGCGCCGTGTGACTGACTCGGTTGCAAATATACGAATAATAATTGGATTGCCAAACATTTTGCATAAAAATATTGTTTACTTATCCATCCAATATCCAGATTATTATCACCGCCCTTTGCTCTCGCCAAAATTCTGAAAGGTTTTATTCATTGAACTTCGAGAAGATTATGTTTCGCTCGTCCATCGTATATTTCGGCACAGATAGAAAGTAATTTCAGCATTCTGTCGGCCATCGCGACGGCACTGACCACCACGAGTTGCATGGGGGAGGGGCCTTTCTAAAAAAGGCACCACATCTAAAAAACGGAGGGACGGACGCTGATGCGCCCGTCCCCCTTTTTTTGAATTCTTTAGAACCTTCTAAGTGTCTCTTTTCTTTACTTCCTGACAATCACGCTGCCACTGGCTTGATGGGTGGCCAGGATGAGCACCTCAGCAATCTGCACGTGCTCGGGAGCGTTGGCGGCATAGACGGCCACGTCGGCAATATCGTCGCCCGTCAGGGGCTTGATGCCTTTATACACGTTCTCTGCACGCTGGGTGTCGCCATGGAATCGGACGTTGCTGAAGTTGGTCTCAACGAGGCCCGGCTTCAGATTTGTCACGCGGATGGCAGTGTTGGCCACGTCAATTCGCAGTCCGTCAGAGAGGGCTTTCACAGCAGCCTTTGTGGCACAATACACGTTGCCGCCAGCATAGGCAGCATCGCCAGCCACCGAACCGATGTTGATGACATGCCCCTTGTTGCGGCTTACCATGCCAGGCACCACCAAGCGGGTCATCGTCAGCAAACCTTTGATATTGGTGTCAATCATGGTGTCCCAGTCCTCGGTGTTGCCCTCGTATTCAGGTTCCAGGCCCAGAGCCAGTCCTGCGTTGTTCACCAGGACGTCAATCTCTCGCCAGTTTTCGGGCAGTGTTTCAATAAACTTCTTTGCGGTTGCGCTGTCTCTCACGTCGAATGCCAGGGTTAGTACTTGTGCGCCCTTGGCAGCGAGTTTCTTTTTAATTTCTTCCAGTTTCTGTTCGCTTCTGCCGGTGAGAATCAACTTGTCACCGTTCTCTGCAAACTTGTTGGCGCAGGCCAGTCCGATGCCGCTTGTTGCGCCTGTAATCAATACCGTTTTACTCATGTCATGTTTACTTTTGAGTTGTTCGAGTCATTTTGCGAGCAAAGGTACTTATTTTTTTTGATATGAGCAAACATTTTATACAGGTTGTATCGAAAAATCTGCATAATTTTTTTTGGCGTGTCGATTATTTGTGTTAACTTTGCACCAATAAAAAAAATCAGCAAAAAAGGAATTATTTGTATCTGATTATGAAGAAATTTTTGATTTGCTTGTTAGCAATATTGGGCCTTACGACGGCCTGTGGTCAGCAAAGTTATGAGAATGTTGACGTGGAGGGTTTTGCCAAGGTGATTGAGGAGACCAATGTACTGGTGCTCGACGTGCGTACGAATGTGGAATATACCGAAGGGCACATTGAGGGTGCCATCAGTATTGATTCTGCCGAGGATGATTTTATAGATAAGGTGAAGTCCTCGCTGTCGAAGTCGAAGAAGATTGCCATCTACTGCCGTACGGGACGCCGTTCATCGGCAGCTGCCGAGAAACTTGCCGCCGAGGGTTATGAGTGCGTGAACCTGCTGGGAGGCTTCAACGCATGGAAGGAAGCAGGCAAGGCCGTCACCCTGTCAGATGTATATGACGTGGACGAGTTTCAAACCAAAAGTGGCAAGATGATACGTTTCCACGCCTTGGTTCACGCCAGCATCCGCATTGATTTTGATGGCAAGGAGATAATGATTGACCCCGTGACGAAACTGGGCAACAAGACCATAGATTATACTGCCATGCCTAAGGCCGACTATATTTTCGTGACGCATGAGCATGGTGACCACTTTGATATGGATGCACTCAAGAAACTGACGAAGGATGGCACGCAAGTGGTTCTGAATCAGGTGTGTAAGGGCATGTATGGCGATGGCCAGGCCATGAGCAACGGAGAGACCCTGGAGCTGGATGGCATCAAGGTGGAGGCCGTGCCTGCCTATAACACGACAGAGGGTCGCACGCAGTTCCATCCCAAAGGTCGTGACAATGGCTATATCCTGACCATTGACGGTCTGAGAATCTATATTGCCGGCGATACGGAGGATATTCCTGAGATGGCCGATATCAAGGACATCGATATTGCCTTCCTGCCCTGCAATCAGCCCTACACGATGACAACGGAGCAGTTGGTAAAGGCAGCCCAGACGGTGAAACCCAAGGTGCTGTTCCCTTATCATTATGGTCAGACCGACGTGAGTAAGTTGCCCGCACAACTCAAGGGCGACGGCATTGACGTGAGAATCAGACACTACGAATAAAGGCATGGACTACGAACTAAACGAGCACAACAAGGAGGAGTTTCCGCCAGCACACACGGCGGAGCATCTGCTGAATCAGACCATGATTAGGCTCTTTGGCTGCGGACGCAGTTATAATGCGCATGTGGAAAGGAAGAAGAGCAAGATGAGTTTTCATCTGGACCACAAGCCTTCACGTCAGGAGGAAAAGGAGATAGAGCGCAGGATGAATGAGTTGATTGAGGAGGATCTGCCCGTAACGTTTGAGTTTGCAACGCGCGACACCCTGCCCGATGGCATCACCCTAGACCGTCTGCCTGATGATGCCAGCGAGACCATCAGACTGGTGCGTATCGGCGACTATGATGTGTGTCCCTGCATAGGCAAGCACGTGCGCTCAACGAGTCAGATAGGGCGTTTCGAGATGCTGGGAACCAACTGGGACGATATGGAACGCTCGTTTCGCGTGAGGTTTAAAATCATCCAGTAAAAGGACATAAGAAAAGCGGCACTCCAACGGGGTGTCGCTCTTTATTTTTCGCTTCTTCTTGATATTCAGAAGAGAATCTTCATAAACACGGGATAGTGGTCGGAGTAGGTGAGGTCGGTCTTGTAATAGCTCTCGCCTACTAGATTCTTGTCGTGGAAGATGTAGTCAATGCGTACTATCTTCTTGCCTGTGAAGGTGTACATAAGGCCCTTTCCGCACTCCTTGAATCCATCCACAAGGTCGCCCAACATAGTGTTATAGACATAGGAATAGGGCACATCGTTGAAGTCGCCACAAACGATGGCAGGATAATGCGACTGCTGAATCTCGTTAGCCACCAAGTCGGCTTGACGTGCACGGATGGCCATGCCTCGGGTGTAACTGCCATAGATGGCATTGATCACGGCGTTGTCCTCTACCGACTGTCCCTTCGTCTCCATCTTGGCAATGCGATGCAGGGTGCCGTTGAAGCCAGTGGTCTCAAGGTGCACATTATACACGCGCACGATGCGCTCGTTAATGTTGATATCAGCCCACATGCCGCTGTTGTTGGTTGGTCCGAAATCTATAACTTCGTGACGCTCAATGGGATATCTGCTATAGATAATCATATCGCTGCGCCCAAAGCAGAAGTAGGGGAAATACTCCTTGTAACTGTCAGAGTTGATTTTATCGCCACTGGTGTCCAGATATTCCTGCAAGCAGAGGATATCCACATTCTCGCGCTTCATCTCTGCCAGAATATCGAGGGCCTTAAATCCAGAGGTCTCGCGCCCAAAGAGGGCCACGTTATAGGTGGCCACCTTGATGCCCGAATGGTCAGTCTCGCCATCATGGAAGAAGCCCGGCTGATAATTGGTGCCGATGTAGGGAATGCTGAACAACAGGGGAATGGCGGGGATGACCAGCCAATGCCAGCGGCGGCGGGCAATCCAATAGATGGCTGTGAGGACATTGCCGCCCAGAAGGAAGGGCAGGATGTAAACCAGCATAGCCATGGCTGTGCCCCTGGCAGGGTCAATCATGCCGCCGCAAAGGCCAAAAAGGGTAAATACTGCTATCAGCGTGCTGATAAGCAAGAGCATGAATGAGATGTATTTAAGGACGCCTTTTTTCGCCATTTAAGAACCTATGTAGTGCTTGATGATTTCAATCAGGTCTTCCACCTTGAAGGGCTTTGCCATGAAGTCATTGCAACCAGCTGCCTTAGCCTCGCGAATGTTCTCGGGGAAGGCGAAGGCACTGAGGGCGATGATGGGTACATCCTGATTGACTTCCTTGATGATGCGGGTGGCATCCAAGCCGTCCATCTCAGGCATACGAATATCCATGAGAATCAGGTCGGGCTTGTCTTCCTCAAACATCGTCACGGCCTCAATACCATTGTGGGCACGCAACAGGTTATAGCGCTTCTGGAGCACGATGCGCACCAACTCATAGTTGCTCTCCTCATCCTCAGCCACCAAAACGGTCTTCATCGTATTCTGGTCTGGGTGCTTACTTACACGGAGCGTACGCATGTTGTTCACCGAGCGGTTGCTGATAGACATGCCGCCCACGTTGCCGGTGAAGGGCAGTGTGAAGGTAAACACAGAACCCTGTCCCAGGGTAGATTTTACTGAGATGTGACCTCCCATCTTCTCAACGATGATGCGGCAGAGAGCCAAGCCGAGGCCGAAGCCGCGCTGCTGCTCTGCATCTTTCGAGGCATAGGTGTCGAAGATGTGGTCAATAAACTTGGGGTCGATGCCCGAACCAGTGTCTGCCACAAAGAACTCTATCTCCTCGGTGTTGTTAATGAGTTTGTAACCATAGGAGATGGTGCCCCTTGGGGTATGCTTCAAGGCATTAGATATCAGATTCGAGAACACCTGTGTCAGGCGGTTCTCATCTGTATTCATTACTGCGGGGAGGTCTGGCTTCTTCCAGTTAAGGATAACTGTCTCAGGACAGCGGAACTTGAACAGCTGCTTGATGCTGCTCATCAGGGTGTTCAAATCCGTGGGGTGCTTCTTGATGACAATCTCGCCAGATTCCACTCTTGATAGGTCAAGGATTTCGTTGACTAAACTGAGCAAACGACTATTGTTGCTCTCAATGATCTCCATGTAGTTCAGACGCTCTTCCTGCGAGTCGGTCTCGGCCATTACTCGAGAGAAACCCTCGATGGCATTCAGGGGAGTACGAATCTCATGGGACATGTTGGCCAAGAATAACGACTTCATCTGGCTAGCCTTTTCTGCCTTGGCTGCCTTTTCTTCGTATTCTTTCAACTTCTGATTAGCCTGCTTTAATTGTGCATTGGCTATGTCAAGTTTCTGAAGTGTCTCAGAATACTTCCGCTCTAATATTTCTTTCTCGTCTAGACTCATTCTTGAATATTCAATGACTTTCGAGTGCAAAAGTAATAAAAAAAATGTGACAGCCGAATAAAATCCTAAAAAACTTACAGAAAAATTATCCTCGACGTGCTTTTTCCCATGTTCCGCTGTCATGATGGGTCATTAAATAGCTGATTCCCTTGAATACATTCAGGTTCATAAACAAGAAGTAATAGGGCACGTAGAGTATCTTATTCCTGTGGCCTAGGCACTCCAATAGGTAGCCGGCAAGGGCTGCAAGGTAGAACAGTAACTGCATGATGCCTGCGAAGGTATAGCCCCAATGCCAGCACAACAGAATGAGCAGGAAGTTGAGGGGAATGAGGGCAATCATTGCTAATGGGGTAATGCTCCAGCGGAGTACGCGGTGGGACACAAACTGGAAGGCTACCTTCGGATAGGCGAAGGGATTCATCATGCTGCGCAGCCACCAGATGCTCTGCAGTCCACCTGCAGCTATGCGACGCTTGCGCTTTGACTCTTCTTCGAGGTCGGCAGAACCATATTCCATGGCGTAGGCATTGCTCGTATAGGCAATGCGATGCCCATCTTTTAAGATGAGCATTGACATCATGAAGTCGTCGAGAAGGGCATTGCTTGGAGCCTCGCGGTAGTGGCACATGCGGACGGCAAAGAGTTCTCCTGCAGCTCCCATGGCGGAAAAAAGGTCGCTGTCCCACTGCTTGAGGGCACTCTCATATTTCCAATAGATGCCTTCGCCCTCGGCAGCTGCCTGTCCATCGTGACGGGCGCTGACACGCTTCTCGCCCGACACACAACTCACATTCTCTCTCATGAACTGGCGTACAATCTCGCGGATGGCGTCAGCATTCAGCATGGTGTTGGCATCGGTAAAGACCACATACTCTGATTTGTTTTCGCGCAGACCGTGTTGCATGGCTGCGGCCTTGCCCTTGCGTTCTGGACTGTAGACAAGGGTGATATCGGGATAGTTCTTCTCAAGATAAGTCTCTGCTGTGGTTCCTGAGATTACGATCACCTGATCGTCGCTTCCTATCTGCGAAAGATCGGTAATAACGTTTGCTTCGGGAGAAACAACTCCGAGAGCTACGTTCATATAAGGAAGAGCAAAGTCAACCTTTTCTGCTCTCTCTTCGGTTACTGTGAAGTTTGCAAGTACGATATCAACCTTACCGGTCTGAAGATACTCAATACGGTTTGCCGCCTCTGTTGAAACAT
>CACYNE010000060.1 GCA_902775605.1 uncultured Prevotellaceae bacterium
ATCATCGTGAATGCGCCAAAGATAGAAGACGAAGGCATCAGTAAGACGGCTACGCTGTTGAACCGCGGACGCAACACCTATGTGCAGGACCTGACGCTAAAGAACGCCTTAGATTATTACCATTCGGGGGCTGCGGGAAGGGCGGTATGCTGGCAGGACAAGGGTGATAACACTATCTTTAATCGTGTGAGGATGCTGTCGTATCAGGACACCTATTACAGCAACAACGAATACGGGCATTCGTATTTCGTGGATTCAGAGATTCATGGCACGGTGGATTTTATCTGTGGAGCGGGCGATGTGTTCTTTGATCATTGCCTGTTGGTGACGGAGAGGCGCAAGGCGGAAGGTGGCGGCAGGGACATCATTGCCGCGCCTCGCACATCGAAGACACAGTGGGGCTATGTGTTCAGCCATTGCACCATTCGCAATGATGCGTCGGACTTTCTCTATGCCCGTGGGTGGCAGGCGCAGCCTCGCTGCATCTGGCTTTATACCACGCTGGAAACGCCAGAGCATCTGCAGAAGTCGCGCTTTGAGCCTCGCGGCATGCGCACCATACAGAGCACCTTCCTGGAATATGGCACAATGGATGCGACGGGGCAGAATATTACGCCCAAATCGAATGTGGTGACGTTTACAATGGGCGATGAGAAGAATACGGTGGAGACCGTTATGCCTGAGCAGGAAACAAAGAAATATGTGTTGAAGAACGTATTCCCCCAATGGCGACCGGATAAAAAAACGCGTACCCTGGAGAAACAGAGTACGCGTATGATGAGAAAATGCCTGAAGGCGTTATAGCAACTCGGGCAACTGGAAGAGTTTCGTTCCATTGGAACCTTTGATGAGAATGAGGTGGCCAGTGGGACGTTTTTTTTGTATCTCAGCCTTTACCTCTTCCACATCCTTGAACTTGCGGAACTGCGTATTGGTCTTGCCAAATTCCTCGCCAACCAGCCAAACGTTGGTGAGGCTCGACGCAGCCAACAAGTCAACGGTCTTCTGATGTTCCTCAAGACTCACCTCGCCCAACTCGCGCATGTCGCCCAGGATAGCCATCTTTGTCTCGCCTTCGTGAGGAACTACCATCTGGAAGTTCTCGAGGGCGGCAGCCATGCTCGATGGGTTGGCATTATAGGCATCCACGATGAGACGATTGTAAGGTGTCTCAGTGAGTTGCGAGCGGTTGTTGGTGGGAACATAGGTCTCCAGGGCGTGGCAGATCTGCTTGCGATCTACGTTGAAGTTGATGCCCACGGCGATGGCCGCCAGCAGGTTGTCGATGTTATAGGTACCAATTAGGTTGGTCTGCACCTTGTGCCATTTTTGTGAAGCCCCCGTCTCTTCCAGTTCCATGAGGGGCTTGCGCCAGCGGAACTTCAGCAAGGGGTCGCAGCTCAGTACCTCGCCCGATATGCAAGCATATTGCTTCTCAGGGTCGGTGGAGTAGGGGGTGCACCACATCTCGTCGGTCAGCATGTCGCACAGATAGTCGTTGTCGGCATTGACAAACACCAGTCCGTCCTCCTTGGTGCGCAGGAAGTCGTAGAGCTCGCCCTTGGTCTTGATGACACCTTCGAACGAGCCGAAGCCCTGCAGGTGGGCACGCCCCACATTGGTGATAAGGCCACAGGTGGGCTCGGCCGTCTCGACGAGCGTCTTGATGTCGCCAGGATGGCTGGCACCCATCTCGATGATGGCTATCTGATGCTCCGGGCGCAGGCGCAGCAGGGTCTTGGGCACGCCCACGTCGTTGTTGAAGTTGCCCTCGGTGGCCAGCACGTTGTATTTCTCGGAGAGGACAGCCTTGATGAGTTCTTTGGTGGTTGTCTTGCCATTGGTGCCGGTGATGCCAATGACGGGGATGTTGAACTGGCGGCGGTGCTCGCGAGCCAGGTCCTTGAAGGTCTGCAGCGTGTCGTCAACCAAGATGTACCGCTCGTCCTTCACCATCTCCTTATTATCTACGATGGCGTATGCACAGCCTTTCTGAAGGGCTCCTTCGGCAAAGAGGTTGCCATCGAACTTGTCGCCCTTCAAGGCGAGGAAGATGCTGCCCTGGGGACAGTTGCGGCTATCGGTGGTGATACAGGGATGCTGCTGATAGAGTTTGTATAGTTCTTTAATATCCATAAACTACGTGAATTTTGCTGCAAAGTTAGAAAATAATTATGAATTATGAATTATGAATTATGAATTATTTGTACCTTTGTAGGCGATTATGGAATATACACTGAATATCAAGGGAAAATTGCTGGACTTGAAAGAGCCGCAGGTGATGGGCATCCTGAATGTGACGCCCGATTCCTTTTTTGCAGGCAGTCGTAAGCAGACGGAGCAGGAAATTGCTCAGAGAGCGAACGAGATAGTGGAGCAGGGCGGCACGATGATTGACGTGGGTGCTTACTCCACCCGTCCTGGTGCCGAGGAGGTGACTGCCGAGGAGGAGATGCGCCGTCTGCGCATGGCACTGGCCATTGTGAGGCACGAGCAGCCAGATGTTCCCCTGTCGGTAGATACGTTTAGGGCCGATGTGGCCCGTATGGTGGTGGAGGAGTTTGGTGCCGACATTATCAACGACGTGGGCGAGGGCTGTGATAAAGATATGTTCCGCATGGTGGCCCGTCTGCACGTGCCTTATATCCTAATGTCTGTGCAGAAGGATTTGCACGACACGCTGATGGTCTTTGCCCAAAAGGTGCAGATGCTGCGCGACCTGGGACAGAACGACATCATCCTTGATCCGGGCTTCGGCTTCGGAAAGACACTGGACGACAACTATCGCCTGATGGCAGAGATGGAGAAACTTCAGGTGATGCAGTTGCCGTTGCTGGTGGGCATCTCGCGCAAGTCGATGATATATAAGTTGCTGGGAATCACTCAGGACGAGGCCCTCAACGGAACGACATTCCTGAATACCATTGCACTGATGAAGGGTGCCAATATCCTGCGTGTGCACGATGTGAAGGAGGCTGTGGAAATAGTCAAGATGTATGATAGAATTCGGAATTAAAGACATTATTGACATCCTGCTGGTGGCGGTGCTGTTGTATTACACCTACCGGCTGATGCGTGAGTCGCGCTCACTCAATGTGTTCGTCGGCATCATGATCTTTGTCCTGGTGTGGGTGTTTGTGTCGCAGGTGCTTGAGATGAAACTGCTGGGTGCCATCCTCGACAAACTGGTGTCGGTGGGCTTTATCGTCATCGTTGTCATCTTCCAGGAGGATATCCGTAAGGTGCTTTATAATCTGGGTGCCCATCGGCGCATCCGTACGCTGGTGCGTCTCTTCTCGCCTAAACGTGAGGAAGAGCAGAGCGACGCCAAGGTGAAGAAGAGCATCATGCCCATTGTGATGGCTGCCATGTCGATGGCCAAGGGTAAGGTGGGCGCGCTGATGGTGATCGAGGCCAACATGCCTCTGAACGACATCGTGGCCACGGGCGAACTGATTGATGCCATCGTGAACCAGCGTCTCATAGAAAACATCTTCTTCAAGAATTCACCGCTGCACGACGGAGCCATGGTGATTAGCAATCATCGCATCAAGGCAGCTGGCTGTATCCTGCCCGTGAGTCACGACCTGGACATTCCGAAGCATCTGGGATTGCGCCACCGTGCTGCCCTGGGCATGTCGCAGGAGAGCGATGCCCTTTGTATCATCGTGTCGGAGGAGACGGGCGGTATCAGCATTGCCCGTAACGGCCAGCTGAAGTTGCGCCTGTCGGCCGAGGAGCTGGAATCCACGCTGACGGAATTAATGAAATCGTAGGGTGCAAAAGACAAAAAATAAAAATAATCCGGATATCTGACTGATGTTCGGATAATTTTTAGTAATTTTGCATGCATCATATGAAAAATTACTAAATCAATATATAAACTATGGGATTAATTGAACAAATCATTGCGCGTGCAAAGAGTAACAAGCAGCGCATTGTGCTCCCTGAAGCAGAAGAGGAGCGCACACTGACGGCTGCCGACCGTGTGTTGGCAGACGACATCGCAGACCTTATTTTGATTGGTAACCCTGAGAAGGTTCACGCTCTGGCCAAGGAGAAGGGACTGACTCATATTGACAAGGCTACGCTGATTGACCCGCTGAACTATGAGAAGAGCGAGGAGATGGCTCAGTTGCTGCAGAAGCTTCGCGAGAAGAAGGGCATGACCATCGAGAAGGCTCGCGAGCTGGTGAAGGATCCTCTCTACCTGGGTTGTATGATTATCAAGACCGAGGGTGCCGACGGCCAGATCTCGGGTGCTCTTTCTACAACCGGCGAGACCCTGCGTCCTGCCCTGCAGATTATCAAGTGTGCACCTGGCATCACCTGCGTGAGCGGTGCTATGCTGATGATTACTGATAAGCCTGAGTATGGCGAGAATGGCGTGCTGGTATTCGGTGACGTGGCTGTGACGCCTATGCCCGATGCCAATCAGCTGAGTCAGATTGCTGTGTGCACGGCTCAGACCGCCAAGAGCGTGGCTGGCTTTGCTGATCCCCGTGTGGCAATGCTGAGCTTCTCTACCAAGGGTTCTGCTTCTCACGAGGTGGTTGACAAGGTGGTTGAGGCTACGAAGCTGGCTAAGGAGTTGGATCCCAGCCTGAAGATTGACGGTGAGTTGCAGGCAGATGCCGCCCTCGTTCCCTCTGTAGGCACGAAGAAGGCTCCCGGTTCTGAGATTGCCGGTAAGGCCAACGTACTGGTGATGCCTTGCCTCGAGGTAGGTAATATCGCTTATAAGCTGGTGCAGCGTCTGGCTGGTGCTACGGCTATCGGTCCCATCCTGCAGGGTATCGCTCGTCCTGTGAACGACCTCTCTCGTGGTTGCTCAGTAGAGGATATCTATTATCTGGTAGCTATCACCGCTTGTCAGGCAATGGACGCCAAGAAGTAGAAAGGTACAATTAAATAAAGAAACGAATTATAAAAATTGTAAATATAGAAACGAATTAGAATAATTGGAATAATTATTTCACGAATTAGAATAATTATTTTACGAATTGGAATGATAATATGACAAAGCAGGAGTATTTGGACATGTATAATGCTGTGGGAATTGCCATGGAGGTTCACAAAACCTTAGGGCGAGGTATGGCAGAGCAAGTCTATCAAGAAGCCTATGCTTTGGAAATGAAACTTAGAGGAGAACCGATTGAACGAGAAAAGGAATTAAAACTACAATATAAAGGTATCCCTATGGAGAAGACCTACTATGCAGATTTCTATTATAAGAATATTATTATAGAATTCAAGTCTGTTGAAGAAGTTTGTTCCGATCATCGTGCGCAGTTGATGAATTATATGCGTATTTCAAAGAAAAACAGAGGTATCCTTTTCAATTTCGGTGAAAAACAGTTGTATGCGGAGCGTTATCTATATCTTCCCGAAGAAGATGATTTTGTGCTCCTGAATCATGATAATTACAAATACTATATCATCGACGAGATAAAATAATTTTTTATTCTCATTCGTGAAATAATTATTCCAATTATTCGAATTCGTTTCAAAAAAGAAAAAGTATCATGAAGATTTTAGTTCTTAACTGTGGCAGCAGTTCTATTAAATATGCATTATATAACATGGATGATAAATCCGTGATGACCAGTGGCGGTGCTGAGCGTGTAGGCTTGGACAATGCTTTCGTAAAGGTGAAGCTCGCTAATGGTGAGAAGAAGCAGATTATGCACGACATCCCCGAGCATACCGAGGGCGTGAAGTTTATCTTCTCTCTGCTCACCGATCCTGAGATTGGTGTGATTAAGAGTCTTGACGAGATTGATGCTGTGGGTCATCGTATGGTGCACGGCGGCGAGAAGTTCAACAAGTCTGTGGTGCTGACCGACGAGGTGCTGAAGGCCTTTGAGGAGTGCTCTGACCTGGCTCCCCTGCACAACCCTGCCAACCTGAAGGGCGTTAACGCCGTGAAGGAGCTGATGCCTGGTCTGCCCCAGGTGGGCGTGTTTGATACCGCCTTCCATCAGACCATGCCTGCCATGGCTTATATGTATGCTATTCCTTACGAGCTGTATGAGAAGTATGGCGTTCGTCGCTATGGCTTCCACGGAACCTCTCACCGCTATGTGTCGGCTCGCGCCTGCGAGTTCCTGGGCATCAAGGCCAAGGGTACCAAGATGATTACCTGTCACATTGGTAATGGTGGCTCTATCGCTGCTGTCCTCGACGGCAAGTGCATTGACACCTCAATGGGTCTCACTCCTCTGGAGGGTCTCGTCATGGGTACTCGCTCTGGCGATATCGACGGCGGAGCTGTGACCTTCCTCGAGAAGAAGCTCGGTCTAGATGCCGACGGTATGAGCAACCTGCTCAACAAGAAGAGTGGTGTGGCTGGTATCACTGGCGGTTCAAGCGATATGCGCGACGTGGAGAACGCTGCCAAGGCTGGTGAGCCTCGTGCCATCCTGGCCCAGGAGATGTATTTCTATCGCATCAAGAAGTATATCGGTGCTTATGCTGCCGCTATGGGTGGTGTCGATGTGATTGTCTTCACCGCTGGTGTTGGCGAGAACCAGATCGGCATGCGCTCTGAGGTCTGCAAAGGCTTGGAGTTCCTGGGAGTGAAGTTCGACGACCAGAAGAACAACGTTCGTGGCGAAGAGGCTATCATCTCTGCTGACGACTCAAAGGTGAAGGTTGTTGTGATTCCCACCGACGAGGAGCTGATGATTGCTACAGACACGATGAACCTGCTGTAAAAATAACAAAGGATTCTTCTCGAAAGAATCCTTTGTTTAGATAAAAGATGAGAGATATGATTAGTTTTTGTGGCTGAATTTGTGCTCAAATCTAATCATATCTTTCATTTTTCATCTTTCATTTTTCATCTATCATTTTTCATTCTCATCTATAGCTTGCTCTCTCCCTCGATGTATTGCTGCATGAGCAGGTGCTGGCCGTCGTAAACAACGTAGGTGAACTGACTGATCCAGTCGCCCAGGATGATGACGCGCGCCTTCTTGGTGAGTTGCAGGTCCACCTCGATATGGCGATGACCATAGATGAAATAATCTACGTTGGAGTGATACTGAATGTATTTCTTGGTGTAGAGAATCAGATGCTCCTTGTCGTCACCCAGATATGGGGGATCGCCCCCTTCCCCATGCTTCAGGCGTGAGTGCTTGGCCCATGTGAGTCCGAACCACATGCCCCAACGGGGATGCAGGGCCGAGAAGAGCCATTGGCAGGTCTTGTTGTGGAAGATGCTGCGAATCAGCTTGAACGACTTGTTGGGGTCGCCCAGTCCGTCGCCGTGGGCCAGATAGAAGATCTTGCCATACAGCTCGATGGTCTGTGGCTGCTTGTGCAGGATGACGCCACACTCCTTTTCTAAATAGTCGTAGGCCCAGATGTCGTGGTTGCCGGTGAAATAGTGCACCTCGACGCCCATGTCGGTGAGTTCGGACAACTTGCCCAGGAAGCGGGTGAAGCCTTTGGGCACCACATATTTATATTCGTACCAGAAGTCGAACATATCGCCCAACAGATAGACAGCCGCTGCCTTGTCCTTGATGGTGTCAAGGAAGCGCACCAACCGGCGCTCCTGCATGCGCCTGTGTTCAATGGCCCAGGAGCCAAGATGGGCATCTGATAGGAAATAGATATTCTTCATGTCGTCATTTCGTAATGTCGTGATTTCGATATATCGTCATTTCGAATTAGTCAAATCCCAGTTCGACTCTCGCTTCCTCGCTCATCATGCTCTGATCCCAAGCGGGCTCGAACACCAGGTTGACATTGGCACCCTTGACGCCTTCCACGCTCTCCACTTTGGTGCGCACGTCTTCCAGGATGAAGTCGGCAGCAGGGCAGTTGGGCGCAGTAAAGGTCATATCCAACTCTACGGAAGAGTCGTCCTGTACGTCAATCTTATAAATCATTCCCAGGTCATAGATGTTGACGGGAATCTCCGGGTCATAGACGGTCTTCAGCACATCTACAATCCGCTCTTCGATTTTGGTCTTTTCTTCTTGTAACATAATTGCTGCAAAGATACGCATTTTTTATTTAATACACGTATCTTTGCAGCAATTTTCTAATTCTTACCTCTTTTCTGTTACAGTCCGCGGGCCTTCAGCAGGCTGGAAGCGTCGGGCTGAGTCATGCCGGTGAAGTCGGTAAACATCTGCATGAGGTCGCCTGTGTTGCCACGACTCAGAATCTTGTCGCGCATGTCCTGACCAGTCTTGGGATCCAGTGCACCGCGCTGGGCAAAGACATCAGCTACGTTGACGGCCAGCACCTCGGTCCACAGATAGCTATAGTAGCCAGCTGCATAGCCTCCGCCCCACACGTGGTTGAAGTAACTGGTGTGATAACGGGGAGGAATCTGGTTGTTGAACAAGCCTACCTGACGCAGGGCTTCTGCCTCGAAGGCTTCTGCCTGCTCGGGGGTGGGGATGTCCTTTGAGGCCAGCATGTGCCAAGCCAGATCGACGCAGGTGGCTGCGAGGTTCTCGCCAAGGGCATAGGCTGTCTGGAAGTTGATGCTCTTCAGCATGCGCTCCTTGAGGTCGGCAGGCATGGGCTCGCCAGTCTTGTAGTGCAGGGCATAGTGGTCGAAGACCTCGGGGATAGAGGCGAACGACTCGTTGAACTGTGAGGGCATCTCCACGAAGTCGCGAGCCACGCTGGTGCCGCTCAGGGTGTTGTACTGACAGTCAGAGAGGATGCCGTGAAGGGCGTGGCCAAACTCATGGAACATCGTAGTCACCTCATCCCAGGTGAGCAGCGAGGGCTGTCCTTCGGGGGCCTTGGCGCTGTTGCATACATTGAAGATGATAGGCAGCTGGTTCCACTGGCGACTCTGCTTCTGGAAACCGTCCATCCATGCGCCACCGCGCTTGGTGGGGCGACGGAAATAGTCGGTATAGAACAGGGCCTTGGTCTTGCCGTCTTTGTCGATCACCTCGAAGGCTCTCATGTCGGGGTTGTAGAGAGGAATGTCGGTGCGCTCCTTGAAGGTGAGGCCATAGGCGCGGTTGGCGGCATAGAAGACGCCGTTGATGAGCACGCTGTCAACATTGAAATAGGGCTTTACCTCTTCGTCGCTCACGTCGAGCAACTCCTTCTTCATCTTTGCAGAGTAGTAGAAGCGGTCGTAGGGCTGCAGAGTGAACGGCTCTTGGCCATTGGCTGTTGGCTGCTGTTTTTTTGCATAATCCTCGATGGCCTTGGTCTCGGCATCGGCCTTGGGGGCATACTGGCTGATGAGGTTCTTGAGGAAGGCGTAAACATTCTCGGGAGTCTTGGCCATGGTCTTCTCCAGCGAGTAGGCGGCATAGTTGGGATAACCCATGATCTCTGCCTGCTCGGCACGGAGCTTGGCTATCTCGCAAACGATGGGGTAGGTGTTGTACTTGCCCGTGCCGTCGGCGCGATGAACAGAGGCCTCATAGACCTTCTTGCGCAGTTCGCGGTTGTCGAGACTGCTGAGAAGGGGCTGCTGGGTAGTGTTGACGATGACGATGGCATAGGGTGCCTTCTTGCCACGACTCTCAGCATCCTTGGCGCACTGGGCGATGTCGGCTTCAGAGAGACCGGCCAGGTCTTCCTTCTTGTCAACCCACACCACGGCGTCGTTGGTGGCGTCAGGCAACATGTCGCCCCACTTCTGCTGCAGGTCAGAGATGGCAAGGTTGATCTCCTTCATGCGTGCCATCTTGTCTTCTGGCAGGAGCGCACCCTTGCGTACGAATTCCTTATAGGTTTCCTCCAAGAGCTTCTGGTCTTCGCCTTGCAGGTTGTCGTGCTGTGTGTCATAGACCTCCTTGATGCGGGTGAAGAGTGCCTTGTTGAACATAATCTCGTTGTCAAGGTCGGTGAGCATGGGCTGTACCTTCTTCTCAATCTCGCCCAGTTCAGGCGTCTTGTCGGCTTCGACAAGGGCAAAGAAGATGCGGCTCACGCGATCGAGCAGGCGACCGCTCTCTTCAAGGGGAAGGATGGTGTTCTCGAAGGTGGCAGGCTCCTGGCACTCCACAATCTTCTGGATGTTGTCGCGTTGCTCCTGGATGGCCACCTCGAAGGCAGGCAAGTAGTCGGACACCTGAATCTTGTTGAAGTCGGGCGCATTCAGTGATAAACCGCTCTCCTGGAGTAGCGGGTTCTCAGGTTTTGCCTGCTGACAGGCACTCAGTGATGTAATCATTGCTGTTGTGATAGCGAGTGATGAAAGGGTGTGAATAAACTTCATAGATTAAAAGTAAGTTTAGTGAGTGATGATATGTTAGCACCTGCCACTTTCGTGGTAGGAAAAATAAGTGCCATCGGTGATGATGATGTGGTCCATGAAATGGATGCGCATCACGGCGCAGGCCCTTTTGATGCTCTCAGTGAGGTCGTTGTCCGCCGCACTGGGGCGAAGGTTGCCTGAAGGGTGATTGTGGCATACGGCCATGATGGTCGTATTGCAGAGCACGGCCTCGCGCATGATGATACGGATGTCAACGCTGACCTCGGAGATACCACCGTGAGCGATGCATACCTCTTTGATGAGGCGATGATTCTGGTTCATCAGCAGGATCCAGAACTCTTCCACGTCCTTGTCCTGCAACTTGGGATGCATGTGGTTATAGATCTTCGTGGCTGTGCCCAGGTCGGGACGCTCCTCAGCCTTTTCTTGCTGACGGCGCTTGCCCAGTTCGCAGGCCGCCATGATGGTGATGGCCTTGGCAGGGCCCACGCCATTATATTGGCAGAGGTCGTGAATGCTTTTCTTGCCCAGTGTGTTGAGGTTGTTGTTGCAGTCGGCGAGGATGCGCTTCATGAGTGAGACGGCATCTTCCTGGGGCGAGCCAGAGCCAATGAGGATGGCCAGCAACTCAGCGTCGCTGAGTGCCTGCGCCCCCAACCGTTCCATCTTCTCTCTGGGGCGGTCTTCCTCTGCCCATTGATTAATGTTCAGCTTATTGCTTGTTCCTTCTCCGTCGTTCTTCATCATAGAGGTTGCAAAGGTACGAAAAGTTGAGCGAAGAACAAAACAAACTCGTTTGTTTTTTCTTCCGAGACGGAGTACCTTCGCGATTTTTAATCGCAGAGGTACGAAAAAACGAGAGAAATGCAAAAGAAAAGCTTGTTTTTCTTCAATACTTAACATGCAGATATTGTAACTTACTGGTATTTAGTTAGTTGTGTTTGTAGAGCACCCCAAAAGACTTAACGTAACACTTAACATAGACTTAACATAGAGTTAACATGTTAAGTCTGCGTTAACTCTATGTTAACTCTTATGTTAACTCTTGAGTGCCCCCAAATCTTCTGAAACGCCCATAAACAGGGACTTTTTTGAAAATGAATGTTAAGTCTTTAAGACTTTTCGCTATATGTACATAAAATGTCCAATAGCCTGATTATACTTGTATTTATTCCCAAGTATGGGACTGTTTTAGTCCCAACGTGGGAACATCATAGTCCCAACGTGGGAATAAGTAGTTCCCACCGTGGGAATCCGACATCCAGATAGGAATACATAGGCTCTTTTGTAAAGTTGGCTGGAGAAGAGATGTCGCTTCCGATAAGTATGTGGTGGATTATGAATGGTAGAAAAAATATGGGGGTCGGAGAAAGAACTCTAATTCTCCGACCCCATTATAATTTAGTGTTCGCTGATTCTACTTTTTATTCAAGAAACTTGGCCAACTTTGTTTGATATTCCTCCATATTAGAAGA
>CACYNE010000061.1 GCA_902775605.1 uncultured Prevotellaceae bacterium
CCTCCTTCTGACAACAAAGGTAAGGAATTGGCCGGTATTGAGCAAATTCTTCACTGATATTCTCTATCAGAGTGCAAACTTAGAGACCCCATGATCTTGAGACGACGGGCAGCATAGAAGAGCCGGACCCTGTCACGGTGCCTCTGTTCACCCATCTGACAAATGGCATCGACAATAGACTTGTATGCTTCCTCTTCCGTAGGATATGGATATGGCATTTTCTCCTTGACCTGTCCCAGCAGACTCTTTATCGGCTCGACGGATGCTTTTTTCAGATTCTGCATCAGATGAAAACGGTCTGATATCTGCATAATCAGTCCCGACGCTGCGCTGATGATGGCGGCATAGCTCCGGCTACCGTCACGTGTGACCACCTTTATCTCTGGATGCGAGGCCAGCCAGTCTGTAATCTCCTGGCCATAGCGTGAATCGAAAACGGCAAGGGGCTGACGCGTATAATGATCCACTATGACACACATGTACTTATGCCCTTTACACTTCGCAAAATCATCCAGACCCACATAACCGCTGGTGCGTACCTGTGGGTTTATCCTACCCATTGACCGTAATACTCGGATACAGGAAGATGCGCTGATTTGGATATGTTGAATAGCCAGTGTCTTAGAAGCCTTACGTGCCGTCAGTTCCAATGACTCTTGACGGATACGATTCTCGACCTCGTATGTGTGACGTCCATAAGAATGTGGCATCATTAGCGGCTCGGCGAAAGTCTTACGTTCGCACTTGGCGTTGGTACATACAAAATGACGTGTCTGAAGAATCAGCGTTGCATGATGGCCAAGCCATTCCGTACACTGAATCTTACGTAAGCGATAACAGTGGACGCTCGAAGTCCGTTTTCCACAGCAAGGACATACTGACATCACTCCCTTCGTATGACCATAGATGGTTAAACACTCGCCGTCACGCTTCATATTATCTAATCCGATATGCCAGGAACGGCATTTTTCACTCACAATTGATTTTATCTGGCCGATTACTTTGGTAAGTCCAGATTTCTTCGTACCTTTGCGCCATGCAGATGGGCGCTTTTTCTTTCTTCGCTTCACACACAAAGATACGAAAAAATACGCACATCTGCAACTCTATTTAGTTAACTAATGTATTGATTGTCAATTTGTTAGTTAAATAATGTGACAAGAATTTAC
This sequence comes from uncultured Prevotellaceae bacterium, assembly GCA_902775605.1. Lineage (GTDB taxonomy): Bacteria > Bacteroidota > Bacteroidia > Bacteroidales > Bacteroidaceae > Prevotella. The sequence continues at coordinate 1,170 of CACYNE010000061.1, forward strand.
CACCCAAATTGACGCAGAACCATAAAACTTTTTTTTCGATTCATTTATAAATCTTATCGCGGAAAATATTCCGTTAAATTGTTAATAAAAGTTGTTGTCAACAATCTGCTAGCTCTTTTTCTTTGCTGGTTAGTGTCGTAGAGTCAGGAAACCAGGGAGCATTCTTTCCATGTGAGCATTGTCTGAGATAAGGCTTTTCTCAGAAAGAGATAATGCTTTTTATGAGTATAAATTCCGTGTTCTTTGCAGAAAACTAGTTATTAATGCCGATAATTTGGAAGAAAGTAGTAACTTTGCATCTTGAAATAAAAAACGAAGCAAACAATGATACAATCAATGACTGGCTACGGCAAAGTGGTCGTAGTGTTTAAGGACAAGAAGATTAGTGCGGAAATTAAGTCGCTTAATTCAAAGCAACTCGACTTGCAGACACGTATTGCTCCCCTGTATCGTGAGAAGGAGATGGAGATCCGTCAGATGATTGCTGCCTCACTGGAGCGCGGCAAGGTGGACTTCAGCCTCTGGATTGAGAAGGATGCTGGTGTGGACGCTACGCCTGTAAACGCCGCTTTGGTGGAAAACTACTATCATCAGCTGAAAGACGTGGCTCAGAAGGTAGGTATTCCCGAGCCTCAGGATTGGCTCTATACGCTGACCCGCATGCCCGACGTGCTGACGAAGACTGATCAGGAGGAACTTTCAGAAGATGAGTGGGCAGCTGCCCGTCAGGCCGTAGAGGGTGCCATCAAGGCTTTGGTGGACTTCCGCAAGCAGGAGGGTGCCGCCTTGGAGAAGAAGTTCGGCGAGAAGATTGATAACATTGAGCGCCTGCTGGCAGAGATTGAGCCCTTCGAGAAGAGTCGCGTGGAGAAGATCCGTCAGCGCATCGTTGACGGCCTGCAGCAGATTCCTGGTGTGGAGTACGACAAGAACCGCTTGGAGCAGGAGCTGATTTACTATATCGAGAAGCTGGATATCAGCGAGGAGAAGCAGCGTCTGACCAATCACCTGAAGTACTTCCGCGAGACCATGCGTGACGGACACGGACAGGGCAAGAAGCTGGGCTTCATTGCTCAGGAGATGGGTCGCGAGATCAATACCACCGGTTCGAAGAGTAACCAAGTCTTAAACGCGCTTTAAGGCGCGTTTGGCTGTTGGCTATTGGCTTTTAGCAATTAGCTATTCTTGAAGAGATGAGGAATTTCCGAGAACTCAATGTTTATAAGCAATCTATGCTATTATGTGTAGAGATTTATCGAACCTGTAATAAATTCCCTGCATATGAAAGATTTGCATTAGCTAACCAGATGGAGAGGGCTGTGGTTTCTATCTCATCAAATATCTCAGAAGGGTCTTCAAGGAGTTCGGATATAGATTTTGCTCATTTCTTGGAAATTTCGTTAGGGTCTGCTTTTGAAGTAGAGACACAACTATCTGTCGCATATAATCTTCAATATATTGATTCAGATGAGTATAATCATCTCATCTCACAGTTATCAACAATACAAAAAGGACTTGGAAAGTTTATTGGAATCTTAAGAAAAACATAATATATGAGAGGACGCTTAATTATCTTTAGTGCACCATCTGGAAGTGGAAAGTCAACGATTGTTCAATGGTTGATGCAAGAACATCCAGAGTTAAATCTTTCTTTTTCTATTTCATGTACCTCGAGGTCACCGCGTGGTACGGAGAAGGATGGAGTGGAGTATTTCTTTCTGACTCCAGAAGAGTTTCGTAAAAAGATTGCAAATGACGAATTCATAGAATATGAGGAAGTTTATGAGAATCGATTTTACGGAACATTGAAATCACAAGTTGAGAAACAACTTAGTGCTGGCCAAAATGTTATTTTTGATGTAGATGTAAAAGGTGGTGTGAATATCAAAAAGTTCTATGATAAAGATGCATTGAGTATTTTTATTCAACCGCCTTCAATAGAAGAACTACGCAAAAGATTAGAAGGACGTGCAACTGATAGTCAGGAAGCAATAGAAACAAGACTGTCTAAGGCGTCTTATGAACTGACTTTCGCATCTCAATTTGACACTATTATAGTAAATGATAATCTTGATGATGCAAAACGCGAAACATTAAGTGTCGTAAATGGATTCCTTCATGTTGCAAAGTGACTATAAAAAGCCAATAGCTAATAGCCAACAGCCAACAGCTAAGATTGGAATCTTTGGAGGCTCCTTCAACCCCATCCATAACGGACACATTGCCTTAGCACAGGCCGTGCTGAGGCAATGTGCGTTAGATGAGGTGTGGCTGATGGTGTCGCCACAGAATCCTTTGAAACAAAATGCCACCGACCTGCTGGATGACCACCTGCGATTGCAGATGGCAGAGAAAGCACTTGAGGGGGTAGAAGGTGTGAAGGCGTGCGACTATGAGTTTCGTCTGCCTAAGCCTTCTTATACTTGGAATACCTTGCAGCATTTAAGCAAGGACTATCCTGACCATGCCTTTTCTTTATTAATAGGTGGTGACAACTGGGCGCATTTTCAGCGCTGGCGCAACTGGAAGGAGATTATGGAGCATCATGAGGTGATTGTTTATCCGCGCGAGGGATATCCGGGCACTATCGAGATGCCTTTGATGAATGTGAGTAGTACGGAGATTCGTGAAAAGGTCAGGGCCGGCGTTGATGTAGAGGACTTGGTGCCTGAGGCCATCCTTCCGTTGGTGCGTCGCTACTATGGCTCGCGCTGAGCATCGATACGGCGGAGCAACTCATCGCTGATGCCTGTAACGCATTTACGGCACAACATTTTATCGCTTTGGATGATAGCGTCGTAGTCATCCTCTGTCAACTCTTTGATTTTAGCCCCATATTCAATATAGGTGAGTGGTGTCAGGTCTTCCAGCCTGATGCCGCTTACTTGTTGGGGCGTGAAAAGGATGCAACTGTCGGCAAAGGGCGAGTTGAAAGCCACCGTATGGGTGAAGGTCTCGCTGGGTGCGAAGCCGTTCTTGAAATAGCGGCGCAACTGTGGGCTATCATCATAGGTCTTTAGGACATAGGCAGCCAATTCGCCAGTGAGGGCGAAGTAGTCGGAGCCTTTATACAGGCGATAGTGTCGCCCGTCTGCCATGAAGTCAATAGGCTTCTTGAGGAAGGGCGTCAACACCTTGCGAAGGGCTACGCGGCACTTGCTCTTCAGCGTGCCGTATTTCCAGGGATAGTTGTTCAGGAAACGATAGCGCGTGTATTCGAAAGTCTCAGCATGGGGACGGCCCACCAGACACATGCCCATGAGATAGTTCTTCCCCTTGTTGGCCTCCAGATGAGCCATGATGCGTGCGTTGCTCCATACGGGATAGTCCTGTGCACTCAGCATGAAGAGGTAGTCGAACGTCTCGCCAGAGCCCAAAGCGGCACGAATGAGTTCCATCTGGAACTGCACCTGCGTATAGCTGCCCCACATCACGCGAACCCTGTTGTCGATGAAGTGCACATGAGGCTGGGTCATCAACTGGCGGAAAGGAGTCTCGTCGGCCCCCCTGTCAACATGGATGAAGAAGTGCGACTCCTCAGGCAGACTGTCGATGAAGCGCTTGAGGTGGGCGGGGTCGGTATAGGCGGAGATGAGGAAGGCTATTTTCATAGGTGGTGGATGTTCAGGATGCGCTTACACCAAACCAGGGCCTTGGTGTAACTGTTGAAGATGGTGTAGAAACACTTAGGCTGTGGGGCGTACTGATGTTTGCGCCAGTAATTGACGTACTTGATGCGGATGAACGGACCCATGGTGGCCTGTCCGCAGTCGTGATACAGTTCTGGCAGCTCTGCCTTCAGTCGCTTGTCGAAGGCTGCCATCCCGTCTAACTCCAATCCTGGTGCCTCAGCCAGATAGATGCGATAGAGACTCTTAATTTGTCGGCACAGGCGGAAATACAGATAGTCGTTGATGGCAGGCTCGGTCTTGTCGGCCTCCAGATACATCGTCAGCATGTCGTTGCCCAACTTCAGCACATGACTACTGGAGCGGCGAATCTGTTCTGGCGAAATGGTCTGTCCCTCGCGGCCTATTAGATACTTATAGAGCGGCAGGGCCAGATAGGTAAAGGTGCGAACGCGAGCCATCGGACCAAAGATCCATTCCTGGTCGGTATAGGAGATGCCCTCTGTCTGGTGATAGGAGAACTGGCTGAAGAGTGTCCTCTTATAGGTCACGTTGTGCATCTGTATGTCGGTCTTGAGGCGGTCGCAATAGTCGGCAAAGGTCAGCGACTGACCTGTAGGCAACTCAAATCCGTAGTATTTCTTGCTGATGTCGTTATCGCCAAAGATGGTGTTGTCCGTCAGGATCATATCCGTGTCGATGTCGGCGATGGCATGCAAGAACTGCTTCAGGGCGTTGGTATCGAAGTGGTCGTCGGCATCGAGCACCTTCACATAGCGTCCCGTGGCCTCCTTCAGTCCTCGGTTGATGCACGAGCCGTAGTTGCCGTTCTCCTTGTCGATGACGCGAAAGACATCTAGCATCCGTTCCTCATATTCGTGAGCGATGGCTGACGATGCATCCTTGCTGCCATCGTTGATGATGAGCACTTCCAGCGCCTGCTGACTCTCGTCGATGATGAGCGAGTCGAGACAGGTGCGGAGATAGCGCTCCATGTTATAGGTGGGAATGATGAGGGTCAGAAGCTTCTCCATAGCGGTCTATTTGTTTTTCTTGATTTTGTTCTTGGCAAATTCCAGACATTCGTTCAGTATCTCGGCATGCAGCAGGCGGAGCACCAGGAAATAGAGCGAAGCCGACACAATGATACGCACAGCGAGCAGCAACGGCAGGTTGGTGATAGACTGTGTGGCCACATAAGTGCCACCCATGCAGCAGGCCGCAATCAGCAGGAAGGGCAGGATGTCCTTCATCGACTGCCAGATGCTGATATGACTCAGGGGCGTGGTGACCACCTGCCATACCAGCAGATAGAGTATAGTGAAGATGCTGTAGGCGATGACCATCGTGGTGATGCCCCAATGCGAGAAGAGCAGGATAATGCCCAATTGAACGATGATCTGTCCGATGGTGCAATAAAGATAGAGGTCCGAGCGCCCATGACTGATAGCCATGTTCTGGTGCAGGATATAGAATGGAAGGAAGGCGCCGCCGATGCTCAGAATCTGGAGCAAAGGCACACAACTCACCCAATAATCGGTGATGGTGATAACGATAAACTCATGGGCCACCATTGCCAAACCGAACATGGCGGGGAAGGTGAGGAAGGCCGTGAAGCGCGTCATCTTGCGGAACACGCGCTGCTCACGCTGGGCATCGTCGTTGACGGCTGTCAGCACGGGCTGTGCCACCTGGTTGATGGTGTTCGATATGAACGAACTGCCTGTGGTATTCCATTTGTCGGCCTGGTTATAAACACCCACGGTGTCGATATGGAAGATGTGTCCGAAGACAAACGTCAGCACCTTCTGATTGATAGTGGTGAGGATGTTGGTAATCAACAGTTTCACCGAAAATCTGAACATCCGGCGGATAGGGCTGAAGTCCACGGGAAGGGTGGGCGTCCAGCGGGTATAGTAATAACGGAAGATGTTGACGACGGAGATATAGACAATCTGCTGCCATACCAGACTCCAATAGGCGAAACCGTGATAGGCCATCCAGATGCCTGTGCAACCCGAGATGACCATACCGAAGAAGTTGGCTGTGGCCAGTTCGCGGTTTCTGAGGTTAATCCACAGATAGGCGTTGGGCACAATGCCGAAAGCTGAGATGAGGAAAGCCAGGAAGGTGACGCGCGATACCTCTACCAATACGGGTTGGTGGAAGTACATAGCGATGAGGGGCGCACAGAGGAAGAGGACGGCATACATGGCGCAACCCGCCAGGATGTTGAACCAGAACACAGCGTTGTAGTCATTGTGCGTGGGTTTCTTCATGTTTGCCAATGCCTGCGAGAAACCTGCACTCTGGATGCTGCCTGCCACCAGTGTGAAGATGGTGATGACAGCCAGGATGCCGTAGTCGCCCTTCGACAGTCGGCGAGCCAGGAAGATGCCAATAAGCAGGTTCAGTACCTGCGTCGTTCCGTGGTTGATGGCTCCCCAGAACAGGCCTTTCGACGTCTTTTCCTTCAGCGTGTTGTCTGCCATTTATCTCACTCGTTTTTTGATTTCCTTCCAGAAGTCCTTCCACCACGAATGTTGCTGACGCAACTCGGCCTGCACTTCTTTGTACGGACGCTCTGTGTCGAAGATGAGTCCGGTATGTGCGGCTGCCTCGTGGATGGGCGTCATGTAGTTGTCGCCAAAGAAGATGCGCAGCAACTTGTCGTGCTCTACGGGGGTGGGAATCTCGATATCCTCGAACTTCATCATCACCACGCCGTCGTAGATGCTATGCACCTTGTAGCGGCGATAATAAAAGGCCAGCGTGCCCACACGGGCCGACGTCTCGTAGTTGTTGGCACGAAGCGTGTCCTCGAAGCGCTTAAAGCAGTCTTCGTTTGTCATGTGGTTCTGCTTCAAGTAGTTGAGTGCCTGCTGACGCTCCTTGTAGTAGCGCCACATCTTCATGGGGTTCCAAGTGACGGGCAGCTCAAACGGCCTGTTCATACGCATTACGTTGAGCAGTCGCTTGGTCTCCACCTTGTCCTTTTCCTGCTGTGCCTCATCATCGGGCACGCCGTCGAGGGGGAAGATGTCGATGAAGATGCCTTGATTGATGTCCAGATCGTATTCCGTTTCAAGGATTGCCGTTGTCTCGCTGTTGCGCAACTGGGCGTGACCTCTCACATGAAGCGGGTCGGTATAGGTATTCTGAAAGAAATAGGGATGCTTGAACTCTGTTGAGGCAATCTCTGCCAGTCGGTCGTAGTCAGGACGGGGCATCGCCATATCAATGTCGTCGTCCCAAGGAATAAAGCCCTGATGGCGCACGGCACCCAACAGCGTGCCGCTGTCGGCGAAAATGCGTAGATGGTGTTTGTCGCAGACGCGTAACAGTTCTTTCAGGAGGTCAAGTTCCAACATCTGCAGCTGACGAAGGCGCTTGCTGACGTGATAGCCGTCGATGGTGGTATCTTGTATGTTGGAGATGTCAATCATTGCTGTTCGTTCCATTTCTCAAAGGCACGGGCCATCACTTGGTCCATGTCGTAGTATTTATATTCGGCCAGTCGTCCACCGAAGATGACGTTCTTCTGTTGCTCGCCCAAGGCTTTGTATTCGGCTGCCAACTGGTTGTTACGATCGTCGTTCACTGTATAGAAAGGCTCTGCGCCTGCTGTCCATTCGCTACTGTATTCGCGACTGATAACGGTGAAAGGCTGTTGTCCGAACTCAAAGTGCTTGTGCTCAATGATGCGGGTATAGGGCGTTTCGCTGTCGGTGAAGTTCATCACGGCGTTGCCCTGATAGTCGGGTGTGTCGAGTCTCTCGTGCTCAAAGCGCAGGGTGCGCCAGTCGAGTTTGCCTAACTGATAGTCAAAGTACTCATCGATGGCTCCCGTGAAGACTGTCTTCTCTGCCAGCGACTCCAATTCCTGGCGGTTGGCGAGGAAGTCGGTATTGAGTCGTACCTCGATGCCCTCAAGCAGGTGGTTTGTCAATACGTTATAACCCCCGATGGGAATTCCTTGATAGGGGTCGTTGAAATAGTTGTTGTCAAACGTCAGGCGTACGGGCAGACGGCGGATGATAAAGGCGGGCAGGTCGGTACATTTGCGACCCCATTGTTTCTCTGTATAGCCCTTGATGAGTATCTCGTAGATGTCGCGTCCCACCAGTGAGATGGCCTGCTCCTCCAGGTTCTGTGGTGTGCGTCCCTCCATCTCCTTGCGTTGCTCTTCAATCTTGGCCTTCGCCTCCTGAGGTGTTTTCACTCCCCAGATCTGATAGAAGGTGTTCATGTTGAACGGCAGGTTATAGAGGCGTCCCTTGTAGTTGGCAATGGGCGAGTTGGTGTAGCGGTTAAAGGTGACCAGACTGTTGGCAAAGTCCCATATCTCTTTGTTTTTGGTGTGGAAGATATGGGCGCCGTATTTGTGCACATGGACGCCATCCACGTCCTCGCAATAGGCATTGCCGCCTGTGTGCGGACGCTTGTCTATGACCAGACAGCGCTTGCCAGCCTGCTGGGCGAGATAGGCAAAGGTGGCGCCAAAGAGACCAGCTCCCACAATGAGGTAATCGTATTGCTTCATGATTATTTCCGCTTCTTTTCTGCAAAAGTACGCTTTTTTATTGGAAGTTCAAAATATATTCACTAAATTTGCAGCAATTATGGAGAATAATGTGATAAAGAAGCCTCGTTTAGAGTGGTTGGATGCCCTTCGCGGCTTTACGATGATTCTGGTTGTGGCCTATCATGTGGCTATCATGGGTTTTGGCGAGGAGTGGAGGAACTCATCGGCCATTCCCTTCTTGGTGCTGTTCCGCATGCCGCTGTTCTTCTTTGTCAGCGGATTCTTGGCCTACAAGGCATCGCAGGTGTGGGACCTCCGCAATTTGGGAACACTGGTTCTCAAGAAGATTCGTGTCCAGACCATTCCCACTATCGTGTTCTTCGTGTTTGCTGTGGCCGTGCTGAACAAACACTTCTGGCCTGCGGCGGAGACCAGTTTCCATTCGCCTTTCAAGGGCGGCTATTGGTTCACCATCGTGCTGCTCTACATGTTCATTGCCTATTATCTGTTTGCCTATGTAGAGAGTAAACTGAAGATAAAATCGTGGATACCCATCACCCTGTTGTTTGTCGTGTCGCTGTTCTTCTACGAAACCCATTATCAGCCCAAGTATTTCTCGTGGGCGCTGGGATATAAGGGAGCAAAGACCGACCTTTATTATTTCATGATGGACAGTAGCTTAGGGCAGATGCTGCTCTATTTCCCGTTCTTCCTCTATGGCAATATCGTGCATAGATATTGGGAAAAAGCTCAGCGACTGATGGACTCGCGTTGGTTCTTCCCCATCATCATCGTTATCGTTGTCTTTGCTACGCTCGATGCCCTGAAGTGGCATACCTTGCGCATGCAGTGGGCCATCATTCCGCTGACAGTGGCACGCTTTGGCCTGCTCACCGTCACGCTGATGTATTTCCGTCACTATCAGAAATATTTCACTAAGCTATCGCCCATCGGCGCCTCACTGCAGTATATTGGCCGACGCACGTTGGACATCTATCTGATACATTTCCTCTTCATGCCCGATCTGCCCCAGATTGGCGAGTTCTTCAAAAGTTATCCCCATAACTTCGTGATTGATATTGTTCTTTCAGTTTTCTTGGGACTCTTTGTTATCGCTTTCTGCATTATCACCTCGAACATCTTGCGCATCAGTCCGTTCTTTAAGAAGTGGCTGTTCGGACGTGAGGATAAGAAGAAAGAGCAAGTACAAAAAAATCTGGGTTAAACCCAGATTTTTTTATCTTGTTTCATAAACTCAAAGCCTGATGATGACGACAGAGCCTTTTCGTAAATCTTCGAGGCAAAGACTATGTCGTGCAGGGCAATGCCGTAGTTGTAACTCAGAATGCGTTCGTCATCACTGGTGCGCCCGGAGTTCTTTCCTTGCAGCACATGATGAATTTCGTCGTATTCGTGGAACTGATTGAAGTATTTGAACTTCTGTATCTGGCTGGTGTCATCGCCAAATACCTTGTCGAAGAACAAATCGCAGTTCTGGAAACCTCGTACATGGACGGGAATCACCGTTACGCCTTTCTTAAATAATGTGTCATCTGGGAACAGCAGTTCTGTAGCTACGGTTACACTCGAGATGACAACATCGGCTTCTGATAGAAATACAGTGGGATCATCGATGATGTCAAACGTCACATTCTTGTAGTCCCTGAAACGCTCAATAAACAACTCTGCCTGATCCTTGTAGCGCATTAGACGGATGGTGATGTGGCGATCACTATTGTCAGCAATGAGACAGAGCGCTACGGCGCGAGCAATATTGCCGAGCCCAATCATTGAGTAGGTATCGACACCAGGGCGTTGAAATGTTCTGGCAGCCAGTGCTGCTACGGCACCGGTGCGCATCGCTGTAATCCAATCGCCATCCATTACCGCTAATAATTGGCCAGTCTCTGCATCATATAGAGTAATATCGCTCTTGAGGGTAGGCTTCTGTCCTTCTATTCTACTTACCAACTTGAGGCCGAAATATTTTTTGCCGTCATACTTTGGTAGCAGACAAGGCATAGAAGTCATGAAATCCTCGCCCTGGGGGTGAACGCTGAGTTTAGCGGGCATCTGGGCATCATCCTTCATAAGAAAGCCTTGCTTGACCCACTCGATGCATTCTCTTGGGCTGATATTCAGTTGATCTATTTGTTCCTGCTGAATCACAGAAACCATGCTTGTTTTCATAGTCGTTTATTTGATGATTTTCTTCAAAGCTTCTGCCAAACGAGTGTTGTCCTCATGGTTCCTGACAGCTATGCGCATGTACTGCTTTGTTGGGTCGAGACCTGGCTTCTGGCTGCAGTCGCGAGTCAAAATGTTGTGCTGCTTCAGCATGTAGATAACTATCTCGCTGGCCTTAAATGGAGGAAGTACTTCACAGAGGAAGTAATTAGCTTGGGTGGGCATGACACGCAGATAGTTTATCTGGCGCAACTGCTGTTCGAAGCTGGCACGTTCGGCAATAAATTTATCGCAGGCACGCTGGTAGTCTTTCTCGTATTTGTTATAGATTTGCATGAAGAATTCAGCAAACGAGTTCATGTTCCAGATGCTTACTTTTTTCTTAATGCGTGCAATGAGTTCTTTGTCGGCAGCACACAAAATGCCTAAGCGTAGGCCTGGTACACCATAGGATTTCGAGATACTCTTCATGACAATCATGTGGGGATAGGTCTCAAGAATCTCGTCGCTGAGCAATGAGTTCGTGGAGTAATCTTCGCTAAAGTCCACGAAACTCTCATCAACGATAATGCGAATGTTGCGCTCCTCGCACCAGTGAGCTAGACGAAGTATGTCAGCTTTGGGAATGAAATTTCCTGAAGGATTATCTGGGTTGATAACCATCAACTGCTGGATATCTTTGTCGGCAAAGAAGTTCATTAGGTCATCTGCTGTGTAGCGATAGTCTTCGTTCTGGGGAACGAAAGTTACCTGGGCATTCTTGTCGTATCGGTTGGGATACTCCTCGAAGGTTGGGCGAATGAAGCCTGTCTTTCCCTGGGTGTCCTCCATGAGAATCTTGATGAGCTCAGCAGCACCATTGCCGGGTACGATATAGGGTTCGCTCACTCCAAAGCACTTGCTGGCGATGAGAGTATTTACTTTCATACCAGATGGATACTCGGTGAGTAGCGTGTCGAAGTTGGCACGTAGCTCGTCTTTCATGCGCTGACTGGGGAAGTAGGGATTTACCAGATAGCAGAAATCGAGCATCTTTGGGAAGCGCCAGAACCCTCCATATCGTCCATAGTACTTGCGTAGCACGTCTTTTTCGTCAGCAAACAGAGCCTCTGCTATGTCAAGATCCTGCTTGTCGTCTATCTCGTACCATTTCTCATTGCCGATGGGCAGGGCTTTCATGTCATGGTTGTTCAGAAGCGAGATGATGCGCAGCACGTTTTCATAGTATTCGTTGTTGCCCACGGCTTTTGTGTAGGCATTGAGGAAAGGCACATATTTCTGCTGTGAGAACTGTTGTGAGAGCTTATAGATGTTGACGGTCTTATAATAAGAGTCTACCTCGTTATAGTCAAAGGCATCCTTCGAGATAAAGTTGACGATATTTTGATCATCGTCCAGTTTTACCATCGTGCCGTCCATCCACGTCTCGTATTTTGCCACGAGGGCGAGGTTGGGGTAGGTGTTCTGAATGAGCATGGGAATCATGTTGTCACTCAAGATAAGGTCGCTCTCGATGAGCAGCGTGTCGTCCTCCTGCAACTTATCCTTGACCAGTGCCAGCGAATAGATGTTGTTGGTCTTGTCATAGACGGGATTCTCGGCAAACTCGATGGTGAGTTGTCTGTCATAGCGGTTGCCGATATAGTTGCGCAACTCCTGACCCTTATAGCCAACGACGATGATGACACGATTCAACGACTGCTTGGAGAGCTGTCCTAAGAGACGGTCAATGAGTTTGACACTATTGACAGGCACCATGCATTTGGTGTTGTCCTTTGTATAATCGCCTAATCTGCGGCCCATGCCAGCCGCGAGGATGATTGCTTGCATATCTCTTGTGCTATTTTGATTTATAGGTTATTGGCGTGCCGTCTTCTTTCAGTTCGCTGGCTGCCTCTTGTGGCGTCAGCTTCACAGGACCCTTCATGAACTCAGGCACGTTGTAGCTTTTCAGGAACTGGCGATGCAGGTCGGGATCTCTGGCAGGCAACTCGAAAGGCTTGCTGCCGTG
>CACYNE010000062.1 GCA_902775605.1 uncultured Prevotellaceae bacterium
TATTATTATAATTATATTATTATTATTACAGCTCTCTTCAATCTGTGAAAAATGAAATTTTACCATTTTACCATTTTACCATTTTACCTTTTCGCTTCAGGAACTCTAAACCCTAAACTCTAAACACAAGTGCCCCTCACAGCCTCTTGCAAGTGTATTCCACAAACGAACGTAAGTCTTGCTAACAAACGAACGTAAGTCTTGCCCACAAACGAGTTGCAGACATTGAAATAGTGCAAGGTTTACCGCCAATATTTGCAAAAGTACAAGGTTTTTTTTATTTCTTGAACTTTTTTTGCCACCCCCTCATATCGCCGTAACTTTGCATCAGATTCAGTTAGGGAAGCCCTCTGGGCAAAGTGAAAAGTGAAGAGTGAAAAGTGAAAAATCTAAGTTACCTGCCATGCGGGATGCAACTCTAAACTCTAAACCCTAATCTCTAATCTCTAAACTCTGAACCCTAATCTCTAAACCCTAATCTCTAAACCCTAAACTCTTTGGAAGGGTAATTTAATTCATAATTCATAATTGAGAAAGATACATCGTACATCTTACATCATACATCATCCATCTTACATCTTCCATCGTACATCATCCATCTTACATCTTCCATCTTCCATCATACATCTTACATCAATATCATTTTTGTCCTATTTTTGTATATTATTATGCCATTAAGTGTCGAAAGTTTGTTGTTACTTTGCAAAGCAAAACTAACCCTATCTGTAGAGAATACAAAACAATAAACAATATGAACATTAAACATCTTACCGTTTGTCTGTTTGCAGTTTGCTCGCTGCAGGCGAGCGCTCAGTATCTGGAGCATATCTATGACTACATCGAGAACACCACGGTGTTTGAGGAGAACCAAGAGGAGGGACATGCTTATTATCTCGCCAAGGAACATCTGTCGCTGAATGGCGATTGGCGTTTCTTCTTTGCCAACACACCCGAGGAGGTGCCGCAGACTTTCTTTAAGACGGACTTCAAGGACAGCAAGTGGAACACCATCCATGTGCCCAGCAACTGGGAGATGGAGGGATATGGCGATGCGCAGTTCCGCAATGTGCCTGCTCCCTTCAGAGCGAATCCGCCTTTTGTGCCGAGAGATTATAACCCAACGGGCGCTTATCGCAAGACCTTCACCCTGCCTGCCAACTGGAAGGGACAGCAGGTGTTCCTGCGTATGGAGAAGACACAGAGCGGCTCGTTTGTGTGGCTGAACGGTCAGCAGGTGGGCTATAACGAGGGTGGACAGGAGCCTGCTGAATATGACGTGACTCCCTACCTAAAACCAGGCAAGAACGTGTTGGCTGTTTGTGTGGTGAAGTATTGTGACGGTTATTATCTGGAAGGTCAGGACTACTGGCGACTAGCTGGCATCTTCGACGATGTGACGCTCTATGCCACACCCAAGACGCGCCTCTTCGACTGGTACGTGACCACCGACCTTGACGACCAATACAGGGATGCCACGATGAAGGTGCAGGTGGATGTGAAGAAATATGAGGACGCACAGGGTTCCTACGCTGTTCGTGCCACGCTGACCGACCCCAAGGGCAACAAGGTGAAGGAGCTGACATCCGACCGATTCACGATGAACGGTAAGGGAAAGAAGACGGTGGAACTCTCGTCGCTCATCACAAACCCCGACAAGTGGACTTGTGAAACGCCTGTGTTGTATGGTCTGAAGCTCGAGCTGCTGAATGAGTCGGGCGCGGTGATGCAGGAAATCGCCAGCAAGATGGGATTCAAGGAGACGGAAATCAGGCATCAGACTTTTTTCCTGAACGGCAAGCCCATCAAGGTGAACGCCACCAACACCCACATGCAGCATCCCGAACTGGGTCATGCCATGAACGAGGAGACCATCCGCAAGGACATGGAGATTCTGAAACAGCATAATTTCAATGGGGTGCGCACCTCGCACTACCCTCCTGTGAACAAGTATCTGGAACTGGCTGACGAATATGGTCTCTACATCATCGACGAGGCTGGCACCGAGGCACATGCCACGGAATACATCTCCAACGACCAGCGCTTCCGTGAGATGTATCTGGAACGTGTGCAAAAGCTGGTGCTGCGCGACCGCAACCACGCTTGTGTGCTCTTCTGGAGTGCTGGCAACGAGAGTGGCGAGGGTCCCCTCATCACCGAAGTCATCAAGGAGGGCAAGCGACTCGACCCCACTCGCTATTTCATGTATGGCGGTAACGCCTATGCTCATCCCGGCGAGGAAATCATCGGCCCCCGCTACCCTGCCCCTTATGAGCTGGAAATGAACACGGCGATGACGCCTGAAGCACAAGACCCCCGTCCATCGTTCATGGACGAATACCTGTCGGTGGCTGGTAATGCTGGTGGCGGCATGGACGAATACTGGGCCATCATCCGCCGTCATCCACGCTTGATGGGTGGAGCCATCTGGGATTTTGTGAACCCTGGTCTCACGGAGCATATCCGTCCGTTGACTGACAGTTCGCCCTACAACACGCCTGTCCACCTGATGGGTAACGCCAAGGTGAAGAAGGGTGTGCTGCACCTGAGCGGACATGACGAATGGGTGGAAGTGTATCGCAGCAACAATGTGGAACTTGCCAGCAAGGCACTGACCATCAGTTTCGATGTGAAGCCCGGCAAACTGTGTGGCACCTACGAGGGAGCACCTTACATCACGAAGGGCAACACGCAGTTTGGTGTGGTGCAGAAGGGAGCCGACAAACTGCAGTTCTATCTGCATTCGGGTGTGAAGCATGCCCTGACCGTCGATTTGCCAGCCAACTGGATTGGCAACTGGCACCATGTGACCGCCTCTTGGGACGGCAAGGAGATGAAGCTCTACATCGACGGACAGCACAAAGGCACCGAGACCATTGCACAGACCGAACCTAACAACAACCGCCGTGGCAATAACGGAGGGGGTGAAAGAGGCATATTGAGCAACTTCCCTTACCCCATCAATATAGGAAGAATTGCGGGCAACCACGCTCAAGACCCTCAAACCACCTACACTGCCGATGCCGAGATGGACAATGTGGCCATTTACAGCCAATGTCTTGCCGACGGCGAGGGTAAAGCAGAAGATGCCGTGCTCTATCTCACTTTCGACGGTAATCGGGACGAAGGCACCTTCTACACCATTGGCGGCAATATGCGCACCTATGGCAGCATCTGGCCTGACCGCACCGTGCAGCCCGAGATGAAGCAGATGAAGTGGACCACCCAGCCTGTCAGCGTGCGTCTGCTCAATGCTGAGACGGGCGAGGCAGAAGTGACCAACCGCCTCTTCTTCACCGACCTCACTCAATACGCCTCACACTGGGCATTGATGGCTGACGACCAAGTGCTGGAAGAGGGTGACATCCAGTTCACCACGGCTCCGCAGCAGACTCAGCTCATCAAGATACCTTATCATAAGCCCGCGATTGTGGCAGGAAAGGAATACCGTGTGCTTGTCACCTCGAAACTGAAGAAAGACGAGGTGTGGGCCAAGGCAGGTCATGAGGTGGCTTGGAATCAGCTGGAACTCTCATCGTGGAACCTTCCTGCCCCTGCTCCACAGCTTTCTGCCAAGCAGGTGAACGCTCTGGAGGATGAGAAGCAAATCAAGATTAGCGGCAAGGATTTCAGCTATGTCATCAGCAAGGAAACGGGTAATCTGGAGCAGATTGAAGTGGGCGGAAAGGCTGTGCTCAAAGCCCCTGTCACCTTCAACCTCTGGCGAGCACCCATCGCCAATGAGTTCGACTCTTGGGACGCCTTCCGTGTGAATGGCGGCTATGCTGAGGGTTATGGCAATCAGGTGGCCACGCTCTGGTACAGCAAGGGTGTGAACCAAGTGCTTCCTCGCCCCACATCCATCCGTCTCAACCACTCTGACTACGAGACCACCGTCACGGTGAGCCAGTTTGTGCAGGTGGGCGCATCTTCATACGGTGCCCTCGACCTCTACATCTCTGGCGTGCAGTTTGCAGGCTATATGCTCGAATACACATACAGCTTCTACGACGACGGCACCGTCAAGATTCACAACCATCTGAGCCCGAACGGCAAGTTGCCCGAAATCCTGCCACGCGTTGGCTTCACCACTTCGGTGGCGAACGACTTCGACCGCATCACTTGGTATGGCCGTGGTCCTGAAGAGAACTATCCCGACCGCAAGACTGGCTATCAGGTGGGCATCTGGAGCAAGAGTGTGGCTGACCTGTACGAGCCTTACCTCTTCCCGCAAGACCATGCGCTGCGTACCGACAACCGCTATGTGCAGCTGCTCAACAAGGAGGGCAAGGGTGTGCAGATTTCCATGAACGAGCCCTTCAACTTCAACGCTTATCAGTTCACGACAGACAACCTGACGAAGAGCCAGTTCACCTATCAGCTGCAGCCACAGGCAGACCGCTACACCTTCAACCTCGACTACTCCACCACGGGTGTGGGCTGCACCTGCATCTATGTGCTGGACGAGTATCGAGTGAAGCCCGTCGCTTTCGACAGGGAGGTGGTGATTAAGCCGGTCAATGCGCTTCGATAACGTCCGAAGAAGTTGAGCACAGGCATAATTCAAGCTCAACGAAAGCAAACTTCAACTACAAATCAACGAGTAAAAGTTACCTTGCCATTCGGGGTGTTGGCATCCTGTCTGAAAGGTAACTTTTACTTTCGTTTTTAGCCTTCAGCCTCTAACGCTCCTGTTTTTCCATAGCTCAAGCCACTCATTCGAGGCTCCTTCCTGAGCATCACGGTGATAAGTAAGGTGTTGGAACCATGAATCTTTGGCGGCTCCGTGCCAGTATACCCCTCACTGTCGAGCCAAGCACAGAGTTCATCAACCAGTTCCTGACTATTGCCCATGTTCACGGCTCCCTGTCAGGTATGAATTCCTGAACCTGGAGAAATACGTGAATCCAATGGCTGCAACGACGTCAGCGTCTGATGGACAACCAAGATTTTCCAGTATTTCCAATGTAATATGGGGATTTTTTCGTATCTTTGCGCCATAGATGGCAAAGTGTAGTCAAGGAGTTGCGCCTATGATACAAGGGAGTAACAAGGCTTTATATTCGATTGATGTCCGTTTGTTGTTCGATTGTTGTCCGATTGATGTCCGAAAATATATCGAAGAACAAACGGGTTTGAAACGAGTATGAAACGTACTACGAACGGACAAGAATAGGAGGTACATCGAAGCTACTACAAGCCAAAAGCGAAGGAAAGATGAAATAATAACATATATTGGAGATTCGTCAAATGAAAAAGAAAAGTACAAGTAAAGGATTGATGCTGGTGGGTAGTCTCCGCACATCGGGAGTGACAACCTATCTAAAACAAGGGAAATTGATTACCCGGTCGTCGACTTCATATCAGAAGCGCAGCAACACAATGCCACAGTTTGTGCAGCGGCAGAAGATGCGGCACTCCGTCTCATTATGGATGATGCTGAAGTATTGCAAGACGATGTTTACACAGCGTCCGACGGCCTACAACAATTTCATGTCACTGGCCAACCGACTGCCTGTGGTGTATGTGGACAAACTGAACGATCAAGCATCATTCCTGATGCCCGGCATTCCAGTGAGTGACGGTACACTGCCTGAGATGAAGTTGCAATTAGGTGAAGTGAACGGTGTCGCTGCTTTAACAACTGACCTCAAGGCAGGCGAACGGCATTTCCGTGAAAAGCTGTGGCTATATACCGCAATACAGGACATGAGTGCTGTGCCCCGTGTACGGTTTAGCATGCGCGAAGTATCGAGATTGGAAATGAGCGTTCTGAATGGATGTCTGGCACTGGTAAATGAAGAGTTTGCTGAGGAGATGAAGGGTTGGGCATTGGTACGAGTAATTGAAAACCGCTGTTCGCCGCAGACCATCGTGACTCGTTGCACCCTGTATGAGCAATACACTACCGAAGAAGCCCTGCAGGTTGCTGCGAAGAGTTATGGTGGACTTACCGAGACGCCATTCCTTTCGCCGCGATAACAGGTTCACCACTATGAAAGGTGTACTACACGACTCGGCATAGTTTAAGTGAACTTAAATTCTACAATCGCCAGAATCAAAGAAGCCTTTCACATAAACTATATATATTCGTATAGTCGAATGTGCAGAATCTTCCACTCGCCAACGCTGATGCGGGCATGGCGGCCTTGATGACTCTGATCACCGTTATGACGGCGAAGGATCTACTCTTCTTCATAAAATCACTTTGTAATATGCAGTTTGTATTCTGCGGACTTGAGATTTGGGGAGGTGACCTTGATGGTGACCTCTCCTGTTTCATTTTGAGGCTGAATGATGATGACGGCCTTGCCGCGGAAAGACTTCGGTGTGAGGGTGCGGAATGACTTCATGTCGGATGGATGTCCTGTACCACAAGTGGCGATATGCTTTGCACCTGATGTCTCAACCTTCAGAGGAAGCTCGGCTGTAGGACAGAGATTGCCATCTTCATCCACCACGTCTAAATAGATGTATGCGAGGTCATGATGCGAAGCCGTAATGCTGGGCTTCAATGGCTGCATCTGTATGGCTGACGGTGCCTTTGCCGTATGGAATGAGATACTTGTCGGCATGCCGTTTTTTACTTTGCCTACAACCTCCGCCTTGAGTTCACCTGGTTCGTATGCTACCCAGAATGTGGCTGTGAAGTTATCTGGATTGACGTCCTTTTCGCCAATCATTTTTCCGTTGATAAGGAGTCGAACTCTCTTCTCGCGCGAATAGACATTGACGCGCAGGGAGTCACTGCGATGGGCATGGATGTCGTGGCGAACCATACGGCGCATGTTCTCTGACTGATAGTTCTCCGGACGAAGTTCAAAAGGCAGGTAGTTGCCCCAGTTCCAGTGGCGCTCCTCAGCTGTCCATCCCCAGCCACGCACTTCCTCATGCTCACCTTGCTGGATGGCAGGACGTACGGCCATTTCGATATTGCTGCGATGCCAAACCACATCGCGGTAATATGACTGCGGCTTCTTGTTGCCTGTGAGGTCAATATCGCCACACCATGAGTTGAACCACGGCCACGACATGAGCTGTACCCATGCATCGTTGGTGCGTTCGAAGGTGTGTCCTACGCCTGCTTCGCCCACATAGTCGATGGCAGTCCATACGAAGTCGCCGATGACGTATGGATGCTCCTCGACGAATTTCCATGTACCACCGATGGCACTTGGATAATTCTCTGTTCCCACGATGATGCGCTCAGGATACTTGGCATGGTCCTTCTCGTAAAACTGTGTGCCATAGTTATATCCGCCAAGATCCACATTCTCGAAAGCCCGGTAAGAATCCTTGTCCCATGTTTTCCCAGGCTGATCCCAGTAGTCGCAGTTGGCCAATGTCGTGGGGCGTGTCGGGTCTAAGTTCTTAATGACCTTGCAGATGGTTTTTGCTATCTCCTGACCACGAGGATCATCACGCTGGTATATCTCGTTGCCGATGCTCCAAATGATGACGCTTGGATGATTGCGATCGCGCCGGACCATCAGGGCGGCATCGTATTCGAAGTTGGTGATGCCCTGAGGCACAATCTTGCCGTCCTCAATCTGAAGCTTTTCCTTAGAGAAGAGCGTCGCATAGTCATTGGGGGTCTTTGTTTTCTCCCATTGGTCGAACACTTCATCCATGACGAGCAGTCCGATACTGTCGCAGGCGTTGAGGAATGCCTCCGACGGGAGGTTGTGGCTGCATCTCACGGCATTGTATCCCTGTGCTTTGAGGAGTTCTGCCTTACGAATGTCCGCCTGCTCGATGGCCGCAGCACCCAGAAGTCCGTTGTCGTGGTGTACGCATCCTCCCTTAAGTTTAACTGGGCGGCCATTGAGTTTGAAGCCCTCCTTAACGCTAAACGCTATGGTGCGGATGCCGAAAGGAATCTCCATTTGGTCGCATTGCTTCCCTCCGTTCATCACACTAATGCGGGCTGTGTAGCGGTATGGAGTGACGTCCGACCATAGGTGTGGCGACTTGACAATCATCTCGGTATTGACCTCCACTCCCTTCTTGTCGCGTTTGCCCATTGTCGTTGCTGGTGCCTGATAGGGTCTTGTCGTGCTGGCCACGATATTGCCTGTAGCATCCAGAATGTCGAATACTACCTCGCCCGTAGCGGCCTGCATGTCATCGTTGAAAACCTTAGCGGTAATCTTCACGTTAGCTCCCATCTTTGCCAACACCTCCGAACCGTCAACATAGACATCCCATTGGTTGAGATGCTGCTTGCCAGTAGTGATGAGCCACACGCGTCGGAAAATGCCGCTGCCGGAATACCAGCGAGAGTTGTGATCCACATTCAGACTTCGTACAGCTATGCTTACCTCTTTCTCATCCTTCAGACGGTAAGATGGGTTCTTCAACACGTCGTTGAGGTTGGCCACAAACGGCATATAGCCATGCATGTTCATTACCGCCTTCTGACCATTTACCCATACCTCCGCCGTGTTATATACACCATCAAACTGTATGCTCACCTCGTTCTTGCCGAGATAGTCGTCGAGCGACTGCCCGGCAGCCAACGGCAGACGGAAGGTCTTTCTATACCATCCTTCTCCGCCAGGGATATGTCCTTGGTCAGAATTGCCGATATTGAGTCGTGTGAAGGGTCCTACCTGTACGTTGTCCCATTCCTCCAAAGAAACCCGGGAGTCTCTGATGGTCATTGACGGTTCGAGGCTAAAGTCGTGAGGAAGCGTCACAGTGCGCCAGGAGGAATCGTCACAATCCGGCATCTCTGCGTTAATCACCCCATTGCGATGGAATTTCCATCCTGTTTCAAAGATTGTCTTTCTTTGTGCCGAAATGCTCATCGGCAATGTAAACAAGACGATTGCTAAAAGTGCTTTTGTCTTCATAACTTCTTTAACTCCTTTAACTCCTTTAACTCCTTTAACTCCAGAAATTAATTATATTCAAACCAATCATAATCGGCGAATCCATTAGTGCTTTCCCCCTGTGCAAATACGCCGAGCATCACACCTGTAAATCCACCGATCACCTCTGTCGAGAGATAGCGGAAATCCATCTTTGCCAATGTCTCGAACATCTTGCCAGCGCACAGGAGCGAGCATGGTCTCTCGCCCCATCACATGAAGCAGATAACCACTTGTACGATATCCCAGGCATATCATCCACCAATGCGTACGAACCGAAACCTTACTCTCCTATGATTGTTACGACCAGTTTTCTTGCCCCACCGTAATTTCTATACTCACAGAAGTAGATGCCCTGCCAGGTTCCCATGTTCAAACGCCCGTTAGTAATGGGTATCGTCAGGCTAACACCGCTCAATGTTGACTTGGCGTGAGCAGGCATATCGTCAGCACCCTCCAACGTATGCTCATATTCAGGGCGATTCTCCGGCACTAAGCGGTTGAAGATAGTTTCCATATCTACACGCACATCAGGGTCTGCATTCTCATTGATGCTCAGTCCGCAACTCGTATGTTTGCAGAATATATTCATAATACCTGTCTTAGGTAACTTGGGCAATTGACTCATTATCTCACTAGTCACCAAATGGAAGCCACGAGACTTCGGCTTTAGAGTTATTTCTACTTGCTGAATCATAACAACTTCATAAACAATCCTAAATTTTGGTGCAAATTTAACAATAAATCAGTAATTATCACTATCTTTACCGTTAGATTTAAGTGTATTTAGGTATTACGCGTATGGATTTTCTGCCCAAAGACCCAGCCATCAAGTAAATACCTACTTCTTGCTAATCGCCTTTCATTAGAGACACTGCATATCCCGACGGTAAAAACCTCAGTTTTGAGTATTGCGCCGTCGGGATTTTCGTCGTACCTTTGCAGCGTGATTTTGAATAGTTAATTTTTAGCCATTTTAGATAAAATAGAAATGAACGCGACAATTGTAGTTTACGGTTCCTCGACAGGAACGTGCGAGGCTATCGCAGAGAAGATAGCCCAAAAATTAGGCTGTGAGGCCATCAACGTGCAGGATCTCACAGCCGATGTGGTGAATGCCAACCAGAACCTGATTCTCGGCACCTCGACATGGGGCGCAGGTGAATTGCAGGATGACTGGTACGACGGTTTGAAAGTGCTGCAGGGAGCTGACCTTTCAGGCAAGACCATCGCCCTCTTCGGCTGTGGCGACTGTGAAAGCTATAGTGACACCTTCGTAGGTGGCATCGGTGAGTTGTATAACGGTATCAAGGCTGCGATTGAGCGAGGTCAGAGCCAAGCATGCTTGGACTCTGCAGAGCGTGAGCAGTCTCGAACAGAGTTCAAAGCCAGCGGAGCCCGTTTCGTGGGAACCGTAGATACCGACGGCTATACCTTCGATGACTCGGAGGCCGTTATTAATGGTAAGTTCATCGGCCTGCCCCTCGACGACGTGAACGAAGATGACAAGACCGACACACGTATTGATGCGTGGATTGCCGAGATTTTACCTAATTTATAATATACTGGGCTATGAGACAAACTGAGATTACACCAATTGAGATGAAAGTATTGATGAACCATATCTACGAACTCCAAAAGGGAGTACGCCAGATGGTACTCTTTACCTGTCCGAAGCAATATGAAGACTATGCCACCAAACGGCTCTGCAGTCAGAACATGGACTTCGTGTTACAACCGGCTGGCAAAAACAATCTGAATTTCTACATTGGTCGCAAGGAATGTCTCAATGCCATTCGCCTCATTGTCACCCGTCCGCTCAATGAACTGACGCCTGAGGAGGATTTTATTCTCGGTACGATGCTGGGCTATGACCTCTGTGCACAATGTGAACGCTATTGTGAAAGAAAGACTGCGTGTAAAGGTAGATG
>CACYNE010000063.1 GCA_902775605.1 uncultured Prevotellaceae bacterium
CGACCTCTATAGTATAATTGGTATCTCAGCCCTCATCCTCATCGACCGCGATGGCACCATCATTGCCGTGCCTAACAGCGTAGAAGAACTGAAAGCGAAACTCGAAGAGATTTTTCCCGATAACAAATAAAATTAAATTAACATGAACAAGAAAACCATCATCACCGTCCTCCTTGCCCTCGTTGCAATGGCGGGGCAGGCAAAGACATTCAAGACCATCAAGAACCCCGTGGCAATGGCCTGCGTGAATGTGGCGAACGGTGAGCTGAAAGCTCGCGAAGTTATATTCAGAGACACAGCAACCACAGTACATTTCACAATGGAGTACTCCAAGGGACAGAGTTTCCAATTTGTCTCATCATCCTATCTCATGGACGAGGACGGCAACCGCTACCCGTTGCACTCTGCCGAGGGACTGAAACTCAACACATGGGTGCAGTCACCAGAGAGTGGAATCACCGAGTTTACCATGCATTTCGCGCCATTACCGAAGAAGATACAGATATTCGACTTCATCGAGGGCGATGGCTCTGGGGCATTCAAGTTGTTAGGCATCCACGACAAGAAATACAAAATCAAATTCCCAACGATGCAGGAACTCGCCGACGCTAATCCGTGGACGGTGCCACAGGATTGGTTTAAATCCGACACGATTACTATTAAAGGGCGCATTGAGGACTTCAACGCTGAACAGTTAGGATTTGACATGCTGCACTGTTACTACGAGGATGAGTTTGAAAAGGAGGATGCCGTGCAGGTACTCAACATTGCACCCGACGGTACATTCTGCAAG
This sequence comes from uncultured Prevotellaceae bacterium, assembly GCA_902775605.1. Taxonomy (GTDB): domain Bacteria; phylum Bacteroidota; class Bacteroidia; order Bacteroidales; family Bacteroidaceae; genus Prevotella. The sequence continues at coordinate 794 of CACYNE010000063.1, forward strand.
AAGTTCAAAATCAGCTATCCCTTCCGGCAACTGTTCTGGACCAAGGAAGCGAAAACACAGTTCGACGAAATTCCATTCTTCGCCCGTCCGGGCGAGACCATTGACATCACCGTCAAGAAAGACAATCAAGGTAGGTACGTTTGCGTCTATAACAGCGGCAGCAGCCACGACGTGGAGCGGTGGTTGCACACCGACGACTACAGCGATGTATTCAGACCGCTTTCTTCTTTTAAAGGTAAGTTGGAGGATGCTAACAGCCAGGCCGAAAGCGTCTGGCAGAATGCAATGTACCGCCTACAGACGGTGAGCCGCCGCGAGCATTACACGCCGATGGAGATGCAACTGGCACTGGCCGACATACAGGCGAACTTCATAGAACGTTATTTGTCATACGTCGACAACTATGCAAGTGACTTGATAAAATATGAGGAGCGTGACGGCAAATGGAACGCAGAGGTACTTGACAGCGTGGAGTACGAGAAGATTTACGACGCCAAGAACTACTACCCGCTGCACCGCATCGACTTTGACAATCCGCTGCTTCTCGCGAATCAGGATTTCCACTTTACGCTCAACCACATTCAGTTTGCCAATTATGTCAGAAACCGCCAGTACAAGGGGCTTATGGACGAGAGCGGCGGCATGGAGACAAACTTTAAGAACTACTCCGCAGCTCTCAGCAACTACCTCTCAGCCCTCCGCGACCTTATGGGAACTGACAAGGACAATATGATGGTGCAGCTGTGCGCCTACAAGGATATGCTGTCAGACTTCGATAACTGGGCTGACGATGAAATTCTGAATCAATGGCAACCCAATGACACGACTATTACCGAAGCTAGAAAAAAGGAATATATAGAGAACTGGCCTACACGCAACAAGATGCTGTCGCTCTATCTCGCAACCTTCACCAACCCCTATATCCACCAGAAGGCCGAGCAGTTCTGTGCCTATAAGAAGTCGCAGACCAACCTCGCTACGCCCCTCCCTGACGCGCCGATGGCCGACCTTATCCGCTCACTCTGCACCAAATATCCAGGCAAGATTCTGATGATTGACTTCTGGGGTATGAGTTGCGGCCCTTGCCGTGGTGCTATCCAAGCAAGTAAGGAACTACGTGCCGAGATAGCCAAACGCGACGATGTGAAACTTATATTCATTGCTGGGGAGCGCACTGCCGATGGCAGCGACGCCTACAAGCAGTACGTGGCCGAATGGTTATCTAATGAAGAGACCGTCTGTGTAACCAATGCCGACTTCACCCGCCTGCAAGAGTTGTTTCGCTTCAACGGCATTCCTCACTACGAAACCATTACCCCCGACTGCCGCCGTGTCCGTGACGACCTCCGCATAGATGGATATGACTACTTAGATTACAAACTTCAAAGGTTATTAGATAAACTCAAATAACAATTCGTGACCCATTCACTTTATGTCAAACTTTCAAAATCAGCTATGGGAGCGTCTGTGGGTACCATTCCTTTTCCTCGTTCTTATCTGTGGCGGTACTGCTCTCATCTTTTATCACGCCAAAACGATGCCAAAATAGGAAAAGAAAAATCTCCCAATTGTTGATTTTCAACGACTTGGAGATTTGTTTTGTGTCGACACTTGGATTCGAACCAAGGACCCCCACCATGTCAAGGTGATACTCTAACCAACTGAGCTATGCCGACTCCTTTTCTAAAGCGGATGCAAAGGTAATCATTTTAAATGAGAAATGAGGAATGAGAAAGGAGAAATTTGTGTGCGATGTATGGTTTTAACATTTGTTTTAGAAAAAGTACGGACATGGTGTACTGCTTTTCAGAAATTAGTTGTAAATTTGCCGACAACAAAAGGACCTATAACTATGCAGAAGTACGCAGATTATATCAAGAAAATAGAGATTGATGCCCTTTGGAGCGGCAAGAAACACATCGTGTGGGAACTGGATCCGCATGTCAATATCCTGAGTGGCATCAACGGCGTGGGTAAGAGCACCATCCTGAATAAGGTGGTGAAGGGACTTGCTGCTGGTGGCGAGTTTCCCAGTCACATGCTGAAGGGTGTCCGTCTGGAAGTGATGCCCGATGAATGCAAGTGGATTCGCTATGATATGATTCGTTCCCTTGACTCGAATCTGTCACAGGCATTTACTGAGAGCGATGGCTTCGTGCGTCAGGCCTTGACTGCCTTGGCTGGGGTAGGGGGCGGCTCTCTGCTCGATATCCAGCTCTATAATCTGCAACGCAAATATCTGGATTATCAGGTAAATATAGGCAATCGTATCATCGAGCAGCTGCAGCAGGGGCATGCGGATGCGGCTCAGCAGCTGTCGCAGAAGAAGACGCGCTTCCAGGATATGGTCGACGAACTCTTTGCTGAGACGGGCAAGCGTATCGTCCGTACAGAGAACGAGATCCGCTTCACGCAGATTGGCGAGGTGTTGGTGCCTTATCAGTTGTCGAGTGGCGAGAAGCAGATGCTGGCTATCCTGCTCACCGTCCTGGTGCAGGACGATCAGCCTTATGTCCTCTTCATGGACGAGCCAGAGGTGAGTCTGCACCTGGAGTGGCAGAAACGGTTGATTGACCTGGTCATGGAGCTGAATCCTAATGTGCAGATTATCATGACCACCCATTCGCCTGCCGTGGTGATGAACGGTTGGGCAGATCGTGTAACTGAAGTGAGCGAGATTACTGTCAATGGCTAACCGGCTGATAGACAATATAGATAGTCGTTACTTCGAGGCGGCCAATGCCTTGAGGGGTAAGTCGGCACGACGTAGGATTGTGGCCTATGTCGAGAGCTATGACGATATCTATTTCTGGCGTACGGTGCTCAGTCGTTTCGAGAACGAGAAACGCTATTTCGAGGTGATGCTGCCTTCGAAGATGAACCTGACGCGAGGCAAGAAGTCGGTGCTGATGAATTTCGTGGGCGAACATGTGGGGCCTGATATGATAGCCTGTGTGGATGCCGACTTCGACTACCTGATGCAGGGCGCCACGGAGCAGTCGCGCCGCGTCATCAATAGTCCTTACGTATTCCATACCTATGTCTATGCCATCGAGAACTACCAGTGCTATGCGCCATCGCTGCATGATGTCTGTGTGGCTGTGACGCTCAATGACCATCGTATCTTTGACTTCGAGGACTATTTCCGCCAGTTCAGCGAGGCCTGTTTCCCGCTCTTTGTCTGGTCTGTCTGGGCTTATCGCACAGGGCATCACGGACGCTTCTCCCTGTCTGATTTCAATCGTGTCATCGACCCAGGTGGCTTCACGGTTCAGAATCCGGGTGTGTCCATTGCCAATATCCGTCGTAAGGTGGGTACCAAGATACGTGAACTGCAACGCCAGTATCCCAATAATAAGGAGGCTTATCTGAAGGTGAAGAATGATATCCTGGCTTTGGGCGTCACACCTCAGACCACCTATCTCTATGTGCAGGGCCATCACCTCTTCGATACCGTTGTCAGTCCTATCCTGACGAAGATATGTAATATCCTGCGCCAGGAGCGTCAGAACGAAATCTACCATTCTCAGGCCCATCGCACCCAGAAGCGCAATGAGATGTCGTGCTACGAGAACTCGCAACAGGATGTCAAATCAATGCTCAAGAAAAATGTAGGCTATCAGCAATGTCCCCTCTTCTTGCAGTTGCAAGATGACATAGAGGATTTCCTGGAACCTCAGAGCGGCGAGACAGATATTACATCCGACCATCAAAGCTGATGGGCCTGACCAAGATAGGGCAGATAGCTCTGAAGGGTGTCGCCACGCAGTTCAAGATAGAAATCGGGTGTCACCGTTCGCGAGCCGTAGCGCAACGTACTCATCGACAAAAGGAAAAATAATTGCCTTTAGTTGCAACTTTTTGCATCATTTGTGCGTCTAACGTACAGAAACTTTTTAAAGAATACGATTATGATACTAACAACAACTCCACAGATTGAGGGTCAGACCATCCGCGAATACAAGGGTGTGGTGACTGGTGAAACGATTATTGGTGCTAACTTCGTGAAGGATTTCTTTGCTGGCATACGCGATATCGTTGGCGGTCGTGCTGCCAGTTATGAGCAGGTGCTCCAGGAGGCAAAGGAAACATCAATGCGTGAGATGATGCAGCGTGCTCAGGCTATGGGTGCCAACGCCATCGTAGGCATCGACATTGATTATGAGACGATAGGTTCTACAGGTTCTATGCTGATGGTTGCCACCAGCGGTACTGCCGTGGTCATTTAATGTTTTTCACTTTGCTCTCATCAACCGCACTTCCCTCGCTTTAGCCATACTGCAGCCTGCTTCTAGCCTCGTTCGTGAGTGCTCCACGGAGCAGCCTAGGAGCAGCCTAGGAGCAGAGTGATTGCTGCCTAAGAGCAGGCTAAAGCATTTTTGACAGTAAAGTAATAAAGAAATTCTCTAGAGAATTTTATCCCTTACTAAGTGATATGGCATTTGCTACTTAGTTATAAAGATAATAATTCTCTAGAGAATTTTCTTGCTATCATATACAAGGCAGATTGAAAGTCAGTAATAAGGACAGACTGTCGTTTAGAACTGATGTGTTATATCTTGGCAATCAGCGTGTCAGGGTATTTGGGCATAGCGCCATTCTGTGTGCAGACATAGGCACTGACCTCTACAGCTATGCGGTGAGCAGCCTCTAAGGGTTTGCCGTTGAGGATGGCTGCGCAGAACGAGCCCGTGAACGAGTCGCCAGCACCTACCGTGTCAGCAACGGTCACCTTCGGCGTATCCTGGAAAGACGTCAGACCAGGCGCAAAGACGTACGAGCCATTGGTGCCACACGTCAGAACCAGCATCTTCAGCTTATATTCTGCCAGCATCTTCTCGCAGATGCCACGCATATCCAGATCGTCATAGCCATACATGCGCTTGATGACAACCAATTCTTCATCGTTAATCTTCAGGATGTTGCAGCGCTTCAGCGACTCCTCAATGACATCCTTGGTATAGAACTGCTGGCGCAGATTGATATCGAAAATCTTCAGGCAGTCCTCTGGCGTGTTGTCAAGGAACTGGCGGATGGTAGCCCATGAAGTGACATTGCGCTGAGCCAGCGAACCGAAACAAACGGCACGGCACTGACGGGCAATCTCTGCAATTTCTGGTGTGTAGGGAATGTTGTCCCATGCCACATTCTCCTTGATCTCATAGGCAGGAATGCCATCGCCTGATAGCGTAACCTGTACTGTACCGGTAGGATAGGCCACGCGTGGCATCAGGTAATTTAAGTGATGTTCCTTCAGTGCTTCGATGGTTTCTTCTGCCAAATCGTCTTGACCCAAGGCACTGATAGCTAATGTCGGCAGTCCAAACTGTCCAGCATGATAGGCAAAGTTGGCGGGTGCACCACCCAGTTTCTTACCTTCGGGAAGAACATCCCATAAAGCCTCACCGAGACCTACTACAAATCGTTTCTGTTCCATTGTCTTATGCGGTTTTTAATTGTTTGATATACGTAAAGAGGTAGATGACGCCAACAGCCATGACCAACACGGCTCCTGCCTGTCCCATAGCGTCGCTCATGAAGCCCATCAGCAGCGGGAAGATGGTGCCACCAAACAGTCCCATTATCATCAGACCGCTCACCTCGTTCTGTTTCTCAGACATCGACTCCAAAGCGGTAGCGAAACACATGGAGAAGACATTCGAGTTGCCGTAACCCACCAGGGCTATGGCAGTATAGAGCATCCACTGCTCAGTGCCGACGAACAGTCCGCACATCGACAGGGCCATCATGGCGATAGAGATGGTGAAGAAGGTGCGCATCTTCAGCACGCGGAGGAAGAACGAACCCGTCAGACAGCCCAGGGTACGGAAGATGAAGTACAGACTTGTGGCAAATGCCGCCTCGTTGAGCGTCATTCCCAGGCGCTCCATCAGAATCTTCGGTGCGGTAGTGTTAGTACCTACGTCAATACCCACATGACACATGATTCCCAAGAACGATAAGAGGACGATAGGTGTTCCCAGCAGTTTGAAACACTCTACAAAGGTCGACGGCCTGCCCTCAATGGGTGGCTCCTCGATAGGTGTTACGAAGAGCAGCACCGTAGACAGGATGCCCACCACGAAGAAGATGCCGAAGAGCACGCGCCAGTTCAGTCCGAACTCAGGAATGACCAGTGTAGCGCCCCACATAGCCAGATAAGGTGCCGAGAAGGAGGCAATAGCCTTGATGAACTGACCAAAGGTCAGCGTTGCTGCCAGGTTGCCGCCACCCATCACCGTTGATACCAGCGGGTTCAGCGAGGTCTGCATCAGTGCGTTGCCGATGCCCAGCAGTGAGAAGGCGATAAGCATCAGTGTAAACGTCTCGCCAAACAGTGGCAAGAGTAGCGACACGACAGTCACCACCAGTGACAGCAGTACAGTCTTCTTACGACCAATCTTGTTCATTAGCATGCCCGTGGGTACGCTGAAGATGAGGAACCAGAAGAATACTAGCGATGGCAGTACGTTGGCTACCGAGTCGCTCAGTGCGAGGTCTTCTTTTACATAGTTGGAGGCAATGCCCACCAAGTCCACGAAGCCCATGCAGAAGAAGCAGAGCATCACGGGAATCAGGTAAATTGTTTTGTTTTGCTTAGTCATAATATTTTATAATTATCAATTCTTAGCTGTTAGCTCTTCACTATCTTTCTTAACTCTTAATTTTTAATTCTTAACTTGATAGATCGTAGCCTTTCCACCTTTCACCTTGAGGGTGTTGTAGGGCTCTGACGGGAATACCAAGTTGGTCATAGCCATCTTGCCCTCTGCATCAAACACCTCGATGCTGCAGCGGTCGATGAAGATGCGCAGTTGTTTGACGGTGCCAAACGTTGGGGCTACCGTCACAGCAGGGAATGCCTCGCTGAAGCTGACGTCGCCACTCTTCACACGCTCCATCATAAACGTCTGCTGTTGGCCGTCGTATTTCATCGTCACCTTCTCGCCCTTGTTGTTGGAGAGTACTATCTCCGTCTGACTCTTTGTGTCGATGAGAATCTCGCAGGCCTCGGTAGGATTCTTTATCTTTGCGCCACGCACGGCCAGCATCTCCTTGGAAGGTATTACGCTGACGTAAGTCTCTTCACCATGACGGAACAGTCCTAGGTCGCGGGGTATGGAGTTGGCTGAGCGGAACTGCTTGGTGGGTACCTGGTTGGCATACTGCCAGTTGGACATCCATGCCAGTACCGTGCGGCGGTTGTCGGGTGCATTGTAGAACGACACCGTAGCATAGTGGTCTTTGCCGTAGTCCAGCCACTTCGTCACCTTCGGCATCGACTCGCACGTGAACTTGTGACCATCGAACTGTCCTACGAAATATTGCGTAGCACTACCGCCAAAGGGGCCACCAGGATTGATGTTGCAGATGAGCACCCACTTGTTGCCTATCTTGAACAGGTCAGGACACTCCCACACACCACTGTGGTTGCCATACTCCTTGCCAAACGACGACTCATACTTCCATGCCTTCAAGTCCTTTGACGAGTAGATGCGCATCTCCTGGCCTGCAGCCAGGATGAGGTTCCACATCTTGGCATCCTCGTTCCAGAATGCTTTGGGGTCGCGGAAGTCGGCAATGTCGCTGGTCGTCAGGATAGGATTGCCGCTATACTTCTTAAAGGTGCGGCCGCCATCCTTTGATACCGCCATGGATTGTGTTTGATGATGACCTGCAGAGGTGTAGAAAGCCACCACCTCGCTGCCATTCGTTACACACGAGCCGCTGAAGATAGAACCTAACCAGTCGGCCTCGATAGCCAGTGGCTGAGTCTCCCAGTGTATTAAGTCCTTCGAGGTGCTGTGCCCCCATGTCATATTCTCCCACTGACTGCCGTAAGGATTATACTGGTAGTAGAGGTGCCACACACCGTCCTTGTAAAACATTCCGTTGGGATCGTTCATCCAACCATAGAGAGGGGTGTGGTGGTAGACAGGACGGAAGTGCTCACGGTTCTGAGTGTCGAAAGTATTGGAGTACTTCATCTCTCGCCAGCAAGCAAACTCACCCACAGCGCCCTTCTGGCGGCGGTCTCCGTGGAATTCGATATCCAACAGACAAGCACCTTTCAGTTCGTAAGGCACATAATAGTCTACGCGGTCAACGGCCAGCTTCACGTTGAGGCGTTGTACCATATTATTATAGTTGTCTAACACGGCGATGGCTGCGATGTCTTCCGTTTCCTGTACAGGCAATAGCAGATAGCGGGAGCTTTGCTCCATTTTCAATATGGCGTGCTTGTCGCCTAGCACGATAGGCTTCACCTGTGCTCCAACCGTACAGGTTAGCATGACAGTCATCAGTGTCAGTAAAAATCTTTTCTTCATTGTCGTTTGATGTTTTAGTGTAGAAATCTGTTGCAAATATACATGATTTCTCTTTTTGCTCCTATAAATTATGATACAAAAGCTAATAAAAAACGTTCATTGCAACAAAAAAGACAGACAATGAACGTATTTTCTATTTTTTTTTGTATTTTTGCCAACAAAACCTGTTAATACAATTCTAAAATGATGCATAAACAACTTTTGGGGGCTTTGCTGTTGGCGTTGCTACTGACTATATTAGGATGTGCCAACCCTAAACCTCATTATATAATAGGTGTATCTCAGTGTTCGGCAGATATCTGGCGTGAGAAGCAGAATGCCGAGCTGCGTATGGGAGCCTATTTCCATGATAATGTAGAACTGAAGTTTGCTGCGGCCTATGATAGCGACGAGCGCCAGGTGGAGCAGATTGACAGCCTCTTGAATGATGGCATCGACCTGCTGATTGTCGCACCAAATCAGGTGCAGACCATCTCACCAGCCATCGACCGTGCCTACGACAAGGGTATCCCTGTCATCGTGTTCGAACGCAAGACCAGTTCGCAGAAATATACCGCTTTTATCAGTGCCGACAACTACGAGATGGGGCGCATCATGGGTGAACACATCGCCAGTCGACTGCATGGCAAAGGACGTGTCATGGAAATCATGGGACTCAAGGGCTCGTCACCAGCCATCGAGCGCCACAACGGTTTCGCTGATGCCCTGAAGAATTACCCAGACATCACTGTCGTTGCAACCCTGCAAGGCGACTGGACAGAGGAGAGTGCCGTTAAGGCCGTGAAAGCCTATCCTGGCAATCTGGACCATATCGACTTTGTCTTTGGTCAGAACGACCGCATGGCCATGGGTGCCCGTCGTGCCTTGCAAGAAAGCCAACAGCTAACAGCTGACAGCCATCAGCCACTCTACTGTGGCATTGACGGCCTTCCGGGTGAGAATGGCGGCATCCAACTGGTGCGCGACTCTTTGCTTGATGCATCCTACATCTATCCTACACACGGTGATCAAATCATAGAATTGGCCGTTAATATTCTCGAAGGCAAGCCCTACGAGAAGGAAACTATGCTGATGTCGGCCCTGGCAAGCCCTACGAGAAGGAAACTATGCTGATGTCGGCCCTGGTGACAAGCGATAATGCCAAGGTGCTGCAGATGCAGGGGGAAGAGTTGATGCGACAGGCTGACCGTCTGGATCAGTTGCACGAGAAAGCAGACAGCTATCTGCACAAGTTGGACATACAGCATGTCGTCAACTGGATGTCGATGGGTGTCATTCTGCTCTTGGTGGTAACCATCGTGTTGTTCTATCTGTATCATCTCCGTAACGTGAAGTTACAGCAAGAGCGTGTTGTCAGTACCCTGTGGAATATGGAGATAGAGCCAGTACCTGTTGCTGACGAGACAAAGGAGCATACAGCAGACAGCTTGGCAGACGAGAAAGCGTCCGTCGTTGCCGAAAGTGCCTTCCTGGCACGGTTCCGCGAGGTCGTTGAGGCTCGCATGGAAGATAGCGAGGTCAGTGTCGACGACCTGGCAGCAGAGATGAACCTCAGTCGTGTACAACTCTAT
>CACYNE010000064.1 GCA_902775605.1 uncultured Prevotellaceae bacterium
GCGCTCCAGTGTAATCTCGAAAGATGTTGCCGTTGAAGGCATCACAATCTCATGACCTGTTGTAATCACAACATTGATACTGTCTGAATTGGTCTGGGGACCTACTGATACATCGTCATCATCACCGCAAGAAGTGAAGGCAACTGAAATGATGCCCAAGACCATCATTAAATAATATAATTTTTTCATAATTCTAATGCTCTTTAGTTAAACAGTCATTAATCGGTTACACCATCACGAAGTCCACCATTCTGTCCGGGAACAGGCTGAGTACCCTCGGTGTTGTCCACGATACCCATGTTGGTGTTCATCTCTGTCTGTGGGAAGCGCATGAGCAGGTAGCCATCGTTGTTAGCCATGTTGAACTTGAATGCCTCAGGCTCGTTGCTGTCCTTGCCCTCATGGAAGCGTACCATAGGCTTCTGCAGACGCATCACGTCGCTCATAGAGAAACCTTCTCCCCACAGCTCGATGCGACGCTGGAACCAGATCTCATCAGCAAATGAACGATTGGTAGGAATGGTGTAAGAAGGATTGCGGTAAGCTTTCACAAAGTTGGTCAGCTCGGTCTTTGCCTGAGCCTCGTTGCCGCTCTTTGCCAGACCCTCAATCCAGATGAGGTACATCTCTTCTACGCGCATCAGGGGGAAGTCGCTGTCGTTGATGTTGGTACCAATGCCAGAACCCTTACCGAATTTCACGTTGGTGTAAGGAGTGAAAGGCTCTTTCACGTCCTTGATAACCAGGGTAGAGATGGCATCACCAGTCACGCCGTCCCAACTGATAGTAGAGAGAAGGGGAGAGTGGAGGTTCTCGTCAACCCACCAGCCCTTACGAACGTCGTCATCGTCGATCTTGGCATAGAGCAGGTTGTTGATCATAGCGTAGCACTGACAAGCAGGTGCATAACCCTCGGCAGAGAAAGGACTGATCCAAGAAGCAGCGGTCATGTAGAGCTTGTTGCCGCCCTGTAGCATGTCCTTGGTCACGTCAATACCCCAGATCCAGTTGTTCTCGGTGAGGCTGAAGAAAGCAGGCGTAGAAACGTCGCTGATGCTGGCAGGAGCCAGACCTTCGGCAGCAGCCAGGTCGATGGCCTTCTTGGCATCGCTGGCAGCCTCGGCCCACTTACCCATGATGAGGTTGGTGCGAGCACGCAGACCATAGGCAACCGTCTGGTTGATGCGGGTCTTGTCTGAGCGACCCTTTGACAGGTTTTCTACAGCGTAGTCCAGGTCCTTCATGATGAGGTCGAACACCTCTTTCACAGTGGCGCGAGGATTGTTGGTGAAGTCTGTCGTCTCGGGAGTCACCAGGGGCACGCAGGGCTTGTCTGCAGCAATCTGGATGTTGAACTGGAAGTACTGTGCCATTGCCAGGTAGTCAAATGCGCGAATCACCTTTGACTGGGCAATCTTGTTGACAGCAATAGAATCAGTGGTTCCCTCGGGGAATGAAGCAATGATGTCGTTAGCAATCTTCATCTGGGTGTAGGGAGCCAGATAACGCAGGTATGGGTTCCAGTAGTTGGCATTACGTGAAGAGTATTCACATGCGGTGCTGAACCAGTTGTAACCTGAGTTAGGATAAACAACGTCCGGTCCCTCACAGTCGAGAGAGAGGGCGCTCATGATGAAACCGAAATCGTCAGCACGATCACGGCCTGCCAGGTAGTCAGGCTGACCCATCATAGAGAACATGCCAGAGAAGGTGGCCTCTGCACGCGAAGAAGCGAGGAGGTTACTCTCCTGAGTCTGCTCAGGGGTGAGGTACTGACCCTGGGGAACAATATCGTCAATGTCGTTACAAGCAGTCATCATGAATCCTGCTGCTGCAAGCAATGAAATCTTATATAGTTTCATAATAGTCTTTTATTATTGTTAAGTTAGAATGATAGTGTGATACCACCAGTGATGTTGCGCATTGCAGAATACATGGTTGAGCTGGCGCCAGAACCACCAATATAACCACCAATACCAAGAGAATAGCGTGGGTCGATACCCTTACGAGCTGTGAGTACAGCCAGGTTCTCACCAGCGACATAAACACGCAGTGCAGAAACACCTACCTTGCTCAGCAGAGACTTAGGCAAGGTGTAACCCAGTGTTACGTTGTTCAGGCTCAGATAGTCAGAGCTGATCAGGAAGCGGTCAACAGCAGTCTGTCCGATAGCGAACTCACCACTTGCCAGACCGTCCATACGGGGAACGTCAGTGTCAGTGTTCTCGGGAGTCCAAGCATTCAGGATGTCCTTGTGCCAAGCGTGACCGGCGTTCTGCTGGGTGTGCATCATCTGCTGATAGGTACCGTCGTACATTCTACCACCTAACTGGAATGACAGCTGAGTAGAGAAGTCGAAGTCGCGGAAGCGAATAGTAGTACCGAAACCACCGAAGAGGTCAGGCAGGGTAGAGCCACAGTCAAACTGAGTAGCCTTAGAGAAGTCGTCAGTGATAACCACCTCGCTGTGGTCGAACTCATTGCCAGTTACAACATTACCCTTTGCGTCGTACTTAATCTCCTGATAGTAGAGACCTTTACCGGTTTCGCGGTCAACACCAGCAAACTTGCGCAGGTAAGCATTGTAGAGAGAACCACCCTCCTGATAGATGCGGTAGCTGCCTTTGATGCCATATTCGCTCACGCTGGGATCCAGCTCCAGGATCTCGTTCTTATAGTGGCTCAGGTTCAGGTTAACGTCCCAAGTGAAATCTCTTGTCTTCATAACGGTAGCGTTTACAGAGAACTCAATGCCGCTGTTGGCAACAGAACCGATGTTCACGGGCACCTGACCGGTTACGATACCTGCAGAAAGAGGAGTGTCCTTATAATACAGCATGTCGCTGGTCTTACGATAGAAGTACTCGAAGGTACCGGTGATGCGGTTGTTCAGAACGGCGAAGTCGATACCTGCGTTGAAGTTCTTAGAAGTCTCCCAAGTCAGATCGTCGTTACCCTTGTGATACAGCACGATGCTATAGGCACCAGTCTCGCTGTTGTAAGAGGTCTCGTAGAGGTCTGCATAGGGATAGTAAGATGTGTAGAAGTTCAGGTTATCATTACCCTGTGTACCATAGCTCAGCTTTAGCTTCAGCATGTTGAGCCATTTGATGTCCTTCAAGAAGTTCTCCTGGGCCATTTCCCAAGCGAGACCTACAGAACCGAAGTTACCCCAACGGTGACCCTTCTGGAAACGAGAAGAAGCGTCGCGACGGAAAGAAGCACTCAGGAAGTACTTCTCCTGATAGTCGTACTGTAGACGTGAGAGCAGACCCTCAGTCATATACTCGTTGGTGTAAGATCTTGCACGCTTGTTGGCAGAACCCAGGGCGTTGTTCAACTCACCAATCAGAGGATCATACAGGTGATCGTTTGAACCAGACAGATACTGGTACTTGCGGCGATACTGCTCGTAACCGGCCAGAACCTCCAAGTGGTGGGTGTCGCCGGCGAAGCTGGTGCGATAGTTTGCCAAATACTGGTTGGTAACGGCGAAGTTGCGCTCGTGATAAACCTGTGCGAAACCGTCGCTGGCGCTGCTTGAGCCAAACTGGCTGCTCAGATAGTTGGTGCGGAGGTTGCCTGCATAAACGCTGAGGTTGGCAGACAGAGTCAGACCCTCGATGGGAGTGAAGATGGCAGAGAACTTACCGTTGAACAGGTCACGGTAGGTCTTGGTCTTGTTCAGCTCGTTATCACGGATAGCGTTACCTACAACGTCAGGACGCTTCATGTTGGTCTGGTTAGAGTCGTAAAGCTTCATGCCGTTCTCATACATGATGTTACCCTGTGCGTCACGAACGTAGAGGGGATAGATGGGACCCATGTTGTTCGTGATGTAGAAGATGTTGCCTGATGACATAGAGCCGTCAGTGTCGTATGAGGGAGAGTTAGAATCGGTGTGAGTGTAAGCCATGTTCGCACCGATCTTCAGCCACTTCTTGGCCTGGTAGTCGGCATTGACACGTGCGGTGTAACGCTTCAGCTCAGAGTTGTTGACGATACCCTCGTCCTCCAGGAAACCAGCACTTGCGAAATAGTTCAGACGATCCTGAACACCGCTCACGCTAACGTTGTACTCCTGGCGGAGTGAAGAGTGGAATGCCTCGTCATACCAGTCATCTGGAGTATAGTAATACTGACCATCAGAATAACCCAGTGTGGCGTTAGGATTCAGCTTGAAGTTTGTACCAATGAGCTTCTGGCCATCGGGCACAGTATAAACCTGGTAACCCAGACCACCGTTGTTCTGGTTGAACAGGTTGGCATCAGCAAAGGCGTAAGCGTCAGCAGCGCTCTTGCCAGAATAGATCTGAGAGTTGTAGAGCTGACGATAAGCGGTCTCATAGTACTGACCGGGATCAGAGATTACGTCGTACTGAGGAATCAGGCGAGAGTTAACACCCCACTTGGCATCCAGCTTGATGTCGGCATCCTGGTTGCGGCCCTTCTTAGTGTTGATGATTACAACACCATTGGCACCACGAGCACCATAGATGGCAGATGCAGCAGCATCCTTTAGGACGGTCATTGACTCTACGTCGTTGGGGTTGATGGCGTTGATAGGACCATCGTAAGGCATGCCGTCAACAATATAGAGAGGAGTGTTGCTGGCATACATAGAACCGATACCACGGATACGGATGGTGGGCGCATTGTCGTTAGGGTCACCGTTTGATGAGGTGAGCTGCACACCAGGTGTAGAACCGGCGAGGGCGTTCATCACGTTTGAGGTGACGTGGTCGTCAATGGCTTCTGCCTTAATCTGTGTGGCAGAACCGGTGAATGCGCTCTTCTTGGCAGTACCATATGCCACAACGATAACTTCATCAAGAGCTTTTGAATCGCTGGTGAGAATGATGCGCATGTTGGGACGGGCTGTCACTTCGAGTGGCTCCATGCCAACGTAAGTAATACGCAGGGTATTCTTACCTGTGGGGCAAGTCAGTGAGAACTGACCATTGCCATTTGTTACTGTACCGACTTGTGTCCCGACAACTAAGATCGAAGCACCGATAACGGGCTGACCGTCATCTTGAGAAACAACGGTACCTGTGACTTTTGTCTGGGCCAGTGCTCCTCCGATGCAGAGAAACAGTCCCACTAACAATGTCATGAGTCTTTTTTCCATAAATCTCTCTCGTTTTTAAGATTATAAAATTAATAATGTTTAATGAATTCTCCCTTTTTTTATTAGTTCTTAATAGTGTTACAGAGTGCAAAAGTACGTAATTGTTTTATAAAATGCAAATTTATTGGCAAAAAAGTTTCAATTTGATGTAAAAATAACAATATTATATGCAAAAGTTGCACACTCATGGTGTGAAATGTGTCGTTTTGAAACTGTATTATTTGCTTGACACGTTGCACACTAAGTTAAATAATAAAAAAAATAGTAATACGCGGGGGCATATTACTATTATATATAAGGTGTAGAAAGATATTACATGGAAATCTCTCCGCGCAGACTCTGGCGCATCATCTGTCGCACCTGTTCCGGGTCGTCATATTTGGCCTGCAGATACATTAGTTTGGTGACTGCTGCCTCGACGGTGCCGTCATAACCACTCACCACGCCTGCCTCCTGCAACTGATAACCCGTGTCATAGCGTCCCATCTGCACGCAGCCCTGCAGGCACTGGCTGATGTTGATAATCACTTTGCCGCGACGATAGCCCTCGCGCAGGGCGTTGATCAGCCATGGACTCTGTGGGGCATTGCCGCTGCCAAAGGTGCGCATGACGATAGCGCGCAGGTTGGGCGTGGCAATGATGTGGCGGATGAGGTCCTCACGGATGCCTGGGAACAGCGAGAAGATGATGACGTTGTTGTCCAGACGGAATTGAGGTTGGAGGTTCTTGCGTCCCTCTGGTAGCAAGCGTCCTTCGGCCGAGCGGGAGGTTTGAGGTTTGAGGATGAACTCGTCGTGGTAGGCAATCTCCACGCCGGCATCGGCCAGGTGGGGGTAGTTGAACGACTCAAAGGCATTAAACTCGTCGGCGCTCTGCTTGGTGGTGCGGTTACCTCGCATCAGGTGGCCGTTGAAATAGATGCCCACCTCGGGCACCATCGCCGTTCCATCCTCTCGGCGTGCTGACGCTATCTCGATGCTGGTGATGAGGTTCTCCTTGCCGTCGGTGCGTAGCTGACCGATGGGCAGCTGTGAGCCGGTGAGGATGACGGGCTTCGACAGGTTCTCGAGCATGAACGACAGGGCAGAGGCGGTATAGGCCATGGTGTCGGTGCCATGCAGAACGACGAAACCGTCGTACTCGTCATAGTGGTCGGCAATGATATGTGCCAGCTCCGTCCATAGGCGGGGCGACATGTCGCTTGAGTCGATGGGGGGATTGAACTGATAGGTGGCAATCTCTGTCTGAAACTGTGCCAGCTCGGGTACACGGCTGAGCAGGTGCTCGAAGTCGAACGGCTCCAGAGCACCTGTCAGCGGGTTTTGGTTCATACCAATCGTACCACCGGTGTAAATCAATAGTACCTTTGAGGTCATACTTAAAAGCGGAAGTCGAGCTCCACGTCAACCATGTTGTAGCTGTGCTTGTCAGAGTTAATGGTGCGGTCGTTCACGCGGGCATACTCTACATTGATCTGTAGATTCTTAGTGAACAGGTAGTCGGCACCGATTTCGTACAATGTCTTGGCTCCTCCAACAAATTGATTGGCATCATTAATGAAACCATTCCAAGAATTAGCTTCGCGATAGAGGTCGTAGCGAGCCTTCACATGCATCTTGTTCTTCTGGATAGGAGCAATGCAGAGGGCATAGATACCGTCGGCCTTGTCGCTGGTGTGAGCTGCGTTCCATCCCTGACTGTGGATATACTCGGTGCGGAAGGTCCAATCGTCAGCAGTGTATTCGCCTGAGAGGGCGTAGCGGTTCTTCTCGCCAACACCAGCACGACTGCCGGTCCATCCGAAGGCACCGATACGCATGCCCTTGATAGGCATCACCCATGCACCACCGATGATATCCTTGCGGTTGTCTGCGTCACCAGTGTTGACACCCTCACCATTGAAAGCGCCAATCTGATAGTGCAGCAGGTTGCGACCATTGCCATCCTTCAGGAAATCACCCTGGATCTGCACACCGATGTCACGACCATTAGAGGCGTGTTCGCCTGTGCGATCAGCAAAACCAGCTAACTTGCTGACGTTCTGTGAGTAGCTCATGAAGCCCTGAGTGATAGGGTGCATGGGGTTCTCGAATGTGAAGGGGCGCTTAAACTGACCAGCCTTCACCTTGAAGAACTCGTACTTCTGCCACTCGCCAAAGAGATCTACCAGGCGGATTGTCATGTTGTTCTTCGTCTTTCCATCGGCCTTGGTGTCGAAAGCATTACCGTTAATCTGCATCTGAGTCTTCCAATAAAAATCAGTGTGAGCACGACCTTCCAATGCCATACGCACCAGACGCAGGTTGAAGCCATTGGTCTCGGCTCCGTCCTTGTCGCTGGCCTGATACTGTACCATACCGTATCCGCTGAACTTAACGTTCTGGAACCATTCACTCTGAGCCTGTGTGCTCAGGGCTGTGCCCATCATCAGGGCTGCTAATAAAATCTTTTTCATAGTCTTTTATCTTTGTTTTTACCTTTTTCTTGAGCTCCGTAGGTGCTCAGGCGAGCAGAGCTCGGAGTCCTTTTTTACCTTTTCACCAGCAGTACCACGTTCTCGACATGCGGCGTATGGGGGAACATGTCCACGGGCTGTACCTCTGCCACGCGGTATGCCTCGTCAAGATCCTGCAGGTCGCGAGCCTGGGTGGCGGGGTTGCACGACACATAGACGATGCGGTCGGGGGCAGCACGGAGGATGGTCTTCACTACGTCGGGGTGCATGCCGGCACGTGGGGGGTCGGTGATGATGACGTCGGGGCGTCCGTGCTCAGCGATGAAGTCATCGGTGAGGATGTCCTTCATGTCGCCAGCATAGAACAGAGTGTTCGTGATGCCGTTGATCTCGGAGTTGATCTTGGCGTCCTCGATGGCCTCGGGCACATACTCAATGCCAATCACCTTGCTGGCCTTCCTGGCCACGAAGTTGGCGATGGTGCCGGTGCCGGTGTAAAGGTCATAGACTAATGGAGAATGGAGAACTGAGAGTTGAGAATTTTGATTACTTTCGTTCGCGGAAATCTCGTCCTGAGTCATTTCATAATTCTCAATTCTCAATTTTCCATTCTCAATTGGAGCAAATGCGAACTCCCTTGCCACACTATATAGATGGTATGCCTGCTCCGTGTTCGTCTGATAGAACGACTTGGGGCCCACCTTGAACTTCAGGTCCTCCATCAGCTCGAAGATATGGTCCTCGCCCTTGAACACCAGGATGTCCTGGTCGCCAATGGTGTCGTTGCACTTCTGGTTGTCCAGATAGAGCAGCGAGGTGATTTGTGGGAAGGTGTCGGCCACATGCTGCAACAGGTCGAGCGCTTCCTTCTCGCCGCCCGTCTCGTCATAGTGGAACTGGATGATGACCATCCACTCGCCACTGGCTGAGTTGCGGATAATCACATCGCGCAGCAGACCCACCTGTGCACGGAGGTCGAAGAACGTGATGCCGTGGGCCATCGCATAGTCGCGGATGTCGTTGCGTATCTGGTTGTGTAGGTCGTCCATCAGCCAGCACTTCTCGATGGGCAGGATCTTGTCGAACGCGCCAGTGATATGGAAACCGATGGCAGGCACATCCTTCAGGCTCTGACTCTCATCTTTGGGAAGAGCCATGATCTCCTCCTTCGTCAGATAACGCTTGTTGGCGCATCCATAGTCCAGTTTGTTGCGATACTCCTGCGTCTTCACGCTGCCCAGGATGGGACGGAACTCAGGCAGCTCCACCTTGCCAATGCGATGCAGTTGGTCGAACACCTGCTGCTGCTTAAACTTCAACTGCTCCTCATAGGGCAGGTTTTGCCATTTGCAGCCGCCGCAGACACCGAAGTGCTTGCAGAAGGGCACGGCACGTACGTCGCTCTGCTTGACAAAGCGTACTACCTCGCCCTCGGCAAAGGAATGCTTCTTGCGACGGATCTGTACGTCGCACACGTCACCAGGCACGCAGAATGGTACGAAGACCACCAGGTCGTTCCAGTGGAACAGACACTTGCCTTCTGCCGCCACGGCTTCAATGGTAACGCTTTCTAATAGGGGTAATGGTTTCTTGCTTCTCGCCATTATAATCTCAAAATCTTAAACCTTAAATCTCAAAGTCCAGACAAGCTCGCTGAACAGTGTAGGGGCGCACCTTGCCATTGGCTACTGCCAAGTGCTCGGGGTGCTGAGCGTAGCCCTTTAGAGCCTCCTCTGATTCGAGCGTTGAGTCGAGCATCACGTCGGCATTTGACGATGCCAGACGTCCGCTGATGGTCACTTTGACGTCGATGAGTCCGGGAACCTTGCCTACAAGGCCTTCCAGTCCGGCCTTGATGCCGGCTTTTACCTGTTGTTTCTGCTCTTCCGTCAACTCCGGATTGAGCGTCCATAGAATAATGTGTTTTACCATATTATATAAAAGATATGTGTAATTGGTTTGCAAAGTTACAAAAAATAATCGATTCACGTGCCATAATTGTTTTTTTTTGTAATTTTTGCTCGTTTTCTTTGGAGATGTGCAAACTTTTTCATAACTTTGCAGAATTCCAAAAGACAAAAAGGACAATAACCGAAAAATTGAACAAAACATTATATTATTAATCTTAAATAATTTAACTAATGAGTCAGAAAAGAGTTTACCTCTTCGGTAATGGTAAGGCCGAAGGTAATGCAAAGATGCGCGAGGAACTCGGTGGCAAGGGTGC
>CACYNE010000065.1 GCA_902775605.1 uncultured Prevotellaceae bacterium
GGTGGGCAAGCGGTCTATATCGCACCGCTACAACCAAGTACCTTTGCTACGTTCCCGTCCTGGAGGATTCCGAGGGAGCTGGTCGTACAGGACTTGCCCGTGTTTCGCTTAAAGCGGGTGCAAAGGTACAATAAAAAAGTGAGAAGTGCAAAGTGAAGAGAGAAAAGTTTTCGTTTTTAACTATTTTTTGAAACATTGCCCACGTTATATGCGAGAAAATGCGTAAATTTGCAGCAAAATAGTAATTGATAAAACATTTTATAGCGTTGACAGCACCAGAATACATCCAGTTGAAAGCCTTTGCCCGCATTGACGGGGCACTGTTGTCACTACTCTTTGTGGCAGCCTTTGTGTGCTATATGGTGGGATTGACCTCACCGACCTATGGCTTCTTAGCCTTGCTGACTGTGGTATTGACCCCCGTGTTTGTGGGCATGCGTTTGAAGCGGTTTCGTGACGATAGCCTGGAGGGCAAGATATCGTTCCTGCGTGGCTGGGCGTATGTGTGCCTGATGTTCTTCTATGGTGGACTGCTGTTTGCGCTGATGCAGTATGCGTATTTGGCGTACATGGACAAGGGATATATGGTGTCGGTGATCACCGAGGTGTTTGCCACGCCCGAAAACTCGGAGATGATCAGGAAGATGGGCATGGCCGACCAGATTAGTGAGAGTCTGCACATGTTGCAGACCATGCGTCCCATTGACTTTGCCTTGGACATGCTGACATCGCTCATCATGGCGGGCATGATGCTGGGTCTGCCCATTGCGGCGATGATGCAGAAAAAAGCGGAGATAAAGTAAAAAACGACAGATAAGGAAAATACATTATAATGGATATATCAGTAGTAATTCCTCTTTATAATGAGGAAGAGTCGATTCCCGAACTCTATGCATGGATAGAGCGGGTGATGACTGAAAACAAGTTCTCGTATGAAGTTATCTTTATCAGCGACGGCTCGACCGACCGTTCGTGGGATCTGATTTGCGAACTGAAGGAGAAGTCGGACCACGTGAAGGGCATCAAGTTTCGCCGTAACTACGGCAAGAGTCCCGCCCTGTACTGCGGTTTTGAGGAGGCCCAGGGCGACGTGGTGATTACCATGGACGCCGACTTGCAGGACTCGCCCGACGAGATTCCTGAACTGTATAGGATGATTACCGAGGAGAAATACGACTTGGTGAGCGGCTATAAACAGAAGCGCTATGACCCGCTGTCGAAGACCATCCCCACAAAGCTATTTAATGCCACGGCGCGTGCCGTGAGCGGTGTGAAGAACCTGCACGACTTCAACTGTGGTCTGAAGGCCTATCGCCTGGCGGTGGTGAAGAACATTGAGGTGTATGGTGAGATGCACCGCTATATGCCCTATCTGGCCAAGCAGGCCGGTTTCGACAGGATTGGCGAGAAGGTGGTACACCACCAGGCTCGAAAATACGGCTCGTCGAAGTTTATGGGCTGGAACCGCTTTGTGAACGGCTATCTGGACCTGCTGACGTTGTGGTTCCTGAGCACCTTTGGCAAAAAGCCGATGCACGTGTTCGGATTTTTGGGCACCATCGTGTTTATCATCGGATTCCTGTCGGCCTTCGCTATTGGCGCCGATAAACTGTGGTGCTTGGCCAACGGCATTCCTCAGCGACTGGTGACCAATTCGCCCTTCTTCTATATCGCGCTGACGATGATGCTGATAGGCACGCAGCTGTTCTTGGCTGGTTTCTTGGGCGATCTGATCAGCCGCACATCGAACGTGAGAAACGAGTATCAGATTGAGAAGAAGATATGATGAGAGCACTCAGGCTTCTTCCACTGCTGGTTGTGATGCTGCTGCAGATGGCCTGTAGCAGCATTGACTGTCCCGTGGAGAATGCGGTGGCCGTGAACTATCAAGTGATGGCGTTTGACGGCACAAGCGAGGTGGCCGACACGCTGAAGGACACGCTGAACGTGTGGAGCCGCCGCGCCAATGGCAAGGACACGTTGCTGCTGAACAAGAGCGTAAACGCGAAGACATTTTCGTTGCAGGTGAGCTATACTCACCCCGTTGATGTGCTGGTGTTTCAGGTAAAGGACACGCTGCACCAAACGACGACCGATACGGTGTGGGTGGGCAAGACCGACCAACCGCACTTTGAGTCGGTGGACTGCTCGCCGCGCTATTTCCACACGTTGACAGCCGTGCGCAGCACCCATCAGCGCATCGATACAATCATTATCAACAACCCCATAGTGACCTATGACTCGTCTGTCAAGCATCTGCACATTCATTTTAAGAAATAAGCTGTGGCTGGCGATAGTCGTCGCCTGTCACCTGTCGTTGTCCTCTATGGCCCAGGGCTTCCTGAAGATAGAGCGCGACACCGTGCCCTTCTTCAAGGGATTTGCCGTGTCGGCCGACCTGGTGGGACTGGCACAGTTGCAGTTGAGCGACTATGGCCAATATGAGGGGGCGCTGCGCATCAACCTGCATGACCAGTATTTCCCCGTGGTGGAGCTGGGACTGGGTCGCGCCAACCACGAGAACGACGAGGTGACGGGACTATCGTACAAGACCAGTGCCCCGTATTTTAGGATTGGTGCCGATGTGAATATTGCCAAGAACAAGCACTCGAACAACCGCATCTATGCTGGCGTGCGCTATGGCTATACGAGTTATAAGGTGGATATAGACTGCGAGCCGTTTGAGGATCCGGTGTGGAAGAGCATGACCGGATTTACTGCCACTGACCAGCAGTGCTCGCAGCACTGGGCCGAGATACTGTTTGGCATCGACGCCGAGGTGGTGGGACCGCTGCACCTGGGATGGATGGTGCGCTATCGTAACCGCTTGGCTTATGAAGTGGGTGACATCGGCAACACGTGGTATGTGCCTGGCTATGGCAAGCAGGACACGTCGAACCTGGGATTTTCGTTTAATATAATCATTGATATCTAAGCGTGATGATGCGTAGGATTGCTTTCCTTTTTTTGACTGTGGCTTTGCTGGCAGGATGCTCAAAGCCCATGCCCTTCCAGCAAAACAGTAACTTTGTGTTTGGCACCATCTATCATATCACCTATCAATATGGCGACGACCTGCAGAAGGAGATAGAGGCCGAGCTGATGAAGGTGGACGGCGAGTTTTCTATGTTCAATCGGAACTCGACCGTGTCGCGCATCAACGCGGGCGACTCAACGGTGGCGCGCAGCGAGATGTTCAACGAAGTGCTGACCCTGGCACAGATGGTAAACAAAGAGACAGAAGGCGCCTTCGACATCACTGTGGCACCACTGGTGAATGCCTGGGGCTTTGGTTTCAAGCACGAGCAACTGCCTACGGACGAGCAGGTGGATAGTCTGCTGAAGATTCGCAATCAGATGGACTTCAGCGCCATTGCCAAAGGCTATGGCTGCGACGTGGTAGCTCGCCTGCTGGCATCGAAGGGCATTGAGAACTTCATGGTGGAAATTGGTGGCGAAGTGGTGGTAAGCGGCCATAACGACAAGGAGCAGCCCTGGCATATTGGCGTCAACAAGCCTGTGGATGATACTGCCCATGTAGATACAGAGTTGCAGACGGTGCTCAGTATCACCGACCACGCGATGGCCACCAGCGGTAACTATCGCAACTTCTACTATCAGGGCGGAAAGAAATATGCCCATACCATTGATCCCCGTTCGGGCTATCCCGTGCAGCACAGCCTGCTGTCGGCCACCGTTATTGCCGATGACTGTGCCACGGCCGACGCCTATGCCACCTCGTTTATGGTGCTGGGCGTAGATGGCGCCAAGGAAGTGCTTGCGCGTCATCATGAGCTGATGGCCTATCTGATCTATGTCGATGAGGCAACGGGGCAGTTGGCAGTGTGGCGTTCGCCCGAGTTGGAGGACTATGAACAATGACCTTCGTCTATACGACAGTCTTCAGCAGTTTCCTTTGTTTCAAGGACTGAGCCGCGCCGAGCTGCTTCAGCTGGCCGGACAGACCAAGTTTGGCTTCATGAAAACGGGCACGGGACAGACCGTTGTGCGTGAGGACGAGGCCTGTCATCAGTTTCTCTTTTTGATAAGTGGGAGGTTGGCACTGACCACTACCAGCGACGACCGTCGCTATACGGTGGAGGAGCAGTTGTCGGCACCTTGGCTGTTGCAGCCTGAGGCCCTGTTTGGTGCGCATCCCCATTACACCTACACGGCTGCCACGCTGGGCGAGTCGCATTTCATCACCCTGTCAAAGGACGAGGTGATGCGATTGCTGGATGACTTTCTGATTATCCGCCTGAACTATCTCAATTTGCTGGCTACGCAGCTGCAGCGGAAGGGCCGCTTTCAGTGGCGCCGCAGTCCGGAGACGCTGCGTCAGCGCATCATTCGTTTCTTTGTGGATCACTGCCTTTATCCAGCAGGTGCCAAACAGTTTCGCATTCTGATGGTGCAACTGGCGCAGGAGGTGGGCGATAGTAGGCTTGATGTGTCGAACGTACTAAATGCCATGCAGGCCGACGGCCTGCTGCGACTGCACAGGGGGAGGATCGAGATTCCTTCCTTGGAGCGGCTGCTGATGTGAGGGCATGCGGGGATGTGGAGACAATGAGGGACGCTTTAATAAAGCGTCCTACGGGGACGGATGATACTTGAAACCCGAATCATGAAACCTTAAACTTGAATCTTGAATCATGAAACCAGAAACCTCAAAAATCCTTTTCAAAGTGCTGATAATCTTTCTTGGAGCGCCAATCGCCGCCCCATGAAAAGCCGTGTGCCAGGAAAAGGCGATAGCAGAGATCACCCTTAGTAATCTTATAGGGATGGTCCTTGCTGCGGTCGGCATACTGCTTGCCTGCTGCCGGCTGGATGAGTCGGGAGCCGTTGCGGCGCTTGCTGACGCAGGGGTTATAGAGTGGGTTGATGTCGATGGCCATGCCCATGGAGTGCTTGGACAGGCGCTGACTGCCCGCAATGGTGCGGAAGCAGAAGCACGAGGTGTTGTTGGCCGTCATCGACTGCTCGTCGTCAGCATCATAGTCATCGATCAACTGCATGCGCTCGATGGGATAGCGGGCCTGATAGAGTTGTTGGAAGATGTCGATGAGATCGTCGGCGATGCGCTTGTGGCACACCAGCTCGCCTCGGTGTTCACGGCCCTGGGCATCGTAGTGCATGATGGTGAGATGACGCAGGTCGGCACGGGCGATGGTGCAATCCTTGGGGAACGAGCGACCCTGCATGTGGGCGAAGACGGCTTGACTCAGCGTGTCGATGGAGAAACCATCGCCCTGGGCCAGACACATTAAGCTCTGCAGGCAGAGAAACAGGAGGAGAAAGTGCGTCTTTTTCATGGTGGCAAAGGTAACTATTTTTTTTGAATCAAGCAAGTCGAGAGGGATTTTCCTATTCAAAATAGGGAAACTCCCACAAGGGTTTAGGGTTTTCCTTTTGCGCAGATGATGGAAAACCACTACCTTTGCAGCATAAGAATAGAAAATACCATAGGTTTGTTTTTTAGGTTATTGTTTGCTTTTAGTACTGATAGGGGCGCAACCGATGTGATATCGGATGCGCCCCCTCTTTATGTGCTGAGTTATTTCATCATCAACTTGACGCTTCGGGTGTTGCCCTGACTATCCGTGATGCGGGCTATGTAACAGCCACCGTGCTGAGGTTGAGCCACCGGCTGGCCGGAGAGGTTGAAGTAAGACACCTGCTGTGGACGACCAGCAGTGAGGATGGTCATGTCGTCGATGCCAGTGAGGACGGGCTGCTCAACTGCAGTGAGATAGGTGGAAGAGAGGTTGGTCTTCTGGATGGTGGGCACGTTCATCACATACACATTGTCATCACCATCGGGGAAGCGGCCTACGGTTTCGTTGGCACGGTGCTTGGTATAGGTCAGGCAGTCGCTCCACGACAGGTCGGTAGCGGTGAGCATGACGATGCCCCCATCGGCAGCCAACTTAAACTGGGCATGCAACTGAGAGATAGGCTCCAGTTTGTCGCACCACACGATGAGGTGGCCGTAGGCGGGGATGACGGTCTGTGCACCGGCAATCTGGTATTTTGTGGGCTTTTCAACGTTGTCAGAGAGATACATGCCAGCCACATCGACGGGCTCGGCGGTGGCATTGTAAAGCTCTATCCAGTCGTTGCGCTTAAAGTAGTCGTTGACAAAGATATTGTTCGACGCGCTCACCTCGTTGATGCGAACAGGCGAGAAGCCCTCAGCCTCGCGCTCGTCAGGCGTGAGAGACGTGAAACAGGCCGTCATGGTGACGTCGGTGCTGCTGGGCATGCTAATGACGGGACGGGTGGCATACTGCGTGCCGTTCTTCTTCCAGCACTTGAACTTATAACCCGCTGGGGCCTTTGCCTCCAACTTGGTTGTGCCGAAGAGGTAACCATTGAAATAAGTATAGGGTAGGGCGATGCCGTTGACAAGAATGGTAGCCCCCTCAGTATCGGCAGAGATTTCTGCGGCGGTCTTCGTTGTGCTCGAGAGTTTGAGGATGCTCGACTTCTTCATATAGTCGGCCATGGCTTCGGTGCGACCACTGAGGTTGCTCTTCAGGGAGTTGACGGCACGATCCACGTCGTGGCCGTCGTTGATGTTCAGTTGTCGCATGAGCTGCGTCATGGGTCGCACGTTGTCAGCTAGCTCGTCAATGATATCAAAGGCGCGCGACTCCTCGAACACGCTGCCACCCATGATTGAGAATATGTTGATGAACTTTTGGCGGAACTTGTCGTTGTTCATCATGTTCTTGAAGAACTGCACGAACGCCATATCTTGGTTGCGCTTGGTGATATAGTCGAACGGGTTCTGGGGAATGCTGCTGTCGATGCGTCCCCAGACATAGTCGAGGTCGAAGCACACAAAGCGATAACGACCATTGTCGCGGGTGCGATAGGCTTTGATATTGTTCTGCGGCCAGTCGGAGTTGAGCAGATAGAGCTGGGCAGCCATGTAGTAGGCATACTCGTCGATGTCGAGCAGGGTGATCAGTTCGTTATATACGCCGCTGTCGTTGATGCGTTTGCCCAGGTCAAAGATGCGGTTGATGACCGAGTCGTTGCCCTGATTCATGGAGAAGTTCTCGAACATGTCTATCTCATCGTCGTCATAGCCCCAGTTGGCATAGACATATTTGTCGTTGTTGGTCTCGCGCAAGTTGAGTACACCGCGCAACTCACCATTAACATATTCGATGACGGGCACATACGACTGTACGTCGATGTCGATGCCTGAGCGTTGGATGATGGTCTGGAGTGCTGGGTCAGTGAAGCGGGCGCCATTGTTCCACACATCGTTGCCGCCATTGCGCACTAGGATGGCCTTGTCGCGGATATAGGGCTTTTGGGGGAAGAACGAATAATCGAAGCGATTCTGGCCGTCAAATATCTTGTTTGCCTTCAACTTGAACGATCGGTAGCGCTGACTGCGGGTCCAACCGCCCGAGACGCTGATGTTGACATCCTGATTGAAGAGCATATCACCCTCGGGACTGATATACGAGAAGTTGACGGGGCGGTCCCAGTCCATATTATAGTTGCGGGGCGTATCCTGGCCGTTGCCGGTCTTACCGTTGGTTCCGTCGCCATCGCAATCGAAACCAATCTTCGGATCGGTAAAGAACTTCTTGTCGCCAACAATAGAGATCACAGGCAGTGTGTATTCACTATTGGTCTTGATATAGCTGCGTGTCACAGGAACACTGGGCAGATAGCCATCCTTATAGAAGCGTACAGTAAGGTTTGTTGTTTTCTCGAAGGTGAAGATGCCATCCTTGCTCTCATTACTGTTGCTGGCAGGAGACACCTCGCCGCCTTCATCCTCAAATGATTCCCAACTGACGTCGTCGATATAGAAATTGTTGGGCTGGTCTGTCATGTTGTTCAGATTGAAGGCTATGGTCTGCAGTTCTGACGATGTGGGATCGTCTCCCCACCAGCCTCCACCGGTACTGCCTGTCTGATCGTTGGTGATGGTACCTTCGCGCTCAATATCCTGCCACTCGGTTGTGACGTTGATGCTGTTGCCCTCTTGGAACATCTTCCAATGGATGTAATTGCCTGGTGTGCGATGAGACTGGGCGTCAATCTGACACGGCACGTCGGCTCTGATCTTCATGCGGAAACGATATTTGTCGCCAGCATTCCAGATATGGTCGGGGGTATAGACAAAGAACTGCGTATCCCATGAGTTCTCTGGATGCGCAATAGCATGAATCTTGATGCCACGTGAGTTGTTGTAGCCTATGCCATCGATGATGTTGGTCTCCTGCTTACCATTGCGGTCGCCATCCTTGCCAATAAGGCAGGTCACGTCATCGCCTTCGCAATCGCTGTTCTTGACCCAGTTGGTCCAGGGAGACTTTTCAACATAAATCTCCCATGACATATCATCAAAATAGAAGTTGTTCTCCTCTGCTGCCTCGTTCAGGTTGAAGGCGATAGTCTGCATGCCATTCTCACCAGCCTGTTCTTCGGTGATTTCTCCTTCGTAGGTGAATTCCTGCCATTGGGTGGTGATGTTGTAACTGCCATTCAGCATCTGCCAGTGAATGTAACTGGCGGGTTTCTGGTGTGACTGTATGGATACTCTGGCATTCTTATCGGCACGGGCTTTCATCTTGAAACGATACTTGTCGCCAGCTTTCAGCGTAAAGTCGTGGGCATAGATGAAAAACTGGGTGTCCCAGGCGTTTTCGGGATTGGCAATGGCGTGTACCTTGATGCCGCGCGAGTTGTTGACACCCACGCCATCGGTGATGCGGGGAATATCACCATCTCCATCACCGTCACGACAGATAAAGCATGATGCGTCATCACCCTCACAACTACCATTGCTCAGCATCTCTTTCCAATCTGAGGTAGGCTCATCTTTGTCATCGTTGTTGCTATTTGTTGGTGCTTCTGGCAGACTGCCATCGGTGGTGTACATCAAGTGCGTACCCTCAGGGATATTGACTTTGACGGTCAGTGAGCCCTTGAAGATCTTACTGTCGGTGTCAATCATGGGTGCATCCAAACGTTCGTTGGCAAAGGTGGCCGTGGTGTTCGTCGCTTCTGGCGTTGCATCGGCCGTCCATCCCCACTGGTTGCCACCATCGGTGGTGCGTGCATAGGACGTGCGACTCTTGGCTTCAGGATAGGTCTCGCTGGTGATGAGCTGTCCGTTCTTGTCGCTCAGACAAATGGTGCCACCATCGCAATCGAGCTTAAAAGGGGCCTGCGATGTCTTGATGTTGTTGGAACCCAGCCAAATGACTTTGAATCCCTTGGCGGGCAGGGTGCCAAAGTCAGAAGGCAGTTGCCAGAGTTTGGGATTGGCGACATCGTTACTGAGATACATGCCGCCCAGG
>CACYNE010000066.1 GCA_902775605.1 uncultured Prevotellaceae bacterium
CGCTGCATAATAAGGATGTGATGCCCCCAAGGAATAGAGAAGAAAGATTGCGGCACAGGTTGTGCCGTTTTTGATGAATCTTCCATTTGCGGCACAAGTTGTGTCGCAAATGGAAATACGTCTTTATATGTGATATACCATTTGCGAATTCTCTCTATGTTACGCAAAGAGAACCCCTTCATTTCTGGAAACTCTGCCGACAGATCCTGACTGAGTTGCTTCAAGAAACCGTCACCCCATTTGGCATTCTTCTGTTTCTCTACGATGTCGCTCCCCAACTGCCAGTAGAGCTGCAACAGTTCGGTATTGACTTTGACGGCTGCTTTTATCTGACTTTGGCGTATGCGTATCTTTAGTTCGCCAATCCACGCAGCATAGTCCTTGTTAATTTGTATCAGATTACTCATTTCAGTTTCTCCCATGCTTTTTGTATCTCGTCCATCAAGACGTTGGCCTCCTTGTTCAGTTGGGCCAGCTCGGCATGAATCTCCGTCATGCGCTCATGGAAATCTACGCCGTCGTCCTCCTGTTCGGCCACGCCGACGTATGCACCTGGAGTAAGAGAATAGTTCTTTTCCTCTATCTCCTGAATAGTAGCTATCTTGCAGAGGCCAAGCACATCGTGGTATTCGCCATCGCCAAACTTCTCTGTGAGCCATTCGTGTTCGTTTATGATGGTCAAAATACCAGAAAGTACATTACAGAATGCTTCGCCTGCCTGTCGCATAGCTTTCACCTTGCGCTTTTCTATCTGGGTTTCGGCTGACTTGATGCACATCTTGGTCTGGTCTATTTGGGTTTCTACACTCTGCTTCAACTCCGTATAGTCATGACCTGCATTATTTATCCATCCCATTAGCCCCCAAAAATGGCCACGGGTGTCTTCATCTATGAGTTCGCTGAATGGTTCTCCTTGTTCTTTCAATGCAGCAACGGCCTCGTCAATGAACTTGTCGTAGTCTGTCAGCAACTGTTGATACTTCTCTTTCTCGCCACGATATAGATGTACGATGGCTTGCAGATTACGCAACTGCCATTCTGTCCATTCATTTAAGGTACGGTCAACCACCGTATAGTAGTTGCGGGCATCGATGAACAGTACTTTGTCGCGAATGTCAGCATGCTTGTTGCGGTCAAAGAACCACAGCGAGCAGGGCAGAGAGAGCGTGTAGAAGAAATTGTTGCCTACGCTGACCATCACGTCCACATCACCCGTGCGCACTAGCTTTTCACGGATGTCACGGTCTTTGTTGGCACTGTCAGTCGCCGAACTGGCCATTACGAAGCCTGCGCGTCCGTGGTCGTTCAGGTAGGCATAGAAATAACTAATCCAAAGATAGTTGGCGTTGCCTATCTCCTTTGTCTTCTGATTCACGCCAGGCAAACCAAATGGAAGACGCCCGGCAGCAGAAGTAGACTCGGCTTTCACTTTATCGACATTGAAGGGCGGATTAGCCATCACATAGTCGCACTTACCGGCGAGGTTATGGGCATCGTGGTAGAAGGAGTTGGCCTCGTCGCCAGAGATGATTCGGCCGTTCAAACCATGAACAGCCATGTTCATCAGACAAAGTTGTGCGTTGTATTCTACCTTCTCCTGTCCGTAGAAAGTCATCTGAGTGTTAGCGTTCAATCCTGCCTGATTCACGAAGTCTCCCGTTTGTACGAACATACCACCTGAACCACAGGCAGGGTCAAGCATCACTCCTTGCGTGGGCTCTAGCACGTTGACCAGCATTTTTACCAACGACTTTGGCGTAAAGAAAACGCCATCGTCGGAAGCCACTGCCTTTGCAAACTTTGAGAGGAAGTATTCATAGATGCGCCCGATGATGTCGCCACCCACCTCGTCAATGGTCTTATTGTTGAAGATGCGAAGCAGTTCGCGCAAGAGGCCGTCGGCAAACATCGTGTAGGTTTTGGGCAATACGCCCGTCAGTTGTTCGCTTTGGTCTTCCACCAGTTGCATAGCGTTGTTGACGGCTTCGCCTAATGAGTTTATTTCTTGTCCGTCTTTAGTTTTTAGGCCTGCTGCCACGATATTATCTGGCAAGTTCACAAGATAGTCGAACTGCGCTTCACGGGGCAGATACAATGCACTCTTAGCAGCAAAATCGCTAGGTTCCACAGGCATTACACGCCCACCACGACTGACGCGGTTCTGCAATATCTCAGCCTCCACCATCTTGTAGCGGCTGTAGGCATAGCGTAAGAACAGCAATGCCAGCACAGGCATGCAATACTGACTGCTTGTCAGTTTACTACCTTGTCTCAACAAATCTGCCGACTCCCATAGCTCGGCCTCGAGTTTTCGTATATTGATCATTCTTTCTTTATATATTTACTAGTTCTCCCTTCAACCTAAAGGCTTCTGGGTCTAATGTCATTTGATAAATCTTTATGTTTGGATTCAGTTTATTTGCAATGTCGATAATCTTCGTTCTATTACGAGGTAACATGTTTACACCTAAGAATATCGATTCAAGACAATCGCTGGATAAAGGCACATAATGCCTTATTTCTTCCCAATCAACGATATCTTCTTTTTTGAATTCATCAGGTATGTCTCGACCAGCATGAACCCAAGCTGGGTCTTTTGTTATTATTCGAATTTCTTGCTCGTGTTCCCAGGCTTTTGCCTTTGTGAGCAACAAATCATTCCACGATGGATGGTCTTTGAAATAATCAGGTTTTTGCAAAATATCCTTATACTTAACTTCTGCTGCAAAAGGAAACATAAAACCAAAGAACTTGTATTGACAGTTATTCAGAACGGCCTCTTTATTTAGACCAATGCATATTCCCCTGTGGTTGTTGTAATATGCCCACATCAATAAAGAGTCATGAACCTTTGACAGGCAGCACATCCATGTGCTGTTTCTCAGATTCTCCATATCGTTTTCTCCTTTCATGGAAAGAAAATCAGCAGGAGGCCAATTATGAGGACGTTCGGGAACATTGGAATAATCAAAAAGAGCAGGATGACAGTCAAATGGATCGTTAAACTTAGTAGCATTGGTAAACTGTAGATTGTGATGCTCCAGCATCGCCAATCCACCTTTGAAGTCGAGGTATTTGAATAACGTTTTGGCCATATTTCCGTTATATTTGTATTACTTGACTTGCTACTTGATCTGTTCCACCATTTACATTGTCTTTTTAATAGTTGTTGAAGGATGTCTTTTGTTGGCTACAAAATTACAAAAAATATCTTGTATAACCTTTGGTTATATAGAAAAATTGCCTTTCGATGGCTTACTGTTATGATTTTTGTACAAATGACGTATTGGTAAGCCTGTTTTTGTGTTCAAAATGGGATGTTGATACAATTCTCATTAGAGTTTTGAGTAGAACACCATTGTTCCATCTTTCGAGAGAAAGAATGGAAACAGCCCCTTACACACTTTTCGAGTATGATAACTTCTGCAATTTCATACTCAAATTTAAACTCTGGTTAAAAAAGACTACTTACATATTTATTTCTTCGCTCAATCTTGTAACAGCGCATAACTTTGCACAGAAAATCAGGGTAGCAATGCCACCAGTTGAGAGTTTAGAGTTGAAAGTTGAAAGTTCGGAGTGTTGCAAGATTCCGAAGACGAACCGTGACTTCTGGGTGGCGAAGATTCGAAGGAACCAGGAGCGGGACATGAGAGTACAGCATGAGCTGGCTGCAATGGGCTGGCACTCCATTACCATCTGGGAGTGTGAACTGAAGCCGTCGAAAAGGGAGCAGACTCTGCTGTCGCTCGTTTACACCCTGAGCCACATCTGGATGAAAGACAATACGAAGCCGTACTCTTTGCCCGAGGACGAGCTGTCTATTGCGGCGGAAGGCAAGTGATTCATCAGAAAGCACAGAAACCAAAGAATAAAAGGATATGTTAATAGTTATTGCTGTAGTAGTAATACTAGTAGTTTTGTTGGTGATGAGCAAAAGCACCACCACCGCCAAGGACATTGAAGAAAGCCGCAAATATCAGGAGCTTACCGACTGGCAGAAGGCACAGCTTATGCGTAGCCAGCCCCGTGTGACTCTTACCCTGCCCTGCTCCAGATGCGGGCACGTGTTGCAGCAGGGTATGCGTTTCTGCCCTGAGTGCGGACAGAAGGCAGACTGGTCTGTTTATAACAAGTCTACTAATCCCAAGGCTGAGGATGAGGGTCTGGTCATCGGGAAGAAAAAAGATAGCTGAGCTATCCTCTGTCTGCTTGGGTAGGCTGGCGTGGAAAAAAGGGGGAGGATGCATCGCTATGGACGCATCCTCCAAGGTTTTGTGTCGCTTCCTTCACAGGGAGCTCGACAGGTTTGTGAGAGAATGAAACCTTTTTGTGTGTGTTGTATTGTTGGTTTTAATAAAAAGTCGTGGTCTGGTCAGCGTATTTGCATGAGAGTCTCGAAGAACTGGTCTCCAAAGTCGCCGGTAATGTTGAGTATCTGCATGGGTTTGCTGCTGTCGGGGTCATCGTTGAGCAGGATGATTTCTACTACGCTGTTGCTTGACTGGCGTGTCCAGATGTGCTTGCTGTTGCCTGGCTGCTCTTTGACATGGTACTCTTTGTAGGTGTTTTTGTGCTTGCCCAGCAGCTGGCGGGTGAGTTTCTTGTATTTGGCTGTGTTTTGGGATGCGGTGAAGATGCGCAGGCTTTTGACGTCCTTGAGCAGTTGGCGCAGCTGCTCCTGGTTTTGTGCGCTGTTGCCGGGCAGGAGGTTGCTGTTGTCGCTGTCGTTGTCCATCATGTCGAGCATGTAGCTTATCATGGTGGGGCTGACGGTGATGTTTTCATAGTCGGTGGTGGGGTAGTCGGCGGGCTTGCTGCTGATGTGCTCCATCATAAGGGCTACGAAGTCTTGCTCCTTGGCTCCCCAGGCAAGGGTGCCGGGCAGCAGGGTCAGTAGTATGGCAACAAGAAGGTGTTTCATTTGGTATGGTTAGTCTTCTAAGGTAGCAGGGACTGATATGGTGTCGGTAAGGTTGGCATCGTCTCCCCTGAGGGCGTTGCTGAGGTCCTTGAGGGCGTCGGTGAGTGTCTCGCGTGCCATATTGGGGTCAGAGTAGGTGTCGTGGTAGTTGGAGTAGTTGTATTCCACTGGCTCGGGTGCCTTGGACGACCAGTATTGGCTGGAGGTGACGCCTACGGTGATGATGAGTGCCACTGAGGCCACGGCTTTGTAGAAGGGCCTGAGGCTGCGGTTGAGGCTGGCGATGCGTGTCTTAAGCGGATGGACGGTGGTCTGGCGCTGCCTGATGGCGGTGTGCAGTCGGGAATCGAAATCGGTTGGCAGGCTGATGTCTGCCTCGTCGGTGAGGGAGCGGAAGAGGTGGGCATAACGGACCAACTCGGCAGGAACGTCTTCGGTGAGGAAGAAGTTGTGCAGTATCTGCTCTTCGGTGTCGGTGGTCTGACACTGGAAGTAGCGCTCCAGCAGGTCTTCGATGTATTTATAGTTCATTGGTGTCGTTTTTCTTGTATGCGTTGCGCAGTGTCTGTCGTGCGCGGAAGAGTGTGATTTTTACTTGCTCCTCGGTAATCTGCATGATGTCGGCTATCTCGCGGTAGGGTTTGCCCTCGATGTCGCGCAGCTGGACGATTGTCTGCTGCTTGAGGGGCAGGCGTGCCATGATGGCGCGCAGAAAGTGGCGGCGGTCGGTGGCGGCCAAGGTGTCGATGGGACTCTGCGAGGTGTCGGGCACGAGGGCTTCGTCGATGGCGTCGAGCTGCTCGTGGATGCGCCCGGCCCTGAGCAGTGCATCGCGTGAGAGGTTGTAGGCTATGGTGAGCCCCAGTTTCTCTGCATCGGCGGCGGAGGGCAGTGTGGCGCATCGTGACCACAGCCTGATGAGGGTCTCCTGGGTGATGTCCTGGGCCTCTGCATCGTCGTTGAGTATCCTTAGCGCAAGTCGGTAGAACTTGTTCTTAAGGGGCATTACGTCGGTGTTGAAGTCGGTCATCTTGAGCAGGCTCTCTATATATAAAACGATTGAGGAGGCAAAAAGTTACAAAAAAATCAGAAGAAAATGAGTCTTTGCAGATAATAGACTGCCATGCCGCTGAGCATGCCTGCGAGGGCAAGCAGGCTGAAATGGCGGAAATACCAGCCAAAACTGATTTTTTCGAGTCCCATGACGACTACTCCGGCTGCGGAGCCGATGATGAGTATGCTGCCGCCTGTGCCGGCACAGTATGCAAGGAGCTGCCAGAAGATGCCGTCTTGGGCAAAGTCGCCTACAGCCTGCAAATTGTACATGCCCATACAGCTGGCCACGAGGGGCACGTTGTCAACGATGGATGAGGCTATGCCAATGATGCCTGTGACGAGGTAGTGGTTGCCGTGGGTGAGGCTGTCGAGTGTCTTGCCGAAGGTGGCGAGGGCGCCTGTTTCCTCCAGGGCTGCCACTGCCATGAGAATGCCGAGAAAGAAGAGTATGGTGGACATGTCGATGCTGTGTAGCACCTTGCTGACGCGGTTGGCGCGGTTGGACTCTATCTTGCGGGTGCGATAGAAGAATTCGGTGATGACCCACAGGATGCTGAGCACAAGGATGACGCCCATGAAAGGGGGCAGGCCGGTGAGGGCTCTGAACACGGGTACGCTGACCAGGCCTACCACGCCGACGTAGAAGACTACGTTGCGCTGGGTGAGCGAGAAGTCGTATTTCTCCTCGGTGGCTTCTGGTTCATTGACCATGGGGCGCAGCTTGCCTTTCATCTGCCAGTGCATTACCAGGGCTGGCACGAGCACTGTGGCCAGTGAGGGCAGCAGCAGTTCGCTGATTACTCCCATGGAGGTGACGTTGCCTTTTATCCAGAGCATAATGGTGGTGACGTCGCCAATGGGCGAGAAGGCTCCGCCGGCATTGGCGGCCATGATGACCATGCCGCAGTATAGCATACGGGTTTTCTTGGCTGCTACGAGTTTGCGCAGCACCATGACCATGACGATGGAGGTGGTGAGGTTGTCGAGGATGGCCGACAGCAGGAAGGTAACGACTACTACCCGCCATAGCATGGTGTGCTTGCTTCGGGTGGCGAGTTTCTGGCGTACGAAGTTGAAGCCGCCGTTGGCGTCAACTACTTCGACTATGGTCATGGCTCCGAGCAGGAAGAAGATTATCTCGCCTGTGTCGCCCAGATGTTTTACGAAGTGGATGTTGATTATGGTGTCCTGAAACTCCTTCAGGCTTATGCCGTCGGGTGCGTAGGCTGCCAGCGAGCAGGAGTAGAGGGTCCACAGCACTACGCTGAGCAGCAGTGCGATGGCGGTCTTGTTGACCTTGAGGTTGCTCTCCAGCGAGATGAGCAGGTAGCCCAGTAGAAAAACGATAACTATAGTCAGTGTCATAGCAAAAATATGTTTGTCACGCAAAATTACACATAAAATTGCACAAGGCAAACATATTTTTCAAACAAATTTTTTGGCAATGATATAGATGTCACAGATTACTGTATCTGCGAAATTGTTGGCTATGCCTTCGGCTTAATCTGGTCATAGAGCATCTCCATGGCGTCTATTTTAGTCTGTAGTTCCTTGAGCAGGGCATCGCGTTCTTCGCCTGGTTCCATCGGTGTAAAAAGCCAGTGGGTTTGGTACTCCACCTGCAGGCAGAGGCCTATGGCACCCTCCACGGTGGTGCGGAAGAATTCGCCATCCTTCAAGGGGTGCTCCTCGTCGTATTTCTTAGCAAAGTTAAACATTTCGAGCAGGGTGAAGACATCGCCTGTCTCTGCCAGTCGCCACACCTGGCATCGCGATGCAGCCAGGGCAAGGGCTTGTGTGAGATAGTGGCAGTGGCCTGTCCAGAAGGCTTCTTCTGCCCATTCGCGGTTTTGCTCCTGCGGAGTTAAAGTTTTTTCTTCCATAATTTATTTTATTTTACAATTTATTTTTATAACACGGATTACACGGATTAACACGGATATTTTTTATCAAGAATTAGAGAATTAGAGAATAACAAAAATTAGGAAAAAGACTTCGCCTCAGAGCTTCGCTCTTTAACAGACTCTGCGTTTCGCGCTTACGCGCTTTCCAGTGGTCTTTGCTTACTGCTTCTTGTGAGTAAACTCCCACCAGCAGTCATCAAAGTCTCCTGTACCCCTAACGGGGCAAACGCATCGTCTGAAGCTACGTCCGAATATTAAGAAAAAATTTTACATCTAACATCAAGTGATTTATTAATTTACAATTTACGATTTATTTACTATTTAATTATTTAACGATTTATTGGGATTTGCGGAATTTTTCGGCGGCGTTGGAGAAGTCCTTGATGCTGCGGGCGAATTCGGCGATTTGGTTTTTGGTTTCGGTGGCGGCGTCGACCATCTTGCCGGCGCCGTACATGACGTTGGCGGTGCCGCCGACGATGATCTTGTCGTTGCCCCATTCGGCGAGGTCGCCACCCCAGTTGTAGGCTTCGTTCTGTCCGAGGAATTCGTTGAAGCCGCCTTCGATGAGTGCGCCAGTGTCGATCTCTCCGGTACTGAAGGCGGCAGTGGTACCGCGGGCTATGTTGATGGCGTCGTCAGTGACATCTACATTGATAGATTTGACTTCGGGGCCCCATGTGGTGGAGTGCTTCTGGTTGAGCCATTTGTCAATGTTTTTGGCGGTTTTATCGCTGAAAACGGTTTGACCATTGTCTATTCTGGCTTGTATCTGCTGGGGGTCGAGGGAGGCGGTGGCGGTTTCCTTGAGTTTGTTGAATCCCTTGCTGATGAGTTTGCCCACGCCGAACTCTGCGGTCTTCTTGCCTGTGGTGTTGACGAGGGTTCGTCCTATCTCGTCGATGCCTTTGCCTTGATAGACGGCGTTCATGCCTTCCTTGAGGTCTTCGGTAAGAACATTGATGCCCCATTCCTTAAGGGTGGCATAGTTGGCTCCTTCGGTAAG
>CACYNE010000067.1 GCA_902775605.1 uncultured Prevotellaceae bacterium
CTACAGGAGAGAAGGAACACATTGCCTTCCCGACAATGGAGTTTGGAACGGAAGTATGGCAGATGCTGGTAGATCGCAATGATGATATATGGGTATGAATGGAG
This sequence comes from uncultured Prevotellaceae bacterium, assembly GCA_902775605.1. Classification (GTDB taxonomy): domain Bacteria; phylum Bacteroidota; class Bacteroidia; order Bacteroidales; family Bacteroidaceae; genus Prevotella. The sequence goes on from CACYNE010000067.1 coordinate 105, forward strand.
TCAGGACACGGGCTACTGCTATTGCGTGGACATCGACGGCGACTCCATCTATATCGGCACGGACAATGGTGTCCTGGTCTTCTGTGATGGTGCCTTCCGTTGGCTGAACAATGATGAGGCGGGCATCTCAGATGCATCAAGCCCTCAGAACCCACAATCCGCCACCTTCGACCTCCAAGGCCGTCGCATCCAGGGCGAACCAAAGCATGGGGTGTATATCAAGGAAGGTAAGAAGGTGATGAAGTAATGATTTAGGGAAATAGGAAATAAAGAAAATGGCGTCCTGCATGATGAGAACGTCATTCGCTCCAACAAGTCAGATACTCTCTTCGTGGTAGATTGCGATATCCGCATCAACACCCCAGAACTACGCTACGGTCATGACAGTCAAGAGTTTCTTTATGCTATGTTTCAACATTGCTTACTTTCCTGTTCCGATAACCTTCGAAACGTCGAGCATCATGCCATTGCCGCCCATAATCAGAGGCATCTTGCCGTCCCACTTCTCAATCATGTCCTCCTGCACAATCATGGGCGAGAGAGAAGCAGCGATGGTGCGGTTGTAGTAAGCCTCTGCGTCGGCCTTGATCTTCATGGCCTTGGCGTTACCTTCGGCCTTGGCCACAGCAATCTTGGCGTTAGCCTCAGCCTCCTTTACCTCGTTCTCGGCCTTCAGGGCACTCTGGATGGCGGTGTTCTTGGCGTCAATCATCGACAGCAGCGATGAGGGAGGGGTAATCTTTGAGGTAAACTCCTCAACGAGAAAACCTTCAGACATCAGCGATTTCTCCAGACGCTGGCGCACGTCACGCTCAAAGTTGGCACGGTTAGACATCAGCGAATCTGAGGTGTACTGGTTGGCGCAGGTGCGATAGGCTTCGTAGATGCAGGTACGGATGTAGCCTTCCTCAAGTTCCTTGACGCCCACGCGATATTTGGTGAAGATGTCGCACGCCTTATCTGGGTTGATGCGATAGGCGATGGTGGGGTCCATCTCGAAGAGCGACGCATCCTTGGCATTCACCGAGAAGGTCTCATACTGCTTGCGCTGGGTAAACGTGGGATAGGTAAACACGTTGGTGGTGATGGGGTTGTAAAACACCCAACCCTTGCAGGTGCCTTCCACGCCGCCATAGTCCTGCTCGTTGAGCGACCACTTGTGGAAACGGATGCCCACTTCGCCAGAATCGACCACGGTGCAGCAGGTGGCAAAGAGGATTAACAACACGAGAATACCGCCGCCCACAAAGGCCAGCATACGCAGCAGCGGATTCATTTTCAATGGATTGTTCACAGTCTTCATTGTTTTGATATTTTTAGAATAATTCAGGGGCAAAGATACGAATAACTTCTGAAATAGCACAAAAAGTTATCAAAAATCGTATCACCACTTGTTAAAATTCCTTCAAAACACTTCAACCAAGGAAGAACAGACTGACACCCACCACAGAAATCAGGGCTCCCAGAACGGCACGCCACGTAATCTTCTCATGGAACAGCCAATACGAGGGCAGGATGATGATGATAGGTGTCATCGCCATCAGCGTGGAGGCGATACCCGCCGCCGTATATTGCACAGCCATCAGCGAGAAGCCCACACCCACAAAGGGGCCGAAGATGGTGGTGGCCAGCGCCACAGAAAGTCCTTTGCGATCGTGAACTGCCTCACGGAAATGACGCACCTCGCCACGCAGCACCATCAGCACAGAGAAGCCGATGATGCCCGCCACACAGCGATAGAAGTTGGCACTGAAGGGCACCAGCCACTCGGGCATCGATGCACTCACCTCATAGTGGTCCATACCTATCTTGCTGAGCACCAAGCCAATGCCCTGACACATCGCTGCCCCCACGGCAAAGAGCACACCATTGAGGGGCAACTTGAGCGACACCCTGTGGTGATCGCCGCGACCCAGCACGGAAATGCCGATACCCAGCAGGGTGACCATCATGGCGAAGATGCTCATCATCGTCATCTGCTGACCCAGCGTCACCCACGCCATCAGTGCTGCCGACAGAGGGGCAAGGGTCATGAAGAGCTGCCCATAACGCGAGCCGATGATGATGTAACACTGAAACAGGCAGAAGTCGCCAATCACATAGCCCACCAAGCCTGAGAGCAGCATCCAGCCAGCCGCCTCGGTAGAGGCTCCTGCAGGGAAGATACTGCCCGTGGCACTATAAAAAAGCACGAGCGAGAAAACCAACGCCAGCGCCATGCGCAGCACGTTGAGGGTCAGATTGCCCAGTCGTTTACTACCAAATTCACTCAGAAGTGCGGTTGCTGTCCATGAAAAAGCAACACCTATTGAAATCAGTTCTCCTATGTAAGTCATCGTTTCGTTGTTTTCGGCTGCAAAGGTACTACAATTCACCAAGAGTACCAAAGAAAATGCAAGGAGAATGCATGTTTATAGTGTACGCTGTCCACTTTTGAACACCAAAAGTGTCCATTTTCGGACACTTCGTTTCTACGCCCAGCCTGATTATCAGGCACTTACGTTTTTGGCACGGATGTTGATAGTAAAATGGCGAACAATTCAATCATAACATCAGAACGATGACAACAACAATCCGCCAAACGCTCGCCATGATTCGCGAGGAAAAACTCTACTCAGCCATGTATATCGCAGGCACGGCATTAGCCATCGCCTTCGTGATGCTCATTGCCGAGGTGTATTACGTCAAGATGGCCGACATCGCACCAGAGGTGAACCGCAGCAAGACGTATTATCTGCAAGCTCTGGGCCTTGATGAAGCTGGGGGGGCAGCAAGGGGTATCATGACTGAAGACCTCCCCTTGTTTCAATCCATGAAGACGCCTGAGTGCCAAACCGTTATAGGATGGTCATTCTCAGAGACGCCCATATTCATCACCCTGGCCGATGGCATTCACGATCGTCAGTCGAGTATCAAGTTGACCGACCCTGCCTTCTTCCGTCTCTACCAGTTCCAGTTCATCGAGGGAGCACCCTTTTCGCAGAATGACTTCGATAGCCATCGCCGTGTGGTGGTCATCTCCGACGAGATTGCCGAAAAAGTGTTTGGCAAAGACGTAAAGGCCGTGGGAAAGACCATTCATTTCTGTCATGCGGACTATCGTGTATGTGGCGTGGTGGAGAAACCCAGCTCCCTGATGGAGATGTGTGTGGCCGATGTGTGGGCGCCCTATACGGCAGAGACCCTGACAGAGGAGATGGGCCTTGGTAAAATAGAGTATTCGAATATAGAAATCTATTTCAACGTACCATCCAACAAGGACGAGGCTTTTATGAAAGAGCTCAAAGAGGTGGAGGCACGCTATAATGCCGTACATAAGGACGATCAGGTGAATATGACCACCTTCCTCTATTCTCACAACAAGGGTGTGTGGTCATCGATAGGCTTCATGCTTGGTGATTCCCGACGAACAATCTGGTACGTGTTGCCTGCCATCCTGCTCCTGTTGCTCGTGCCTGCCCTCAACCTTAGTGGCATGGTGGCCAGTCGCATGGATCGTCGCCTGCCTGAGATGGCCATCCGCAAGGCCTTTGGTGCGAAACGTCCCACGCTTCTTGGTCAGGTCATCACGGAGAATCTCATCCTAACGCTTATTGGCGGCGCCTTCGGACTCTGTATGGCGTGGACAGCACTCTATGCCTGGCGCGACTGGGTCTTCCATGTGTTCTCGGCTGGAACGACCGTCTATGATAGCGTACCCGTTATCCAAGGTGAGATGCTCTTCAGCCCAGCCATCTTTCTCATCTCTCTGCTGGTGTGTGGATTGCTCAACGTGTTGGCGGCCGCTCTGCCCGCTTGGCTCAGTCTGAGAAAGCCGATTGTGGAATCAATGGGATTGAAAAAGTAAAAAGGTAAAAAAGAAAAAGCAATGAAAATACTGAAAAATATCTTTAGCCGTAAGTCCTCCATCTGGCTGGCTCTCGAACTCGTCCTCGTTACCATCGCCTGCTGGTGGGCCTACGACCCCGTGCTGGTCAACTACCACCTCAGCCACTTGCCTTTAGGCTATGATGCCGACAGGCTTGTCAGAATGAGCGTGGCCAGCAATCTGCCAGTAGAACAGGCCTATCAAAATCCTGATCTCTTTGTCAATGAAGAGGCCCAGCTGGTTGAGAAGGTGCAGGAGATGGATGGTGTGGAGATGGCGTTCGCGTCACCCTTCAAGACGATAGGCTTGGGAGATATGGCCAGTGCTAATTACTACTACACTAAGCTTGGCGAAGACTCCGTCTGGACATATAACTATGGTTTCTTGCGCAACTCGAAGATGTTTGAGGTCTTCGGTATCCAGTCCATCACACCTGGAGTGCCTACCAGCGAACTGTCGCACGACTGCATATTCGACCAGAGCGTCATCATCACCAGAACGCTGGCCATGACACTCTTTGGAACGACTGATGTGGCTGGCCGCACCATCACCAGCTATACGAACGCTTATAATCCAGAAAAAGGCGATTTTGAGAAAGTACATGTGGAGCATTCCATCCGTGCGGTGGTCGAGGATGTACGCACGAACAATAACGATCGCGACTGTATGGACGTCTTTCTTTGTCAGGGAGGCCCTGCCTTCAATATGCCCATCATCGTTCGGCTGCGCGAAGGCGTCGATGCCAACAAGTTCATTCAGTCGCATCAACAGCAGGTGGATCACGAATTGGTGACGGAGCACTGCTTTGTCAGAAGTATGAGCCCCCTGACGGAGATCAGCGACAGGTATTATGAACGATGGACGTCTCGCACGACGCGCCGCAACCTGCTCATCGCAGCCTTCTTTACCATCAACCTTGCTCTGGGAGTCATCGGCACCCTGCTGATGTACACCCGTCAGAGGCGTGAGGAGGCTGGCGTGAAGCGCGCCTTTGGTGCCACTCGCTGGAACGTCTTTTTAGGTTTCTTGCGCGAGGCATGGCTACTCACTACCATCAGCGTCCTCATAGGCTGCACTATCTATCTGCAGTTTGCTGTCAGCAGTGGTCTGTATAATGGCGAGGCCCATCCCATCAAACCCTTGTGGTTCGACAGCTTCGGCACGCACTTCCTCGTGGTCAGCGTCTTTGTCTATCTGGTGATACTCGCCACGGTCCTTATCGGCACCGCCATCCCTGCATGGCGTATCTGCCGTACCAGCATCAACGAATCAATCAAAGAAGAATAACAAACAATAAAACAACAATAACAATGGAAACAGTCATCAAACTAACTGAGATCAACAAGGTGTATCGTACCGACGAGGTGGAGACACAGGCATTGGAAAACGTCAACCTCGAAGTGAAGAAGGGGGAATTCCTTAGCATTATGGGCCCTTCGGGCTGCGGCAAGTCAACGCTGCTGAACATCATGGGTCTGCTCGATGAGCCCACCAGCGGCGAGATTGAATTGTGCGGACAACGCATCAGCCCCAAACTATCGGACAACAAACTGGCTGAGTTGAGAAACAAGACGCTGGGCTTCGTGTTCCAGAGTTTCCACCTGATCAGCACACTCTCTGTACTCGACAACGTGCAACTGCCGCTTATCTATCGTGGTGTGCGCAGCAGCGAGCGCATCCGTCTGGCCAAGGAGGTTATCGAACGTGTGGGTCTCTCGCATCGCATGAAACATCGCCCCTCACAACTCTCAGGCGGTCAGTGCCAGCGTGTGGCCATCGCTCGCGCCATCATCGGCAATCCTGAGATTCTCTTGGCCGACGAGCCCACTGGCAACCTCGACTCGAAGATGGGTGCTGAGATTATGGAACTGCTCCACAAACTGAACCGCGAAGACGGACGCACCATCGTGATGGTGACCCACAACGAACAGCAAGCCGCACAGACCGACCGCATCATCAAATTCCTCGACGGACGACAGATTATGTAAAGCGTCGAATCACGAAATCTCGAAATGTCGAAATAACGAAATCTCGAAATGCCGAAATTATTATTAATAAAGCACTCTTTCGCCCTGATTCGCGAGGACAAGCTCTACTCTGCCATCTATATTGCAGGTACAGCGGTGGCTATTGCCTCAGCTATGGTGATTGCCATTGTGCTCCACACGATGGTGGCCGACATCGCGCCAGAGGTGAACCGCAGTCGCACGCTCTACCTCAGCAGCACCTATCACCACGATCTGCAGACAGAAAACAGCAATCTTTTAAGTGAGACCACTTATGGTGACTTCTCCGACACAGCGCTGGATTCATGTTTTCGCCAAATGGAAAGTGTGGAGCTGGCAACAGGTGTTGAAGAAAAAAACTTCACCATCTGCGATGAAAAATACGAGAATGTGATGAATGTGACAGCCATTGGCTGCGACCCAGATTTCTTCCGTCTATACGAATTCACCTTCCTCGAAGGTCGTCCATTTTCTGAAAAGGAGTACAAAGACGGCGAACGTGTGTGTGTCATCTCTGAGAAGATAGACAAGAAAATGGGTCATATCGACACCCTCCTCGACCCTGATGAAGACCTGAGATATCATGTGGTGGGCGTTGTCAAAACAGTGAGCTCGCTCATCAAAGACGCTACCGCCGACATCTACATTCCCAGAGAGCCTTGGACAATGAGCGGAGTGCCATCCTACTATGGCTACCTCAAAACACGCATCTTGCTGCGCGAGGGTTATTCCTACCGCGACTTCGTCAACGAGTTGGAACCTCGACGCCAGCATTACAACGCCATCCTCCATTCGCAACATGGCGACTGGTCTGATATGGAGGTAACCGTGAAGTCGCACTTCCTCAAGGAACTGAATTTCTTCAGCTACAACGAGCCTACGCTGGCCAATCGTGCCAAGACGCTGATTCCTCCTGCCCTCCTCGTGCTGCTCTTTCTCTTGCTGCCCGCCATCAACCTGAGCGGCATGGTCACCAACCGCATGGAGGCTCGCCGCGCTGAGATGGGCATCCGCAAGGCTTTCGGCGCCAAGCGTCGCACGCTGCTCAACGAGGTGATTCACGAGAACTTGGTGCTCACGCTCTGTGGTGGCGTGGTGGGATGGGGCCTGTCCGTACTCTTTATCAAGGCCGTCAGCAACAGTAGGATCTTCATCGATATGTTTCGTGCAGGCAGGCAGTTGAACTATGAACCTATCCTCAACTTCCAGATGTATTTCACACCCACGCTCTTCCTTATTGCCTTTCTCTGCTGCGCCGTGCTCAATCTCATGGCAGCGCTCATCCCTGCATGGCGCTCACTCAGAAAACCCATTGTAGAATCATTGAATCAAAAGAGATGAAACAGACATTCAAATACTTCTGGGCCCACCGCAAGCAAAACGGCTTTGTGCTCATAGAGATAGCACTGGTGGCTTTCCTCAGCTTCTATACCCTAGACTATATGGCCATCGGCTTCTACGACACCTACCTCTGCAAGCCTGCGGGCGACTTCGAGCAAGAGCACTTGCTGGTGGCAACAATAGCAAAGGATGCCAACTATACATCTTTGCCAGACAGCATGTCTGCTGACGATGGCCGACTGCAGCTCTTTGAACGCGAGGCCCTGAGACTCAACAGGGCGTATGAAGACCTGCGCGACAGCGTTCGTGCCCTGCCCGAGGTGCAATCTGCCAGTATCATTGCCACCTTGGGATATCGCTATAGTGGCCGCGTTTCCAGTGTTTTCTGTCCTGAGGCCGACACCACCCGTCGCTGTATCACCTACTCAGAGGATTTCCCCCCTCACGAACAATTCGTCGAGACCTTGGGCCTGACAACCATCGAGGGCAGTCCTTCTGCGGAGGAGCTATCGGAAATCGACAACGGCATCATTATCAGTCGCAGCGTGGCCTTGGCACTCTTCGACACCGATCTGGTGGTGGGTCGTCGCTTGGTGGAGTTGGTTCATAAATGGGACGTGAACAATACAGAACTGGAAGGCCCGTATGTCATTAAAGGTGTGGTGGAGGACTTCCGCATCGATAAGCATGACCGCTATGCCTATTCTGCCCTGCTACCCAACCCCTTCAGGAACAACCAGAATATGCTGATTCGCCTGAAACCGGATGTGGATGCCGAGGCCTTCATCAATAAGACCCCCGCAGGCACTATCGAGGTAAGTGGGTTAAAACTGTTCACACTCCGCACCTACGACGAGTTTACGGCACTTCGACCCGATGACTACAGCGTCATCAACAGTCTGCTGGGCACATTCATAACCCTGTTGCTGATCAACGTGGTGCTGGGCACTCTGGGCACCTTTTGGCTGCAGATACGTAAGCGCACAGAAGATATCGGCATCATGCGCAGCTTCGGCGCCAAGCGTCGCCATATCTTCGGCATGCTGTGGAAAGAGGCCGCCCTGCTGACCCTCATCGCCAGCATCATCGGTCAACTCATCTGGCTGCAGGTTGCCCAGAACTCTGGACTCGCCCACGGCGGCACCACGTCGGGCACCAATCTAGAAAACGACTGGCCCCAGATCTTCTGGCAGCACTACCTCGTCATCTG
>CACYNE010000068.1 GCA_902775605.1 uncultured Prevotellaceae bacterium
ACAAATCACGTGCTCTGGCCAACTGAGCTAAAGAGGCTTTTCTAAGCAGCCGCTCTCTCTTCAGATTTACGACCTGTTGGAAAACGGCTGCAAAGTTACTACTTATTTTTGAATTACCAAAACTTTTCGCAGTTTTTTTTAGTAATTTCTCAATTTTTCCTTAAATTTCTGCAATTGAGCCCTCATTGAGTCAACGCAGAGGTCTATACTCTCTTCAAATGTGTCGCTTACCTTCTCTACTCTCAACGTGTTTCCAGGCACCGCAACTTGGATACTGGCTTCCTTATTTTGCGCGGTAGCAGGCTTCACGACTTTTAATTGCACCTCTACTTTCTGTATATCTTCGTACGACTTTTCTAACTTGGCGACTTTCTTTTCGATAAACGCCTCTAACTTCTCGGTAGCGTCGAAATGGATCGACTGAATCTGCGTGTAAATCTCTGTGGTCTCAATACTCTCGTGACCCAGCAATTGCCTCACACTTTCCAGTCCGGCATCATGATTGAGCAGAGCGGTTGCGAAACTGTGCCTCAGCACATGGGGTGATTTTTTCTTCAGGGTGGTCACCAATGAAAGGCAACTCCTCACCGTGTTATACACCTCGCTCGCTGTTATCCGATCACCTCGCACTCCCAAAAAGAATGCATCTGAGTTTTTCCGGATATGCTCGTCGCGACAAGTCTTATACAGACTCAGCTGCTCTGCCAGCTCTTTGCCGAAGGGGATGACGCGCTGTTTATTGCGTTTGCCGGTAACTTTCAACTGCATTGCAGTCAGGTCAACGTCTTTATCGTCAAGCCCCACCAGTTCGCTTCGTCGCAACCCTGCCTCATAGAGTATTATAATAATGGTACGCGCACGTACATCTTTATATGTATCACTCCATTCTGTCCGATCCAGAAGTTCGTTTATCTCCGACTCCTTCACAAACTGCGGCAGCGGCTTCCGCTTTTTAGGCCCCTTCACCATGTGTGCAGGATCCCTGCTGACCAACCCTCTGGCGAGGGCAAAGCGGAAAAAGGACTTCAGGGCCGACAGCCCCGTATTCACTGTTGAAGCGATATTGCCCCTCTCCATCAGGCTCTCCATCCAAGAGCGGATGACGTCAGCATCGACCGACGCCCAGGTGAGCCCGCCTTCGAGTCTCTCAAAGTATTTCTGGAAGTCAGTAAGACTGTCCTCATACCTTTTTACTGTCAGTTCGCTGCGGTTTTTCTCGTAGCGCAGATAGTTGAGAAACTGGTCAATCATAAAGCGTTGCAATCAAACTATTGTTTTCGGCAACGAATTTACGGAAATTTTATGAAACTACCAAATTTTTGAGGAAATAATTTTATTATTCCTCTGTAGCGCGGAGCTTCTGTACGTAAACGGCGTGCTCCATCTTCAGGCGCTTCAGCACAGATGGCTTATCAAACTGCTGACGACGACGCAGTTCCTTAACAACACCTGTCTTCTCGAACTTTCTCTTAAACTTCTTGAGGGCCTTCTCGATGTTCTCGCCTTCTTTTACTGGTACAATAATCATACTGTTTTTTGACGTGCAAAGGTACGCATATTTTATGAAATGACCAAGTTTTTTGCAATATTTTTGCTCTTTCTTCCTCATTACTAGTCAAATAGGCACCTAAATCTGCATCTATCACAATAAATATTCTGAAAATTTATACGCAAATATTTGGCGATATGCAAAAAAGTTTGTAATTTTGCACCGCAAATCTGAATAAATATACTAATATGAAGGAAAAGAATAATAGACTAGAAGCTCTTCGGCTCATTATTTCAAGCCAGCAGATGGGCAGTCAAGAGGAGTTACTGAACGCCCTGCAAAAGGAAGGATTCCAACTGACACAGGCCACCCTGAGTCGCGATTTGAAGCAACTGAAGGTGGCTAAGGCAGCCACGATGAGCGGCAACTACGTCTATGTACTCCCCAACGAATCGATGTATAAGCGTGTGAGCAATCCCACCTCAGCACGCGAGATGATGCAGATTCCCGGCTTCATCAGTATCAGCTATTCAGGCAACATGGGCGTCATCAAGACGCGTCCGGGCTATGCCAGCGCTATTGCCTGGAACATTGACCGCGGTGACCTACCTCAAATACTTGGGACTATTGCCGGCGACGACAATATCTTTGTGGTAATCAAAGAAGGAATCAGCCACAAGGAGGTGACAGAAGCCCTGAGCAAGGTTGTCCCTAATATGAAATAAACACAATTACCAAATAAATGCAAAACGAAGAAATAGAAGTCCTTGTGGCCAATGTGGAGCACGAGGTATATGTAGACACCATACTCGACACCATTGCCGAAGCAGCCAAGGTACGTGGTACTGGTATTGCCAAGCGTACGCACGAGTACTTAGCCAAGAAGATGGCGGAAGCCAAAGCCGTTATTGCCCTGCGAAAGAGTGATGGCCGCTTTGCCGGCTTCAGCTATATTGAGACATGGGAGAACCAGCAATACGTCACCACCTCAGGTCTGATTGTACATCCCGACTTCCGCGGTTTAGGTCTGGCCAAGCGTATTAAGGATATGACCTTCACGCTGGCTCGCACCCGTTGGCCTCACGCCAAGATATTCTCGCTGACCAGCGGTGCTGCCGTGATGACAATGAACACCCAGTTAGGCTATCAGCCTGTGACCTTTGCCGACCTGACTGAAGACGAGGCATTCTGGAAGGGATGCGAGGGATGTGTGAATGTGGATGTTCTGCATCGCACGGGTCGCAAATACTGCATCTGCACAGCGATGCTCTATGACCCCACAGAACACCTGCCCGCCAAGATTTCTGACGAAGTATTGGCCCGCATCCGTCACTTGGAAGAATTGGAAGAGAAATAAAAAAAAGAAAAGAAAGATATGAGCAAGAAGAAAGTTGTTGTAGCCTTTTCTGGTGGGCTTGACACCAGTTATACCGTGATGAAACTCGCCCAGGACGGCTGGGATGTTTACGCAGCATGCGCTAACACTGGCGGTTTCAGCGCCGAGCAGTTGAAGACCAACGAAGAGAACGCCTATAAGTTGGGCGCCGTAGCATACGTGACCCTCGACGTCACCCAGGAGTATTACGCCAAGTCGCTGAAATATATGATTTTCGGCAACGTACTGCGTAACAATTGCTACCCCATTTCTGTGAGCAGCGAGCGTATTTTCCAGGCCATCGCCATCGCCCGCTATGCCAAGGAGATTGGTGCCGATGCCATCGCTCACGGCTCTACCGGCGCAGGCAACGACCAGATTCGTTTTGATATGACTTTCCTCGTGATGGCTCCCGGCGTGGAGATTATCACGCTGACACGCGACAAGAAACTGACGCGCAAGGAGGAGGTTGACTTCCTCAACGAGCACGGATTCTTTGCCGACTTCACCAAGCTGAAGTATTCTTATAATGTAGGCATCTGGGGCACCTCTATCTGTGGCGGCGAGTTGCTCGACCCCACACAGGGTCTGCCTGAAGAGGCTTACCTGAAGCATGTGACAGCCCAGGAGAACGAGGCTCTGCTGAAGATTACCTTCGACAAGGGCGAGATTGTGGCTGTGAACGGCGAGCAGTTTGACGACAAGGTGAAGGCCATCCAGAAGATTGAGGAGATTGGCGCTTCTTACGCCATTGGTCGCGATGCCAACGTGGGCGACACCATCATCGGCATCAAGGGCCGCGTAGGTTTCGAGGCTGCTGCTCCCAAACTGATCATCGAGGCACACCGCCTGCTGGAGAAGTCAACTCTCTCTAAGTGGCAGCAATACTGGAAGGACCAGGTGGCCAACTGGTACGGCATGTTCCTCCACGAGAGTCAGTACCTGGAGCCTGTGATGCCCGATATTGAGGCCATGCTGACCTCAAGTCAGCGCAATGTGACTGGTACTGCCATCCTGAAACTCCGTCCCTATGGCTTTGAGACCGTAGGTATCGACTCTGCCAACGACCTCACCAAGAGTAAGCTCGGCGAGTATGGCGAGACCCAGACGGGCTGGACTGCCGACGAGGCAAAGGGCTTCATCAAGGTCAGCTCTACCCCACTCCGCGTTTATTACGGCATTCATAAAGACGAGAAAAGATGATTAAGGTAGGTATCTTAGGTGCTGCAGGCTACACGGGTGGCGAGCTCATCCGTGTACTGCTCAACCACCCTGAGGCAGAGATTGTCTTTGCCAACTCAGAGAGCAACGCAGGCAATCTGGTTTCTGACGTACACGAAGGCCTCATCGGCGAAACCGATCTGAAGTTTACCGACGAGATGCCTTTCGACAAGGTCGATGTGGTGTTCTTCTGCTTCGGTCACGGCAAGAGCGAGGCGTTCCTCAAGGAGCACACCATCCCTGAGAACGTGAAGATTATCGACCTGGCGCAGGACTTCCGCATCAAGGGCAACCACGACTATATCTACGGTCTGCCCGAGATCAACAAGAGCGATATCGCCAAGGCGCAACACCTGGCCAATCCCGGCTGCTTTGCCACAGCCATCCAGTTGGCTCTGCTCCCTGCTGCCAACCTCAACCTACTGAAAGAAGATGTCAGCGTTAACGCCATCACAGGTTCTACTGGTGCAGGTCAGAAGCCAGGCGCCACCACCCATTTCTCTTGGCGCGCCGACAACCTAAGCATCTATAAGCCCTTCCAGCATCAGCACATCGCCGAGATACGCCAGTCGCTGGCCCAGGTGCAGGGTTATCTCGATGCCGATATCGACTTCATCCCCTATCGCGGCAACTTTGCCCGCGGCATCTTCTGCACCGCCGTTGTCAAGACTGCCGTCCCCGTCGAGGATATCATCGAGGCCTATAAGGAGTTCTATCACGATGCCGCCTTCACCCACTATACCGACAAGGCGATAGACCTGAAGCAGGTGGTGAACACCAACAAGGCCCTGGTGCATTGCGAGAAGTTTGGCAACAAGCTCCTCATCACCTCTGCCATCGACAACCTGCTGAAAGGCGCCGTGGGTCAGGCCGTCCAGAACATGAACATTATGTTTGGCATCGACGAAACCGCAGGACTGAAACTCAAGGCATCGGCCTTCTAAACCCCGTTCATATTCGCAGAAAAGACGAATAAACATTTCATATTCACAGAAGATGGCGCTGAAACATGTTTTCAGCGCCATCTTTTTTGGAACATATTTCTTTTTTCACTATCTTTGACGCCATATTACTACAATAATCTATAAAACCTTTATTAACATGAAAAAACGTATACTTACTAGCATCATTGCCTTCATAGCTATTGCTATGGGCGTTTGGGCGGACAACATCACGTTCAGCCCGTTACAGTATGAAACACTACCCAACATGCAGATTGCACGCCGCGGACATGTATGCTTCGCCACCGCCGATGGCGATATTGTCGTAGTGGGCGGTCATACCACCGGATTCAAGCTGACATCCACAGCCGAACGCCTGCACAACGGCCAGTGGGAGTCTGTCAGCATCAGCAACCCTCACGATGGTGCTGGCTACGTCACACTCCCTGACGGACGAGTCATCATCTGCGGAGGATTTAGCAGCGGCAGCGGTGTCGGTCAGAGCAAACCATGCGATGTCTATGATCCTGCCACGAACACCTTCACCACCACTGGTAGCCTTAACACAGCCCGCGGATTCGTTACCGTTGTGAGTACCGGCGTTGGCAACAATGTGCTGGCGAGCGGCAACTGGTATGCCAATGACAACACTTTTGAATTGTGGAACGGAGAGACATGGACTGCTTTCGGAGAAAAGACCGTGCCCCTGAACCATCCGTTTATGGTCAGCGACGGTCAGGGCATCGTCTATGTCTTCGGCTGCAGAAACAATTATTCGAGACTGGTTCCCATCACCGTATGGCGCGTGAACACCAACGACCAGACTGCAGAAGTTATCACTGAGACAGGTCTGGAAGCGTATGAAGAAGTATGTCATGGCGACTACTTCTCTTTCCAGACATCCGACAGCCGTATCTATCTGATGGCAAAGAAGAAAGACGAAACCACCCTTCGTCTACTCTATTTCAGTGCCATCACAGGCAAGGCAACTGAACTGGCCACTCTTCCTGCTGCCATCCCCAATGTAACAGACAAAATAGACTATGTGCCGGGCATCATGGTCAACGAAGCCCGCAAGGAAGCCTACATCATGGGCTATTACGGAAAGAATCTCGTGGTGCTCAACTACGCCCTGGAAACCGGCAAGATGACCGTCTTCTACGGTGGACCGTTTGAGGGTAATCCCAGCTGGGGCATGTGGGCGCTGCAACCCACCACCAACAAGATTATCTTCACGGGTGGTTCTGTCAGCGGCAACTTCGACCCTATTACCACTTGTATTGCTGTGACTCCTTACGCCAAGAAGGAGGGCTCACCTGAATTGCAATACACCTTCAACGAAGCTGACAAGACAGCTACCGTCGTTTATAAAAAGGTACAGAAGACGATCGATGAATACCACATTACATATGTCAACGGCTACCAGGGTGACATCGTGATTCCTGAGGAGGTCAATGGATATACCGTGACAGCTATCGACGATTATGCTTTCATGAACGATTGGGGTACAGACGAACTGACTATCTCGTCTATCGACATTCCTAACACCATCAAGAAGATTGGTAAATTTGCTTTCTATAATTGCCTCCTTCTGAAGGAACTCACCATTCCTGCTTCGGTAGAGACCATCGGCGAGCAGATCATCGCTGGCAGCGGGGTGCAGGAACTTACTGTTGAGGACAGCGACCAGCCGCTGAACATCTACGTGGTAAGCAACGATATGGCTCTATTGGCTTATGGAGAACAATGCACCAAAGTGTATTTGGGTCGTAACATCAGAATCAATTCTGAATATGGCGAAGGCACCGGAGGCTATGGTCCATTCACTTGGGCTGGTGCGCTTACCGACCTCACCTATGGTCCACAGGTATCTTGGCTGCACAATTCTGAGTGCTGGCGTGCAGATAACCTTCAGCGTGTCACCTTCCTGACTGACAAAGTGAAGGAACTGCCTGAAAGCGCATTCGGCGAATGCACGAATCTGTCGAGCATCCAGCTGCCCTCAAAGCTGGAGCGTATAGAAAGAACTGGTATCTTTGGCAGTCAGAAACTGAAGACCATCACCCTGCCTGCAACAGTCCGCTACGTGGGTGGCCAGGGATTGGACAATCCTAATTTGGAAGCTATCTACGCATCCCCCACAACACCTCCTGCTACTGAGGAGAATTATTCATATTTCGGCGGCGAGAATGTGTTGTCGAACTGCAAGCTCTATGTGCCCAAGGGCTCAGGCGAAGCCTACAAGAACGCTCCTATTTGGAAGGACTTCCAGAACATCATCGAGGAAGAGAGATTGGGCATCAGCACGCTGAATGCCTCAAAAGTCCAGAACGCCTACTTCACATTGGGCGGTCAGCGCGTCAATCAGCCCACCAGAAGCGGCATCTACGTCAACAATGGCAAGAAGGTCGTGGTGAAATGAGCGCGATGCCCCTTAGAAAACACTTCCATCCTTAGAAAAAAACTATTTCATACTAGGTATAAACAATGGAATCACGTCGTGAAAATAAATAATCACGGCGTGATTTTATATTTTCTCGACGTGATTATTTATTTTCACGTCGTGATTTTTGGTTTTATAAGTAATATTGCGTACTTTTGTAGCGCGAATTACACTATTTTATATATAGGACAAAAACCATTAGTATCCCAAAGCAATTACAAGACTATGGCAAAGTACATTAAGAAAGAGATAGCCGATCTCAATGGAAAAGGCACCACACAGGCCTACTATCGCCTGAAAACCTGGCGCAAGCTGGAGTTTGATGAGTTTGCGGAGCGTTGTCACTCCCTGCATCCCTCCTTCGCGAAAGGTCTGATATCAGGCGTTCTGAATGCCGTCATCGACCAACTGGCCTACGAGATTTCCAATGGCTACAGCGTGAAGATTGACGGGTTGGGCACCTTCAGCGCCAAGCTCGGTGTGCGCAAGGACAAAGAGATGGACAGTTTCGAGGAAGGCTCGAAGAAGCTCAACGCCAAGAGTATCGAGGTGACAGGCGTATCGCTGCGCGTCGATAAGAAACTTATCAAGGAGATAGACCGCAACTGCGACCTGGAGCGAGGCGAGGAGGAACGCCTGCAGACCTCGAAGATGTCGCTGGAAGAGCGCATAGAAAAGGCCCGCCAGTTTATAAAGAAAAACGGATTTATGCGTGTGAACGACTACGCCATACTGACAGGCCTTTCCTATTCCACTGCCTCACGCGAGTTGCGTCGCCTGGCCAGTGACCCCACGTCAGGCATCACTAGTCAGGGACGCAGAAGCAGCAAGCTCTACATTCTGCAAGCCTAAAAGCCGCATTATTCTGTAGTCATATAGCCCACATGCAGGTTGCCTTTTTTGAGTAACTGCTTCAGGTGGGCTTTCAAAGACGACGGTGTGACCTTCTTATCGCTGGTCAGATCGTCGTTTTTCAATACGATGCCGTTGAGTTCGCGCTCGATATAGTCAGAGCAAGGTCCGTCAACACCATCAACTATGCGCTTGGGGGCGTTCTCACGATTCTTGATATAGTTATCGACGAGTTCCTGAGTAATCAAATCGCCCTCGGCCATCTCGTTGACGAGTTGCATCACATCTTGGGCAATGCGCTCACGCTGGGTAGGATTGCAGGTATAGGAAATGGCACATCTCATGCGAGGAACAGGCAACAGATCGTCCACCACCTGACACACCGGCGTATAGACATCACCATGCTGCACACGGATTCTATTCATCAGGAGTTCACCAACCACACTTTGCAGCGCATGGTTCAGCGCGCGCACATCCTGATTCAGCTGGAAGCCTTTCTCCCAAGTATAGTAAAAAGCTGTGACGCAAAGCGGCGACGGATTACTAAACTTCTCCACAGCAGTCGTGTTGGTTGTCTTATAATGGTCAGCACTCCAAACCAGGCGCTTCACCGGCTCAGGCTTCGAGGGGAGCGAACCGATATACTTCAGAACGAGGGGCATGATAGAGTCTTGATTCACATCGCCACAAACAAGGAACAGCGTACCGTTGAAGTTAGAGTAATAGTCCTTCACTATTTCCCTGAAGCGTTCCACCGATAATCTCCCTGCCTCTTCCACCGTAGGCGGCATGAGCCGCTTGCTTGATTCAAAGGGCAGGCAATTGAGGCGATTAGCTGCCTGAACGGAAGCGACGCTACTCTGCGTGGCGGCATTCTGTAAAGAGGTAATAATCTCAGATGCTGCAACGGAGTCAACCTCTGTTGTTGTCAACGAGGCATAGAACATCTTCAACTGTTGCTCGATGCCTTTCCAATACGCCTCGTCCTTCTTTTCTGAACGGCAAATCAGATCAAAGGTGTCGTCAAAGGGCTTAGCGCTGACAAACGCATAAGTGTCTGTCTCGTATTTATATCTTCTTCTGCAGCTTGTCAGCATATTGTGGTATTGGATATCTTCATCGCTGAGTGCCGAGAACCCCATAGGACGGTCCAGCTTCAT
>CACYNE010000069.1 GCA_902775605.1 uncultured Prevotellaceae bacterium
CTAGCAAAACTACGAAATTCAAACCGTACTGCATCCATCTACAAGAATTAATTCAAGTAAAATGGAACAATTCCATAATCGGATGCAAAGGTAAGAGGTAAGTGACATCTAAATATTGATGAAAGATGTAACATTTGCTTGTAGTGTACTTCGCCATGATGCGAAGAAAGGCATTGAGACTAATAATCTCTACGTATCAGTTTCACTACAAGGATGCTGAGCTCGTAGAGAAGCCAGATGGGCAGCGAGACGATGAGAAGGGTGAAGACGTCGGTGGTGGGCGTGATGATGGCTGCGACGATGAGGATGGCTACGATGGCATGTCGGCGATAGCGCGTCATGAGGGTTGAGGAAATGAAGCCCAGACGCCCCAGAATGGCACAGACCACAGGCAATTCGAAGATGATGCCCATGACCAGGCTCATAGAGATAAGCGTATCGGTATAAGACTGAAGGGTGAGCATGTTTTCTACCTCTTCGCTCACTTGGTAAGTGCCTAAGAATCTGACTGTTAATGGAAAGATTAAGAAATAGTTGAGCAGGGTGCCCAACATGAACAT
Source organism: uncultured Prevotellaceae bacterium (assembly GCA_902775605.1). Classification (GTDB taxonomy): domain Bacteria; phylum Bacteroidota; class Bacteroidia; order Bacteroidales; family Bacteroidaceae; genus Prevotella. The sequence goes on from CACYNE010000069.1 coordinate 561, forward strand.
CAGGTAGCCCGAGGAGACGAGCCACATGCCTGCGCGTCGCTCGTTTTTATAAAGACCAGGCGACACAAAGCGGAAGAGTTCGAAGATGATGTAGGGGGCGGCACAGAGCAAACCAGCGTACATGGCCACACGCATGTGGGTCATAAACTGCTCGGTGAGTCCGGTGTTCATCAGATGGATGCTGAACGGCTCTACGCCCAGCCACTGAAAGGTGATGAAATGACTCGTCCTGGGTGCCAAGACGACTGCAAAGAGCCAATCCTTGAAGCAGAAAGCAGCCACGCCAAAGACGACGGCAACACCAAGAGAACGTAGTATCACCCAACGCAAAACATCGAGATGTTGCCAAAAGGTGGCCGGTTCGCTGTTACTCATCCTTCTTAGCCTCGTCCACGATATCCTTCTTGACCTCGTCGACCTCCTTCATGCCCTCTTTAAAGCTTCTGACACCCTTACCCATGCCACGCATCAGTTCAGGAATTTTGGCACCGCCAAAGAGAAGGAGTACGATCAGGGCGATGAGCAGAATCTCCTGTCCGCCCAGTCCCAAGAGTAGTAATGTTTTTAGTCCAAGCATCATAATTTTTGTGATAATTGATTTAAATCGTTGGCAAAGGTACGAAATTAAATTCTTTTTTTGTATATTTGCACTCAAAAAATAAAAAATATTATTATGGGATTCTGGAAATCGTTTTTCGGAGGGGAGACAGAAAACCCTGAAGAGGAGAAGAAAAATGCCGAGGCCAAGAACTTCGACTTGTTGAAATATGACGGTGTGAAAGCCATGCGCATAGGTCAGTTTGACTATGCAGAGAGATGTTTTCGTGAGGCAATGAAACTGAAGGACGACCTGGAGGTGAACGACTATCTGTCGCAGACGCTGATGCGCCTGGGACGTCTGGATGAGGCCCTTGCCGAGATGAAGATTATGATTTCTGCCCAGCCCTCGAACCTCGCACTGCTGCTGCAGGCTGCTCATGTGGCCTATATGCTGGAGGACTATGATCAGATGAAGCATTTGCTGGAGCAGGCGCAGAACATGAATGGCGACAACCCCATGACGAGCTATATGATGGGTCAGGCAGCCATAGGGCAGGGCGATATGATTGGTGGTATTGCCCACCTGACCAAGGCTGTGACGCTGAACGAACAGATGGCCGATGCCCGTTTGCTGAGAGCCAAGACCCTGATGAAGATGGGCGACGTGAACGGTTCTGCCGACGATGTGGCGTGGTTGCTGGAGCATACCGAGGCCGACGAGGACGTGCTGCTGATGGCTGCCCGTGTGGCTCACCTGAAGCGAGAGGACGATATGGCACTCGATATATATAATAAGGTAATAGATATGAATCCCTTCCAGATGGATGCCTATCGTGAGCGTGGACAGATTCGCTATGAGAAGGGCGACAAGAAAGGTGCCGAGGAAGACATGCAGAAATTGCTGGAGATGAACCCCAACGAACTGGCCGATGTGAGTGGTGATTACTCGGCTGAAGGGGTGGAGCAAGCCATGAAACGTGTATATTCTGCAATTAATCCGTTTGGAATTTAAAAATAGTTGCGATTTTATTTGGCGTTTTCAAAGAATTGTTATAATTTTGCACCCGAAAATTACAAATAGTAACAAAAATGACGAAATTTAATGCATACTTCTATTTTTATTATTACTTTACAAGCAATTGTGAAGCGGGTAGTCGTATGTAAAATTGAAGACTTGAACAAATAAAAACAAATAAGGCCCCGCTTCACGAAGAGTGAAAGTGGGGCTTCTTTTTAAAATATGAAACGAATAGCAATACAAGGCATCACAGGGTCGTTCCACGACATCGCAGCCCATCAGTATTTCGAGGGCGAGCAGTTGCAGTTGATTTGCTGCAATACCTTCGAACAGGTGTTCGAGACCATGCGTCAGGACCCAACCATCATCGGTATGGCAGCCATCGAGAATACCATTGCAGGCTCACTGCTGCACAACTATGAGTTGCTGCGCGACAGCGGCACTACGGTGGTTGGTGAGCATAAGCTGCACATCACCCACTGCATCTGCTGTCTGCCTGACGACAACTGGGACACCATCTCTGAGGTGCACTCTCACCCCGTGGCACTGATGCAGACGCGTCACTACCTGGAGCGTCATCCCAACCTGCGCATCGTGGAAGGTGACGACACCGCTGGCTCGGCCAAGATGATTGCCGAGGGACAGCACAAGGGATGGGCCGCCATCTGTCATGCTGAGGCTGCCAAGTTGTATGGCTTGAAGGTATTGGAAAACGGCATCGAGGACAACAAGCACAACTTCACCCGCTTCCTCGTCTGCTCGGCGCCTCAGAAGGCCGATATGCTGCGCCCGCTGGTGGAGACTAACAAGTCGAGCATCGTTTTCTCGCTGCCCCACGAGGAAGGTTCGCTGTCGGCCGTGCTTGCCATTCTGTCGTTCTATAAGATTAACCTGACGAAGATTCAGTCGCTGCCCATCATCGGCAAGGAGTGGGAGTATCTGTTCTATGTCGATGTGACCTATAGCGACCTGACACGCTATCGCCAGGCGGTGGATGCCATCATTCCCCTGACCCGTGATCTGAAAATATTGGGAGAGTATAGGGAGGTTTGAGAATTGAGAATTGAGAATTATGATACAACCAGCAGAAAGATTAAGTTTAGTACAGGAGTACTACTTCAGTAGAAAACTGAAAGAGGTGGCACAGATGAATGCCGATGGAAAAGATATTATCTCCCTGGCCATCGGTAGTCCCGACATGCCCCCATCGAAGCAAACCATTGACAAGTTGTGCGAGGTGGCCCAGCTGCCCAATGCTCACGGCTATCAGCCCACACAGGGCACGCCAGAGCTTCGCGAGGCGATGACCGATTTCTACAAGCGCTGGTATGGCGTCAACCTCGACGCCAAGACGGAGATTCTCCCCCTGATAGGTTCGAAGGAGGGCATCCTGCACGTGACGCTGGCCTTCGTGAATCCTGGTGACGGGGTGCTGGTGCCCAATCCTGGCTATCCCACCTATACGTCGCTCTCGAAGATACTGGGTGCAAATATTGTGAACTACGACCTGCGCGAGGACAATGGCTGGCAACCCGATTTCGACCAGTTGGAGGAAATAATGGCTAATAGTCAAAAGTCAGGTGCCAACAGCCGAATTAAGCTGATGTGGACCAACTATCCCAATATGCCTACGGGTGGTCGTGCCAGCATGGAGACCTACGAGCGTCTGGTGAAGTTTGCCAAGGATCACGACATCGTGGTGGTGAACGACAATCCCTATAGCTTCATCCTGAGCGAGGAGCATCTGAGCATCCTGCAGGTAGAGGGCGCCAAGGACTGCTGCATTGAGTTCAACTCGATGTCGAAGAGTCACAACATGCCTGGTTGGCGTGTGGGTCTCTGCGCCTCGAATGCCCAGTTCATCCAGTGGATTCTGAAGGTTCAGTCGAACATAGAGAGCGGCACCTTCCGTGGCATCCAGTTGGCTGCTGCCGAGGCGTATAGGAACGACGAGGCCTGGCATCGCGAATACAATATTGAGACCTATGCCCGTCGTCGCCAGTGGGCCGAGAAAATCATGGATGTGCTGGGATGCACCTACGACAAGAATCAGGTGGGCATGTTCCTCTGGGGCAAGATTCCTGCCGATATCCAAAATGTGGAGGACCTGACAGAGAAAGTGCTGCACGAGGCACGCGTGTTCATCACCCCAGGTTTTATCTTCGGCTCGAATGGTGAGCGCTACATCCGCATCTCGCTCTGTGCCAAGGAGGAGAAAATCAAAGAAGCATTAGAAAGAATTAAAAAAACGATATAACTATGAGTCTGGAATTAGCACCATTGAATTTGCCAAGCGACAACGAACGTCCGTTCGTGATTGCTGGCCCATGCTCTGCCGAGAGCGAAGAGCAAGTAATGACCACCGCCAAGCAATTGGCCATGAAGGGCTGTCACAACTTCCGTGCGGGGGTGTGGAAGCCTCGCACCAAGCCAGGGGGCTTTGAAGGTCATGGCGAGCCCGCCTTGCAGTGGCTGAAGCAGGTGAAGCAGGAGACAAAGATGCTCGTTGCTACAGAAGTAGCTACGCCCGAACATGTGGAACTGGCTTTAAAATACGGCATCGACATCCTGTGGGTAGGTGCCCGCACATCGGCAAACCCCTTTGCCATGCAGGCCCTGGCCGATTCGCTGAAGGGCGTTGATGTGCCCGTATTCGTCAAGAACCCCGTGAACCCCGATCTGGAACTGTGGATTGGTGCCTTGGAGCGCATCAACGGCGCTGGTGTCAAGCGTCTGGGAGCCATCCATCGCGGTTTCTCGTCATACGACAACAAGATTTATCGCAATACGCCCATGTGGCAGATTCCCATCGAGCTGCATCGCCGCATACCCGATCTGCCAATCATCAGCGACCCCTCGCACATTGGTGGACGTCGTGAGCTGATTGCTCCGCTGTGTCAGCAGGCCATGGACCTGGGCTTCGACGGACTCATCATCGAGAGCCACTGCGACCCAGACAAGGCATGGAGCGATGCCAAGCAGCAGGTGACGCCCGACGTGCTGGATTACATCCTCTCGCTGCTGGTCATCCGCGACGAGAATACCACAACGGAGGGTATTCAGCAGTTGCGTAAGCAGATTGACGAGCTGGACAACCAGTTGATGGACCTTCTCACCAAGCGTATGCGCGTGTGCCGTGAGATTGGACAGTATAAGAAGGAGCACAACATGACGGTGCTGCAGACCTCACGCTACAATGAGATTCTGTCGAAGCGTGGTGCCCAGGGCTCACTCTGTGGCATGTCGCCCGACTTCGTGGCTCATGTCTTCGAGAGTATTCACGAGGAGAGTGTTCGTCAACAGATAGAGATTATCAATAAGTAAAAAGGCTTTTGGCTATTAGCATGTTGCTTTTAGCCAATTGCCAATAGCTAACAGCTAAAAAAAGCATGAAAATATTAGTTATGGGAGCAGGTAAGATGGGCTCGTTCTTCATCGACCTGCTGAGCTTTGACCACGAGGTGGCTGTATTCGAGCGCGATGCCAAGCGCATGCGCTTCACATACAACTGCCAACGGTTTACAACCTACGAGGAGATCAAGGCCTTCGAGCCTGAGTTGCTGATTAATGCCGTCACACTGAAATACACCATTCCTGTGTTCAAGGAGGTGATTCCTTACCTGCCCAAGGAGTGTATCATCAGCGATATTGCCAGTGTGAAGACCGACCTGAAGGAGTTTTATGAGCAGACGGGCATGCGCTATGTATCTACGCACCCGATGTTCGGTCCTACCTTCGCCAACCTGCAGCAGCTCTCTGAGGAGAACGCCATCATTATTAGCGAAGGCGACTATATGGGACGCATCTTCTTCAAGGACCTCTATCAGAAGTTGGGCCTGAACATCTACGAATATTCGTTCGAGCAGCACGACAAGACGGTGGCTTATTCGCTGAGTATCCCCTTCGTATCGACCTTTGTCTTCGCTGCCGTGATGAAGCATCAGGATGCGCCTGGTACCACCTTCAAGCGACACATGCGCATTGCCAAGGGTGTGCTCAACGAGGATGACTACCTGCTCCAGGAAATCCTGTTCAACCCCTATACGCACGACCAAGTGGCGCAGATCCGTACGGAGCTCAAGGAACTCCTCGAGATTATCGACCAGAAGGATGCGGAGGGTATGAAACGCTACCTGACGAAGATTCGCGATAATGTGAGACGCGATATCGAGATAAAGCGATAAATAAAAATCTGATTGTTCGTAATGGATAATCAGATTTTTTTTTGGTTTTTCGCTCACTTATTAGTACCTTTGCACCCGAATTCGAATTTAAACAATTGTTTTAGGAATGAATATTTCTTATAAATGGCTGAAAGAATACGTTGATTTCGACCTTTCGCCGCAGCAGGTATGCGATGCACTGACCTCTACGGGACTCGAAGTTGACGCTCTGGAAGAAGTGCAGTCCATACGTGGTGGACTGAAAGGACTCTATGTGGGCAAGGTGCTCACTTGCGAATTGCATCCCAATTCTGATCACCTGCATGTAACAACGGTGGACCTGGGCAAGGGCGAACCCTCGCAGATTGTGTGTGGTGCTCCCAATGTGGCTGCTGGTCAAAAGGTTATCGTGGCCGACCTGGGTTGCGTGCTCTATGATGGCGATCAGGAATTTGTTATCAAAAAATCAAAGTTGCGTGGTGTCGAGTCAAACGGTATGATCTGTGCCGAGGACGAGATTGGCGTGGGTACCAGTCATGAGGGTATCATCGTGTTGCCCGAGGACGCTGTGGTAGGTACGCCTGCAGCAGAATATTACAACCTGGAGAGCGACTGGCTCATCGAGGTGGACATCACTGCCAACCGTGCCGATGCCCTCTCACACTGGGGTGTGGCTCGTGACCTCTATGCTTGGTTGAAACAGAATGGCTATGAGACCTCGCTGCATCGTACTTCTGATGAGGCTTTCGCTGTGGACAACCACGACCTGCCCATCGAGGTGAAGATTGAGAATACCGAGGCATGTAAGCGCTATGCCTGCGTGAGCGTCACGGGTTGTGAGGTGAAGGAATCGCCCGACTGGCTGAAGAATAAGCTGACTACCATCGGCCTGCGTCCTATCAATAATATCGTGGACATTACTAATTATGTGATGATGGCCTACGGACAGCCTTTGCACACGTTTGACGCCGATATGGTGAAAGGTCACCAGATTGTCGTGAAGACTATGCCAGAGGGTACTCCTTTCGTCACACTCGATGGTGAGGAGCACAAGCTCAGCGAGCGCGACCTGGCAATCTGTAACGCCGAGGATCCTATGTGTATCGCTGGCGTGTTTGGTGGTAAGGGTAGTGGAACCTATGAGACTACGAAGAACGTGGTTCTGGAGAGTGCATACTTCCATCCTACATGGATTCGTAAGTCGGCTCGTCGTCATGGTCTCTCTACCGACGCTTCGTTCCGTTTTGAGCGTGGCATTGATCCCAATGGCGTTATCTATGCCCTGAAGCAGGCTGCTCTGCTCTGCAAGGAGTTGGCAGGCGGTAAGGTGTCAATGGATATCTGCGACGTTTATCCCGAGAAGATGGAGAAC
>CACYNE010000070.1 GCA_902775605.1 uncultured Prevotellaceae bacterium
TAAAGATTTCCACCAGCGGAAAAACGCTGGCGACAGTGAATTAATAAACAGTGAATCATGAAGATGACCAGAGACGAGAAAATTGCTGCGGGGATAGTGCTTTCAGAAACGAAGCATAATGGACATCGTCGGGCCTTCTTTCACGACTATAGTCGTCCAGGGTTGTATATGATAACGCTAGTCACGGAAGGTCGGCTTCGCCTTTTTGGTCGTATCGTAGGGCATTCGAGCGAAAAGAAAGGAACGGAGAATTATCCTCATTTAGAATATTCAAGACTGGGCTCTGTGATTATCCATGAGGAGTTGGCAAAAATATCACAGTTTTATCCAATGGTGGAGGTCTGTAAGGTGGCACTGATGCCTGATCATATACATCTATTAATAAAAGTGAGGGAACATCTGCCTCATGGAAAACACCTAGGTAATGTCGTTCGTGGATTTAAAACAGGATGCACTAGAGCTTGGTGGAAGTTGCAGGACGAAATGGGCATATCTGGTGGTATGGTTGGTAACACAGTGCCAGAGGCCTTGGTTGGTCGCACTGTGCCAGAGGCCTTAGTTGGTCGCACTGTGCCAGAGGCATCTCCCTCTGGTATGCGTCCTGTTCTTTTTGAAAAGGGTTATCATGACCGTATTCTTATGGGGGATGGTATGCTTGAGAATATCTGTCGCTATATGGACGAAAACCCATTTAGAGCAAAGTTGAGAGAGGAGCATCCGAACTTGATGCAACGCTGCTTGCATCTGTGGATACATGATAGAGAGTATGCTGCTTTTGGCAACCTCTTTTTACTGAAAAACCCTGATAGGTTGCAGGTGTTTTTTCATAGAAAGGATAAAGAGGGCAGACCTACGCATTTAACGCTGGAGTATGCAGAAGCAAAGGAACAGTTGCTTCAACGGGCAGAAGAAGGTGCCGTGTTAGTGACGCCAGGTATCTCTAAAGGCGAACAGGGAATCGTTACTGGTGCTTTGACAGAACATCTGCCTCTTATCCTATTGCAGAAAGAACAGATTACAGATTATTGGAAACCTTCGCATGATCGATTCTATGCTTGTGCGACAGGCAAGCTGTTGATTCTATCGCCAAGGTTGATGCCTGGTGATTCTGATTATGAGCGTTTTCATTCCCTAAATGATTTGGCACATGACATTTGTCATGCCACGGATACTAGAATTCTGAGAATTGGGTGTGGCTTTTAATCACCACCCCTGAAAAACCGTGAGTTTACTCGATTCATCAATTGAGTTAATTCATCTGGTGATTTGAGTTAACTCAACTGTTTTATTGAGTCCTGTCGGTAGAAAGAAAATGGCCCCCGCTGCTCGAAGCAGCGGGGGCCGTCTTTATAGATAGTGTGTGATTCGTTACTTAATCACAACCTTCTTGCCATTCATGATGTAGAGACCCTTCTGAGTCTTCATCACTTTCTGACCATTCAGGTTGAATACACCCTCAGCATTCTTCTCGCTGTTCACGGTCTGGATGCCAACAGGATAAGGCTTCGGATCAACAGCAGGATTCAGTGTCAGCGTGCTAACCACATCCTTCGGAACGAAGAACTTCACGTTATCGAAGATATAAACGTTAGCGGTCTTCAGCTCAGCGAGGTTGAATGCAATTGACTGCATGGGCTTGTCATCCTTACTCTGATCGCCAGAGATAACGCTCTCAAACTCGAAGGTCTGCCAGTCAGTAGTGAAGTTCACGTCGCCAATACCTACGTAGTGGATGTAGTCGCCAGGATTAGCATGTGCCTGAGTAGTAGACTTAGCGGCCTCGTCAGCCTTGTAGTCGAACGATACCTTATAAGAAGTACCAGCAGGCAGCTGATAAGGCAGACGAATGAAGAACTGAGTGTCCCAAGAATTAGCAGGAGCATCTGCAGACTGAACCTTCACAGCCTTGCTGCCATCCACGCCGATACCTGCTGTGAATGGAGCGAGGAACGGACCACCCACACCCTGCTCTGTTACATAGAAGCAAGAGTTGTCGTCGCCTTCCATATCGCTGTTCACGATGATGTTCTCCCACTCCTTAACAGGCTCAGGAATCTCTGCCCAAACACCGAAGTTATCGAAGCGATATTCGGTTGCTGTCTTTTCCTCTGAGAGGTTGAAAGCAATGCTCTTCAGACCCTTACCACCGCTACCGGTAGCCATGTCAGCAGAAACCTCAATGTCAGTAGAGAAGTGCTGCCACTCGGTGGTGAAGTTCACGTCGCCAATAGCAGCCCAGTGCTGATAAGCACCTGGTGCACCATGAGCCTGAGTAGAAGCTTTAGCAGCCTTGTTGGCTACATAGTCGAACTCAACGTGCAGCTTAGAACCTGTGGGCAGAGCCTCACTCATGTTGATCCAGAACTGAGTATCCCAAGCTTGTGAAGGATTATCAGAAGACTTAACCACAATACCGCGGCTGTTGTCCTTACCAGCCATTGCTACAATCTTTGCACCATAGGGATCTGGTGCAGGAGCCTCCTTAGCTATGAAGCTAACTACGCTCTCACCAGCCAGGTTACCATTCTCAATCAGGTTAGTCTTTCCCTCGGGAACAGCAATCTCAGCATCATCATCACCAGCCACGCCGAACTGAGCGATGCGGAAACGGTTGATAGAGATCCACTGCTGTGTAGCGGTAGAGGTAGCCTTAAGCTCGAACTGTACAGGCTCACCTGTAGTCTCGAAGATTACGTATGCATCGTTCCAACCATTACCAAAAACACCGTCGTTAGCACCTGCACCAATGTGAGGCAGCTCAACAGTCTGACCAGCGATGGTCATGGTGTACTCATCCAGGCTAACAGAACCACGAGCAGTAGCGGTCAGGATGAACTTACCAGCGGGCAGGTTAACCTCACGAACGAGGTCGATGTTTGCACCTGCGCTTGAAGACCAACCACCATCCAGATACTTACCGCAAACAACGCCATCACCATCGGTGTAGCCCTGTCCCTGGTTAGTACCAATGCTACCAGATGTCCAACCAGTGTTCTGGTCAGCGTTAGCACCTGCGATAGAGTCGCTGTGGTTAACAACACCATAAGTAGCCTCGAGCATAGCGTTAGACTCAACAGCAGTACGGAATGCGTTGAAGATAGCCTGAGTCTTAGCCTTTGCATCAGCACCAGAAGTTGCCTCTGCAGTCAGAGTAGCCTTGGCGGCAGCAATCTTAGCCTCAGAAGCATAAGGATAAGGAGCGAAGTCGAACTCGGCCTCAGCAGCCTTAGCAGCAATCAGAGCCTCGTAGTCAGCCTTAGCAGCAGTGAAGGCGCTGGTAGCAGCGTTCAGAGCAGAAATAGCAGCCTTGTAAAGTTCTGTAGTGGGCTCAGCAATTTCGCCGTAGTCTGCGATAGCCTTCTGCAAAGCAGTCTTCTCCTCACCTGTTACAGCAGCGTAGTTCTCATCAGCTAGAGCAGCCTGAGCAGCAGCCAGAGCAGCCTCATAAGCAGGCTTGAACTCCTCAGCAGGAATATCCTTCGTCAGATAGGTCAGACGGAAGTTGTCGAAGATACACCACAGGTTGGTGTTGTTCTCCAACTTAGCACCAACGGTCAGCTGACCATCCTCGAATACGGTGAACTCGATTGGCTCAATGGTGTAGCTACCAGCAGTGAACGATGCAGAAGCATCTGACATTGAGTTCTCAGAACCAGTCTTTGCAGGGAATGTAGCAGTCTTGTCGTTAGCATAGAATACAGGCAGATTCTCGTTGTCAGAACCATCCTGACGATAGAATCCCTGAGCAGTCATCTGATACTTACCAGCAGGAGCGTTGGCAAGAACCTGACTCAGTGTAAAGGTTGAGTGGAATGACTCAGCGTTGTTGTTGGTGTTGTCACCACCAGAGAGGTTCTGGTTGCTAGCAACCATTGTCCAAGCACTCTTACGCAGGTCGTTGCGGCCGAAGTTAGCGTCCTGAATCAGGAAGGTAGCGTTAACGGGAGCCTCGGCAGTAGCGGTAGCCAGTTCAGCAATACGCTCGTCCAAAGTCTTCAGCATCCACTGAGCAGCCTCGGCAGTAGCATCGCCCTGCAGCAGAACCTCGTCATTAGCCTGAGCAGTCAGGAAGTTGGTACCATTGCTAATGGTGTAAAGACCTTCAGCACCTTCAACGGGAGTGAAAATCCAACCCATAGCTGCACCGTCGTTCCACTCACCATTCAGGAAGTGACTGTTACCACCATTAGAAACCTGTGAGTCGAGAGTGTACTTGCCATCAACAAATGCAATACCGTAGTCCAAACCGTCTGCATTTACAACAGCATGGGTACCCCATGAAGCACCTCCGGCCAGATACTTACCAGTACCCTTGTTCAGGAGGTAGTACTTGCCATCAGCGAACAGAGGCTTAACAGGAGCCTTATAAGCTGCAATCTCGTTGTTGGCATCGAACTCATAAGTCTCACCATACTTCTTCAGATTACCCTTAACGATTACCTCAGCACCAACCTCAATGTCAGCAAGAGCTAAACCTTCCAAGGTCTTACCCTTGTAGCACTGCAGCTGCTGGCCCTCAGCGGTACCGTCTGCAGAAATCCAATAGGTAATGAATGCTTGGTCGGCATTGATAGAATCAATCTTAGAAATGATACCCTTTACGAATACCACCTCGTTGAGAGCCTGACCAGCATCAATCAGCTCGAATGCCTTAGCCACGGTGTAAGGATCCTCAATAGTGTTGGCAATGTGTACGTCAACATATTGACCCTCGCCATAGAGAGCAATCTTGGTGATTTCAACAGAACCATTCTTAGAGGCCTGAGCATTGTCAATAGTGAGCACATAGCTGTAGCCCTTCTGGCCTTCAACGGGAACATTCACGTCGCCAGCAACAAAGTTTGCAGTAATGTCGATATCCTCGCCAACCTTCTCGTCACCATTCATGATGGTGAGCTTAGCAGAATTTACAGAAGCAGCACTGGCTACAGAAACTACATAATTCTTAACAACAGCATTAATAGCGGGAGAGGTGATAGAAGCAACACTTGCAGCATTTTTACTACCACACTTCACAGAAGACCAACCATTATTGTTGTTATTGAAGTTTACAAGTGTCCATGTCTTACCGTCCTTGGTTGCAGTCCATGTCTTATTATAAGCACTTATAGCTGCATCGTTGTAATCAGCACCAAACTGAATGTCGATAGGAAGAACATCTTCAGCAGCAGGTTTTGCTGTCAGCAATAGGTACCAAACTGTTCCCTTGTTGTTGTTGTCCCACGGCAAGCAAATGCAGTTTAGATCCTGCTTGTCGTACTGAGTCAGGTCAATTTCTGCAATACCATTTTCATTAGCTTGAATATCCAGGAATACATACTTACCTGCGTCATCTTCAGAATAGTCACCAGCATTTTGCTGAGCATCTACCTCATGGTTCATGTAAACCACGAGCTTCAAGTTTGGAGAAGTCACAATTGTGAGTTTGCTATAATCAGAGAGGTCAGCAATAACATCCTTTGTTCTCTGTCCTACAACCACTTCACCATTACCAAGTACGATGGGATGTCCATCAGTACCTAAACCTATTCTCGGCTGGAGAGCGGGGAAGGCTTCAGTGAAGTCTACGAATTCGCCTGCGGGCTTACCCGGATCTTCTTCATAGGTAATGTCGGGAATCTCAACAGATTCATTCTCAGGATAGGTTTCTAGATACACGGCGTTAATCACAGCCTCACCAGGAGCTACAGCATTGTTACCAGAAAGACAGATTTCGTCGCATTGCAGCAAGAACTCGTTGTAATCATCTGGATAAAGGGCTTTCAGCGTGTCGGCCAAAATGAACTCATTCACACCATTGCTGGCATAGAGGGTTTTGTTTGAACCGCCCTTGTAGAACAGAACACGGAACTGATCACCACTCTTAATTTCACAGTCAACGACCAACTTCTTGTACTTTGTAATGTCGCCATTGGGCAAACCAATGTTACGAAGCTGGTTGTAATACGTTGTTGACCATGTGAAAGTCTTCGTCTCAGCATTCCAAGTAGTGTTGGTGTTGCTGGGATTCTCAAAGGTGGCATAAACCTTTTCTCCCTCATCGTCATACGTCTCCAGATAAACGGCATTAATCACAGCCTCACCAGGAGCTACTGCGTTGTTGCCAGAAAGACAGATTTCGTCGCATTGCAACAAGAACTCATTGAAATCATCTGGATAGAGTGCTTTCAGTGTGTCGGCCAAAATGAACTCGTTCACACCATTACTAGCATAGAGGGTTTTGTTTGAACCGCCCTTGTAGAACAGGATGCGGAACTGATCACCACTCTTAATCTCACAATCAACGACCAACTTCTTGTACTTTGTAATGTCGCCAGTAGGCAATCCAATGTTGCGCAACTGGTTGTAGTACGTTGTTGACCATGTGAAAGTCTTCGTCTCAGCATTCCAAGTAGTGTTGGTGTTGCTGGGATTCTCAAAGGTGGCGTAGACCTTTTCGGTCTTTGCCTGTGCTGTATGCAATCCTATCATGCATAGCAGCACCATGAGAAATACTCTTGTAAAACTTCGCATAAATTAAACGTTTAAGTTAATAATAAAAATGAATTAGGTGAATAAAATTCGAGTTATAATTGCATAAATACAATCTCTAAGGTAAACCACCCGCAAAGCATAGCTGAGCGAATGCTAAAGATAACTTTGTAAATACTTTCATATCAAGTTTTTAGTTAGTTAATCAATAATTAGGTTAAACGAATAAGTTCATAATTCGGGAGCAAAGATACATATTATTTTCTTACAAACAAAGAAAAATCGCTTTTTTTTTTGCGTTTTTGCCTCTCTTTTTCTTTAAAATCCGTCGCCAGCCTCCTTCGCCTCGTTCCGATGGGACTTTCGTCTCGTTCCGATGGGACTTTCGTCTCGTTCCGATGGTGTTTTTCGGCCGTTCCGATGATACTTTACCCCCCTAAAGTATCATCGGAACGGGTCGTAGATGACGTCGGAACGGATGGAAACAAACGTTGGAACGGGTCGTAGAAGGGCTTGCTTTCTGAACACGAATCGTATGAATAGCACGAATTGGTTTTTTCGACCATAGAAGGCTATTCTTATATATATAAATAAGGTGTAAGCCGTTTGTCGCTTTGACTTACATCAAGAGCGACAAAAAATTGTGTGCGACAACGAAATTTTTCTTGAAAAAGTTTTGGTAGTTCGGAAAAAAGTCGTACCTTTGCATCCGCTTTCGGGAAACAACCTCCCTGAGGGCGATGAAAAAGAGAGTTCTTTGAAAGATTTACATAGACAGAAGTAGTACAAGAAGCGAGTGTCTTTATTTATATAAATAGGTATAGACACTTGGGTATAAGAAACGAACCGTTTAATTCTTGAAAATACTGGATAGTCGTTCTGAGACAGAGATAATGATCAGAGTTATTTACAAGGTTCCTAGGAACGAGCGCAATGAAAGCTTGCTTTCAATTGCCGAGTGACGACGGAAGCTCGTAAAAATTCTATCGAAGATACAATTTTTACAATGAAGAGTTTGATCCTGGCTCAGGATGAACGCTAGCTACAGGCTTAACACATGCAAGTCGAGGGGCAGCATGGTCTTAGCTTGCTAAGA
>CACYNE010000071.1 GCA_902775605.1 uncultured Prevotellaceae bacterium
AATTTGCGGTAAGACGGGGTAAGAATAATTCTGAATGAAGAAATATTCGGCAAAATTACTTCTGGAACCCAAAATGCCACTTTTTAAAGTGGACTCATAGATAATTCACCTGAATATACAATTATTCACCTAAAACTAATATGCTATGAACAATTATATCTCACCATCAGAACTGCTGATCAATGATGATGGCAGTATCTATCATCTTCATCTGAAACCACAATATCTTGCCGACAACGTGATTCTCGTGGGCGATCCAGATCGTGTAAACCTTGTGGCATCCCATCTAACCGATATTGAATGCAATGTTCATAATCGTGAATTCCATACCATCACCGGACGCTATAAAGGAAAACGAATCACCGTTCAAGGCACGGGTATTGGCTGCGATAATATCGATATCGTTATGAATGAGTTGGATGCCCTGGCTAATATTGACTTTGACTCCCGTACAGTGAAAGAGCAACTTCGCCAGCTGACTATTGTCAGAGTTGGTACATGCGGTGGACTTCAACCAGACACTCCCTTGGGAACCTGCATAGCCTCAGTGAAAAGCATTGGCTTCGATGGGTTGCTTAACTTCTATGGGCTTCGTGATAAGGTTTGCGACTTGGAGATGGAGCGTGCTTTTGTTCAGCATATGGCATGGAAACGACCTGTATGCCTCCCTTACGTTGCAGCTTCAGACAAAGATTTGCTCAATCGTGTGGCAAAGGACGATATGAAGAGAGGCTATACAATAGCTTGCGGTGGCTTCTTTGGACCTCAAGGACGAGTTGTGCGTTTGCCCCTCGCTGATCCTGATCAGAACACCAAAGTGGAAAGCTTCGTCTACGAAGGCATGAAAATTAACAACTTCGAGATGGAGTCTTCAGCTGTCGCAGGATTGAGCCGCATGATGGGTCATAAAGCTCTCACTTGTTGCATGGTTGTGGCCAACCGAAGGGCTGGTACGGCTGATGCTGACCATAAAGCGGCAAATATCGACGATCTCATCGTAAAAGTACTGGAAAGAATCTGAGAAGCGGACACTTCAGGCTTTCGCGTTCTTCATCTGAATACGGTTGAAAATTATACTCCCGTTTTCCACTCCCGGCCATAAATTTCCATGGTTGGGAGTGAGAGTTTACTAATATAAAAAACTATTTTATCATGTCCTCTACAATATGTGCTTTAGCCACCCCTGCAGGTGGTGCGATTGGAATAATTAGAATCAGTGGTCCCAAGGCATTCAGCGTGATGGAGAATATGCTGAGGTCGCGAAAAGGTGCCACATTCCATTATGCTCCAGAGAGGAAGCGGTTTTATGGCGATCTATATTCAGCAGACGGAAATCTTTTGGACGATGTCGTTGTAAACTTCTTCAAATCGCCCCACTCCTATACTGGCGAGGACTGTGTTGAAATATCTTGTCATGGATCCAGCTATATTCTGCAGCAGGTTCTAACCGCATTGATTAAGTGTGGATGTCGCCAAGCAGAACCGGGAGAATATACGAAACGGGCATATCTAAACGGACGTATGGATCTTAGCCAGGCAGAAGCTGTCGCTGATCTCGTGAGTGCATCTAATCGTGCTTCTCACCGCTTGGCCTTAGGGCAACTGCGTGGTAGTGTGAGCAATTCACTGTCACGTCTCAGAGAGAAGCTGCTTAAACTTAAGTCGTTGCTCGAACTCGAACTCGATTTCAGTGACCATGAAGAATTGGAATTTGCCAACCGCGATGAACTTCTTTCATTGGCAGAAGAACTTAGAAACAACATACAGCATCTCGCTGCTTCTTTTGAAACCGGCAAAGCTATAAAAAACGGCATTGCCGTAGCTATCGTTGGAAAGCCCAATGTTGGCAAGTCAACTTTGCTTAATCGTTTACTAAAGGAGGACAGAGCTATTGTAAGCGAAATTAGTGGCACAACACGAGATGTTATCGAGGACACGACACAAATCCACGGACTCACCTTCCGTTTTATTGACACAGCCGGTCTACGTTCGACTAATGACGAAATAGAAAAGATGGGCATTGAGCGCACGTATCAAAAGCTGAACCAAGCCACGATTGTTATATGGTTGATAGACAAAGAACCCTCAGCCGAAGAAGCCGAAGATATGAGCGTGCGTACGGCAGGGAAAAAGTGTTTGAAAGTTTATAACAAAATTGATCTCATCAATGATGTCCAGAAAAAGCCTTCTTCCAAGTCTGATGAGATTTTCATCTCTGCTAAATATGGTACAAATGTCGATGAATTGGAGGAACGATTGTATCATGCCGCAGCCATTCCCGAAATCACTGAGAATGATGTCATTGTGACGAATGCCCGTCATTATGATGCTCTTCTTCATGCCCAGTCAGCTATAGAAGATGTCATCACTGGACTGCATAATGGCTTAAGTGCAGACCTCCTCAGCGAGGACTTGAAAATATGTCTTGAATATCTTTCCGAAATCACCGGCGATGCAATAACGCCAAAAGAGGTTTTAAACAATATTTTCTCCCATTTCTGCATAGGAAAGTAGATTTTGCGTGGCGATATCATTGATTTCTTCCACCGTGCCAACATCCAGAACATGCAAATGATACTGGGTTTTGTTGAAGGCGACGAAGCCGTCATCAAGCAAGTGAATCAACGTGCCTGACAGTCTGCCATCGTCCTCGTCGTCCTTCTATTGCTTATAGCTCTGATGATATGGGCACTCGTCAGCTTTGGTAGCTATCTGTATTCATTGGTAACATCTGTCTTCTGATTACCACCAGCCAAACTGACTTCGGCCTGTATCGAGGCAGCTGATGGCCTGCATGTCGTCACCGCTCAGTTCGAAGTCGAAGATGTCAATATTCTCCTGCATCCGCTCCTTGTGGGTGGTCTTGGGGATGGCATCGATGTTACATTGGAGCAGCCAGCGGAGACCTATTTGTGCAATACTTTTACCATGACTGTCGGCAATCTTTCTCAGCACAGGGTCACGGAAGAAGCCGTTCTGTCCACAGACCAGAGGCGACCATGACTCATGCCATGTGCCGTACTCCTGCAGCAGTTTATGCATCGTCGATTGCTGGCGATAGACATGAGTTTCTATCTGATTGACGGCAGGAATCACCGTGCATTTATTGACCAACCGAAGATAGTTGTCATCCAAGAAGTTTGCTATGCCGATAGAACGTAGCAGTCCCATTTTTTGTGCATCCTCCATCGCCTGATACTGGCTGATAAAGTCGCCTGACGGCTCGTGAATGAGGAAGAGGTCTATATACTCCAGCCCAATCTCTCGCAGGGAGTTTTCTATGGAGCGCATCGTGTCGCCATAGCCGTGTGCGCCCCATAGTTTGGTAGTCACAAAAACGTCCTCTCGCTTTAGTCCCGATGCCTTGACTGCCAAGCCCACTTCGTGCTCGTTGCCGTAGCACTGAGCCGTATCGATATGCCGATAGCCAATCTCCAAGGCCTGCTCCACACAATGCTGTGTGATGCGGCAAGGCATTTGGTAGGTGCCGAAGCCTATCATCGGCATCACGTGTCCGTCGTTCAGTCTAATGTACTTCTCCATAGTTTACAATTTCCTTGCAAGTTCTTTGGCCTGGCATGTTGTGGTTGCCATTCCCATATATTCAAGTCCATACAGATGGGCGAACATGCGGATGGAATATTCACCTGCCTCAATCATCCATTTGTCCGGCGCACCACCCTGGAAAAGAAAGAACAGCCGTTTGCCTTTCATATCCTGGCGGTGGATGGCACCATAGAGACGGTCGAGCAGATTTCGGACGGCACCACTCAGATTGTGCCAATAGACGGGCGAGCCGATCACGATTGTGTCTGCCTGTTTCATGGCTTCAAGCACCTTGTGGAATTCATCGTCATCAAATTTCTGACCGTAGCTGTAGATCTTGTAATCCACCAAGTGGATAGACTCGTACACCCTTCGGTCTAACAGTATCTGTGCCAGATGAACGGTAGCCCCGTTTTTGTGGGGACTACCATTGATGAATAACGTCTTCATATAGCCTTTGGTTTATTCGTAACGTACTTCCCAATCCTTGCGCTCCTGATACATCTGCCAATATTTCTCGGCAATGTTAGCAGGCGCAAAGTGCTCGTTGCCACCGATAACGCCACAAACCATTACCGTACCTACAAATATTCCCTTTGGATCCAACTCATTGTGCATGGCAAGTGTTAGTCCACGAAGTGCAGCCTTGTCGATGGCAAGACAGGTGTAGCCGGGGAAAGGACTGACAGCAGCAACGCCGCCCGTAAGCAGGATGGTACCCTTCTTCTCGGCAAACTCATCTGTAGCGACGGCCTTGATACAAGAGAATGCCCCTAAAACGTCAGCCTTGAAGTGGCGCAGCACCTCACTCTCATCCAAGGGTTGTGCATCGGGTGTGGTGACGCCCACATTATACACCAGCACATCGGGGGTGCCCACCTCTTCATGAATCTTCCCGAATGCATTTTTCACACTCTCAGCATCCGTCACATCACATGCTATAGTACTCGTCTCGTAGCCTTTGGCCTCGAAGTCTTTCTGATACTCAGCCAAAGCCTCACTCCTGCGAGCCACCAGCACCACACGGAAATCCTCCTTTGCAAATCTCTCTGCTACGTGATTGCCCAGTCCCTGACCGGCACCAACCACCACAATCGTCTTTTTACTCATTGTCTTATTCTTTTATTTGAAATGATTATTTCTTATATACTTCTCCCTGATCCTTCGTGCTCTCAGGTACGGATGCCAGCTTGCTCAGTCCACTGCGGTCGCCATAAACGGTGAGTTTGTCCAGCTCTGCCGTCAGGGCACGATACTCATTTGTGGTCAGTTCCACATCAGCTGCTCCCAGATTCTCTATGACACGTTCCTCGCGGCGCATACCTGGTATGGGAACCAGTTCGTCGTAGGCCATCATATCCCAAGCCAGAGAAATTTGCGCAGGTGTGCAATGCTTCTCATTGGCATAACGGTTGATAAGGTCAAGCAACGGCTGGTTGCGCTGCATGTTCTCCTTGTCAAAACGGCTGATGACGGTACGCAGGTCATCGCCCTTGAATTCTGTCTGAGCCGTGTATTTCCCACTCAGGAAGCCATTGGCCATCGGTGAGAAAGCCACAAAACCGATACCCAGTTCTTCGCAAAGCGGCAGCACGTCCTTCTCCCACTGGCGGGCCATCATCGAGTACTCACTCTGAATGGCTGTGATAGGTGTGACGGCATGTGCCTTGCGGATTTGCTCTACGTTAGGTGACGACTGTCCCCAAGCACGTATTTTCCCCTCTTTGATGAGTTTCCCCATCACGTATGCCACCTCTTCTTCATTTCCCTCTCGCATCTGGTGCTCCGTATAGAGGTCGATATAATCCGTCTGCAATCGGCGCAGCTGTCCTTCCAGCGTCTTACGGATGCCTGTCTCGCTGAGTTTATCCTCTTCAAATGTATGTCCTGGTAATTTCTCAGGCCAGAACTTATCCGAAATGATTACCTGCTGGCGAGGCAGTTCCTTCAAGGCCTTTCCTACGAACTCCTCATTCTCAAAATAGCTATACATTTCAGCCGTATCAAAGAAGTTACAGCCCAGTTCAAATGCCTTGTGAACCAGTCTGATGCCCTCCTTCTCGTCTGGGCAGGTGCCGTAGGCATGAGTGAATCCCATGCAGCCCATTCCGATGGCTGACACTTCCAAATTACCTAATCTTCTTATCTTCATTTTACTGATGTTTTGAATTCCGCTGCAAAGGTACGGCGATTTTCTCAACGTAATATTACGAAAAAGTGTAATAAACTTTAGAAAGTCGGAATAAAATGCTTTGTTTTAGAGAATAATGTGTAATTTTGCGTCAAAAACAAGAACCAATGTTCATACCATTCGTGTCCGACGAGCACCCCGTAGCCCTCTATTCAGGCGTTCCTCCGCAGTACACCAGCGAAGGACTGGCCATCGACTGTGCCTTGGTGCTGCATGTACTGAAGGGCACGGCTCGCCTCCGCTGTAACTTCGAGATGATAGAGGAACAGGCTGACAGCGTGGTGCTGTTCAACCCCGGCGATACTATTAAGGTGGAACGGCGTTCGCAGGACTTCGAGGTGGAAATTCTGGCCTTCAGCAGCTTTATACAGTTGGCGGCACTTAATCAGCTGGAGAACGTCAGCGTGAATGCCTTGAAAAAGAACATGATTCTTGATACATCTGAGACGGCCTCTGCTGCCACGGGCATGGTACGGGTGCTGAAGCCTGCTATCGATACGTGCAGTGTGCGTGAACTCTGCTTCATCAGCGTCATGCAGCTTCGTGCGTTCTACATGCTCTATCAGGTGATGCTCCGGCGGAATCAGATTGAAGTCGATTCATTTAAAAGCCGTGGCGACGAACTGTTCTTCAGGTTCCGCCAGTTGCTGGCAGAGCATTACCGAGAGTCGCGTAGCGTAGCCTTCTATGCCGACAAACTCTGCATCACCACCCGCTATCTGACTGATATCGTGCAACAGCATTACGGGCGTTCACCAAAGAATGCCATCGACATCTACACCGTGATGCAGATTCGGCTCGACCTGCTACAGTCGGACGTCACCCTGTCGGAACTGGCCAACAAGTACCATTTCTCCAGCCCATCCTTCTTCAGCGACTACTTCCGCCGTAATGCTGGATGCAGCCCACAGGACTATCGGCAAAAGAACAAAGAATAAAACACTATCATAAGGATTATGACTATACAAGAATTTCGTGACTACATGGCATCGGGCAAGCCTGTCATTGGCGGCTCCGATGTTCACATGATGTTTCATCAGTTGTCGCAGGAGGCACTGAAAATCACAGCCGAAATCAACGGCAAGTATCATACACCAGAACAGTTGCACGATTTGCTGGAGCTGCTTTGGGGACGTGAAGTGCCCAAGACGGTAGGAATGTTTCCACCGTTTCACACCGATTGCGGCAAGAATACTGTCATAGGTGAACGAGTATTCATCAACATGGGTTGTAAGTTCCAAGACCAAGGCGGTATCACCATTGACGAGGGCGCACTCATTGGTCACAATGTCGTGCTGGCCACCATCAACCACGACCTTGACCCAGCCAAGCGTCAGAGTATGAGCTATGCGCCTATCCACATCGGCAAGAATGTCTGGATAGGAGCCAATGCAACGGTGCTTGCTGGCGTGACCATTGGCGATGGAGCCATAGTGGCAGCAGGTGCCGTGGTGACTAAAGACGTTGAGCCGAATACGATTGTTGGCGGTGTACCTGCCAAGGTGATAAAAAAGATAGAGGCGTAAACAGATGATGGAATATAAGGTTTTGAATAATGGGCTGAAAATGCCGATGATAGGTCTGGGTGTCTATAATATCTCCTAGAGGGAAACCCAGCGAGTGGTCGAAGATGCCGTATCGGTAGGTTATAGGAGTATCGACACTGCTGCTATGTACTACAACGAGAAAGGCGTTGGTGATGCAGTTCGGGCATGTG
>CACYNE010000072.1 GCA_902775605.1 uncultured Prevotellaceae bacterium
GCCGTGCTCATCGAGCATACCAGCGGACACTTCCCCTTGTGGCTCACTCCCGACCAGGTTGTCGTACTGCCTCTGTCAGAGAAGTACAACGACTATGCTAAGCAGGTGCTGGATCAGTTCAACCAGCAGGGCGTTCGCGGTTCTATCGACCTGCGCAACGAGAAGTTGGGCCGTAAGATTCGCGACAACGAGCTGAAGCGCATCCCCTACATGGTGATTGTCGGCGAGAAGGAAGCTGCCGAGGGACTTGTCTCTATGCGTCAGCAGGGTGGTGGCGAGCAGGCCACTATGACCATCCAGCAGTTCATCGACAAGATTAATGCCGTGGTGGCCGAGCAGACCAAGGACTTCTAAATCTGATTAGAACGGCAGACACATGAACCAGTCGCGCAACACGCCTTTGTACTGGTTCTGCGAGTCGGCCAAGAGTAATAAGCAATGCGGGGCAACCTGACACAGGCCCTCGAAATTTGCAAACTTTCGACTGGTGATAGAGAGACGCGTGCGGAACTCTGTCACCAGTTTCTTTGTCAGCCTGTCGTTGTTGGCAGGCGTCACTTCATAGATTCTTATCTGCGTCGATGCCCCAATCTTCAGTTTAGGCACACGAATCTGACGCTCCATCACCAGCAGGCGCCCATCCTCCAGCGCACACAACTCAGAGATGCCGTAAATATGCTTGCTGCTCATTGGGGCGTCGGGCTGATAGAGATACTGCCTCTTCAACTTCAAATCATCCCCAAAAGCAAGGATATGTACCAGCGAGTCACCTTTCAGCGGACGCTCCGTCGTTGTATAGAAGAGGTGATTCCTCGCGTCGTAAGTCAGCGACTCCAGCCCCGCATTCCGCTGCGCCCTCCTGATGTCGTCGGGCATGTCGAACTGGCGCCCTGTGCGTTGCCCGTCTAATGAATACTCATATACCTCATTGTCCGCTTCGCCCGAGATGAAGACCGTCTGGGTGGAGGGACGGAAACAGATGCCCTCCATATCGCGGTTGGGCAGTCCGCTGGAGCGATAGCCCAGGTCCACCAGCGAACTGATGCGCCGCTTCACGGAGTCCATCTCGATGCTCACCACGCGAAAGCCGTCCGTCTCAGCCTTGTCATCCACGATGGCATAACGTCCTTCGCCTATCGCGCAGATGCCGCTATAGTTGCCTGCCGGCAACACCTTCTTGAAGTGCTGCTGTTGCTGGGCGGAAATGAATAGCGGCACCACAATGAGTGCCGCTATGATGATTGATTTTCTATACATCGTTTTCTTTTACTTCAAAGGCTTGATGGCAAACGTGAAGTCGTAGTCCTGATAAGGCAGGCGATACTCGTTGCGAGGCCAAGCGCCCCAAGAGTTGACGCAACCCAGACCCAACTGACGCTGCTGAATATGAACAGAGGTCATGCCCGATGGGATGAGGTCGCCGCTATGACGTCCCCATGCCTTGTCCTTGTGCATGCCGTCGTCCAGCTGACCAGTGGTGTAGGGCAGGGCAGAAGCCTCCATTGGTGCGTTGCTATAGAACTGCAGACCCTTGCCATTGTTGTCGATGACAGAGAACCAGCGTACGTCAACGTGGTTACCGCTTTCCTGCGGACGGATATACTCGAAGTACTCATTCTTAACCTCATTCTTATAAACGCCCAGGAACTCAGAGTCCTTACGGTCGCTGTAGGTCTCAATGGGACCACGACCATAATACTCTACCTTGTCATAGGCCTTAGGCATCTGGATGCTCATGCCAAAGCGGAACAGTTCGCTGGTCTTAGCCTCCTTGTCGGTGGTCATGTGCTCACGCACGATAACCTCACCCTCGGCAGTCAGCGTGTAGGTCATTTCGAGCGTAGCCTTCTGGTCAGGCATGTCAAAGGTAACCACCACGCTATTGTCGTTGACGGTGAATGACTTGCGACGCATCTGCGGATTCTTCCATGTGTTGAAGCGACGCTGCAAACCAGCACCGTAGTCGTTGTCAGTAGGAGCACGCCAGAACTCAGGCACGATGCTCTCGCGGAACTGCAGCATCTCGTTGCCGTCAACGGTCAGATAGTCAATCCAGCCTGTCCATTTGCCGATAAAGAGATCTGTGCCTGCGGCAGAGAGCTTCACATAGCTGTTGGTCTCCTCCTTTGAGATTTGAGATTTCAGGCTATCAGCCTTTGCAGAGAGCTCAGGATACTTATACGCATTGATGCAGAACTGCTGCTTGGCCAATACCTGCCCCTTGTCGATGAGGGGTGCGCCAAACTTTGACTTGAAGTAGAACGAAACGAAAATCTCGTTGTCACCATGATGCTCCAGCACACGCTCAATGACCTTTTGCAGTTCGGTAGAGGTGAACTCCTTGCGCTGCTGTGGCTGAATGCCTGAGATGTTGACGGTGCCACTGTGACCGAAGGTCATGCCGGCAGGACGTCCTGCAACGTCGTGATGATGCTCACCAGCGCCACCCACAAACCACTCAAGCTCCACGTCGTCGAGCGTCTTGAAAAAGTTCTCGTTGAAAATCTCAAACTTACCCTGCTTCAGGTCAACGTCCTTCACCCAGATGTTCTGATAGTAGTATCCCACCTCGTATGCATGAGGGTTCAGACGGCGGTCGGGGGCGATGATACCGTTACAGTTGAAGTTATAATCGCTGGCGGGATATTTGCCATAGTCGCCACCATAGGTGAAGATTTCGCGACCCGTGATGGGGCTCTTGTCGCGCATGCCCTGGTCCACGAAGTCCCAGATATATCCACCCTGATACTTAGGATATTTGCGCACCAGGTCCCAGTACTCCTTGAAGCCACCCATCGAGTTGCCCATGGCGTGGGCATATTCGCATTGGATCAAGGGGCGGGGATTGTTGCCCTTGGCATAAGCCTCACAGCCGCGATAGTCATAGTACATGGGACAGAAGATATCTGTCTTGCCGTTCTGACCAGCCTGCTCAAACTGGCAGGGACGCGTCTTGTCCGTAGCCTTCACCCAGTCGTAGGCCTTCTCGAAGTTAGGACCATAGCCAGCCTCGTTGCCCAGTGACCAAACGATGATTGAGGGGTGGTTCTTGAAAGAATGCACGTTGCCATACTGACGCTCCAGGTGAGCCAGCTCGAAGTCCTGACGCTTGGCCAGCGTATTCTCGCCGTAGCCCATGCCGTGACTCTCAAGGTTCGACTCAGCAGTCAGATAGATACCATATTCGTCGCACAGGTCATACCAGCGTGGATCGTCGGGATAGTGGCAGGTACGCACGGCGTTGATGTTCAGTTGCTTCATGATGCGGATATCCTGAATCATGCGCTCCACGCTGACGATATAGCCGCCATCGGGGTCCAGCTCATGACGGTCGGCACCCTTGATGAGGATGGGCTGACCGTTCACCAGCAGCTGACCGCCGGTAATCTCGATATGACGGAAACCCACGCGCTGTCTGATAACCTCCAGCACCTTATTACCCTTCTTCAGGGTGATGATGACGTTATAGAGGTTAGGCACCTCGGCCGACCAAGGTTTTACTCTCTGCAGACTCTCCTCGTTGCCGTCCTTGTCCAGCAGCTGTGTCTCCACGGTGGTACCCTTAGGAGCCTTTGCGTCAACCTTCAGCACGGCCTTTCCTTCTACATAGTCCTGCGTGATGGTCAGGTCCTGAATGTGCAGTTTTGGACGGGCATAGAGATACACCTCGCGTGCGATACCCGTGAAGCGCCAGAAGTCCTGGTCCTCCAGATACGAACCGTCGCACCAGCGCATCACCTGCATAGCAATGAGGTTCTCGCCCTTCTTCAGATACTTGGTGATGTTAAACTCGGCAGCCACCTTCGAGTCCTCCGAATAGCCCACATACTTACCGTTGACCCACAGCGTCAGGTTGCTGGTGGCCGAGCCTACGTGGAAGAAGACATCCTGACCGTCCCAGTCGGCGGGCAGGTTGAAGGTGCGGCGATACGAACCCGTGTAGTTGTTTGTCTCGTCGATGTAAGGCGGTTTGCTGTCGAAGGTAGTGCCCCACGAATAGCCCACGTTCTTATAAATCTTGTCGCCATAGCCCTCAATCTCAAAGAGGCCGGGCACGGGGAAATCCACCCATTTCGAGTCGTCGAACTTCACGTTGAAGAAGTCCTTTGGCGCCAGGTTGTGGTCCTTTACAAAGTTAAAGCGCCACTTACCTTCCATCGAGAGATAGCGCTTTGACTGCGTCTTGTCGCCAGTCTTTGCCTTTTCTTCACTCTCGAATGCAAAGAAGTCAGCTCTTCTGGCTTCACGATTCACTTGATTTACTTGTGGCGTTCTCCAGGCGGGCTCCACAGCGGCAAATGTTGCGGTCGAGCTCAAGAGAAGCGTTGAAAAAATTAGTTTTCTTAGCATAATATTAATGTTAATGGTAATTTGGTGCAAAGATACGAAAAAAATACTATCTTTCTTCAATCATTCCAAATATTTTTGTTCTGATATGCGAAATCTTGTAGATTATCGCTATCTTTGCAAATTGATTTTAGGAATCATGGAATAAGACTATATATCATTTTTATATTTTTTGCATCAAGGAAAGAGAAACAATGTCGAAAAAAACAAAAAGATTCACCGTGGCTTATGATGTTCATCCCACTCCTCATACCGAAGGTAAGCCAACAACCTATCATGCCCGCCGTATCAGTACGATCATGAGTGGACGCGATTTGCGCAACCATATTGAGAACATATCCATCATCAGCGCGGGCACTTTTGAACTGGTTCTTGAGACGCTGAAAACGGAAATATCAGAGCAACTGCTTAGCGGACATGATGTTCATTTCGAAGGACTTGGCACCTTTTATCTCAAGGTAGGAACAAAGCATAAGGGATATACCGATCCTCGTGCTATCACAGCCCGTGAACTGACGGTTGAGGGCATTGGATTTGTTGCCGACAAAGCATTCAACAAGCGTGTGCGCCAAGAATCTGTATCCTTTGAGAGAAGGAAACAATGGCAATCATACGATGTTGACATGAACAAAATGGTGGCCGTTCTCACCGATTACTGCCGGCAGCACGGTTATTTCACCATTCATACCATGATGGAACTTTTTCACTTGACAAAATACAAAGCCAGTCACCTGGCCAACCAACTGGTCAATGCCCCTTATCCCAAATTCACCCGTTATAAGGAAGGTAACACCTATATATATAAACGTGTTGGCATGTAACAAAAATCCTTCAGCCGGAACATAAGCTGCTCATTGACAGCCGTTTCCACTGAAGGATGTTTTTTGCTTATAATTTCACCACGTGATAGAGGTTACCATGCTCGGTGTGCTCATATTTCCAGCCCAGACCGTTAAGAATCCTGCCCATCGCGATGGCCGATATCGTTCGCATCAGAGTGTGATCATGCTTGTCCAGATGCTTTAATATTTCTGAGGCAGTGAGTTTCCAGCATTTTTCACCATCAATGGCTTCACGGAAGAATTTCGTAATCAACAGTTCTTCGGCCGTCAGTTTTCTATATTTCTTGTTGTATATTTCCATGATGGCTTCATCTTCTTTGGTAAAAAAGTACTGTTCACCACTCTCCACCTCCTCAATCAGCTGAGCGTAGAGCTGATCATGACAGATGTTATCTACCTGTATCTTTCCTTCAGGCTCCACCACCAAGAATCGGCGAGAGCCAGTAGGGTCAGACAGAAGTTGCAGACGATTACTTGTGCCTACAAACGAGGCGATACGAGGCAAACGGTTGAAGTTCTTTTTATAGGCACCGATGAAACTGGGTTTCATGCTTTGCATGAGTGTCTTCAGTTCAGCCATCTTTCGAACAGGCTCCTTGTCAAACTCGTCCATGTTGATGAGTGCAAACTCAACCATCTTACGCTGTGCATTACCCTTTGATGAGAGTGAGAAATCGTCCGTATAATAGTCACGCAGTGAGACAGGCATTAATTCGCGCAGCAGCGTACTTTTCTGCATACCCTGTTGCTCGCTCACCAATAACAACATCACGGCATTGGCATGCTTATCGTCCCAGTGCATCCATTGAGCCACCACAGCCCTGAGCCAAATACGTGCCATGCGCAAGAAATACGGATCGGTAGATATGCGACGCAAGAGGTCATCAACATAATCCGTCTTACCATCCCATGAGTCACGTATTTTCTCCAAATATTCAGTTACAGGATGATAATCAATGGAACAGGCAGACTCCACATAGCGTTTCAGTTGACTGTCCAGACAGAAGATACCTGCATCAGCCACCTCGTTAGCAATGGTATTCAACTGCCGACGGTCAATGATGGTCCAACATGCTTCGTTCTGATGGCGATATTCATACACATCAGTCACTATGTTATGACGCATTTCATAGTGTTCTGACACCCATTTCTTCATCTCCTGCTGGGGTTTCAACAGAAAATACTGTCTCTGCAAATAGTGGTTTTGTGTGTTGTCCTTCTGTTGCTTCATTTTCTGACGCAGCAAGTCGTTCTGTTCTTTCAAATCGGCCAGATACGTACTGTTTTTCAGCATCTCGCCTAAGTTTCTCAGTTCCTTAATCATTGTGTAAATAGACTATTTTTTAATTGTTTTTGCACGGCAAAGATACTACATTATCAGTCCGAAATCAAGTCATTTTTCACATATTACCATCGCTAATAATAAAGTATTTATTTCCGTAATTTCTTTACTCTATCGTTGATATTTGATCTCCGTAAATCTGCAACTTATCATTGTTTGACAATTGTCAAACGATTATTCTATTTATGTCAAACGATTGTTTGACATTAGTAAAACAAGGCTATCAAAAACACTCAAGACCCTCATTCTTATGTTTCAAAGCTGTAATACCCCCCAAAAAGCATCCTTCAGCCAAAGTGTTTCTTTATCAATCGGTTATGCTTCGGCTGAAAGATTTTTTAATTTGATAAAAAAAGAAATACTTCATAGAATATTGGCAATTAGAAGATCACGGGGTCGGTTCTAGTGATCATTTTGTTAACTTCTGAACTACTCCAAACGAAACGCCCGTCAGCCGGGACAGCTGTCTAACACAAAAGGGACGGTTCCTTTTGTGTAAAAAAACTAAACCGAGAGAGTAATGATCAGAAGAACCGACCCCATGATCCAGAAGAACCGACCCCATGATCCAAGAGGACAGAATACGGTCAAATTTGTCCAAGACGAAAAATAATCCACCAAAAGCGGTGATTTTCTCAGATTTTTGTTGTACCTTTGCCATGTCATTGATGATTTTGCTTGTCTTGATTTGCAGCACTAAGGTAAGTGAAAAATCT
>CACYNE010000073.1 GCA_902775605.1 uncultured Prevotellaceae bacterium
CAAATGAAAAAGTACAAAAATGTTGTCTTTCCTGCATTTACAGCACAAAAGCCTTGTGATATTGTTTAACTTTTTGTACCTTTGCAGCCAAATTCATAGATAATCATGGAAGATCTTTTTCCCATTCTCGGACCTGTCGTTGCTGCTGTCGTTGGCATTGTGGTCTATGGCATTCTGGAAAGCAAGAAGCAGAAGAAAATCCAAACAGAAACTGAACAGGCTTCAGAAACAGTACAATCACCAGCCCCCGCGCTTTCACCTGATTCTGCACTCGATGACAAAAGCGACATCCAAATGTTCGCCTGGCCATATTGCAACCCATCTGCTGATACCGCACTCGATGACGATAGTTACATTCAAGAGATGCAGCATCTGTCTGGAAAAGTTGGATTGGTGGTGTGGCAACAGTACGACATTCTTTTGGCCGCTCAGCATTATGGCTGGGAAACAATGGTTGACTGGGCTGCCTACATGGAGACGGCAGACTTTGACAGCATAGAAAGTCTTACCATCGTTCAACATATATCTGAAGATGCTGAATCCACCGAGCAATGGACTCCGTTTGAAACAGAGCTGGCGCATGTGTACAATCAAAACAGAGTGGGACTGAAAAACTTTGAGAGGTTGAATGAAGAGCAAGCCCGTTTAAGCATTTACGGCCATAGTCGCACGCTGAACAGTCCTGTGAAAATCGTGTGGTTCAACCAGACAAGAGCCCTGCGAGTCTTTACGCAGATAAACGACGAAACACTCATCACAAGATATGTTGAGACTGCCATCAGAAGGTCATTCGGTACCCCCGATGCGATGAAATTGGCAAAGCCCATTGAATTAACAGATAAAACTCAATGAATTAGCGCTTAAAACTCATTGAATTAGCATATAAAACTCATTGAAAGAACTATGAGAACACAGAGATACGCATTGTTTTTCGATATAGATGGAACACTGGTGAGTTTTAAGACTCACGAGATTCCTGCGTCCACTATACAAGCCTTGAAGCAAGCCAAGGCCAATGGCTCACGCGTCTATATCGCCACAGGACGTCCGCCTCTGATTATCACAAACCTGGGGGCTATCGAACCACTCATCGATGGCTATATCACCACCAACGGTGCACTATGCTTCGTTGGCGAGGAGTTGGTTTGCTGTCAGCCCATCCCCAAGCAGGATGTGATGACCTGCGTAAACGATGCCAAGGAGAAGGGGTATAGTCTGATTGTCGTGGGGCGAAAGGATGTGGCGGTGATAGACCCCACGGGCGATGTGGACCGTATCTTCCGACAGATGCTGGCAGTGAAGAATCTCGACCAGGCAGCACCACTCGCAGTGGTACTTGAACAGGATATTCTGCAACTGACGCCTTTCTTTTCTGCTGACTACGAGCCAGAACTGATGGCACGCATGCCGCAATGTGTGTCTGGCCGCTGGCATCCGGAGTTTACCGACATCACTGCCAATGGTGCCGACAAAGGAAAGGGTATTCTGGCGATGGCTCAACACGAAGGCTTCGATCCCAGTCGCACCATAGCCTTTGGCGATGGGGGCAACGACACGTCAATGATTAAGCAGGCGGGCATCGGCATCGCAATGGGTAATGCCATCGATGAATTGAAGGGGCTGGCCAACTATGTCACTACCTCTGTGGACGATGATGGCATCCTCAATGCCCTACGGCATTTCGAGGTGATATAGAAGAGGCAAGAGTATATATAATAGGTGTGAATCACCGCCAATCCGTTAATAATTTGCAATCAGAACGTGGGTTTTGATTGCAAATTGTTATTTTGTGCAGAAACGTAGATTGAAAATGGGGTGGCGATGCAAGAAATATGCAGAGAATATTCTATCTTTGCAACTTCAAAGAGAATGCATAGATGGAACAACTGAAACATGAGTGCGGCGTGGCAATGATTCGCTTGCTGAAACCGCTGGATTACTACGAGAAAAAGTATGGGACATGGGCTTATGGCTTCAATAAGCTCTACCTGATGATGGAGAAGCAGCACAACCGTGGACAGGAAGGTGCCGGTATCGCATCGGTGAGCCTGACGACGGAACCGGGCTGCGAGTATATGTTCCGCGAGAAGGCGGAGGGCAAGACGGCCATCACCGAAATCTTCTCACGAGTGACGCAAGAGATGGCAGGCGAACTGCTGATGGGTCATCTGCGCTATTCGACAACGGGCAAGAGCGGACTGACATTCGTGCATCCCTTCCTGCGTCGTAACAACTGGCGAGCTAAAAACCTCTGTCTGTGTGGTAACTTCAACATGACCAACATCGACGAGGTTTTTTCTTTTCTCACCGCCCAGGGTCAGTCGCCACGTATCTTTGGCGACTCGTACATCACACTTGAACTGATGGGACACCGCCTGGACCGAGAGGTGGAGCGTCTCTATGAGGAGGCGAAGAGCAAAGGACTGGAAGGTCTGGACATCACACGTTATATCGATGAGAACGTGGAGATGGCGAATGTGCTGAAAACCACGATGGAGCACTATGACGGCGGTTATGTGATGTGTGGACTGACGGGCTCGGGCGAGATGTTCTCCGTGCGCGACCCCTGGGGCATCCGTCCTGCGTTCTATTATCGCGACGACGAGATCGTGGCTCTGGCCAGCGAGCGTCCCGTGCTGCAGACGACATTCGACCTTGGCGCAGATGATATCTGTGAACTGAAGCCGGGCGAAGCACTCATTGTCCGTAAGAACGGTGAGAGTCGATTGGAGCAGATCATGCCCGCCCAGAAGCTCAGTGCCTGCTCGTTTGAGCGCATCTATTTCAGTCGCGGTTCTGATCGTGACATCTATCAAGAACGCAAACGTCTGGGCGAACAGCTCACGCCCGCCATCCTGAAAGCCATTGATGGCGACGTGGACAACACGGTATTCTCGTATATCCCCAACACCGCTGAGGTGGCCTATTGTGGCATGACGGACGGTTTTCGCAAACTGCACGGCGAGGTGCGTACAGAGAAAGTGGTGTGGAAGGACATCAAGATGCGCACCTTTATTGCCGACAACAGCGAGCGCAACGACCTGGCGGCACACGTCTATGACATCAGTTATGGTTCGCTGCGTCCCAACGTGGATAACCTCGTGATTATCGATGATTCGATTGTGCGCGGCACCACGCTGCGCGAGAGTATCTTCAAGATTATCGACCGACTACATCCGAAAAAGATTGTGATGGTGTCGAGCTCACCTCAGATTCGCTATCCAGACTATTATGGTATCGACATGGCCCGCCTGGAGGAGTTCTGCGCTTTCCGTGCCACAATCGCCCTGATTGAGGAACGCGGCATGTGGCAACTTATCAACGACACCTATCTGGCCTGCAAGAGTGAACTTGAAAAGCCAAAGGAGGAAATGAAGA
Organism: uncultured Prevotellaceae bacterium; assembly: GCA_902775605.1. Lineage (GTDB taxonomy): Bacteria > Bacteroidota > Bacteroidia > Bacteroidales > Bacteroidaceae > Prevotella. The sequence goes on from CACYNE010000073.1 coordinate 3,379, forward strand.
ACTGCGTGCGTGCACTCTATGAGCCGTTCACCGTGGACGAGATCAATGCCAAGATTGTGGAGATGCTGCGCCCAACAGACATGCAGGCTCCTATTGAACTGGTGTTCCAAAGTATTGAGGGACTGCACGAGGCTTGTCCCAATCACCCTGGCGACTGGTACTTCACAGGTCACTACCCCACCCCTGGCGGCACGCGACTCTGCAACAAAGCATTCATCAACTACGTGGAGAATGTGCTGAAACTTTAATCACATAACGGCAAATACGAATACTATCAGATTGTAAGCAAAATCCATCAATTTCCTTACAATCTGATATTTTTTTAAAGAAAGTAGATTTTTCTATCCACAAATTCAAAGGTATTACTAACGATTTGCTGTATCTTTGCAGCGAATTCTAAAAGCAATAAAAAGATTGATTATGGAAGCATTAAGATTTCAGGTTGTCGGTGAGGCATTCAAAAAGAAGCCGCTCGACGTAAAAGCACCCAGTGAGAGACCTTGCGAGTATTTCGGCAAGAAAGTCTTCAATCGTGAAAAGATGTACAAGTACCTGCCTAAGGACGTGTACGAGAAGATGGTTGACGTCATCGACAATGGCGCACGTCTGGATCGCGCCGTGGCAGATGCTGTTGCTGCAGGCATGAAGCAGTGGGCCATTGAGAATGGTGTGACACACTACACACACTGGTTCCAGCCTCTGACTGAGGGTACAGCCGAGAAGCACGACTCATTCATTGAGCACGACGGCAAGGGCGGCATGGTTGAGGAATTCTCTGGCAAGTTGCTCGTCCAGCAGGAGCCTGACGCTTCCTCATTCCCTTCTGGCGGCATCCGATCGACCTTCGAGGCTCGCGGTTACTCTGCATGGGATCCCACCTCTCCTGTATTCATCATCGATGACACCCTGTGTATCCCCACCGTATTTATATCTTATAGTGGTGAGGCACTCGACTATAAAGCTCCTCTGCTCCGTGCCCTGCATGCTGTCAACGTGGCTGCTACGGAGGTTTGCCATTACTTCGACCCCGCTGTTAAGAAGGTCACTTCTAACCTGGGTTGGGAGCAGGAGTATTTCCTCGTTGACGAGGGTCTGTATGCTGCACGTCCCGACCTGCTGCTGACTGGTCGCACCCTGATGGGTCACGACTCTGCTAAGAACCAGCAGATGGACGACCACTACTTTGGTTCTATCCCCGAGCGTGTGGCTGCCTTTATGCGCGACCTTGAGATTCAGGCCCTGGAGCTGGGCGTTCCCTGCAAGACCCGTCACAACGAGGTGGCTCCTAACCAGTTTGAGCTGGCTCCTATCTTCGAAGAGACCAACCTGGCTGTCGATCACAACATGATGCTGATGTCACTGATGAAGAAAGTGGCTCGCAAGCATGGTTTCCGCGTACTGCTTCATGAGAAGCCCTTCGCAGGCATCAACGGTAGCGGTAAGCACAACAACTGGTCACTGAGCACCGACAATGGCGTTCTGCTGCATGCACCTGGCAAGACACCTGAGGCCAACCTGCGCTTTGCAACCTTCATCGTTGAGACACTGATGGGTGTTTACAAGCACAACGGATTGCTCAAGGCTTCTATCATGAGTGCCACCAATGCTCACCGTCTGGGTGCTAACGAGGCTCCCCCCGCCATCGTTTCTTCATTCCTTGGCAAGCAGCTCACAGAACTGCTCGACCATATCGAGAAAGCTGACAAGGACGACCTCTTCGCTATGGGTGGCAAACAGGGCATGAAGATGGATATCCCCGAAATTCCTGAACTGCTCATCGATAACACCGACCGTAACCGTACGTCTCCCTTCGCCTTCACCGGCAACCGCTTTGAGTTCCGTGCCGTAGGTTCTGAGGCTAACTGTGCCAGCGCCATGATTGCCCTGAACAGTGCCGTGGCCGAGGCTCTGGTGAACTTCAAGAAGCGTGTGGACGAGCGTATTCCCGAGTTTGAGAAGAAGCTCAAGGACACTGACCACAGCGCTACCTTCCACGCTATCATCGACGTGCTGCGCGAGGATATCAAGACCTGTAAGCCCATCCGCTTCGACGGAAACGGCTACTCTGACGAATGGGTGGCTGAAGCAGAGAAGCGCGGCTTGGACGTTGAGAAGAGTTGCCCGAAGATCTTCGAGCGTTACCTCGACAAGGCCAGCATCGATATGTTCGAGAGTCTGGGTGTGATGACCAAGAAGGAGCTGGAGGCTCGCAACGAGGTGAAATGGGAGACCTACACCAAGAAGATTCAGATTGAGGCTCGCGTACTGGGCGACCTGTCAATGAACCATATCATCCCTGTGGCAACGCACTATCAGAGCGAGTTGCTGAAGAATGTTGGCAACATGGCTGTCATCTTCCCCATCGACACCGCCGACAAGCTCTCTGCCCGCAACAAGAAGATCATCGAGGAGATTGCTGAGCGCACCTCTGCCATTGAAAAGGGCGTTGAGGAACTTGTTGAGGCCCGCAAGAAGGCCAACAAGATTGAAGGCGAGCACGAAAAGGCCATTGCTTACCATGATACTGTTGAGCCTAAGCTCGACACCATTCGCTATCAGATTGACAAACTCGAACTCATTGTTGATGATGCTCTTTGGCCATTGCCAAAGTATCGCGAGCTGTTGTTCATCCGATAAACGTATTGTACTGATTCTGTATAAGAAAGCCACCTTGCAAGCGAGCAGGGTGGCTTTCTTTCATTCTAGATTATAGAAAAAAATAAAGCCGTCCAGAATTCTGGGCGGCTTTATTCATATTGTTGGGCTAATATTACTTCAGCTCAGCGAGGTACTTAATGGTGCGAACCATCTGAGAAGTGTAAGAGTTCTCATTGTCGTACCAAGCAACAACCTGTACGAGAGAGTTGCCGTCACCG
>CACYNE010000074.1 GCA_902775605.1 uncultured Prevotellaceae bacterium
TAATAAACTTCCCTCTAAGAAAAGCATTATAAAGGTAATCAAGCAGTGAAATCCCCATAAAAACTGAGTTGTTATGAAAATGCGTGGTATTTTTGTGTTATTGCTGTTAGCCATGATACAGAACGTGGCTAACGCACAGGAGCATGAACTGACGGTATCGGATGTTAGGGATAGTGGTTGCCTGGGGCTGACTCGTGGGGCAGAGGATGCTACTTTGCCGACTATCGTTCTGAAGAAAGAGGGGACCGACGTGCTGGTGGAACTGCAGAACTATGTCAGCAACTGTGGCACGGAGAGTTTTGACGTGACGCTGAGCGTGGAAAAAGGATGGAGCAGGGCTTCCTATTCTGACTCTGTCGCGATAAACGTTGCTTCTGTGGTTCCTTATGCTATGGATTGTACTTGCCCATTTAATGTGTCGTTTAAAGTGCATGGCGTTGAGGGAAATACGTTCTACCTGACATGCTGGTGGTTTGATGGTTTGGTGGAACTGACGGAGGGAGAGCCGTGGGTGCTTTCAAACGAAACGGAGAACGTTTTGATTGACGGGTCAAGATATGTCCTTAAGAAAGGGCTTCATCAGGCTCTCATCAGAAGATATAGTTCTGATGCAAAGGGTGAGTTCCGTATTCCAGAGGAGACATCTTATCAGGACGAGACATACAAGGTGACGGGTATATATTATGATGCGTTTTTTGAAAACCGAGTCATGAAAAAGATCATCATCCATCCAGCCATAAAAGTGCTGAGTAATGGCATTAGTGGTGGCACCTTTGTCAACCCGTTCTATACCTGCAAGGCCCTTGAATCCATTGAGGTGGAGGCAGGCAATGCGGTGGCACAATCCGTTGACGGTGTGATGTTCGACAAGAAGATGACTGCACTCTTGGCTTATCCAGCAGGCTCTACACGAACGTCCTATGAGGTGCCTGAAGGGGTGACGACGCTGGAAAGCCATGCCTTTGCCAACAGCACCCAACTGAACTCAATTACGATTCCCAATGGTGTGAAGTCTATTGGTGCGCAGGCCTTTGCCGATTGCACGTCTCTGAAATCATTGGATATCCCAGAGAGCGTCAATAAGATTGAGTTGTTGGCGTTTAATGGCACCAAGATGAATGAACTGTATATTCGTGGCGTCATTGATTCGGCCTATGTTAGTCCCAATCCTTATGTGTCGATGTTCAGCGGAATGAGTACAAATACCAAGCTCTATGTGCTTCCTTCGGAGGTGGAGAAGTTCAAGGCCATCTATAATGGCCCTGTCTATCCCATCACTTCTGGCGATACAGAAGGCATCAGTGAGGTGGAAACTCTTCCTGCATCTGCCGAGAAGACCTTCGACCTCCAAGGCCGCCGCATTCAAGGCGAGCCTAAGCATGGGGTGTATATACAGGACGGAAAGAAGGTGATGAGGTGATGATTTAGGGGAAATAAAATCTTTTGCCAACAACAGGCAGAAGAGCAAACCATGACAGATAAAACAAAAGCAAAGGCGCCAAAAATGGTACGTGTACCCGGAATTACTCCTACGTGTACTAGCGAGATTTCCTACGTGTACCCGTAAAAACGGTTGCGCAAGTAAATGCAGGTTTTTCCCGGTCTGAATAAGTTATAATAAGACGTTGCTCTGAGGAACTTGTTCCCAAGAAAAAAAAGAAAGGAGCTCTTGAGGGGTGATGGGATCAGACGTTGGCTGAAGGCCTGCATAGTAAGCCAACAGACCTATGATTTCTGGAGCCGTATGGTTCTGGCGTAACGAGGCCATATCGAGTCCGCCATCACGTTTGGAGAGTCGCTGCCCCTGAGCATTACACAAAAGCGGCAGATGAATGAACTGCGGCGGGTTGAAACCTAACAACTGCGCCACATACATCTGCTGTGGCGACGAGAGCAACAGGTCGCAACCACGAACCACCTCGGTGACTCCCATCAGGGCATCATCAATGACCACCGCCAACTGATAGGCCCAGGCACCATCCTTGCGACGGATGATGAAGTCACCCACATGATGGGCCAGATTGACGCTCTGCGGGCCATAGTGTCCATCAACAAAAGAAATGTCACGATTGGGCACGATGAGTCGCGTGGCAGCAGCCTTGCCAGGTTGTGGAGGCAGGTGGCGACAGGTGCCGGGATAGACCACACGTCCATCACTCTCGTGAGGCGCCTGCGTGGCCAGCAGGTCGGCTCTCGTACAATAACAAGGATAGGTCATGCCCTGATCCTTCAGCACCTGGAAATAATGCTCATAAATATCGGAACGCTGACTCTGATAGACGGATTCGCCGTCCCATGTGAGTCCCAGCCACTCCAAATCGTTCATCAGCAGGTCGGCATAAGCTTGTCGCGAGCGTCCTGGGTCAATATCCTCAATACGCAGAAGCCATTTCCCACCCTTACTCTTGACCGATAGCCACGACAGCAAGGCACTGAACACATTGCCCAGATGCATGCGGCCTGTTGGAGATGGTGCAAAACGTCCTATTGATGCCATAATGATGAAAAACGCATGCAAAGGTACTAAAAAACTGCAAAAACCTTTTCGTTTTCTCACTTATTTATTACCTTTGTAGCCGAATCGGCTATAAATATCGACTAACAGGAATGAAGAAACTTTTCATGACGATGCAATTAGCGGCCGCAATGCTGGCTGGCTGCACCACCAACAACGATATGGAAAAACAGATTGATGAGCTCTATAACAGCATGTCACAGGAGGAGCGTATCGCTCAACTGCGTAGCATGTATATGGATAACCTCTTCAATGACGAGGGACTGTTGGACACGACCAAATGTCGTGAGTTGATTCCCAACGGTATCGGCCATTTCTCGCAGTATGCCAGTCAGGTGCCTCGCGAGCCTGAGGAACTGCGTGACCGCGTGGCAGCCGTACAGGAGTGGCTCATCAACAACACACCCCACGGCATCCCTGCCCTCTTTCATGAGGAGGTACTGTCGGGCATCAACACCCGTGGTGCCACTATTTATCCCCAGCAGATCGGTCAGGCCTGCTCGTTCAACCCGGAGTTAGCTGAACTGAAAACCCAGCAAACCGCTACAGGCATGCGAAAGATGGGTGGTGTACTGTCACTCTCACCAATGGTCGATGTGTGTCGCACCCCCTCATTCAACCGTCTTGAGGAGTCGTATGGTGAGGATGCTTACCTATCGGCCGTCATGGGAACAGCTTTTGTCAAGGGTCTGCAGCAAGGCGACTTAAAGAAAGGTGTTGGCGCCTGTTCGAAACACTATCTAGGTTATGGTGGTGGTGGCGATGCCGACGAGAAAGAACTCATGGAAGAGATCCTCTTGCCCCACGAGACCATGATTCGGTTGGCAGGCAGTAAAGCCCTGATGCCAGGCTACCATGCTGTACATGGCACCAATTGCGTGGCTAACGGTGAGATTCTTCAGGACATCCTGCGAGACTACTTAGGTTTCGACGGCATGGTGGTGAGTGACTATACGGCTATCGACCAATTGTCTGAGACGGATAGCCCGATGCAGAAGGCTGCAGCTGCGATTAATGGCGGCAACGACGTGGACTTCCCCCACGGCGACAATTATAAATTCCTGCAGGAAGGTCTCGACCAAGGATTGGTGAACTCCGAGGCTTTCGAGCGTGCCGTCAAGGACGTGCTGCGCTATAAGTTCCGTGCCGGACTCATGGATGAAACACCTTATTTATATAGTAAAGAGTCCATCGTTCTCGATACCCCCGAAGAACGCCAGACGGCTTATGACATTGCCACCCAGAGCGTTGTCTTGCTGAAGAATGACGGCATCCTGCCACTCAACGAAGGCAAGTCGCCTGAGAAAGTCTTGATTACGGGTCCTAACGCCAATACGATGTGGGCCATGTGCGGCGATTATTCTTTCCCCGCCATGAGCTATTTTTGGAAGAAGGTGACTGAAGATTTGGACCACCCACACGTTATCACCCTGTTGGAAGGCATGAAAGACCGCAAACCCAGCCACATGGAGATTCTCTATTCGCGAGGTTGCGACTGGACCGATACGATTGAGACCGACTTCAAGAAAGGCGGTGACATCAGAGCCTGGGAATATGACATCCTGCACCGCAAGGTGGACTCTGGTGAGAAGGCCGACAAAGAGGAGGCACTCCGTATGGCCAAGGAGTCAGACGTCATCATCGCCTGTGTGGGTGAAAACGTGATGCTTTGTGGTGAGAACCGAGACCGCCAAGGTCTGCGCCTGCCTGGTCGTCAAGAGCAATATGTCGAGGAACTGCTGAAAACAGGCAAGCCTGTGGTTCTGGTCATCTTTGGCGGCAGGGCACAGGTCATTGGCGACTTAGCCGATCGCTGTTCAGCAGTTATTCAGGCTTGGTATCCTGGCGAAGAGGGCGGTCATGCTGTGGCCGACATCCTCTATGGCAACGTGTCACCATCGGCAAAACTTTCTGTAAGCTATCCCAACGTTGAGATTTACGAACCTTTGTGCTATAACTACAGCACCGAGCAAGATCCACGTATCCAGTGGCCTTTCGGCTATGGACTTACCTATACCACTTTTGAGTATAGCAACCTCACCATAGACCAAGAGGCAAAGACCAAGGGGGAAGGTATCAATCTGTCATTCGAAGTGAAGAACACGGGCGCGATGGCTGCCGACGAGATAGCCCAAATCTATCTCTCACCCACCAGCAACGATCAGCATATCCGTCCTATCCAACTTCAGGGCTTCGCCCGTGTCAGTCTGCAACCAGGCGAGAGCAAGACTGTGAAAGCTCTGCTCCATACCGAGCAGTTGGGCTACTACGACCAACGCCAGTGGCACATCGCCCCAGGCAACTTCATCATCAAGATAGGCGCCTCGTCAGTAGATATCCGATTGAAAAAGCAAGTCACCCTGAAGGGCGAATCTGTTCAGAAACCATTGCGAGAGTATTATTTCTCAGATATTTTCATTAACTAATAAAAAGACCTTAAAACCAAAAACAATGAAGAAAGCATTATTTTCGTTCATGATGCTGAGCTTGGCTACCATAGCCACAGCACAGCCAGGAGGAGGCTTCGGTGGCTTTGGCGGCTTCCAGCAGCAAGCAAAACTCGAGACAAGCCAAGAGTGGAAGGACGTCAACTATGCAGGCGACGATAAAGCTTATCACACCTGCGACATCTATCTGCCTAAGAAGGAAGCAGCCAGCTATCCTGTGGTGATTCACATCTATGGTAGCGCATGGTTCAGCAACAGCAGCAAGGGTGCTGCCGACCTGGGCACCATCGTTAAGGCTCTGCTCGACGCTGGCTATGCCGTGGTTTGTCCTAACCACCGCTCAAGTGCCGATGCCAAGTGGCCTGCTCAGATCCATGACATCCGTGCCGTCATCCGTTTTGTACGCGGTGAGGCCAAGAAGTACAAGTTCGACCCGTCATTCGTAGCCACCAGCGGTTTCTCTAGCGGCGGCCACCTCTCATCAGTAGCTGCCACCACCAGCGGCATCAAGCAGACCAAGGTGGGCACCGTTGACATTGACCTTGAGGGCAACCTGGGCAACTATACCAAGGAGAGTAGTGCTGTCAACGCAGCTTGCGACTGGTCTGGTCCTGTTGACCTGACAGCAATGGACTGTGGCGAAGGCATGAAGATGGGCGAGAATAGTCCTGAGGACGTGTTGCTCAACTCAAAGCTGAGCAAAGAGCCCGATAAGTACAAGAGCCTCAGCGCTACATATTATGTCAACAAGAAAAATCCTCCCATCATCATCTTCCATGGCGAGAAGGATAATGTGGTGCCTTGCTGTCAGGGCAAGATGTTCTTCGAAAAATTACAGGATGCTGGCGTGAAGACAGAAGCAACCTTCGTTCCTGAAGGTGGCCACGGCATGGGTATGTATAGCGAAGAGAATCTTCAGAAGATGGTAAACTTCCTCAATGCAGCCAGAACTGCCAAGAAATAAACAATCCGAATATCAACAAAAAAGTGCTGCAAATCTTACGATTGCAGCACTTTTGCTTTTTAAGCTTGTACCCAGACCCGGGGTCGAACCGGGACGGGTTGCCCCACTGGTGTTTGAGACCAGCGCGTCTACCGATTCCGCCATCTGGGCT
>CACYNE010000075.1:0-5279 GCA_902775605.1 uncultured Prevotellaceae bacterium
TATTGAGGAGGCGAAATATGCGCTCGATGTGCTGAAGGCTGATGGCATTAAACTGGCAACGAATGTTGACGGACAGTATCTTGGCGCACCAGAACTCGACACGCTTTTCTCAGTCTTGAACGAGCGCAAGGCAGTGGTGATTCTGCATCCCCATCGCCCAGAACCCGTGAATCAGCAGGTGATGCAGCAGACACCGCTCGCCATGCAGGAATATCTCTCAGAGACTACCCGTGCCGTATCGAACATGATCAGTCGCAACGTATTGGCTCGTTATAATAATATAAAGGTCATTGTGCCCCATTGCGGTGCTTATCTGCCACTTGCCATCCCACGCATGAAGTCGCTGACGCCCGTGATGCAGACCAACAAGATGGTAGGCGAGATTGACTACGAGGCCAACCTCCGAACCCTCTATTACGACCTTGCAGGTGCCCATAGCCCAGAGGTCATCCGCATGCTGCTCACTATCACCACGCCCGACCACCTACTTTACGGCTCCGACTATCCCTACGTGGCCCCACAGGTACTCACGCAGAGTCTGGCGAGGATGAAAGACTATCTCTCGAAAGAACCCGACCTGGCACCATTCAGGGAGATGATTCTGTGGAAGAATGCGAAATGGCTGTTAGAACAGACGGGAGAAAAGCCAGCAGCAGCCATCGCCACAGCAAACATGATTGTCCGCATTGCTGAGATTGAGGTCTATCCGCAGTATATGAAGGAATATCTTGCCTTTGCTAACGAGGTGGATCGCCTGAGTATAGAGCGCGAGCCTGGTGTCATCTGCCTGTATCCCATGCAGAGTGCCGAAGACTCATGCCAGATTCGCATCCTCGAAATCTATGCCTCCGATGAAGCCTATCAACAGCACTTGAAGACACCTCACTTCCAGAAGTACAAGCAGGGCACGCTCCACATGGTGAAAGACCTGAAGCTACCCACGATGAAACCACTCGATCCAGAGACGATGAAACTGATATTCAAAAAACAAAGATAACGATGCATAAGTATTTATTATTTTTAGCCGCCATGCTGTTCTGCAGCTGTTCTGCAGACAACGAAGCGAAAGCAGAAACACCTACTATGAATAAAATTTATATCACTATCGATGGACAAACGCAAAGCGCGACACTTGTGGACAATGATGCCACACGCGAGTTGGTTGCTGCACTTCAGAACGCACCCATAACAGTGACTCTCAACGACAACGATTTTGAGATATGGGGGGCTTTGGGCAGATCGCTGACAACGAAAAATGAGCAGATGACAGCTCAGCCTGGAGATGTTGTTCTCTACAGCGGACAACACATCTGCATCTTCTATGGTTCTAACCCCTATGGCTATACACGTTTAGGACATATCGACGGACTGTCAGAAAGTGAACTTCGCACATTCCTGAAGGCTGGCCAAAACAACATCAGTGTTACGCTGTCGCTTGCAAAGCCAACAGGCATAAGAGGCCTCTCCAGCGCCCCCTCTCAAAATGGTGATGAGAACTATTATACCCTAAACGGTCAGAAAGTAAGCAATCCCTCGAAAGGGTTATTTATAAAGAATGGTAAAAAGATTGTTATTTGAGAAATCATTTTCTCCTGCTTTTCTTAAATTAAACGGGAAAGCGGACAATAATTGAAAAAAAAATCGTAACTTTGTGGGCAGAAAGCAAACAACGAAGAACAAATGCATGAAACATAAATTTCTCCTTAGTATATTTGCAGCCCTGATGACTGGTAACATCTCTGCCCAAGAGTGGATCAGTTCACTTGGAAAGGACGGGGGGATGCCGGTATTCACCAAGACGTTTCAAATCACGAAGAAAGTAAAGGCTGCCACTATCCACACAAGCGCATTGGGGGTATATACGTTCTCCGTCAATGGAAAGGAGATTGATGATGAAGAACTGAAACCCGGCTGGACAGATTACCGCAAGGAGATTTTCTATCAGTCGTATGTGCTGCCGTTGTCTCTGCTGAAAGGGGATACGATGAATATCACGGCTCAGGTGAGCAATGGATGGTGGATTGGCGGAATCACTCGTGGTGTGTATGGCAAGGACAACCGTCATGCCTTCATCTGCTGGGTGGATATGGAATATAAGGACGGGACGAAGGAGAAGTTAATCACAGATACTTCGTGGAAATGCTCTACGGACGGACCTCTTCTATTGGGTGACATATATAATGGAGAAACGTACGATGCCACCCGAAGTTTGTCTGAATGGCATCAGGTTGTTGTAAACAACGATGCAAAGGGAAAGCTCATTCCTGCGTTCGGCCCCAAAGTAAAAATACGCGACAAGGCATTGTGGCGCCATCCGCAAAGGGTCACCCTCTACGATGGTGCGACTCCTGCAAATACGGATTATGGAGAAACCCATGTCGTGAAGAACCTCACATCATTCTCCTCACCTGTTACGTTGAAGAAAGGACAGACGCTCCTCATCGACTTTGGTCAGAACATGGTAGGCTGGATTGACTTTGCGGTCAAAGGACAGAAGGGGACGGAACTGACTTGCACCTTCGGCGAAATGCTCAACTACAATGGTGATGCACGTCGTCTTGACAAAGGACCTGCTGGAAGCCTATGGACATACAACTTGCGCGAAGCCAAGGCCACATTCCGCTACACGTTGCGAGGCGGTGAGGTTGAAAAGGGACATCCCCGTCACACCTTTTTCGGTTTCCGCTATGCAGAGATAACGGCAACCGGGAACGTTGAAATCCGGAAGGTTGTGGGACAGGTTGTCGGCAGCGACATCAGGGAATGGGGTCAGTTTGAATGCAGCAACCCGGATATCAACCAACTATACAGCAACGTGTGGTGGAGTCAGCGAGGCAACTTCCTCAGCATCCCTACCGATTGTCCTCAGCGTGACGAGCGTTTAGGATGGACTGGCGACACGCAGATTTTCTCAACTACCGCTCTCTATAACAGTGACTGCAAGGAGTTCTACCGCAAGTGGATGCGCGACATGCGCAACAGCCAGCGTGAGGACGGAGCCTACTGCTGTACGGCTCCTGCTGCCAATATGTGGGGATATGGCGGGGCTGCATGGGGCGATGCCGGCATCATCGTGCCATGGAATGTATATATGATGACAGGCGACATTTCAATCATCAAGGAGAACTACGAGAGCATGAAGGGATGGATACACCACTGTTCCTCGTTCAGCGAAGGCGAATGGAAGCATGTGGGAGCTGCTACGGAATTTGGTGACTGGCTTGCCTACAAAGAGGTTGAGAAGCGTTACGTCTCGTATGTGTACTATTATCATTCCTGCACTCTCATGGCAAAGATGGCGGACATTCTCGGACGTGAAGCAGATGCAGTGCGTTACCGCACACTTGCCGAGAAAATAAAGAATGAATTCCAGCACAGGTACATCACGGATGGCGAGATAAATACCGGTAAAGACACGCAGACAGCCTACCTTTTAGCACTGCATTTCAATCTCTTGGAAGACGGGCAAAGAGCAGCTGCCATAAAGTCCTTGCGAAAGAACATTAAGGAGAATGGCTATAAGCTGTCGACAGGCTTTGTGGGAACAGGTGTTCTGATGGAAACTCTTACGGATTACGGCATGACGGACCTTGCTTACAGGCTTATGCTTCAGCGCGAAAACCCATCGTGGCTGTACAGCATCGACCAGGGTGCCACTACCATCTGGGAGCGTTGGGACAGCTATACACTTGCCGACGGTTTCCACAAGCACGAATGGAACATGAACTCATTCAATCATTACAGCTATGGTGCCGTTGCCGGTTGGTTCTACTCCTCCATCCTCGGTATTCGTCCTGCAGAGCCCGGTTTCCAATCAATCCTTCTCATGCCACACTTCGGTGACAAGCTGTCATGGGCAAAGGGAGGCACCAACACTCCTCATGGCAGAGTCGATGTAGCATGGAAACTGTCCCGCAATCATACCTACGAATACAGCGTGACCGTCCCTCGTGGAGTCAAGACGACTCTTCTGTATAAGGACGACGAACCGGTGGTATTCGTTGGTGATGGCAGAAAGCATGTATTCAATCTTCATTAGCCGCCTCCCGGATCACTTCCCGCAAAGCGACTCCAATTGAACAGTAACAATATCAATGAAAAAAATCGTTTTATATTTAATCGCAGTAATGACGATGACTACAGTAAACAGTCAGACGTTGACAGAGCGTCAAAAGGGATTGGCAGCATGTGCCTGCCTCATGGCACAGGGTGATATGAACCGTTTGGAGCCTGCCGTGCGCATGGCTCTTGACAATGGTGTAACCGTCAACGAGCTGAAGGAGGCTTTCTCGCAGCTCTATGCCTATACGGGGTTTCCACGTTCGCTGAATGCACTTGGAGTATTGAGTAAGGTCTTGGAAGACAAGCAGGCGAATTGGCTGGAAGGCAAGCCTTGGACACGTCCTGCAGAGTGGGATGATGCTAAGAAGGCTTACGAACTGGGCGTGAAGAAACAGACACAACTCTCAGGAAAGCCCTTTAACTATGAGTTCTGTCCGCAGGATGACTATTATTTGAAGTCACACCTCTTTGGTGACATCTTCGCTGGCGACCAGCTCTCAGCTGCCGACCGCGAGATAGTCACCGTAGCAGCCCTGAGCGGTCTCGAAGGCGTAGCCCCACAACTCGCCGCCCACAAGCAAGGTGCCGTGAATATGGGCAACTCGAAGCAACTAGTCGATGAACTGTGCACTTGGCTCTGCAACGAGGGCTACACCCTGGACACCAAATGGCCCAAAGGCAATCCTAATCCTTACGGCAAGTACTTCATCGGCCAGAGCTATCTGGCTGATGTTGTTGGTGGTGTGATAAATGTCACGTTTGAACCTCGCTGCCGTAACAACTGGCACATCCACCACAAGCAGGTGCAGGTACTGATTTGCGTTGCTGGTCGCGGCTGGTATCAGGAATGGGGCAAGACTCCTATCCCAATGACTCCCGGCACCGTCATCGCCATCCCTGCCGAAGTGAAGCACTGGCACGGAGCACAGAAAGACTCATGGTTCCAGCACCTTACCTATCATAAGGATGTTCAAGAAGGTGCTTCAAACGAACTGATGGAGCAGCGAGAGCAGAGTGATGCTGGCATCAACTTTGCCGAGTCGCGACAGAAGTCGAGTGTAACTCAATGGTGTGAGCCAGTAGATGATGCTACATATGATGCACTGAAAGCAAAATAGTAAGTTTAAAGACATCATGTATGGCAGCAAAGGGTTTCCTATTGCTGCCATTATTCTTAATAAACGTCATAAGGTACTATCGCTCGAAAATACAAACAA
>CACYNE010000075.1:5287-5728 GCA_902775605.1 uncultured Prevotellaceae bacterium
GCCATTATTCTTAATAAACGTCATAAGGTACTATCGCTCGAAAATACAAACAAAAATTTATTTTCCTTTTTGTTTGGTATTTTGCACATTTAATCGTACCTTTGCATCGTTGAAGCCAAAGCATAAGTACATGATGTTTCAATCAAAAAGAAAGGAAGCACTCCGACGTATCTAGTACATATCTCTAACATTTCAAGTAAAGATCTCCAAAATATCAATAATAGAGCCCCAATGGAACAAGCATATAACAAGGCAGTATCTCCAATTCATGTCCGGCACTTGTCCGCTATATGTCCGGTACATGTCCGGTATAAAAGCGGACATGTACCGGACAAGTACCGGACATATAGCGGACAACGACAGGAGATGCATAGGCGCTACGCGGGGGCTACTATATGGATAGAATGGAGGTATGCATGAGATATGCTAGAGAGTAACATG
>CACYNE010000076.1 GCA_902775605.1 uncultured Prevotellaceae bacterium
GAAGGCGTTGTGGTAGAACAGCTGCGGTATCGTATCGAGATAGTCACGATAGTTCTTGTTGAAGGCATCCACCACTTCCACGTCGTGGTTCTTCAGTTCCATAAACAGCAAAGGCAACCCGTTCACGAAGCCCACGATGTCGGCACGACGATGGTACAAGGCACCATACACCCATAGCTCACGGACACACAGGAAGTCATTCTTCTCAGGAGAAGAGAAGTCTATCACCTTGGCACGCACCTCTTCCGTCTCGCCGTTCGGTTTCACGCGAGTCACGGGCACACCGTCCTTGATATACTGATACTTCTGCTCGTTAATCTGCATCAGCGTCTGCGAGCTCATGTGCTCCGTCATGCGCCCCACGCACTCCTGCAGCTGCTTGTCCGTCAGCCAAGGGTTCAGCGTCTTCAGCGCCTTGCGGAAACGCTCCGTCAGCAGCACCTCATGATACGACGTGCGCCCCAGCGTTCCATTCACGCCAAGCACCTCCTTGTCGAAGGCATACACGCTCGTCCAACCCAGTTCCTTCTCCAGCAACTCGGCAGCACTCCGCTGTATCAGTTGGTCTTCGCTATAGTCCTTTGCCATAATACTACATTTTCATTTCTTTATGAAGTGAGTCCAATTCTCTTTGAAGAGCAAAATCGTTTTGAATAAGTTTTGCTTCACGTATTTTCATAAAATGATGATTCATTTCCAACTGCTTGAGTCTTTTCTCAAGCGATTCTCGATTGTCTGCTGTCGCTGACTTCAGTTTATGCCGAACATCTTTAATTTCAAATTCCAGATTTTGTATAGCAACCGCATTATAGAAAGCTTCAATCCGATAAAGCGAAAGATGCTCACTACTAGTTGTTCGGCTGTTCTCACGCATCAGAATCGACATAAGCCTTGTTGACTTGTTGCTAGACCTAATGGAAAGAAAAGTCAATACAACAGAGACTAAGATGCTAAACAAAGCAATTGCTATCGTTATATATTCGCAGTTGTTCATATTGTTAAACTTTTAATTCTCCGCTCATCAATTTCGGGAGCAAGCGGTCGCGGGCTTCGGTTAGGAGGCGGATTTGAGAGGAAATACACATAGTTCTATCAAGGAAACTTTTTATTATCTTAGAGAATTTCCGTAGAACGATGTCATTGCTTGTAAACGTGAATTTTGTTATGTCACCCATTACAATATATGGAATAGCAGCTCCGTGTGTTCCTCCCGATATTTGGGTTGTTAACTCACACTTCACTATTTCAAACAAGCCATAAATCAAATCTCGATTTTCGTTATTGATAATTGTACACGCATATGTTCTCTGATACAAGTCAAATTTACCTTCATAAAAAGTAGTTCTTCCAGTATAAGATCCATTACCAGAAATTATTATTGCAGGACCGTCATAAATATAACTATCAATCTGAAGTGGCGTGTCTCCACAGGTAAAAAACTTATACTTCCCAGACTGTACAGCAGCATTCGCATTTTTCTTGCCTGTAAACACAGAACAGAACTCATCTAAAGTTTTCTTCTCCCACCCCTCTGGCACACCATCGACAATCTTGGTGTTTTCGTGGCCGGGGAAGTGGAGGTCAACGAACCATTCCTTATAGAGTCGCTGCGCTGCTTCCTCCAACAACTTTATTTGCTTCTGATAGTTCTCTATCAAAGAGTCGTAGCAGGAAAGGATGGTGGCGATGCTGTGCTGAATAGCTAAAGTGGGTAATAATATGTCTAAGCTCTTTATAATTTGCGCATTAAGATTCAATTGAGCTGCACCTATTTTTAATGAAACCATCTTGTTATATAAGGTACAAAGCTGATAATAAATAAACTCATAATCTGCTTTGCTTTCATCTATTGTAAGGTTACAACATGCTTGATTGGTGGTTAGTGGGATTTTATTAATTGCCACTTTGCCTGCCGTGTTACCATACATTGCAATAATTATTGAGTCTTGTGCAATCCATTTTGCACTCGAATTATTAAGCCCCTCTTCTGATATATAGTTATCTGTCTCTGTAATTCTGCAATAGTTAATTTCTTTTGTATTAAGCCAAGGAATTGTTGGAGGGTTATAATAAGATGTGACATTGGCTTTAGGCGTACCACCAGAAGTGACACGCTCACAAATCTCTCCCAACTTCACTTTCTTCCACTCACTCATACCTCCCCCTCCTTTCTTTCTAACATCTCTTTATATAGTGCCAGTCCTTTAACGGTCAGCAGGTACTTCTGACGTGGATGACGGGGTTTGTCTGGATAGAGCAAACGGACATAGCCCTCTGCGATAGCAGGCAACAGATAAAGGTTCAAGAAGTTATCTCTACCCTTGAGTTGTAAGCCTGTCATTATCTCTTTCGCAGACAGTTGTTGGAATTCTATAACTTTAATAATACCAATAATGTTATAATTGTCTGTGTGAATCTTGTCTTGAACTTGTCCTGTACTTATCCTGTGCTTGTCCTGTACTTGAGGGGTGTTCTCTGGCATCTGATGTCCTTCAGGTGGATTGATCATCATATACCTGTTCTTCAGTTCATTGTTCTCACCAAGCAGCAGGTTGCGGAAGAAGCGAATCAAGAAAAGAGGCTCCCGTTCTACACCTTTCACCACATTGCGATAGTTGGCTCGCACCAAAGCATTGCGGAAATACCACGAATGGCGTTCAAACAAATCATTGTTCACGCTGAATCCCAAATAGCGCAGGTACTTGATGGTGAAAACGGCTGTAGCACGAGTATTACCCTCTGCGAAAGGATGTATCTGCCACAGTCCTGCCACAAATCTTGCAAGATGCTCAATGATCTGCCCTTTGTCCAAGCCCGTGTAGTCAAACTGGCGTTCCTGCTCCAAGTCATACTCAATGGTCATTTTCAAATCTTGCCAACGTCCATAGAGTACTGAATCCCATTGCAACACCCATTCCTTCTTTGAGATGTCGTAGTCGCGGAAACGTCCTGCATGCTTAAACACACCCTCGAAGATGGCTCTGTGTATAGCTGCTAATCCTGCCACACTATAGGTGAATGCATCTGTTTGTAACAACTTGGCGATGTTACCGGAAACTCTGTCGGCCTCCTCTTTATCGGCATCATCTTCGCCATGAGTGGTTTTGCTGACATAGTATTGTTTCACCAACTCACGGGCTTCATCGATAGTAATCTCGCCCTCAATATTCCTACGAGCGGTTTGATGCAAGTATTCTGAGGTCTTGAGTCCATCTACAGCCTGCAAACCGATAGCCACACGCCACGCATCAGCACGCTCACGTTGTGCAGGCTCGCCCTGACGGATATACTCGTCGAAATTGATATATAGTTGGTCACTCATAGTTCAATGATTTCTATTTCAGCTCCTCCCACGCTTTTTGTATCTCGTCCATCAGAGTGTTGGCTTCCGCGTTCAGCTGTGCCAGCTCGGCATGAATCTCGTTCATGCGCTCATGGAAATCCACGCCGTCGTCTTCCTGTTCGGCTACGCCGACGTAAGCGCCTGGAGTGAGCGAGTAGTTCTTTTCCTCAATCTCCTGAATGGTAGCTATCTTGCAGAGGCCAAGCACGTCTTGATATTCACCATCGCCAAACTTCTCTGTGAGCCATTCGTGCTGACGGGCCGTTTCGAGCGTGTCTTCCAAATCTGCGATGAGGGCATTCTGCTCAGCTTCGATGCGCTTCTTGTCTTTGCGGGTGGCATTGGCTATAGCCTCTTTCGCTGCAGCCTTCTGCTTGTCGAGCGCTTCCTGAGCAGATGCAACGGTAGTATTGCCTAAGACAGATTGATAGTCGGCAAGCAATTGCTGATATTTCTCCTTCTCACCACGATAGAGATGCACGATGGCTTGCAGGTTGCGAAGCTGCCACTCGGTCCATTCGTTCAAGGTGCGGTCGACAACGGTGTAGTAGTTGCGGGCATCGATGAACAGCACTTTGTCGCGAATGTCGGCATGCTTGTTGCGATCGAAGAACCATAGCGAACAGGGCAGCGAGAGTGTGTAGAAGAAGTTGTTGCCCACGCTGACCATCACATCCACATCGCCCGTGCGCACGAGTTTCTCACGGATGTCGCGGTCCTTATTGGCGCTGTCGGTTGCCGAACTGGCCATCACGAAGCCTGCACGGCCGTGGTCGTTCAGGTAGGCATAGAAATAGCTGATCCAAAGATAGTTGGCATTACCTATCTCCTTGGTCTTGGCGTTCACGCCAGGCAGGCCAAAGGGCAGACGGCCAGCCGCAGAAGCCGACTCGGCCTTCACCTTGTCGACATTGAACGGTGGATTGGCCATCACATAGTCGCACTTGCCGGCAAGGTTGTGGGCATCGTGATAGAAGGAGTTGGCTTCGTCGCCAGAGATGATTCGTCCGTTCAATCCATGCACAGCCATGTTCATCAGACAGAGCTGGGCATTGTATTCCACCTTCTCCTGTCCGTAGAAGGT
This sequence comes from uncultured Prevotellaceae bacterium, assembly GCA_902775605.1. Taxonomy (GTDB): domain Bacteria; phylum Bacteroidota; class Bacteroidia; order Bacteroidales; family Bacteroidaceae; genus Prevotella. The sequence continues at coordinate 4,428 of CACYNE010000076.1, forward strand.
CATATTGGTGTTGGCGTTAAGTCCAGCCTGGTTCACGAAGTCACCCGTCTGCACAAACATGCCACCCGAGCCACAGGCGGGGTCGAGCATCACGCCTTGTGTGGGCTCCAGCACATTGACAAGCATCTTCACCAACGATTTCGGCGTGAAGAACACACCATCGTCGGAGGCAACGGCCTTGGCAAACTTCGAGAGGAAGTATTCGTAGATGCGGCCGATGATGTCGCCACCCACCTCGTCGATGGTCTTATTGTTGAAGATGCGAAGCAGCTCGCGCAGGAGGTCGTCGGCAAACATGGTGTAGGTCTTGGGCAGCACGCCTGTCAGCTGTTCGCTCTGGTCTTCCACCAGCTGCATGGCGTTGTTCACGGCCTCGCCCAGCGAGTTGATGGCCTGTCCGTCCTTGGTCTTCAGACCTGCTGCCACGATATTGTCAGGCAGATTCACCAGATAGTCGAACTGTGCCTCACGGGGCAGATACAAGGCACTCTTGGCCGCGAAGTCGCTAGGCTCCACGGGCATCACACGGCCTCCACGACTTGGGCGATTCTCAAGAATTTCGGCTTCCACCATTTTATAGCGGCTGTAGGCATAGCGCAGGAACAGCAATGCCAACACAGGCATGCAATACTGGCTGCTGGTCAGTTTACTGCCTTGTCTCAATAGGTCAGCCGATTCCCATAGTTCGGCTTCAAGTTTTCGTATATTGATCATACTTTATATGGTCTTATTCTGTTCTTATTAATTCGTCCACGCTCACCTTCAATGTTTTGGCTATCTGAATAAT
>CACYNE010000077.1:0-1110 GCA_902775605.1 uncultured Prevotellaceae bacterium
GGTGCAGGGTTCTCATTTCTTTTTGCCATAATGCGTATCGTCTAAACTTAAAACCGTTATACTTATTCCACCGTCAAATTCTCTAAAAATAATGCGCTCAACCATTCCGTTAACCACTCGAATGGAACTCATTCCATTGGTTCCTACCAGTTGCTCGTAGTGAAGGAACGAGATTGCGCGCAAGTCGCTTGCCACGTCAACCATTCGCATATAGTTATAAGCTGTGGCGAGCGCCTTCATGAACTTCGCATTACGGGTGTATTTCTTATATTTGCTGTTACGCCCCGTCGTGATCAGTTCTTCCAAGTCCGTGTCTTCAAAGACTATTTTCATTTGTGTGTAACTATTTTGGATGCAAATATAAGACAAAATTCCCTAAAATGGGAATATATCATGAAACAATTATCACTTTTTAACTTATGCAATCTTCTATCAGCCCTCTTCCTTCTTATATTTCGGACACACTAAGTGTCTGAAACGCAATTGAACCAAAGCATGGAAAGGCCGACTATTTTCGCACAATTCCATAACGACATTGATATTGAATCATCTTGTCGATAAAGGCATCAACGAGAGACCATTTTCCCTCGTGCACCACGGCATTCAAGCGGTCAAAGACCTCGCCGATATATTTCTGATGCTCAGCATCGACGGAGGAAGGAAGTTGGTCGGTGGGTGCATACCAAGTGGCATGCTTACCCTGCACATGGGGAAAGATGCGCAAGGTCTGACCACTATGCAGTTCTTCCATCAGCAGACGGCCACGCCCGTCACCCAAGGCCATAGGCTCCTGTGCCCAGTCATCATAAAAGAAGATGAGACCAGTGAACACCTGCTCGGCACTGAACTCGCCATAGTGGGGTTCAGTGTAGAGCAAGGTGGTCAGTCTCGTAGCATAGAGCTTGAGCGGATAGATGCGCCCCTCGCCGTCGTTCACTAACAGACGACAGAAATGTGCTGCCTGCTGCTGGGGCAAGACACGCGGCTTGGCCTCAGAAAAGCAGAAAGGGACAAGGGCGAAAAGGACTATCAGAAAATGTTTCATCAGATGCTTTCTACGAATTTAACAAGTGCGTGACGGTCCTCCTTGGGCAGTTTATAGAACTTCTC
>CACYNE010000077.1:1144-6059 GCA_902775605.1 uncultured Prevotellaceae bacterium
TAGCCGTGCCACATGATGGCCTCGGTGACCGTGCGGGCACGACAGTCATGCAGGCGATCATCAGCACCCGTCAGGCGGCGACTCAGGCCACGTCCCCAGAGCGGCGTGGTGCGACACCAGCCCGTGCGGATGTCGTTTTCCATAAACAAGCGATGCTGCACCATATCGGTGTAGGGCCAGATGGTCTGGTTGGGATACTTTGGCAGGAGCTTGGTATAGTCGCTATCCTTGGCCAGTCCGTTGGCATCAGCATAGGCCTTTGTGGCAGCATCGACCCACATATTGTCAGCCCCCGTGGTCCATGAAGGACGATGACACTGGGCACAGCCAATCTCAGAGAAGAGTTTCTTGCCTCGCTGTACGTCGGCATCGTTCAGGTTACGCGCAGCAGGCACGGCCAGGCCGCGATGCCACACCATAAACTGATAGTACTGCTTGTCGCTCATCTCGTCCTTGCCGTTATAGGGTGCGCCCTCGAAGAGATACTTGTCGAAGGTGGACTTCTTGGCCACGCTTGAGCAAGAGAGAATCTCGTTGATACGATTCTTGATGCCCTCGTCAGTGCCGTCGGCATAATAAGGATACAGCGGACTGAGGGGCGACGAGCCGTGCGATTTGATATAACTGATAACCTCGGCATCCTCGCTCATGGCCTTGGCCCAAGCGGGTGTGGTGTAGAGGAAATGACGGTCAGAGCGCGTCACGTTGGTGATATTCCATACGGCATTAGAGCCAGCACCATCCTGCAGTGAACCACGCGTCATGGCATAGGTGAAACGCTTCAGGGGACCATGGTCGCCATGGAACGAGCCCGTGTTGTTATAAGCGGCAGAATAATAGGCCGAAGGCTTGAAAGTGCCAGCCACCTTGTCCCACATATTGGGGTTCATATCAACAAAGCGCGCTTCCGAAGCCCACTGCTTTTCAATATCCTCGTCAGTGATGGCATCGAGCAGGCCAGTGCCATAGATGCCGATGGTAGATTCCAGACGCACCTCATAGTCAGAGGGTTTTGGACTGGTGTTGAAGGCCGACACAGGGATGGTCACCTCAGGATAGATAAGCGCATACTGCTCACCATCGGGGAAGGTCATGGGCAGGCCGCTGGGCATCTGGCTGACGTTCTTCCACTGAATCTGGATCTGGTTCTCGTCGATAGGTGCCTTGAAGGGCTGCATGGCCTGTGTCTGAGGCATGCCCGTCACCTCACTGATATAGCCAGAGGCCTCGGTAGTGTAACGCACGCCGTCAGAGGTGAAGGCCTCCTGCGGATGATAGATAACCAGTAGATAGCCGTTGCCCACGGTGTTGGCGCGATACTCCGTCTGACGTTTGCCGTGACCATAGCTGGGGTGACAGTGGAAACAACTGCTGCGCACCCAGGCAGGACCGAGGCCCTTGCGAGGTGCCTGGTCGATGGTGTAGAGATGCTCGAAGAAGTCCTCGCCCACGTTGAAGTCTTCCTCCATACCACTGATGCTGGCCAAGGCAGGAGAAGGGGCAGAATAACTGGCCTTCTCAGTTGTGCCCAGCTCGCCGCCAGGAAACCATTCCTCGGCAGAGAAATTGCCCGTTTCCTTGCCAAACACGTTTTCATCTGGTGTCAGATTTCCAAGGTTCTCGACAGTAGTACTGTCTTCATCGGAACATGCTGACAGCAAAGGAGCTGCCAGCATGATCACGATGGTTAATCGTGATAGTTTGTTCATAGACTACTTTTATTTGTTACTTCATTACTCTTTCCTCTTTCCACTTTTTTCTTTCCACTTTCCTCACTCCTCAGTCGTTGAGTCCCAGTTAGTCGGGTCGTCGAAGTTCTTGTTCCAGATAACGCTGCAATACTTCACGAAAGGCGACGGCATGGTACCAATCTTACTGATGGCACTGCTGAACGCGCCCTCCAACGAGGTATTGATGGCCGTCTGTCCAACAGCAGCAAAGAAATTGTGGAAACTGGCCTGAGCGGCATTACCGTCGAGCGAGCCAAACCAAACATTGCGGATGCTGCGGATATTGTCCTGGAAGTCGGTGATGGAATTGTAGCTATAGGGTGACTCCACATAGGCGATGTCGCCATTGGTGAAGGGGTTGGCAATCTTGGCGGTGCCTACCTCATTACAGATAGCCACACACGAGCCCTCATCATCGCTCAGCACCTGGGCGATGGCCTCCTTCACAGAGGGGAAGGTGCTCTTAGCGCCAGCGATGCCTGCCTTCACGAGGTTCTCGCCATAGCTGAGGCCGTTCTCTGTCTGATACCCCAGACCGGCAGCCTTCACCACAGCCACGCGACTCTGGTTCTTCTCGCCTTCCCAAGCCACCTGCAACTGGAAGCAACGCTCTTTGAGCAACTTGCACACCTGCTGAGCGTACTTCAGTTCGTCGGCGCCGCTGATGCTCTCGAAATTCTTATAAGTATCATTTCCCTGCAACTCGCTCACCTTGCGGTTCTGACCATTGCGGAAGAGGATGAATTCCAAGGCGTGAAAGCCCAGGATGGTTGACTCGTCCTCAATCTCTGCCGTCATGCCACCCTTGAAATAGTCGAGCAACTCAGCACGGTCGAGGGGCCAAGAGTCGATGGTGGGGTCGATGCTGAAATCGGAGGCAGCGCCACCCAAGAATGCCTCTGAGCGCTCCCAGTGCTGACGAGCAGCCTTGAAGTCGGCGCAGGCCTTGTCAATCTGAGCCTGAGTGATGGTGCTGACGGTGAGACCGTTAAGGGTCTTCTCAAGGTCCTCCACGTCGTCGGCCAAATCAGTATAAGTAGGCACGATGACATTGTTTACCAGATTGGTGAGCACCTGACGCAGGGCGGTCTCCTGTTCCTCGGTGAGCTTAGCCTTGGCAATGGCCTCGTTGGCAGTGTTCAGAGCGGTCACCGTCTGGTCGCAGGCGTCGATGGCTGCGTTGCCGTAGGTGCGGTCCTTGTAAGCCTCCTCCGAGGGTGTTGCGTTACTGTTGTCGTCATCATCGCTGCTGCACGATGAGAATGTCAGGGCTCCCAACATGAGAGCGGTTGATAAAAATAGATACTTTTTCATTATTATAGTTTTATTATTAAAAAAATTCGATACCTCGACATTTCGTTATTTCTATATTGCGTTATTTCGACTTTACAAGAAGAATCCCTCGTAAGCCACGCTAATGTTCACTGCCGGCTCATCGTTATAGGCACTCTTGAGGAAACGCTTCGAGAACTCGGCCTTGACCACCACCTCAGGCAGAGGATAGTAGTTCACACCAACGGCCATGCGTTTCACAGCGGTGTAGTTATAGCTGATGCCCTTGGTGGGCGAAGCGTATGGATCGTACTGCTCATAGCGTCCGAAGACGTAGAGCTGTTGGCTGTTGGCCTTTAGCTTTTGACTCATAGCAAAGACATCATAACCGGCCTCGATGCCCCATGCATAGGCATTCTTCGACACATAGGCCGAGTGATGATAGGGCGACTTCTTGTTGACGCGGTTATAGAGGTACTTCAACTGCTCAGCATCGCCCAGATAACCATAGTCGGCCTGACCACGCACAATCCAGTTGTGGCCACGATAGGTAAAATCGACAGCACCAACAGCCACCGTGCCTTTGTAAGTATCATCAACGCCAGCGGCATTGCGCGGATAACTGTTGCCGATGGACTGACTATAATAGCCTGACACACCGATACGCAGGCCGCGAACGGTATAATTGTCGAGGCGCAGAGCCACACCGTATTTATTGGCAACGTCGTATTCCAGTGGTGACTTTGCACCATTCTTTATCCAATTGGTATTGGTGAAGCCATCGGCATTGAGACCTGCCAGGAGTTGCGCCTCATAGCGGAAGTCCTTATAGCGACCGAAAAACGAGGCACCCGTCTGATGCCAGGTGGAGGGCATGATAGTGTTCTCGCCCTCAGGACGATAGACGGTAAAGAAATTGGTGGGCTCGTGGTAGGCGTTGTTCAAGCCCACAGGCACCACAATATGACCAAAACGCAGGTTGGCTGTGCGACCGAAAGACTTCTGAATCCAGAACTGCTCCAGCTCTACCTCGCCACCTTTCTCTACTTCCTGTTCCCATTCGCCGCCTTCCTCATCTTCTTTCTCATAGGCCAGTCCGTTGCCACCATGTTCAAACTCTATCTCCGTGCCAAAGGTCCAACCCTTGCCAAAGTCATAACCCAGATAGACCACGGCGTGGGGCAGGTCAAACTTGCCGTGTGAGGGGTCGTTCTTGTGCTCCTCTGGTTGAGAATAGCGACTCACATGGTCAGAGAAATAATTACGGCTATAAGTCACTTCACCATAGCCACCCACACTCAGTCGGCTATCGCCCTTGTGGTTCAACACACTGTCGCCTGCACTTGTCTGGGCATTGGCTGATAAAGGTAAAAGGGTAAAAAAGAAGAAAGGTAAAACACCTTTTACTACCCCAAAAACCTTATGATCATTACAATTTACATTCATTTTATGTACTCTTTTCTTTTGCGCTGCAAAATTACTGCGATTCGCTGAAACGCACAATACCTAAAAGTGATGAAACAAAAGGCTGACACTGGCTCTGCATCCCCAAAACAAACGAAAAGAAACCACGAATGAGTATTGCATAAGTAGAAAATTATCACTATCTTTGCAGGCAGTAATCATCACTAGGTATTGACCAAAACAAAATGAACAGCAAAAAAGGACAACTGACAAACGAGGAACTGGACGAGCGCGTGAACCGTGCAGTGGATAATTTCATGGCGGGCTATGGCTGTTGCCAGGCCGTGGTGGCTGCCTTTGCCGACCTCTACGGAGTCGATGACACGCTGGCCAAGCGCTTGGCGGCGGGCTTTGGCGGCGGCGTGGGCAGGATGAGGATGATGTGTGGTGCCGTGTCGGGCATCGTGATACTCGTGGGACTGGACTGCGGACAGACTGAGGGCAGCGAC
>CACYNE010000078.1 GCA_902775605.1 uncultured Prevotellaceae bacterium
GGAAGCCGCGGGGTCGGTGGTATTGATCGTGATTGTCAGCATGTCCTTAGGCATGATGCGTGCATCATAAAGGCCGCGGGATGATGCAAGACTGATGGAATCAATATTCTGGAAATAAGCTACATGCTTAGCGCTGGAGCAGGAACCCAACAGAGTAATGACTACTGCCATGAGGGCGATAAAGGATAGTTTTCTCATCTGTTTATGACTACGTTCTATTGATGTGCAAAAATAGCTCTTATTTTTGGAATGCACAAATATTTAAGGCATTTATTCTGCATTGGGCGCACTTTCCGAATGTAGTTTCAAGTCACCTCAGAGCCACCTCACGGGTGCCAATTAATAAGAGAGGTACGCGCAAACATTATTATAACAGATATTCTGTACCAGCTTTCCCAAAAGCTCCTCGTTGTCGGGAATAGTTCCCTCCTCTACCCCATGACCAATCATATTGCAAAGGATACGACGGAAGTATTCGTGACGGGGATAAGAAATGAGTGCATGGGTATCGGTCATCATACCAATAAAGCGCGCAAAGGCCCCGTCGACACAGAGTGAGCGGAGGTGACGCTGAATGACATCGTACTGATTATGGAGCCACCATCCCAATCCGAATTGAATCTTGCCGGCACAGGTACCATCCTGGAAGTTGCCCAGCATCGTGGCTATCATCTCATTTGAATTAGGATTGATGGCAAAGAGAATCGTTCGGGTGAGCTTCCCCTCGGTGTTGAGTTCATTGAGAAAATGGCTCATGGCCAAAGCCGTGTTGAACTCGCCAATGGAGTCGTAGCTGATATTCGAGCCGAGACGATCGTACATCAGACTGTTATTGTCGCGGATGGCTCCACAATGATATTCTTGAGCCCAGCCAGCGTCAAAGTCCATTTCCGACATCCTCTTGAGGAAACAATGCTTGTACTGGTGCACCTCGAAGGTGCTGAGTGTCTGCCCGCGCAACGCTTTTTCAAAGATAACTTCTATCTGGGAATCGGTAAAATGCTCATCATAGAACTCTTCTATATTGTGGTCGGCCAGTATGCAATCATTGGCTGCGAAAAAGTCGTGCCGCTTCTGAAGCGCGCCCAGCAGGTCGTCAAAGCATTTCACTTCTACCCCCGCCACCTTGCCCAGCGTATGGACATAAGCCGCGAAATCAGCCTTCTCGATGTTCATGGCCCGGTCAGGACGCCACGTCGGCAGCATCCGGATGTCGTCACAGCTTTCCTTCATCATCCGATGCCAACGCAGATCGTCAATAGGGTCGTCCGTGGTACACAATGTCTTCACCCTGTAATGACGAAGCAGCCCTCTGGCTGAATACTCAGGCTGCTGAAGAAGCTCATTGCAGTGCTCGTAGATGTCGCGGGCATTATCCTTGTTGAGCAACTGCGTGATGCCAAAAGCCGAATAAAGCTCCAGATAAGTCATATGGAAGAGAGGAGTGCATATCGTGTAAGGCACAGTCTCAGCCCACTTCTCGAAACGTTCCCAGTCGGACACCTCATGACCGAAACAATATTTCTCCGCAACTCCATTGGTGCGCATGGCCCGCCGCTTATAAATGTCATCGTCTATCCATAGCTCTGTGAGATTGCTGAAATGCTTGTCGGTTGCCACGGCCTCGGGACTGACATGACAGTGATAATCGAATATAGGCATCTTAGCCGCGTAATTATTGTACAGGTTCTCAGCCACCGGGGAGTCGAGCATGAAATCCTTACCCATAAACTGCTTCATAGCGAATCGTATTTTTTACAGATGCAAACTTACATAAAAAAATCGGATTACAGAACCGGGAAGAGGAAGAAAATGCAGGAAGACATGAGAAGAAGGGCAGGAAGGCAAACCTAAAGAGCCGCCAACCCAATCGGCAAACAGCGAAGCTCATCACTCATTATCAGCGCCTACGAGGCAAAATGCAAGAAAAGAGAGAGCCTGAAATCAAAAAGATTCCGAAAGCGTTGCTGTACTCAAAAAAAATCAGTAGCTTTGCTCTCTGATAAGGAAATCCAAAAACCTACAAATAAATGAAAAAGATAGTCTTTATGCTCCTGCTCGCTGCTGCGGGCGCAACGGCACATGCCCAGGTAAAGCTGCCGGCATGGCTGAGCAACGTGAAACTTTCGGGCTACGGAATGACACGCTACCAGTACTCATCACAAGAAAACAAGAAATCGAACTCCTTCGACGTAAGGCTTGTCAGAATCGCTCTTGACGGCCGCATTCTCAACGACTTCTATTGGAAGATGCAATTTCAGCTCAACGGCAACACCTCAGAGTTAGGGTCATCGGCCCGCATTGTTGACCTCTTTGCAGAATGGCAGAAGTACGATTTCTTCAGAGTCAAGATTGGTCAGTTCAAGAACCCCTTCACTTTCGAGAATCCCATGCACCCCATTGACCAAGGCTTCATGAGCTACAGCCAGGTGGTGACCAAAGTGGCGGGCTTCAGCGACAGGGCTGGCACCCACGCCTCGAACGGACGCGATATCGGCCTCCAGTTCCAGGGCGACTTCCTCAAGAACCACGCCGGGCGCAATCTGCTGCACTATCAGATCGGCGTATTCAACGGACAAGGAATCAATGTGAGTGACGTCGACCAGCAAAAGAATGTCATCGGCGGCCTTTGGGTCATGCCCGTCAAGGGAATGCGTATAGGTGCCTTCGGCTGGACCGGCTCTTACGCCCGTAAAGGAACATGGAATGACGAAGTGAATCCACAGAGCGGAGAGAAAGAAACCAAAACGGGTACACGAAGCCTGCAGCAGCGCCGCTACGCTTTCTCGGGCGAATATGTCACCAACGACTGGACCTTCCGCACTGAGTATGCCCACATCACCGGTAAGGCCTTCGCAAAGACGCTCAGCAGCACAAGCTATGACCAAAAAGACCCGGCTTGGTGCAATCTGTCAAAGAATGGCGACCGTGCTGACGCCTACTATGCCATGGTCATTGCCCCTATCATAAAGAAGAAGTTCCATGCCAAAGCACGCTATGACCTCTATCGGGCCAACGGTCATTGGGACTCCGCCAAAACCTTCTACGAGGCAGGACTTGACTACGAGTTCACCAAGAATCTGGAAATCAGCGGTGAATATGCATTCGTGAACGACCGCAACCTCAGCAAGCACAACTACTCAATGGTCGATGTGGAGGTCGACTTCAGATTCTAACAACTTCTGCGGATGTCTGCCCCCACCATCCGACTACAGCCAACCTGAAGGCAGAACCAAACAACCTGCTCAAGAATAGATAAAGAAATGAACGAGGGAAATAAGAATCAATCACAGGCGCAGCCGCATCATCACCACCATCATACCACAAATGAAGTGGAGAAGGAATACTTTGGATTCCGTCAGGTGCGCTATAGCAAACGCAGGCGTCAGCGACTCACGAAGTTGCTATACGTTCTAATGTGTATTCTTGCTGTCGCCATCACGCTGTTTGTAGCATTCATCTACACACACGACTAAACAAAGCTTTAAGCAAAGAAGCCGGCCCGGAATGGCTTGAATGCTCGAACAACATTCACCCCATTCCGGGCCGGCAGCTGTTATAAGGTGTACGATGCTTTATCGAATCCTGTCCATCGACCTAACCAGTTTCTCGTCAGCCCTGATACCACTTCGCGCCATAAGGCTGAGGATGACCACCACCAAGGGAAATGAAGCCGTCCAACTCACATGCACCGTGCCCAAATCAGAAAGCATAGTGGTGGCAAACGCGACAAGCATCACATACCACACACCTTCCAGCAAGCAGACCACATTACACAGGCGAGCCTGCAGCGGACGACGCTTATAAAGGAAAATGGTAATAACGACCAATGCCGCAGCTATGGCCTCCACCACACCCATAACACAAGTAGCAAAACGGGTACTGTGATCGGGCATTACCAAAGCCATGTTATAGAGCACGGGACTCACCCCCATTCCGTTGGGTTCAACCGTAGCAACAGGCAGACAAAGCGCCACCACCAAGACTACGGCAGCCAGAAGGAGAAAAACAGTCTGTTTGCGCTGCCACATCTTAGGCTTCCTCCCCCTCCTTGGTATCCTTCGAAGGGTCACGCCAATAGACGTTGCCTTCAATGAACTCCTGAGTGGCCAGCAATACCGGTTTCGGCAACTTCTCGTAGTA
>CACYNE010000079.1 GCA_902775605.1 uncultured Prevotellaceae bacterium
ACGAATCAAAGTGACCTCAACTGAAAAAGGTTGTCACTTTTTGGAGAGTTAAACTTAACTGGTTATTACAATAATTACTATCTCACTAAAAGTGTTTACTTCTTTTGATTCTTATAACGATATTGGTTGCCAGTTAGGCTGAACAGGTTGTCTGCATTTTACTCTTACAACTGAAAGGGTTAACCCTTTCGCGGCAGTTTCACTGACTTGGTTACGTCCTTCTCGTTCAGAATCGTGTGTAAAGATACAAACTTTTCCCTAAGAACCAGCATTTTCCCACTCATACCAACCAGTGGCTTCATTATACACGCGTTCTGTTCTTGTCTTGTGCTTCATTGTCACATCTTTTTGCCTCCGAAAGTGACAACTTTTTCTAGTCTAAGTCAGAGAAATCTACAGTATGGAAATAAAAAACATCGAGATTATGGCAAATCAAGCAACATTATCAAATTTAGATAATGTTTCGAAGTTTGTCATAGAGATAATACCATGTGAATTGTAGTTGCCGTATGGCCTGAATGACCAAGGCGAGAAGGCAGTTTCACAAAACCATGACGGGCATACATCTTCACTGCATCGGCAAACTCCGGGAAAGACTCAATGTAGAGATGTGTATAGCCTGCTTTCCGTGCTTCATTGATGACCAGTGAGAAAAGTTTTGAGCCATACCCTTTCCCACGAACTTTCGGGGAAAGATAGAATTTTACCATTTCTACATATCCTTCAGGCAAGCCCTCTGTTGGATAGAAACCACAGCCCCCCTTCACCTCACTATCTTCGTTGATGACCCAATATCCGGCATTCACACCCTGCAAGGATTCCCATATATGCCATGTGCGGGAATCATCATAGACGGTGTTCACCAATGGTGCTCCATATTCCTCGAACACAGAACGTATCATACGGGCAAGCGGCTTCTGATCTTCCTGTTCTATCGGTCTGATGGTCGCTGTTTTATTCTCCAGACACAGTTCCATCAGAATGTCGCAACGTTCGTAGGCATTATTCTTCAGCGGTATCTCCTTGAATCCCAATTTGCGATAAAGAGCAATGGAGGCTTCCAAGCGGGTGTTGCCTTCGAGAAAGATTCGTTTTACATCATGACTGCGGGCATAGTCTAATAATGCCTCGCCCAGTTGGCGACCGATGCCTTTCCCCTGTGCATCTGGAGAGACTGCCATCTTTGCCAGCTCGTGACAGTCAGATTCAGGATGCGGTTTCAGCGCACAGCAACCCACAACCTGTCTGCTTTCGTCTATAGCCAGAAATATCTGCCCACCATGTCCTATGATGTCGTCATCGATATGTGCAAATGTGTCAAGATCAGACTGCTCCAGTCTGAACCAGGTCTCTATCCACTGCTTGTTCAGTTGGATAAAGTCCTGCTTGTATTGCGGCTCGTATGTGACAATTCGTATCATCAATTGCAAAAGTACACCTTTCTTAGCATTTGTGCAATACCATAACAATGGTATTTACTTATTTTAGATGTTCTTATATAATAAGGTTTAGTAAACCTGAATCAAAGGTTTGTAGGTTTAATCATTAAGTTTAGAGATGCATGTATAATACATGGGTAAACCTTAACCTGTCCAATATGAACTTCCTGGATCTAATTTTCTCTTTTAACTGAAGAAGTAGCAATCACCATTGCTCCCTCCCCTCTCAATCATTTACCTTTGACTGATAAATCAGTCTTCGACAAAAAGAAAAATATTATAACGTCTGCCGTTCCAGCTTCCGTGAGTGGATGAAATTAGGTTGCAAAGGTAACTGTTGTTCCTTCATCTTTCCAAGGAAATCCATTAGTATGACTCAATATGTACAAATATGATTTGTGTATTAGTGCATAATATGAAGCATAAAAGAAAGTAGGATAATATACCTGCTCAAATTGTTCTGTTAATATCTTCTGTGAATGCTATTAAACTCTTGACTCCTTGTAAAGACGGCTGTGGGTAGTCTCGGTTAAAGCGGACGAGAGTAGCATCTGGAAAATGAGTCGCCATCTGCTCGAATGGGAAGCGGATGATGACGGGCGTGTTGAAGCCCACACCGAACTCCAGAAGCAGGAGCCGCTTGTCGGATGCCGTGCGCACGAAGTCGCTGTATCGTTGGGCTTGACGGTGCCTGTGTTCATCCTCCACAAAAGTATCGTCACAACGGAGATTCATGCTGACGGGCTGGCCGTCGGGTGTGTGTGGAATCAGTTCCGTGGGTATGCGGCAGTTGTGGATGGCTGGCAAAGCACGTTCCACCCATTTCCGATTGTGATACAGTTCCTTGAGCGCACCCGATGCAGACTGGAAATAGCAGTAGTCACCCTGAGTGGCAAAGATGCGATCGGTGTCAAATCCCGCCATTTCGAACTGACCGTCAACATTGGTGGTGATGACGAAATAGTCTTTCCCGTCCACCATCTTCAGCAACTTCTTGTATAGCGGCAATGCTCCCGTGCGATAGCGGCTGAACCAGATGTGCTTCGCCCACATGGCCCAGCGTTCCTCATCGGTCTCGAATGGATAGAACCCGGCACTGTAGAGGTCGGTGATGCCGTAGCGGTCTGTCCACTCTCGGAACTCCCTGCGGAAGTCCTCACCAGCATAGTCGATGCCAGCGGCAGTAGTTAGTCCAGCTCCTGCGCCAATCAGCACGTAGTCGGCTTCAGCAATCTGCTCGCTGAGCCATTCTTTACGCTCCGAGAAGCTGCTGGTAGATGTTACGGTCTTTGTCGAGGAAAACATTGAATACAATCGTTTTAAGTGAATGTCGTGGATATGATTTGACGGTCTCGATAGCGATCCTTGCCGCCAGTTCGTTGGGGAAATGGAACACGCCTGTGGAGATGCAGCAGAAGGCGATGCTCTCCAAACCGTTCTGTTCTGCCAGATCAAGGCAGGAACGGTAGCAATGAGCCAACTGCTCTTCCTGCTCCTTGGTGGGAATGCCGTCGGGAATAATCGGACCAACGGTGTGGATGACATGACGGGCAGGCAGGTTGTAGCCTTGCGTGATGAAGGCATCGCCGGTAGCCAGCAGCCGTCCCTGCATCTTGTCGGCACACTCCTTGCGCAGTTGGATGCCGGCGGCGGAGTGGATGCAGTTGTCTATGCAGTTGTGGAGCGGTGCCCAGCAGCCCAGTGCCTGAGCGTTGGCAGCATTGACGATGGCTTCCACCTTCAGACGGGTGATGTCGCCTTGCCAGATGGTCAGTCCTTCGTCATGAACTTTCACCACCCCTTTGTCCTCTCGCTGCATCTGCAACTCGACATCCTGCTTCATCAGAAAGTCTTCTGCTATCGGGCGAGGTTCCCATACGTTCATCAGTGCCCGCATCATCCGCTGCCGCTCTTCGAGTGTAGAAGGAATCTGATGACTGACATGCTCGTCTGCCATCAGATACATGATGATGTTCTTCAGATTCTCCAGCCTGTCCATTGTCCTTACCTTTTTTGAATTTATACTAAGTTATTTGTTTTTGAATCGCTCACCGACAAAGCCGTTACTGACTTCACCCGTCATCAGGTCGAAATGCTTGAATAGAGGCGGTGTAGGTGTCAGGTCGAAGTAGTCCATCTCGGCAATCGGCAGACAGAAGTAAGCCAGACTTTCCCAACTGGTGTAGAGACGGGGCAACACGGGATTATTTTCATAGATCCATTGTCTCACGTCATCCTCCACGTCGAAGTTTACCATACCACTGCAACGGACGGAAACATTGTCCGCGTATGCCAGCAGCTCCACATTGGGGTTCTGCTGAAGTTCGCGCCATACAGCCTTTTCGGGAGAAGTGGCGAAGTAGAGCATATTGCCCTCCCGTCGCATAATCTGGAAGATGCGCATTTTAGGAAGATTGCCCTGACACGTGGCCAAGGCAATCTCGCAGTGTTCGCTCAGAAAATGTAGTGCTTTGTTGAGC
>CACYNE010000080.1 GCA_902775605.1 uncultured Prevotellaceae bacterium
GACCGTTATCTGACTGATTCTATTGGCAGCCAATACACCAATGGTGAACATTGCGTACCCATCCACAGCATAGTGAGAGTTGACGAGCGTGATACCGAGGACATCAAGGTATGGGGCGATTTCTGGGTATTCAACTATAATCAGGTGGGAGACACACTGAAATGCGTCTCTGGTGGCAGCCATCCTGGACTGATGCACATCCGACAGACAGAAAAGGGCTTTGAAGTGACAGCCTTCGACCAGGTAGAGGATGGCTCCAGATACTTGCCGACGGCCAAGAAGATTTTCGGTGACAAGTTCGATGCCTTTAAAACTATCAACAGTGATGAGAAGAATCGCGAAAGATTGAGAGCAGAAGGACTGGCGACTTATGCCAAGAAGAACGGCCTCTCAGTGACTCTGTATCAGGACTATGGCTGGCCCGCCAAGAAGCTGGAGGAATAGACATGTAATAGAATGCTTAGAGATTTCATCGCCATCGACTTCGAGACGGCAAATCAGCAGCCGTCGAGTGTCTGCTCCGTAGGAGTAGTCATGGTTCGTGACGGGCAGATAGTGGATTCGTTCTATAGTCTGATCCAGCCTGAGCCGAACTACTATAATTATTGGTGTCAGCGGGTACATGGCATCTCGCAAGATGACACAGACGAAGCCCCTGTGTTTTCCAAAGTGTGGCAGCAGTTGGAGGAACGAATTGTAGAGGTGTACTTCTCAGACAAAGAACTTGATGACATAAGATACCAGACAGCCACCTTGCCTTTTGTAGCTCATAATGCACGCTTTGATGAAGGGTGTCTGAAAGCCGTGTTCAAGGTGTATCAAATGAATTACCCTGACTACCATTTCTACGACACCCTGACAGCTTCACGCAGACAGTTCGGACAGTCATTGCCTAATCATCAGCTTCACACCATAGCTGCTGCCTGTGGCTACGATCTGCAAAACCATCACCATGCTTTGGCTGATGCCGAAGCCTGTGCAGCCATTGCTTTATACATATTATAATAATGATTGCAACTATTTCCCTCCATAATACGTCTAAAAGTCAGAAACTTTTAGAAAGAGATTAGAATGAAGACAATAGGCAACATTATCTGGATTATCTTCGGCGGGCTGCATATTGCCCTGGAGTATTTCATTGCTGGACTTATTTTGATGATAACCATCATCGGCATCCCGTTTGGCTTGCAGAGCATGAAACTGGGTATGCTGGCCATCTGGCCGTTCGGTACGAAGGTAAAGTGGAAGCCATCGCAGCCCGGCTGTCTGAGCATATTCATGAATGTGCTGTGGTTCTTCGTGGGCGGCATCTGGATATGGCTCACCCATGTTTTCTACGGCCTCATTTTCTGCATCACTATCATTGGCATCCCCTTCGGAAAGATGCACTTCCGTCTGGCAAAGCTGGCCCTTTCGCCATTCGGTAAAGAACTCGTATGAATCAGGCTGCTCATTTCCTTTGGCAGCTACCTGTACTCTCTGCTGACATCCATTTTTTAATCTGCAGCCGAGTTGTTTACCAGCCTAATACCCAATGGCTGTTTGAATAATTGCCAATGAGTTCGGCATCGCTAATGGGATTGAGCTGACGCATCAGGGGATTGCGCTTTGAGATATCAACAGGCAGCCCTTGTGTATCGTGACTGTTGAACTCCAGGATTGTGGCAGTCTTCGCTCCGTCATCGATTTTTCCCCAGCCATATGCAGGAATGTTCTCCAGCGTGCAGTTCAGCAACACGCACTCGGCATGAGGATAGTTCTTACCTTTATTATCAGGCAAGCGTCCAATCTCGGCATATTCCGACAGTCCTTTCAGGTGACAGTCAACAAATACGTTGCCGTGATTCTCTTCCGTATTGCGAATCCACATGAATGCGCCATAACTGGTAATAGTACAATGGTTGAAGAACGAGGGACCGCGTCCTAAAATCGTGTCACCGCCACCGTCTATGCGACAGTTCAGCCAGTAACAGCTGCCATTGGCCTGAAGGGCATCGCCATCGCCGATGATGTGGATATTCTCAAAGAAGTTGCGTTCTCCGTTTACCAGCAGTCCCTCTGCCTGCCCTTTGCAATCGGTCTTGATAGTCAGATTACGGAACGTGAGGTCGCAACAGTTGTCGGCAGCAAAGGCAGCACGACGCGAAGGGAACGTACCTCGAACTTCATTGGTCTTGATATCTGCTGGATGTGGGTTAAATACCTCGTTATTCCTGTAGTGTATCAGTACACCCTCGCGACTCTCGCCCTCGATAGTGACGAACCTCTTGTTGCGGAAATACACCAGTTCCTCGTAGTCGCCGTTCTTCACAAACACGCGGTAGCCATCTTTCTCCGAAGCTATCGAATCGGGAATGAAGTCCATCGCCCCCTGAACGGTTGAGAAGTCACCCGTCCCGTCTGCCGATACCGTCAGTAGTCGTTGATTACTCTCTGGTGCCTTCGCCTTTGTGCGGAATGTCCATGCCTTCTTGCCTCGTACACCATTGAATCCTTCAATGACACCCTTGTCGATAGTGACGTAATACTCATGACCATATTCGAGCATATTATGATGCAGATAGATCGTCACTTGCTTACCATTAGTGATGATGGGGTAGAAATGGAAACCATCAGAGAAACCACCGATGATGTCGAGCTGATAACGACTCGTATCCCAGGCATTGACACCAGACGGTGTACCAGCCTTGGTATTACGGTTGGTGATGCTCTGCGACTTATAAATATAAGGTGCGGGCGTGTATTGTGCTGCAGGATTCTTTGGCTGTCCCTGGGTAGGACCTGCGGGGGTGCTCATATCCAGACGATCAACCAGTTTTCCCGTCCTCCGGTCATAAACCGACACAAACCCTTGCTGTCCAACGGTAGCATCCTCTGCCATAGTTAGAATCAGGTGGGTATCAATATTCACGTCAGTTGCCCCGTTCTCAGGGAACATCTTGGTTACAATATTATCTGCATGACAAACAGATACCATGCCAAACACCAGCCCTTGTATAATAAGTAAATGCTTTCTCATGATCAATCTGTTACCACTTCCTTAAAATGCGCTTGGCCCCATTCGATAAGTGCAATGATGGCTGGCATGAGCGACTTTCCTGTTTCCGTCAAGGAATACTCCACACGGGGTGGCACTTCCGGATAAACCTCACGATGCACCAGATGGCTCTGCTCTAGATTCTTCAATGTCTGAGAGAGCATCTTCTGTGAACAGTCCGTCATCAGACGGCGTATCTCATTGAAACGAAGGATACCCGTCTCGCTCCTGTGAAGCATGAAGAGCACCAACATCGACCACTTGTCGCCGAAACGACTGATAACATTCCTAATTGGACAAGCTAAATATTCTGCTTTTATATCTGCCATAACTATAGATTTTTCTGCAAAAGTACCCAAAAGATACCGAATTACCAAATTATACTAAGTTAATCAAAGTTAAAGTCGTTTTCAGCAAATCCCGATAACATCACAATTCCTACTTTTTGGTAACTATGTTACCTCAAAGTGCCTTCTTGCACGATTCATTTTTTCGCCGTACCTTTGCACTCGAAATCAAACAAATAACAAATTAAACAAATAAGAATTATGAAACAGATTGAGACAATTGCAACAGGTAAGAACTTTAGCGCAGTAAGCGTAGGTAAGATGAACGAGATTATTGAGCACGAGCTGCCGATGGGTGCTGTAACCATTCAGGGTAAGGTATTCGCCGGTCAGGCTGTAGGTGCTACAGGCAGCGAACTCTCATTCCAGACGCTCGTTCCCGGTCAGGACAGTGGTTTCCTTCACACCCACAAAACCCATGAGGAGCTTTACATCATCCTGAAGGGTGAAGGCCAGTATCAGGTGGACGGTGAGATTTTCCCCGTCAGCGAAGGCACCATTATCCGCGTCGCTCCCGATGGCAAGCGTGCACTG
>CACYNE010000081.1 GCA_902775605.1 uncultured Prevotellaceae bacterium
TGATCAACTACGATTTAAGCCAGATAAAAGCCATCATCTTCGACGTCGATGGTGTGCTGTCGGCCCAGACGGTTCTAATGGATAACAACGGCGAACCGCTGCGTTCGGTGAACATTCGCGATGGATATGCCATACAACTGGCCCAGAAAATGGGACTGCGAATCGTCATCCTGACAGGTGGGCGGACTGAGTCTATCCGATTGAGATACAAGTACTTAGGCGTGGAAGATATCTATCTGAGCTGTGCCGTTAAGATTCAGACCTACGAAGAATTCAAGAAGAAATACGATCTTAATGACCATGAGATAGCCTACATGGGCGATGACATTCCCGACCTGCAGATCATGAGTAGGGTAGGGTGCCCTTGCTGCCCGGCCGATGCATGCCCGGAAGTGAAGAAGGCCAGCATCTACGTCAGCCAATTCATTGGTGGACATGGGTGTGGGCGTGACATCATTGAACAAGTGCTGAGTGCTCAAGGCAAATGGATGGCCGATGCGAAGGCTTTCGGCTGGTAAGTTGTTGCTGGTGAGGCATCTGCATGATAAAGACAAACGATGAAACTGATATTATCAAGTAATTCGCCCAGGCGCAAGGAACTGTTGGCAGGTCTCGACATTCCATTCGAAGTACATGTGTTGGACGGCATCGACGAGAGCTATCCAGCTGATCTTTCGAGCCATGAAGTGGCGGAATATATTGCGCAAAAGAAAGCATCTGCCTATGATGTCAGCGGCGACGAGGTGCTCATCACGGCTGATACGGTGGTTGTGCTTCATCAAGAAATACTCGGCAAACCTGCCGATGCCGACGAGGCTAAGTGTATGCTGCGCAAGCTGAGTGGCCATACGCACCACGTGATTACTGGAGTGTGTTTGAAGCGTTATGATAAATTGCATCATTTCTCCGTTACTTCTGAGGTGACGTTCAAGACGCTCTCTGAACAGGAAATCAGCTACTACGTGGAGCACTATCGGCCCTTCGACAAAGCTGGTGCCTATGGTATTCAGGAATGGATAGGCTATATCGGCGTGACAGGTCTGAAAGGTAGCTACTTCAACGTGATGGGGTTGCCCGTGCAACGCATCTACGAAGAACTGATGACGCATTTCTCCGACTCGTCTCGCGAATGGCCAATTAATCTGGAATTGAAATAAAACATTAACATAAATAATTAAAACAAAGGGAATTATGACAACTGTTATCATTACCATTGCATTCCTTATCTGTCTTGCACTTTGTGGTTGGACAGTGGCAGAGCTGAAGGCTAACCATTGCATATACGAGCATAACGAAGAGGAAAAGGCTGCAGAAGAAAAGGCTGCAGAACTAATCCAGAAAAACGGTTACCATGAGTTGAACATAAAGGACGTCATCGCAACCATCAGCACGAAGGGCTTTAAGGCATAAGATGCTATACTATTCAAATCTCATTTGATTTATTGTACATAACTCTTCTTATTACGTAGTATTATAATAATGCTACGTTTATATATTTTGTCGATTTTCAATCGATTACAGACGAATAGTTTGTCGTGGCGTCTGTTCATGTAATTAAACATAATAAATACTCTTATTAAGTTACAGAGAAGCCCTTTCTATTTATCATAAATATTGTATTTGGCTGTATTTGCATATATTTAGCACTTTTCAAACATAATGGGCATTATGATAAATAATATAATTAGAGAAAAGAAAGGGCAGATTTATTACATCTGCCCCATTTAGTATCTCATTGGAAAGAACAGCAAGAGTATATTAAGAACTCTAACTTTTCAGGATTTCGTGGCAGAGTTCAAAGGATTTTACCATCATGCGAGGAATATGGAAAGGTCCTTTGAAGAGATTTCCTTTGGCTGGTTGCGCAACAGTACCATCACGATGCAGGTAGCCATACCACTCACCAAACTCGCTGTCAGGGAAATGTTTGTAAGTCCAATCGCTGATTAGTTCATGCCGCTGCCGATACTTCTCATCGCCAGTAGCCAGATATGCGTACAACGAAGCAATAATCGCCTCACATTGTGGCCACCAGAACTTCATGTCTTGTGAATAGTCCTGAGGAGGAAGGTTCTTGCAATCGCGGAAGTTGATGATGCCTCCATATTGCTCGTCCCATCCCCAGTCCCACGACCAGTCGAAGATCTGAAGGGCAAGTTGCTTCAAAGACTCATCCCATCCACGCACTCTCGATTCCTCCATGATGAACCATGAAGTTTCAATACAATGACCGGGATTGATGGTACGCGTCAGGTTCGTGTCGATAAACTCGCCATTTGGTCCTACCGTTTCAAGCAGACACTTAAACTCTGGATGAATGAAATAGCGGCGCAACTTGTCGATGCTCTCATCAATCTGCTGCGTCAGCTTGGGGTCGTTGATGACTGTACGAATTCGTGAGCCCACGTTAATGAGGATCATCACGATGGAATGGCCCTGCAACTGAACGCTTGACTCAAACTTATCAGGCAAGAATCCAGGTGTCGCAAGGAAACGTTGCGTGTTCTCGAATATCTTCAAGGCCTTCTGCGCATAGCTCATGTCGCCCGTAGCCAACGCATACTCAGACATAGCAATAGCTGCAAACGTCTCAGAAAAGACGTACCGGCGCTTACGAAGTGGCCGTCCGTCGGCAGTAATGGAGAAGTACATGTGCCCTTCTGAGTCGAAGCAATATTTCTCAATAAAGTCAAGCGTGCTTTTAGCAGCATCGAGCCATTGCTGGCGACGCTCCACATGGTTGTAGGCAAAGGCACATACAAAAGCGAAACGTCCCTGAAACCAGACCGACTTAGTGGTGTCCATGAGACTTCCATCGCGGTTCAGGCAAGTAAACACTCCCCCATTCTTCTGGTCCCAACCATGCTCCATCCAGAATGGCATGATGTTGTTGAGCAAGTCGTCCGTATATCTGTCTGCCCAATCTTGGAAGTATTGTTTGTCTATCATAAAGCTTTTATTTTCAATAATTTACACGTTAAAACCTATTGCAACGCTCGAAGAATCCAATAGCTTCCAATTCTGCCTTCATATTGAGTTCTTCCTCATCGGTCATGTTACGGAAAGGAATGCGGTTTGGACCGAGGTCTAGTCCGATGAGTTTCATGATGCGCTTGCCACCGACGATGTTTCCACGATAACGGCATATGACGTTGATGACCTCCTGCGAGAAGTTCTGCTTTTCACGAGCCGTAGCCAGGTCTCCCCTACTCCACGCTTCGATGATACCCACCAGTTCGCGGCCATTATAGTTGGTCGTTCCTCCAATGCCGCCCTGAGCACCACCTTGCGCAAGACTGGGCAGTATAGTTTCGTCCTGTCCGTGCAACATGTCGTACTTTCCATCCTTGTAGAGCCGGCATTGGTTGTACTCATAGAGGCTCTCGAACGTGTACTTGATGCCTGCAAAGTTAGGAATACGCCCATCGACAGCCTGCAGCAATTCGAGTATGGGCAAGTAGACACCGTTAAAAGCAGGGATATGATAGTAGTAGAAAGGCAGTTCAGGTGCTGCAGAGGCAATCTCCTCGCAGTATTTAACCAGTTCCTCGATGCGACCGATGTGCGGGAAAGGTGGAGCCATGCTACCTATTCCCCATGCGCCATGAGCCTGTGCATGCTCTGCCAACCGACGACTCTCACGCAGACAGCAACTGCCCACGTGTACGATGACCTTAAAGCCAGCAGGAACAACGCTCAACCAATGTTCGGCCAACTGCATCCGCTCTTCGGTAGTGAGCATGTAGCCCTCTCCAGAAGAACCGTTGATGAACACTCCTTTCAGTCCGTTTTTCTGCAACATGGCAGCATAGGCCCCAATAGGCTCCAGATTCACGTCGCCATTCGGATGGAACGGAGTGAACGGAGCATCGATAAGACCAACAATCTTTTCCATAGATTTCTTTATTTAGGTTTTACTTAGATTTCCTGATGCGAGACATCACAACGATTCACACTCTTTCAGCCAGATATTGCTCGAAGCATCGCTGGGCATACGCCAGTCACCACGTGGCGAAAGGCTGACGCTGCCCACCTTCGGTCCATCAGGCAGACACGAACGCTTGTACTGCTGAGCAAAGAAACGGCGCAGGAAAGTCTTCAGCCAATGCTTGATGGTGTCGTCGTCGTAACGACCTGCTGCTTCATCGTGACCATCGAAGGCCTTTCGAGCAAGCAGATACAACTTGGCAGGACTGAAACCAAAGCGAAGGAAATAATAGAGGAAGAAGTCGTGCAACTCGTAGGGGCCCACGAGATCCTCGGTCTTCTGCTTGATCTGCCCATTCTCATCG
>CACYNE010000082.1:0-3401 GCA_902775605.1 uncultured Prevotellaceae bacterium
GAAGTGGAGCGTAGCGAAAAGCTCACGCCTGGGCATCACACTCTTTCATACGTGGCACGTGCCGAAGGCGAAGGAGCAGTTGTCTATGTGAAGACATCGGCAAAGAACGGTTATATAGAGACACCCATCAATTCCCACGGCGATGAAGGTGGCAATATCTGGGAAGAAGCTGTAATACTGACGGAACTACAGCTGTCGGAAGGCTTAGACCCACAGGCCAAATATCTCACTGAAGTGAACGAAGGCCGCGGTTATGGTTGGGACAGATACAAGGTAGACTTCGAGGTGGGAGCCGACAGTATCGTCACCTATGCCGTCCGTGTAGACAATGCAAAGAAGAATCCAAGCAAACCGTTCGAATGGTTTTCAGCAACCGACTTCTATGTAGAGTGACGCCTGAGATGCGACATTGTTTTGTGGACTTATAATAATTAATTTCTTTGGAGTTAAGGAGTTAAGACGACACCTTACTATTTGATATCTCTAGATAAATAAGGAGAAGAAGACTAATGTCGTAACTCCTTAACTCCATAACTCCAGAAACTTATAATAACTAATGTATAAATAGAAACTCTTATGGAAAAGAAAACTATCATTATCACCATCCTGCTCGCCCTTGTCACGTTGGCTGGGCAGGCACAGAAACAAGTAGTATGGGAAAAACCGACAGCTTTCATTGGAAGCAGCAGCGTCGGTTTTGGAATCAATAAAGTTGAACTGAAACCGACAGAAACAATACTTCACATCAATGCCCGATTCACACCCAACTATTGGATCCGTTTCGCCAAAGGGTCGTTCTTGCAGACACCCGACGGCAAGAAATATGCCATCACAGGCGGAGCAAAGACTTCTGAAAATGAGTCGGACATGCAACCCGATTCACTCTTCTGGATGCCCGAAAGCGGAACGGCCGACCTGGCTCTGCATTTCGACCCCGTACCTCTCAATACCAAGGAGATGGACTTTATTGAGAGCTACGATGAGGGTGCTTTCAGATTTTGGGGTATCAGCGACGGAAAGACAAAGAAGAAGACTGTGATTCCCGACGAGTGGAAGAACGTGAAGTATGCAAAAGACGAGGTACTACCCACTGCTAAGATCAACAAAGGCACTGCCACCGTCAATGTGAAGATGCTGGGATATAAGCCAGAAATGGGACTTGAATTCTATATAGGCGGATTCATGCCGTTGGGGGCTACAGATGGATATGATAAGTTCTTCAAGTTTGCCGACGATGGAACCTTGAAAGTGGAGGTGCCCCTCTGGCTGACTCGCGAGGTGGTCATAGGCGTTCAGGGATTGGGGTTCACGAATATCGTCATCGCCCCAGGACAGGAAACATCAATCCTGATGAAAGTGACAGCCGACGTACGTCCGTTCGTTGCTTTCAAAGGTTACCTTGCCAAGACAAACATGGATATGGCCGATGCACAAAACAGATTTGAGATACCTCAATTTGGCATGCAGACCTATCGGAAAGTAAAAGACTGCAATACTCCGGCGGAGCGCAAACAGTGCCTGACCGACCTCTTCAACCAGCGTGTCGCTTCATTCAGAAAGGCCAAATACACCACCGCGGCGAAAGACCTGCTCTCGATGAAGGCAGAAAATGATTATTACGAATGGAGCAGATTTTTTCCGAGGAACTTTAGCATTTATAACATCGACGACAACGGAAAGGTATATATGAGCTACGAGGATATGGGGCAGAAGATGGCAAAGAACAAAGACCTGCTGCCTGTCTCGGAATATTTCAACTACAGCATACAGTACCTCAACGAGCCAGCGTCTCCTTGCGGCATGGCATTCTGGGAAACCTACGCACACGAGGACGACAAAGATGCCAAGGAAAAGAATGCCTACAACATGGACCTGCGCAGAATCGTCATGCTTTTAAATGACCGCGACCTATCGAAATCAGACGCTGATAAAGCCCTGAGCGAGATGACTTTCGAGGACTGTAAGAATGTTGTGCGCGACTATCTGGCAGAGCAGCAACGCGTAGCCCAACAGCTCGCCAGCGAGGAGCACGTCTTCTATCAGAAATACGACGACGTGGCTCCAGAGAATATCCTGCAGACCATCCTCGAGAGATACAAAGGCAATGCCGTGCTTATCGACATCTGGGCAACGTGGTGTGGGCCCTGCCGCGCCGGGCACAAGGCTATGAAGCCGATGAAGGAGGAGATGAAGGACCAGAACGTCAGATTTGTCTATATAACCTCGACATCCTCGCCCCTGGCCACATGGCAGGAGATGATAAACGATATCGACGGCGATCACTACTATCTGACAAAGGAGCAATACTACCACATCCTCGAGAAATACGAGTCGCACAGCATTCCCACCTATGCCATTTATAACACCCGCGGCGAGCAGACCTACAAGTCGATCGGTTTACCTGGGATTGACGTCATCCGCAAGGAATTAGAACGTGCCAAGTGATAACATCAACCATTTGCTAGTTATTCTTTTTATAGCTTGCCACTGCCCACGTGCCCATTACCAGAGCAAAGACGGTTAGCGCCACTACTTGATGAGCGATGCTGCTGAATCCTCCGCCACGTACAAACACTGTGCGCACGGCATCGATGAAGTAGTGCATGGGGTTGATGTAGGTAGTGGCATACGACCAGTCGGGCATGGAGCGGGTGGGGGTGAAAAGTCCGCTGAGCAACATGAGGCAGACGACGAAGAACCACATCACAAAGATGGCTTGCTGCATGGTGTTGCTGTAGTTGGAGATGATGAGTCCAAACGATGAGAAGAACAGTGCTAGCAACATGGCTAGAAGATATACCAGCCACAGCGGACCTTGGCATGTGATGCCGTAGATGCCCCATGCCAATAGCAGACAGACCGTGACGATGAACAAACCGATGAGCCAGTAGGGTATCAGTTTTGCGAGTATGAATGACCATTTGCTCACCGGTGTGACGTTTATCTGTTCGATAGTGCCCGTTTCTTTTTCCCCCACAATGTTTAGTGCCGGCAGGAATCCGCACATGAGCATCATTACAATAGCCAGCAAGGCAGGAATCATGAATACCTTGTAGTTCTGGTGAGGGTTGTATAGGTTAAGAGTTGAAAAGTGAAAGTTGAAAGTTGAAAGTTGAGAGTTGAAAGGTGAAATCCGGGAATTGAGGTTATCATTTATCACTATCTGCGCCAGATAGGTACTTCCTATGCTTCCCTTTGTGCCGTTGACGGCATTGGCCGCTATGAGGACTTGTGGCTGATGTCCAAGGGCTATGTCGTGACTATATTTCGGTGGGATGACCAGCACTATGTCGGTGCGGCTTTTCTCTATCTCTTTCAGTGCGGCATCGTACGACGGCTGTAGCCCGCTGAAGATGAAGTATCTGCTTTGCTCGATGCTGTGCACAAGGCGCTGGCTGAGG
>CACYNE010000082.1:3421-4972 GCA_902775605.1 uncultured Prevotellaceae bacterium
ACGGCATCACGCACATAATCATGATGGGGAAGACGAATATCAGTCGTGGCAAAAAAGCATTGCGCCGTATCTGCAGAAACTCCTTCTGAATGAGATATTTTATCATTGGCTTTGGCTTACGGTTTTTTTGTTATTTATTCCAATCGAGTCTTAAACTTTGCGAGTGCGATTGCTAACAACACTATTGTCATCGCTGATAGGATTATCACTTCATGTATTATATCGCCTATGCCCACACCCATTATCATCAGTTTGCGCATGGCTTGTATGTAGTAACGTGGAGGAATTATAGCCGACACCCATTGCAGTATGCGTGGCATCGATTCTATTGGGAACAGCATGCCCGAGAGCATGACAATTGGCATTAGCAGCACCATGGCAGACAGTAGTAGCGCCATCAGTTGGTTGGTGGCGATATTTGATATAAGCAATCCGAGCGAGAGAGCCAGCAGAATATAGATGCAGCTGACAATGAATATCCACACAATGCTGCCTGCCAGAGGTACGGCAAGCACATAGCGTGCCATAAGCAGGATGCTGACGAGTATGATGAAGGCAAGAATCAGATAAGGCACCGCCTTTGCTATGATTATCATCAGCGGCCGCACTGGTGAGACAAGAAGCACTTCCATAGTGCCCTTCTCTTTCTCGCGCACAATGCTTATGGATGTCATCATGGCGCAGATGAGCATCAGCAGCATACCCATAATGGCAGGCACGAAATTGTAGGCTGACTTCATCCGGGGATTGTATAGAAGTTTAATGTTTACTGCAGACAGATCGGGGTTGCTGATTACCTGTTGGGCGTAATTGGTCCATTGCTGTGCCATGTTTGGGTCGGCGGCATCGACAATCAGCTGTGCACCGCTACGTTTCGAGGCAAAGTCGGCACCGAACACCACAGCCATGTCGGCCTTTTGATTGCGGATGAGCCGCTCAGCCTCCTTGCTTGTGCCTACGGTGGCAGTGATGTCGAAATACTCCGATGCTACCAGGCGATCGACAGCCATGCGTGTGATATGATCCATCTGCGACGTCACCACCACTGTGCGCACATTCCTCACGTCGTTGGTGATGGCAAAGCCGAAGAGCAGCATCAGCACTATTGGCATGCCGAACAGTATGAGCATTGTGCGGCGATCGCGAAGAATGTGTCGCGACTCTTTCTTTACAAAACTGATAAACTGCTTCATTATGAACTATTAATTATGTACTATGCACTATCCCCGCGTTTTGCCTGTCGTGCCAGATATGTGAACACATGGTCCATGTCGGGCTGGTTCAGCTGTTGCTTTAGCTCGTCGGGGGTGCCGAGAGCACTTATCTTACCATCGACCATGATGGAGATGCGGTCGCAATATTCAGCTTCGTCCATGTAATGAGTAGTCACAAACACTGTGATGCCACGAGCGGCAGCGTCGTAGATGAGTTCCCAGAACTGACGTCGTGTGGCAGGGTCAACACCACCTGTGGGCTCATCGAGGAACACCACACCTGGTTCGTGGAATATCGACACAGAGAAAGCAAGTTTCTGCTTCCAGCCTAATGGAA
>CACYNE010000083.1 GCA_902775605.1 uncultured Prevotellaceae bacterium
CTCGTATTTATATCTTCTTCTGCAGCTTGTCAGCATATTGTGGTATTGGATATCTTCATCGCTGAGTGCCGAGAACCCCATAGGACGGTCCAGCTTCATTTTGACACCATTCTGATATATCTTCTTTTTCCAGAACACCACCTTCACACCATTCGACAGAAGCACCTCGCTGATACTGTCGTTGAGAACGGTGGTTTTCCTTACGGTGCCTGGCGTCGGATTGATGTCGACGCTATCCACATGGAGCATCTCCAACTTCTTAGGCTCCTC
Organism: uncultured Prevotellaceae bacterium; assembly: GCA_902775605.1. GTDB lineage: Bacteria > Bacteroidota > Bacteroidia > Bacteroidales > Bacteroidaceae > Prevotella. Next base: position 271 of record CACYNE010000083.1, read on the forward strand.
TACAGCCGCCTCCGCCAGTTCCTCATTCTTCATCTGCTTCACGCGGTTCAGGATATCCGCCACCTCTTTCTCTGTAGGGAAGACCACACCTTCAGGAAACGTCTCAGCGAAAGTCAGATTCCTACCGCTAACCAGTTTCCTGAATGCATCGTTCACCTGTTTCGTCGTGATGGTGCTGCGAATATGATCCCTACTGGCTTTTGTACTATTCAAATCGAGTATCTTAGTGCCCTGAAAAAAACTATTGATTATTAAGTTCGTCCACGAAAGACGGCTTTCCGTTTGGTCAACCCTTGTCGTGTCTGAAAAGTCAATAGCCGTATAGTCATCATTATACTTAGGTTTCGTGATAAAGCCCAACTTATTATCGGCATCCGTAAACCCATTTCTACGAAGATATTCCACGCGCTTGGCCAACTTCTCAAGCGCCTTTTTCCAGTCGTCCGGCTTCGAGCCCAACTCAATTATCATCGTCTCGATGCCTTTCACTTCGACGGGTTTTGCCATCGTCGAGGCCACATAGGCAATACTCTTGTCTTTCACCAGATTGAGTTGATTGAGCATCAACCCACTCAGATGGTTATAGACCTCCTCAGCCCTCAACGCGCCAACGGTATTCTCTTTCGCAGCATCGTCAGCAGGCAGTCGCATCATCATCGCACTGAAGTGATAGGGCGAGTTGCTTTTTGAGAAGAAACGGATACGGGGTGACTCCTCGTCATGAAGGGCAGGACAAGCGGGAACCGTATTCCTGCCTCGTTTCAGGTCGCCAAACATCTTTTTGATCTTCGCCACTATCTCGTCGGCATCAATGTCTCCCACCACAACTACAGCCTGGTTTTGTGGCTGATACCAACGCTTGTAGAAGTCACGAATGGTCTTGGGCGAGCAGTTCTTCACGACATCCATATCACCAATGGGCGACCTGTCAACATAACAGGGCGTATTGAGGATTTCATTAACGATACTCATCTGATAAGCCTTTGAGGTACTGCCACGCCATTCCTCCACAATCACGTTGCGCTCACTCTCTATTTCCTTGTCATCCATCGTGGCATCGCAAGCCCAGTCACGCATCAGAAGGAGACATGAGTCAACCACCAGTTCATCATTAGGCATGGAATTGAGGAGATAGCGCACGTTGGTATGAGTGGTAAAGGCATTGCTATCATGTCCGAACTTCAAGCCGCATCTTCCCATAAAAGCAATCGCTTCCTGACCTGGGAAATGTTTCGTGCCCTTAAACATCATATGCTCCACAAAATGGGCCACGCCGCGTTCATTATCCTTCTCGATGATGCTTCCTCCCTTCACCAGAAAAGTGAAATCAACTTTCTGGTCCGACGACGTGCATCGACGGACATAATAGGTGAGACCATTCTTCAGAGTGCCTTGTCTGACAGAGGTATCGGCAGGTATCACCTGCTGGTCAATAACAGCCAAATGAGCCATGAGCAAAGAGTCACTGTTTGGGTTCGAGGTTGAAGGTTTATCGTCCTTCGTTTGTGCGAAAAGCGCCACGCCACACAGCGAGACAGCCATCGCCAGAAAAATTCTTTTCATTCGTTATATTTCCTTTGTTTTTAGTTTTCGGGATGCAAAGATACGCTTTTTTATTCAATCAAACACGGCAAATCGAGAAAAAAATAGGCGTAATAAAACATTTTTCTGTATGATTATGCACTAAGAGGAGAGAATTGCAAAAAAAACTTGTGTTTCTTGCATTTTATCGCCCCTTTTTCGTAACTTTGCAGTCGATTATATTAGAAAAGATTTGCGCAAAGATGAAACTATTCGATGTCTATCCCCTTTTCGACGTCAACATCGTCAAGGGCCAAGGTTGTAAGGTATGGGACGATAAGGGTCAGGAGTATCTGGACCTTTACGGCGGACACGCCGTCATTTCCATCGGACACTGTCACCCCCACTATGTGGAGAAGTTGAATGGTCAGTTGCAGACGCTGGGATTCTATAGCAACTCTGTACAGAACAAGTTGCAGGTAGAGCTGGCAGAGCGACTGGGCAAGATTTCTGGTTATGAGGACTATCAGCTGTTCTTGGTGAACAGCGGTGCCGAGGCCAATGAGAACGCGCTGAAGTTGGCGTCGTTTAAGACGGGCAATATTCGCGTGCTGTCGTGCGAGAAGGCTTTCCACGGACGCACGTCTTTGGCTGTCGAGGTGACCAACAACCCCAAGATTGTGGCTCCCATCAACGATAATCATCATGTGCGCTTCCTGCCTCTCAATGATATCGAGCCTTGGGTGCGCGAGTTGACTCGCGGCGGCATCGCTGCTGTCATCCTGGAGTGCATTCAGGGTGTAGGCGGCATCCAGATGGCCACACCTGAGTTTGCTCAGAAACTGGCCTATGCCTGCAAGCGCTATGGTGCCGTACTTATCTGCGACGAGATTCAGTGTGGCTATGGACGCAGCGGTAAGTTCTTTGCCCACCAGTGGCTGGGCATCAAGCCCGACATCATCACCGTGGCCAAAGGTATCGGCAATGGCTTCCCCATGAGTGCCGTCTTGATCTCGCCTGAGTTCGAGGCCGTCTATGGACAACTGGGCACCACCTTTGGCGGCAATCACCTGGCATGCACCGCCGCCCTGTCGGTCATCGACGTGATGGAGCAGGAGAACCTGGTGGAGAACGCTCGCGAGGTGGGTGACTACCTGATGGACAAGATTCGCAGCCTAAAGAACGACAAGATTAAAGAAGTGCGTGGTCGCGGCCTGATGATTGGCATCGAGCTCTACACGCCGCAGAAGCCTGTACGCCAGCGCCTGGTTTACGAGCAGCACGTCTTCACAGGCTGTTCTGGCGAGAATGTGCTCCGCCTGTTGCCACCCCTGACATTCACCAAGGAGTTGGCCGACGAATTCATTGAACGTTTACAGAAAGCATTATGAAAATAT